>CAZMHS010000001.1:0-156693 GCA_964566185.1 uncultured Alphaproteobacteria bacterium
CTGCTCTTAGTAACAACAGTTCATACGGTAAATATCCTACATAATGTGGAAAACAGTTTGTAAAACAAAACCGAGTTTGTGAATTAATTATAGTTTCTGGCGCAATTAATTTATTATTAGATATAGTATCAACAAGCATAACACTATATAGACCAATATAGGTAAATATAGATACGTTTGTCAGCGCAAACTCGCCAAGTCGCAATACCATATCGTTATAGTAAAGCTTTTCAAAATCAGCTTTATCAACTTCTTCTTGTGAACAAAAACCTTGATGTACACATAGATTCAAATCTTCAGAAAAAGCTACATAATCTCCCTTAATAAAGTTTGAGATACACTCTAATTCTTTTCCATTATTCAAATGCTGAACATCTCTAAATTGTAGCTCCGTATTTCCTAATTTTAGAGTACATATCTCCGGTTGTCTGCAAGAATTTATGTCATGGAAAACAAATACAAACATAAACAACAATATTTTTCGCATCCGTGTACACCTATATAAATATATATTAGTGTATACCTAACTCTTTAATATATATTTAATTCTTTCTCATATAATCCGATTTTTAGATACATTTTTGATTAGCATTATGCAAATATCATCAACATATTCTTTGGTTTGTAAAAATGTTATTTCGTTGCGTATCAGATACGAATAAATATTAAGTAAACTTTGGCAAGCATGATGAGAAGCTGTTGCAATTATCGGTTATTTGTGATAGCATTCGGGAGTTATTGGGGAATAGTTTAGCGGTAGAACTCCCGGCTCTGGACCGGGCAACCTTGGTTCGAATCCAGGTTCCCCAGCCATGTTTTTTATAGCAAGCATATGCAGTTGTTGTTTACTTTAGACATTGATGATCAGAAGTACGATGACTACGTGATTAGGCAGTATAAGTCGTATTTAAATGCTGCTGAATTTGAAAGATATTTTAAAATTAGTGATAATAATAAAAAAAGGATGTTTTTGATATCGAGGGGTGAGCTTAAGTGTAAATTAGGCGCGATGCTTGATATTATACCTCAGGATATTTCTTTTTCATATACTACGTGTGGAAAGCCTTATATTACAGGAAGTGACCTTCATTTTAGTTTATCTCATACGTCTAATTATCTAGCTATAGTAATCGCAAATTATCAGATAGGTATTGATATTGAAAAATCGGTTGCTAGAGATTTTGCAAGAATATCTAAAAGAATATTTAGTACGACTGTTATTAATAGTAAGGGTTTTTACAAGCTGTGGACAGCACACGAAGCAATATTAAAATGCGATGGGAATAGTTCAGTTTTCAGCAAAAATGCACTTTCTATTATAGATAATTCTGTCGTATCTGATTCACACAATATCGTGTATACAAATTACAATAATTGTGTGATAGCAATCGCTACTAGGAGGAGTAAATGAGTATAATAAATTCAGCTGTTATAGTTGGATTGGGTACTTTGCTTTCGCGTATCTTGGGGTTTATTAGAGAATGCGTAATGTATTCCATTTTAGGCGCTAGTATGTACGCGGACTGCTTTATTACAGCATTAAAACTTGCAAATGTATGCAGGAAAATATTCGCAGAAGGTGCGCTTAACTCATCGTTTTTACCACGATTTACAAGTGTATTGGTAAAAGGTGGAAAAATAGATGGAAGCGAACTATTGAGTAAAATATTTTCTCTGCTTACCGTTGTGTTAATTTGCATGAGTGCGTTTGTAATAGTAAACTATGATGCCGTTTTAGGGGTTTTAGCTGCAGGATTTAAAAGTAACCCTACTAAATTTACTTTAACAATATCATTAGGGCAGATAATGTTTCCATTCATATTATTTGTTTCTATTACTGCTTTATTTTGCAGTGCAGCGAATTCATTAAAGAGCTTCGCACTGCCAGCAATTGTACATTCTACAGTTAATATATTCTCTATTATTACAATTGTTGCTTGTGTTGTTTTCCGTCAATCGATGTATGTAGCAATACATATGCTAGCTATATCTATTGTCGTATCTGGTGCAATTCAAGTGATAATTATGTGGGTATATCTTGTTAAAAAACACGGAATTATCATAAAATTTACCTTAGATATGTTCTCGCCTGCGGTACAAGATGTACTAAAAAATATGATCCCAGGCATTGTTAGTGCTGGAGTATGGCAAATTAATTTGCTTGTAGATACGCTTATAGGATCATACTTACCATCTGGAACCATCTCGTGTTTGTCTGTGGCTGACAGATTGAATCAACTCCCTTTGGCTACATTAGGAACAGCGATTGGTACAGCAATGCTACCTGCGCTATCTAGCGCCGTAGCAGAAAAAAACGAATATATGGTAAGCTCGGAATTAAGAAGCGGAATTTCGTTTGCCATGTTACTTGCTCTTCCTGCTTTTGTAATATTATATACATTATCAGAACCGATAGTTGCTGTTGCATTTCAGCGTGGAGCTTTTGGAGGAGAATTTGTAAAAGTAACTGCGTCAGCGTTACAGGCATTTTCGATAGGTTTACCAGCATATATACTTACAAAAATATTGTCGTCCATATTTTTTGCTTATAAAGATACGAAAACTCCGACGATATATGCGATCATCGCTGTAAGTTCTAATATTCTTTGCTTGTTTCTATTAGTACCATTCGGAAAACATTATGGCGTAGCTTTAAGCACAGCGATTTCAGCTATAGTAAATGCAACAGTGTTGTGGTACGGTGCAAAAAAAAGACACAATATTATTTTAACAAAGGACTTTAGAAAAAAAATTTTGTTAAACATTCTCGCTACTGTTGGTATGTTCATTTATTTGTACGTGCTGCAGGATAATACATGGTCTCCTGAATACGGTAAGTCAGCTGTTAAATATCTATATCTCTTTTGTGTTTCACTCTCTGGTGTTTTTCTTTACGTAAGTGCAGTTTATATATTGTCAGCACTAGTTTCTAGAAAGATGTTAAATATTCATCAGCTTAAAAATTACTGGTTAGGTAATTAACTTAATCATAAAATTGTTTAACACGCTTTTTTCTAGTGTGTTTTCTTTTCTTTCTTTTTCTATCAAATTTGCTTTGTGGTTGCGACAGCTCTTTGACTTCTCTATTTATAGCTCTAATAATAGAGTTTATAGCAGATGTTTCTTTTTCAGATAACTTATTATCGTTGAAATTTAATTTTGTTTGTAGAATTGATTGCACCTTTTTTAGTAACTCAATACACGTTTTTTGATGTCCATCATCATCTTCTTCTAAAATTTCATCTAATTCTGGTTCTTCAGCTATACACTGCGTATGCGTAAAGTATGTAAAAGATGCGAATAATAAATAAGCAATGATATGATACATATGAAACCTTTCAAATAACAATTATGATTTTATATAAAATAAATAAATATATTATTAATAATAATAGCTATATTACGAAGTTCTGTTTTTATACGTAGCTTATCTAGCTTGTAAGTCATTCTTTTTTCAATGTATATGATTGATGTATATCAGCTTTTGAGTTTTACAAAAAAATCGGATTTTATGAGAAAGAATTAAATATATATTAACTCGTTAGGTGTACACTTCATATATTTATATAGGTGTACACGGATGCGAAAAATATTGTTGATTCTGTTTGTATTTGTTTTCCATGACATAAATTCTTGCAG
Organism: uncultured Alphaproteobacteria bacterium; assembly: GCA_964566185.1. Classification (GTDB taxonomy): domain Bacteria; phylum Pseudomonadota; class Alphaproteobacteria; order UBA3830; family CAYLKK01; genus CAZMHS01. The sequence continues at coordinate 3,640 of CAZMHS010000001.1, forward strand.
ACAACCGGAGATATGTACTCTAAAATTAGGAAATACTGAGCTACAATTTAGAGATATGCAATATTTTCAGCCTGGAGAATTTAGTTGCATTACTAATTTTGTGAAAGGAAATTACGCAGAGTTTTCGAACGATTTGAATTGGTGTGTAAATGTTGGTTTTTCAAACACGCATGAATATAAAAGCGCATCAGGAAACCAAATAAATAAAAATGCAATTAAGTTCAAATTAGGTGAGTTTTCAATATCAACAATAGCTGTAAACTCTTACTTCGGGTTATATGATATTATGCTATCAGATATTGTAACACCGCGACAAAATGATAACATGATAATTCCGGAAGTAATCATAAATTCTGAAGTAAGGCATGACATAAAAGAATGTTTTCCACATTATGTAGGATATTTACCGTATGAACTGTTGTTACTAAGAGCAGCATACATATATGGAGATGTATCTATGGGAAGAGATAGGTTTAAGTCGATAAAAGAATTTGTAGATTTGAAATCATTTTTTGAGAAGTGGCAAGATAAAGAAAATGAGATAGATAGCAATGCAGAGCGGGAAAGGTATTCGGAAATGTCGATATTTGTTGATAAATGGATAAGAGACAATCAGATTGCTTTACAAGAACAGGGAGACTACGAAACTGCATTAGAGTTTTCGCAAAAAGTTGCTGAGAATGAAAAAGTGATATCAGAAGCTAATTACGATTTAAAAACAGCAATTACGACACAAGAATATCAGGAAAAGTATAGTTTAGATTCTGTGATGAAAAAATATCATCTACCTTATTTTGAAGACGCCTGGGAAAAACATGCCTATGATGACCTAGGAAAGAAAAGTTGGTGGATATTTGGAAGTGACGTATGTTCATATCCATACGATGATGCTTTACTAGACATGGCGAACAATCTGCGAGACGAAATCGAAAAGTCCGGAGATGACATACACGAAGATTTTATAAATTTTAAAAAAGCTGTAGACGATGGAAAATTATTCGACACTATCGGATATGAGTATACTGATTGGTAGATATTTTTTATAACGATATTCAATGTGTTTTTACTTCAGATGTACTTGTATATACGAGAGCTGTTTTTGAGTTTCGTTATGGTATTAACATAAATCTTGAAAAAGTTTGCATTGTATTTACAAACATGTTACACTCAAAGTGTATTATTTGGAAGTTATGACTATGAAAAGTGGTGTACATCCTGATTATCATGAAATTAATGTTGTTATGACAGATGGGACGTCGTTTAAGACGAGGTCTACATGGGGGAAGTCTGGCGATACGATGAAATTAGATGTCGATCCAAAGTCTCATCCTGCATGGACTGGTGCTCGACAGCTTGTTGATACTGGTGGACGTGTTGCGCGTTTCAAGAGTAGGTATGATGGTTTTGGTTTAAAGACGTCTTGATAAAGTGAGTTTAGTGGTTCCGTGTAACGTTTGTTCTATGCTGACGGCTTTTGATAAGTTGAATGCCGGCGGTTGTGTTGCTTTTCCGACTGAAACAGTTTATGGCCTTGGTGTAAGGAGTGATGAGCCTTCTGCTGTCGTAGGACTGTATGCGATTAAAGAAAGACAGCGGAATAAGCCGTTGACTTGTCATTATTGGTCTGTTAGGGATGTTTGGATTGATGCTGCTAAGAATGAGGCTGCTGTTGCTTTGGCTCGTGAGTTTTGGCCTGGTTCTATGACTTTGGTTCTGAAGCGAAGCCAAAATTCAAGAGTTGCTAACGAGGTTTTTGGCGGGCTTGATACGATTTCTGTTAGAGTAACATCAAATTACATTGCTCAGTGTCTGCTGCGTAAGATTGATGTTCCTGTTGTGGCTACTAGCGCAAATAAGTCCGCGAATGTGAGTAGTACTACGGCACAAATGGTTCGTGATGAGTTCTGTGACGACGATGTGTTGGTCATTGATGGTGGAGAAACAAGTCTTGGAATTGAGTCTACTGTGATAGACGCTGTAGATCCTTCGAATGTAAAGATTTTGAGGCTTGGAGCGATTTCTGTCGAGGATGTTCAAAGCGTGGTTAATGTAGAAGTTACTCAAAACGCGTTAGGTAATGCTTACAGACCAAAAAATCACAAGTTGATAATAAACAGTGTGGTGTGTTCTGAAGAAGATGCCTTCTTAGATTTTGGACAGAGAAAGACCGTTCGTTGCAAATATTATGCAAACCTAAGTGAGGCTGCAAATCTGCAAGAAGCTGCTTCTAACTTCTTTCGCATGATGTCGGAGCTTGAGAGAACAGACTGTAAAAACATTGTTGTCGCTCCAATTCCTGATATGGGAATCGGTGAGGCTATAAACGATAAGCTGAGAAAAGCTGCGGGTATACAGTAATTATTTTGTCATAGTTCTGTATAGTGCTTTCTGCATAATGATATGTAGCGCTCGTTTCCTCCGATTTCTATCTGGTCTCCGTCTGTGATTTTCTGTCCGTGCTCGTTCGTTCGTGCGTTCATTATAGCTTTGCGGCCACAGAAACACATGGTTTTGACTTCGCTTAGTACGTCGGCTATTAATAGTAATTGCAGACTTCCAGGAAATGGTTTCGCCTGAAAATCAGAACGTAACCCGTATGCTAAAACAGGTATATTTAAATTATCCACAATATGTGCTAATTGGTATACCTGTTCTTTTGTTAAAAACTGAGCCTCATCAACTAAAATACAAGAAATATTGTCGAATTTATTAACATATTTCTCAAAGTCGAATTCGTCAGAAAAAACTACAGCTGGGGCGCTGATACCTATTCTAGAGGTTATTGTTCCAACCTCATATCTATTATCTAAGCTCGACGTAAATAATAGCGTTTTCATACCGCGCTCTATATAGTTGTGATTCGCCTGTAGTAGCGCTGTAGACTTTCCTGCATTCATTGCAGAATAATAAAAATATAATTTAGCCATCGTAACCTCTCATAAAATTAAATATCTATATTAGCTAATTGTTCAGCTCTGTAGTTATCTATTAGTGGTATAATGACCTCGTCTAGAGCTTCACCTTCCATTACCTGAGCTAATTTATACAATGTGAGTCCTATTCTGTGATCTGTTATACGTCCCTGTGGATAATTGTAAGTCCTGATTCGTTCTGATCTTTCTCCTGTACCGACTTGATTTTTCCTATCGGACGCTCTTTCTGATGCTGCTTTTTCTCGTGCCATCTCGAATAATCTAGCTCTGAGTATTTTCATGGCTTTCAATTTGTTCATGTGCTGTGAACGTTCGTCTTGTTGAAAAACGACGATACCTGTTGGAATATGTGTAATTCTGACAGCGCTTTCTGTCTTATTTACGTGTTGACCTCCCGCTCCTGACGCTCGCATAACATCTATTTTTAGTTCTTTTTCGTCGATATGTATATCTATTTCTTCAGCTTCTGGCAAAACTGCGACAGTTGCCGTAGATGTGTGTATGCGGCCACTAGACTCGGTAACTGGGACGCGTTGAACTCTGTGTACGCCAGATTCAAATTTTAGGAATGAAAACACGCCTTTCCCACTGATGCTCGCCGATGCTTCTTTTATACTGCCTATACCGGATTCACTTATTCCTAATAATTCAAATTTCCATCCCTTATTTTCAGCATACTTATTGTACATTCTAAGCAAGTCTGAAGCAAATAGTCCAGCCTCGTCTCCACCTGTTCCAGCTCTTATCTCTATAATAGCATTTTTTTCATCTGCTGCATCTTTTGGGATAAATAAAACCTTTATTTCTTTTTCTAATCGTTCTATTTTCTGTTTTACCAATGGTAGCTCTTCATTTGCTAACGATAGCATATCATTGTCATCTGATGACTCTAGAATGTATTTTAACTCTTTCATATAATCACAAGATTTTTGATATTCTTGTATGGGAAGCACATATTCTTCAAGTTCTGAAAACTCTTTCGAAAGCTCGATAAACTTAGACGAATTGCTCGCGTTTTCCGTCAATTCATCTTTTAGTGCGTTATACCGATCAACTATTTTTTGTATCATTTCCTCAAAGCTGTTCATTTTTCGCCTTTTCTACTATTGTCGCTTTTTCGTTGCTTTTTTCTGAATTATCATTTGTTACATTTACTGGAATTTTGTCATCGAGTCGTGTTTCTTGTTCGCTTTCTTTCTTCGATTCGTCAACGGCGTTCATGACAGTAAAATCGTTCACTGAAATCTTATATTGTTTTATAACAGAATCGTTATCTTCATAATTTTCAGGAACATTGTTTCCAAGCCACAAGATTGCTGATACGCAAACTATAAAAACTATCCATAACACAATCATCTTTCTGCTCATACTAATATCCTTTCGTCTTTACTTCTATAACGTGAAAAGCTGTTCGCAATTGTAAATCTTTCTCTCTACGTTCTTTCAAACTCATTGAACGGCTCATTATTTCGAAATTATCAATTTTTTGATTCTTATCACAGTCAAGTTGCTCTATTTTCTTTTTTATTTCATCTGATATTGATGAATTATCTGTGTTACGACTAAATAATCTTTTCAGAAAATTTATAAACTCTGTTTCTTCAAAGGACTTTCCTTTGTTTTCTTCTCGAATTGCCTTTTGCTTGTTATTCTCTACAAACGATTCTCCTACTTGCTTTAAAGAGTTTTTTAAATTTTCTTCTCGTAAGACTACGTAATTTTTATCTTCGCTTATATACGCTGGATTTACTTCAATATCAGGCATAATCCCTTCTGCCTGTATACAATGTCCTGACGGTGTATAATGCATTGCAACTGTAATTTTAAGCCCTGTTTTCTCCGTCAATTTCACGACTTTTTGAACAGAACCTTTTCCAAAAGACCTAATACCAACGATTAGGGCGCGTTTATTATCTCTTAACGCTCCTGCAACGATTTCTGGTGCAGACGCTGTACCGCTGTTTATTAGAACGACGATTGGCTTACCTTGTAGCAAATCAGTTGAATTTGCACAAAATTCGTGATAATCTGCAGGATCTTTGCCTTTTGTGACAACTATTTTTCCCCCGGCGATGAATAAGTCAGAAACGGCGCACGCTTCTGTCAACAATCCGCCATGGTTATCTCGCATATCTAAAATTACACCTTTTAAACTGGCGAAACTTTTTAATCCTTTAATGGCATGTTTTAACTTTTTTGCAACATGTTCATCAAATGACGAAATCCTAACATACAATATATCGTCAAGTAGCTCAGTTTTTACGGACTGAATCTTAATAATATCTCTAGTTAACATGATATCAAATGGATCACAGTCTTTGCGTTTTATCTTTAACTTAACTTTGGATCCTCGTTTACCTCTAAGCAAACTAACAGCCTCGTCGGCAGAGATACCGTTAATATACTCATCGTCAATGCAAAGGATATAATCACCTTGTTTCAACTTGCTTTTATAAGCTGGTGTATCATCGATTACATTAACAACACGTATTAAACCGTTATCAAGAGCTATCTGTATTCCTAAACCGCCAAATTCGCCAGACGTGTGCTCCATTAAAGCCTTAAATTCGTTTTCATTAAGATAGCTCGTATGAGGATCGAGGTTTGAAAGAAGCCCACAAATTGTTTTTTGCACAATTTCATGCCTTGGATAATTTGATATATGCACATCAGATAACGATTTTATAATGCTGATTAAATCCTCAAAACCGCTTTGTTGCGCATATAGAGTCGTATCGCTTCCTTTCACAGCTAGCGCAACAGGATCAAGTAAAAGCTCGCTGCTTTTGCAATGATTGCTCAATGTAATAAGCACAATAAATGAAAAGATTTTGTAAATACGCATTAATAAAAAACCTACGAAAGTACGCAGCCATGATAACACATCACAGTAAAAAAACGAAGATTTAAAAAGGAGCCTTGTTGAAATTGCGAATTATTTCGGTTTTGTATTAAATGATGAACACGAACAGAAAATTTTAGTATTTATTTACTTTTTTGTAAAAAAGTAAGAATAAATTAACCTTTTTGCAATATACTAACTTATGTTTTTAATGAGTTTAACATGATTATAAAAAATATAATAGTGAAACTGTGTTTCGCTATATTCATTCAGTTGATATGTAGCGGATGTTTTAGCACCGCTCGAGCAGACGTTATAGAAGGTGTAGATAGTGGTAAACTTATAGCGTATATACGAGGATATCACAATGTTGCGTTTGGCAAAGAAGGAGATGCACAAAAAATAGTAGATGCAATTCTTGGTAAAAATCACTGGTGTGAAGTTTTAGCTAAGCTTAGAGAAACTGAATTTACGAAAGAGCAACTTGTAGATTTAATGACCTCGATATGCAAGAGTCTCGATGAGGAGTGTTTCCAAGTGATAGGCGCTGGTAATAGCGGACAATGCGCTTTTGTCGAGGAAGGTAAGGTGACGGACGTAAAAAAACAATTTACACGTTGCAAATACATCGTGACACATTTGTTTGCTCTAAATGAAGAGTTATCTAAAGAATCTTGGGATGTAGGCGAGATCGTTAAACAGCTAACTGACGTCAGGTGGCCGTCGTGTGATGAAACCAATCTTATGTTGACACATGATATTATGATAGAAGATCTCTCAACACGTTTGATTACACTTAAGCTTATGGTAGAAGATATCGTAACAAAATTTAACCTTCAAGAGTATGAGCTAACTAAAGCCAAACAAAACTTCTTTAAGGCATTAATTTATGCACAACAGGGGTATGCACCAAGGGCGCTGCAGAGTAGGACACCGGCTAAGGATTCTTTAGAAAGTATTTTGTGGCAATTATTTATTCTGTACAAATTGTGCGAGAATGACCCGAAGGCGTTTGTAAAAGCGATGCTTCTCATTGAGAATAACCTAGTTTATGGACTGCCTGAAGAAGTAAAAAACAAACTAGACGGTATTCGTAATAGTTTCTTCCAACATATTTCAAAGCATTGGGTGTGGTTCTGTAAGTCCGGAAATAGTGGGCAAAATAATATGTTCCATACATTCGGTTATTCGTTTGATTCTCTTCAGGGGTTCAAAGATAACTATAACCACGAAGAAACGTCTAGTATAGTCTGTTTTTATCCTTATTATAGTTACTTCGGTGATAAAACCTACATGTTCAAAAGACTAATAACAAATTACTTAGGCATATGTACACTAAAATTCTGTGAATGTGGTGATGGAAGTTTCTATGTTAAAAATTGCAAGAATGCTGTGGATTGGAATGATCTACAAAAATTGGATAGGGGGGAAAAATCTATTAGTAAACGTTTTAATGGGACATGGGGGAACACGGAGAATCTTGCTCCTGGAGCAGAACTACATTTTCACTTCAAACTCCAAATTTTTAACATAACTAATGACCCACATCCAGAATATTCTAGTTTTTATTTGAAGGTATAAAAAACCTGCACAACGAGGGCGAAAAAAAGCCCTCGCATTTTATCTTATCATTTTATGCTAAAATGAAAACCGTAGTTCCGCATATAATCGTCAAAAGATTCTTGCATTTTTTTGCCCTCTTCTGTTTCGAAAAAACCTTCGAGATATAAAACAGTGCTTAGCAAATTTGCTGGCGCTCCGAAATGAGTTCTGATTTCGTCAAGCCTAGCTAACACGTAGATTACGTTTTTTCTTTTTTCAGGTGTATCTGCTGCCATTTTTTCGAAGTCAGGAGCTGCCATTGAAAGACAAGAATGCAAGCCATCGAATTCTGATTCTTCGCCAAATAAATTACCGATAAACTCTCTATCAAGATGATGAACAGCTAGGCTGACAAATACATCAAGATGGTCTAAAAATTTGTTTATATGGTACATATCGCCAGTACTGCACCGTGCTCCTATTTCATCTTCTATGTACATTAGTACACTACTCCAGCCTTTCATCTCTTTTGTATATTTACAAGTATCCAAGTCTGATGTGAATACTCCAGCTTTGTAAGCGTTGTATAGTAAATCCATTTCCTCTTGGGTTTTTGGCATAAAGCAGCGATATCCTAGCCTTTCTCGCGTTTTATGAAAACTGCTTAATCTTTCAGGTTCAGGATGTTCTTCTGTACTATCAATGGCCATTTTCGGAAAAGGCATTCCAGAGACCATCGGCGTCCATTCTTTCCATTTTTCTAACTCTTGATCCATCGCATTTGCTCCACAAATTACACTAGCGACTATTACTTCGAAAATTAATTTTTTAAACATAATACATTCCTTTTTGTTAACAACAGATTAATGATATAAAAATTCTAATTTTTATTCAAGTTGTATACGTTTGTATTGCGTTTTGTTCCATACGAATATAGTTTTCACTGTAGGGGTGAAAAACCGCTGAAAAGTAGCTATGTCGTTGCTCATCATTAATACAAAACAGAAATAAGCCCACTTTCAACACAACAATAATCAGCTTGACGCGGCATTATTTTTATGATACCATTCAGACCGATTTGCGATTGGGGTGTAGCCAAGTGGTAAGGCAACGGGTTTTGGTCCCGTCATTCGTGGGTTCGAATCCTACCACCCCAGCCACTGTGCACAGTTTCGTGTGTGATAGTAGTTATTCTTTAAAATCATTGGTCAGGTTAGTTGTGACGTTTAGTCTTACGCATCGCGGCGATGTAAAAATCCTCAATTTCGTATGTGTTTATTGGAGCGAAATATTGCTCGGTGTCGCAATTCTTTTTAACTCTTATGCTCAGCTAAAAAGCAAGTCCCATGATTGACACGATAGAAGTTAATTGTTATAATGCTCCTAAATTTTTAATGAGAATATAAAAATGAGCAAGCGTTTGAATGCTAAGTTTAAAGTAAATCGCAGGCTTGGGTGTAATTTGTGGGGGAGAGCAAAAAGTCCTGTAAACACAAGAAATACCGCGCCTGGACAACACGGAATGAATAGAAAGAAGCCGACAGATTATGGAATACAGTTGTTGGCGAAACAGAAACTCCGCATGTATTATGGAAATATACAAGAAAAGCAATTCCGTAGAATATATGAAAAGGCGATGAACATGCGCGGTGATACTAGCGAAAATATTATCGGTTTGTTGGAGCGCCGCTTGGATGCTGTCGTGTATAGGATGAAGTTAGCTCCGTCTGTTTTCGCCGCAAGGCAGCTTATTAGCCATGGGCACATTGATGTTAACGGTAAGTCGGTGAACGTGTCGTCGTATCTAGTGTCTGAGGGTGATGAAATCGGATTGGCTCAAGCGATGAGGACTAATCCTGTTGTTATGTCTGCCGTCCAATCATCTGAAAGAGATGCACCAGCATATGTGGAAATTGATTATAGTTCATTTAAAGGTCGCTTTTTGAGTGTGCCGAAACTTTCGGATGTTCCTTATCCTGTGATGATGGAGCCGAATTTGGTCGTTGAGTTTTACTCAAGATAATATCTCTGTTTGGCGTGCTTGGGAGTGCCTTTCACGCCGCGCTTTTCAATAATCGGAAATGAAATTCCCGCGAGTAATAAATTTTGGCTGTAGGTTGAATGCGTTCGAGTCTGAAAGAATTGAGAGCATCGCGAGGTCTCTTGGGTTGGTCGGTTGTACGATAGTAAATACGTGTGCGGTGACTGGCGAGGCCGAAAGACAGGTAAGACAGCAAATAAGAAAAATCTATAAGGATGATCCGGATGTTAAAATTATAGTTACAGGTTGCGCGGCGACGAATTCTCCTGATTATTACAAGGCGATGCATGGGGTTGTCGCAGTGATTGAAAATTCAAAAAAACTGCAGAAGCAGCAGTATGAGCCGTTTTCAACGCCGATCAAGGTCTTGCCGAAAAAAGTCGAAAATGTTCGCAGGTTTATTCAAATTCAAAATGGGTGCGACAATTTTTGCACATACTGTATAGTGCGAACGACGAGAGGAAAGAGTCAAAGCGTAAAGAAAGAAGATATTCTAGAGAATATTCGAATGGTTTTGGATGAGCAAACTAACGGACTTCATCACGAGATTGTTTTGACAGGAGTAAATATCTCATCGTATTTTGATAATGGATGCTCTTTGGCGCATCTTTTGGAGTATGTAATATCAAAAGAAAGTCGGCTAAAGAGAGTAAGACTATCCTCATTAGATCCTGCTGATATTACGGATCATTTTATTGATGTTTTTTGCTCAATTCCAGAGATTATGCCACATCTGCATTTGAGCATACAATCAGGTGATAATTTGATTTTGAAAAGAATGCGACGCAGACATTGTCGGGAAGATATAATAAAAATATCAAATGAAGTTATGTCTCGTAGAGAAGATACGATATTCGGTGCTGATTTTATCACAGGGTTTCCTACTGAAACAGAACAAATGTATGAGAATACCAAAAAATTGATTTTCGAAGCGAATATTATTTTAACTCACATATTTCCATACTCTGAACGTCTCGGAACACCTGCAGCCCTTATGCCACAGGTCGATAAGTCTGTTAGAAAAGCAAGAGCTAGAAATTTAAGAGAAGCTTCTGATAGCATATTAGATATGAAACTAAAATCGTTAGTTGGTTCGAGGATCGATATTCTAGCCGAAAGTGGTACAACAGGGAAGACGAATAGTTTTATACAAGCTGTTAGTGCATTTCAAATGAGCATTGGGGAGGTATACAATGTTTCTGTGCTCTCGACTGAAAATGGTGTTTTAAGAGTTGGTGTCTAATATGTTGTCGAAAATAAAGAGTATTTTAAAAAAAACAACGCGGGCTGTAACAACAGCGCTGAATTTTAAAAAAATTAATATATCAGAACTTGAGCAGCTAGAGGAAGAACTGATCAAAGCTGACTTTGGAGTAGAAATGACGTCAGAGCTATTATCAGTTACGAAAACAGCAAAACCTAGCGATATAGGTTCGTTTGTAAAGAATTATGTGCGAGATATATTGCTCGCTGCTGAGTCTAATTTGTTGACGCATGAACAGAATATAAAACCATTTGTTATTTTTGTCGTCGGGGTAAATGGTAACGGAAAAACGACTACTGTAGCAAAACTTGCTAACTATTTTCATAAAAATGGGAAAAAAGTTAGAATTGCTGCTTGCGATACTTTCCGTGCTGCAGCTGTCGATCAATTACGAGTTTGGGCAAACAGAATTGGTTGCGAAATTACAACTGGAAAGGAAAATGGCGATCCGTCAGGCGTGGCGTATGCAGCATATAAAGATGCAGAATTTTTTGAGAATGATATTCTGATAATTGATACTGCTGGGCGTTTACATACTAGAACAGATTTGATGGATGAGTTGCAAAAAATAAAACGTGTCATTCAGAAATTGAATAATTCAGTTTCACATGAAACGGTTATAGTTTTAGACGGGACAACAGGACAAAGTGCTTTTTCGCAAATACAGTCATTCAAAAACAGTATTGATATCAACAGCGTAATTGTGACAAAACTAGATAGTACATCGAAGGGTGGAGCTGTCGTCGGTTTGGTTAAACAATATGGCGTGGCTATTTCGGCTATATGTTTTGGTGAAGGTGTTGACGATATACAGGCATTTTCAGCAAATGATTATGTTGAGTCTATTTTTAATTAAAGGAAACAGAAGATGAATTCAGAAATGCGTAATTTTATATTATTTATAATTTTTTCTTGTGTTATCGTTTTTGGATATGATAAGTTTTTCGGCAGTAGTGAGTTACCGCAAAATGTTGAAATTAAGCAAGATGTTGTATTAACCAATCCGGAGCAGGTAGTATTTGAAAGTAATGTAGATAAGCCGTTAAAGAATGATGCCCCTGTAATAGACGTCGCAATACGGTCAAAAAATCTTAGTGGCGTGATATCTTCGAAGGGGACGTGCTTTAATAATATAGTGCTAAACCAATATATGATAGCACATGATAAAAATGACGCGGTAAGGCTTCTTAGCGATAAACGAGATGATTTGTATTCTGTCGAATTCGAATGGCTTACGAATAGTAATATTTCTTTACCAACAAAAGATACTGTATGGACAGTAGGGGAGAATAAAGTTTTAACGCCTGAAACACCGGTTTCTTTTTCTTATACAAACAGTGAGAATATAAAATTCGAAAAAATGTATTCTATTGATAATGATTTCGTTATAACTGTAACGCAAAAAGTTACAAATGGGAATGGGATTCCTGTTTCTATTAAACCGTATTCTAGAATAACAAGGGCTGTTACATCAGGAGCTGGATCTTTAGCAACGGCATATGAAGGTCCTATAGGTTTATTTAATGGAAAAGTCGAAGAAGTTGAGTACAGCAAAATAGATGATAAAAGAAATATTTCGTATTCGTCTACAGGTGGTTGGGTTGGTATTTCTGATAAATACTGGTTCGTATCGTTCATTCCTGCACAGAATGAGTCCATAAATACGAGATTTTATAAAATTGGAAATAATTATGTCATAGATGCATACATGAATGATACGACTTTGCAGCCAAATGAATCTGTGTCAACAACACGACATTTATTCGTCGGAGCTAAAGATGTAAATATTTTAGATATGTACGAAAAAAAGTTACAGGTTAGCAAATTTGATTTATCTATAGATTTTGGTTATCTATACTTTTTAACAAAACCGCTTTTGTATATTTTATCATTCATGCATACATACATTGAAAATCTTGGGCTATGTATTTTGTTGCTAACTGTGGCGTTGAAATTATTGTTGTTTCCGTTAGCTAATAAATCTTACCGCTCAATGAATAGAATGAAGGATGTTCAACCAAAAATTAAGGCGTTACAAGATGTGTATGCTAACGATCGTATAAAAATGGGACAAGAACTTTCTAAGTTGTATAAGAAAGAAAAGATAGATCCAGCCGGTGGTTGTTTACCTATGTTACTGCAAATGCCGATTTTGTTTGCTTTATATAAGGTATTGTATATATCAATCGATATGAGGTTAGCGCCATTTTACGGATGGATTCATGACTTGTCTGCTCCAGATCCTATGTATTTGTTTAATCTTTTTGGATTGATTCCAATAGAGCTTCCTGGATTTTTGCAAATTGGTATTTGGCCGATAATTATGGGTTTAACGATGTGGATTCAACAAAAAATGTCACCTCAGGTTGGGGATCCTGCTCAGGCAAAGATGATGTCGGTTGTAATGCCTGTTATGTTCTCTTGGATGTTTGCTGGATTACCTGCCGGATTGGTTATATATTGGGCATGGAGTAACGTATTAGGAATGCTTCAACAATATGTAATTAAAAAACTTGATACAGCGAAACATTAGATGCGTAGACATAATTGCCAATTTCTCGCTGGAGCTCAAAATGCCTCGCAGTTTCCTAGATTCGATCGTTATGTCCCTGAATTTGCGTTTGTAGGGCGATCGAATGTAGGGAAATCAACCCTCATAAATTCTCTTACAGGAATTAAAAATTTAGCTAGAGTTTCAAAAACACCTGGGAGAACGCAGCAGATAAACTTTTTCTCAGTTGATGAGAAGTTAATATTAGTTGATTTGCCAGGTTATGGATATGCTACAGTTTCAAGACAGCTACGGAAATCATGGGATTCTGTTATATATAGTTATTTGTGTGAGAGATCTCAATTGCGATGTGTCTTTATGTTGATTGATGCACGTCGTGGCGTGATGGATAGTGATATTTCTGTATTACAGCTTCTAAATAAACACGCTATACCATGCCAAGTTGTTCTAACAAAATGCGATACAGTCAACGATATCGACGCAGCAGTGTCTGCTGTTAAACTCAAAATATCTTCTGTCGGTTGCTTAGTATATCGCATTATGTCTAGTATTTCGATTAAGGACATTTTGCAAAATTTATAATTTTCATGATTTTTTAAAAAAAAGATCGAGAAATATCTAAAATTTTATATATTCAGGCTTGTTTAGTAGTGTAAACGGGGCTGATTGTATACAATTTTAACTAATTTTTTATCGCATTTTCAGGCGTTATGTCGATTTTTGGTACTATTTTCGTAAAATTTTCTTTACAATATGCTTTTTCAGTGAGAAAATGCCCATTGAATATTAGAGGGCGAGAATCTATATCGAATGGATGTTGGCGCTCCGTTGCGGTATGGGCATTTAGCACACGATTGTTACTTGTTGCGAGCCAGCCAATACAGGGCTGATGTCAAAGTTGTTGATCGGATTATTAACATATGTAAGGAGAATTATAAGACATATAAATGATATTTTAATACTTATACAGTAATATGCTCTTATCGTTTCGAGGAGATTATGGTGAGAGCATTTATGATTTTACTATGCCTGCAGCTAAATGCTGAGTTACATGCAATGAGGCAAATTGCCAAATCTCATGAATTTACGTTTTCATCAGAAACTATGCATATTAGGCCAGAAGATAGAAAGCTTGTTTTCGATGCATACCGTGATATTAAAACTCAAATAATGGCAGAGCACAATTGTACGGAATCTGAAATATCTAGATGGTGTACCGATAAGGACTGTGATATTCCGTACATATTATTAAAAGATAAGTATGAAAAAGAAGTACCTTTAGTACGGTTCTGGCATGCTCTATCTGGATTAACGTTTAGTGCATGTGCGCTTGCAAGACCTACATTTGAAGCGCGAGTTGCAAAATGCATGTCGATTCCATACGTTCGAGAATCGCAGACAGGCCTTGCTGTCGAGGCATTAGTCAAGCGGTTGGAAAACGCATTACATGATCAGGAAAAGCCAAAAATAAAAAAATGGTCGCATAAGAATATATCTGCAACTAAGCCTTTTGATTTTTCTATTTTAGATGCGTTTCAACCTGACGATCTTGAAAATGTCGCTTTGATGAACAGAGAATGGCGTGATCATCACGAAGATCCTGAGTACGATCACGGCGCTGCAAAATACTGGTTCGCTGATTTAGACGGCGATCTTGAACGTGCTTTAAAAAATGCAAAATCGAAATTAGTATACATCGGACAAATGTATAATCATTCGATGCAGCAACATCGTGCTTGGCAGATTTTATACGATTGGAGAGAGTATTTCTCTGGAAGTTATGAATGAGAGTCATATGTTTTGTAAGTGGTTTTAAAGTTGATGGATTAAATAAAATTATTGTGTTTTCTTCCTGTTGCATATAGAATTGGAAAAGGACGGCGTTCTGATTCGCTAGGTTATTTACCTAGAGACCTGTTTTTATTATAGGGAACTGTCTCTGACATGGTCGTGGCCATGTTATATGGTGCCCACCTTGGATTTTTGGTCGTCTAAGGAATCTAAACTAAACGGTTAGGAGGCTGTCTTTACTTTTTGTGTTATTTTTATTTGCTTATGAATGTTTTTGCTGTTGGTGATGTTGCCGCGAAATCAGGACGTCGTGCTCTAAAGACGTATTTGCCTTCTATCGTTGCGAAATATCATGTTGATGTTGTCATCGCAAACGTTGATAATGCCGCACATGGAATTGGTATTACTTCAGATACATTTCAAGAAATAATTGCTTGTGGCGTTGATGTTTGTACCGGTGGAAATCATATTTTTAACAAAATAGAAATTTTGAATATCATTGATCATACAAATAAATTATTGCGTCCTTATAATTATAGTAGGAATACTCCTGGGCGTGGAATTGTTAGGTTTCGTAAGAATAATTCTGATATACTCGTAGTACATCTTGCGGGCCAAAGGCACATGCATGAAAGCGCTGATAGTCCGTTTATGGCTATTGATGATATTTTAAGCGAATATAAGTTAGGAAAAAATATCGATTTTATATTAGTTGATTTCCACGCAGAAACTACGTCAGAAAAGGTCGCATTTGGTCACTACGTCGATGGTAGAGTTTCTTTTATTTTTGGGACTCATACACACGTTCCGACAGCCGATCTTAAAATATTGCCGAATGGAACAGCATATATTACAGATCTTGGCATGACTGGTGATTATGATAGTGTCATAAGTATGGAAAAATCATCTGCTATAGGCACTTTCATATCGCAGGGGAATATGAATAGATTGAAATCCGCTGATGGAGAGGGGTCTTTATGTGGCGCTATCGTGAGCTTAAATGATTGTGGATTAGCTAAGTCTGTTCAGCAAATTCGCATTGGTGGCGATAATAATTGGTGTACTACGAAAGAATTGTGTTGAAATAATCTGTCAACGTATTAGAATCTAGGTTATCTATTTGTTTTGTAAAGGTGTGATATGGCTGGACATTCTCAATTCAAGAATATTATGTACAGAAAAGGTGCGCAAGATGCGAAAAGGGCAAAGGTTTTTTCTAAATTATCTAGAGAAATAACTGTTGCTGTTAAGGCTGGCGGCGCTATCGTTGAAAGTAACCCGCGCCTTAAGTTAGCGCTTATTAATGCTAGGGCTGAAAATATGCCTAAAGATAACGTTGATAGGGCAATTAAAAAAGCTCTTGGAAACGAAGCTGGTAACGACTTTTTTGAAGTTCGGTATGAAGGTTATGGACCTGGTGGCGTTGCTATAATTGTTGAGGCCTTAACTGATAATAAGAATAGAACAGCTCCTGAGGTTCGTGCCGCATTTACTAAGTTTGGCGGTAGTTTAGGTGAAAGCGGTAGTGTTAGTTTTCAATTTTCTCATGTCGGATATATAGAATATGGTAAGGAAATAGCAGACGAAGAAGAGTTTTGGACGTCTGCAGTTGATGCTGGTGCTGATGATGTTGATGCATCTGAAGACGACGTTTTTGTTGTTATATGTGCAATAAGTGCGTTCGGCAATGTTCGTAACGTATTAAGTTCAAAATATGGAGATCCAAAATCAGCTAAGGTGATATGGAAACCGCTAAATACAGTCTCTGTTGGCGAAGATTCTGCTCGCACATTATTTAAGCTTCTTGATACTCTCGAGGATAATGATGATGTACAGTCTGTAACGGCAAATTACGACATTTCTGATGAGCTGATGAAAAAGATGCAGGAAGGATAGCGTTTGATGCGTGTGTTGGGTGTTGATCCAGGTCTTACTCACACTGGTATTGGTGTAATCGAAAGAGTTGGTGTAAAACTGTTTAAAGTGCATCATAGAGTGATATCTTCTACATCTGATTTGGCAATGTCACATCGACTTGCGAAAATTCATGATGGTTTATCTTCTGTTATATCTGAATTTAAACCGAATAGCGTTGCGATAGAGAGCGTTTTTGTAAACAGTAATCCGCGTGCATCACTTGTATTAGGAATGGCTCGTGGTGTTGCAATTTGTGCATCAGCACTGCATGGACTGGATGTTTGCGAATATAGTCCAAATTTAGTAAAAAAAACGATCGTAGGTAATGGTCATGCGGATAAGAGTCAGGTGGCAAAAATGGTGCAACTACTACTTGGATGCGAAGTAGTAAAAGATGACGCTGCAGACGCTTTAGCTATAGCAATTTGTCATACACATCATATCGGAACACTTCGTGGATATAAGTAATAAAAAGGCGCATAGATTGTTTGTCGCTCATATTTTGGGTATCAGCTACGAACAGGTTTTTTTCTCGCATGATTCCATCGTTCTATCGGATCAAGATTCGGCTGTATTAAACAAATATATGGATGATTTCTATTCTGGCAAGCCAATTAGCAAGATAATCAATAAGCGGTCATTTTGGCTTGATGATTTTTACGTAGACGAAAATGTATTAGATCCTCGCCAAGATAGTGAATGTTTGATTGATGCAATCATCACTGTTGTCGATAAATTTGATAATCTAAAAATTTTGGATATAGGTACAGGTAGTGGGTGTTTGATAATATCTATTCTGAAAGAGTTGGAGAACGCACATGGTGTTGCTACGGATATAAGCTTAGATGCGCTCAATGTCGCCAAAAAAAATGCTGAAAGCATAATTGGGCTTGATCGCATCAAGTTTATTCACAGTAATTTTACTGACTCGATAAATGAAAAGTTTGATATTATAATCAGTAACCCTCCATATATAAGAACGAAAGATATTAAGTTTCTTGATATTTCTGTTCGGGATTACGATCCAATAATTGCTTTAGATGGCGGTTCTGATGGTTTAGACGCCTACCGGGTCATATCTAAGCAAGCGGTTGATTTACTCGAAAAAAATGGTAAAATCTTTGTTGAAATTGGTCTTGGACAACATGAAGAAGTGTGTGAAATATTTCGTTATTTTACACATAAAATGACATTTAAAGACATAAATGGCGTAAACCGTGTGCTTTTTTTTGAAAAAAAATAACAATCGTCGATGTTTGAGTGTTTTTTTGTTTGCAAGAACGATTGTTATTATGCTATATAGGTAGTTGTCTTGTCGCATCTGTTATTGTGTTTCAGATGTGCGTATTTTTTGGGAGAAGATGGATAATGAATAAGTCTAATTTGGTCGATGAAATTTCTAATATGAGCGGCTTGACAAAGGCTGATTCTGAAAGAGCTTTGAATGCTTTATTGAATGTGACGATAGAGGCGCTTAAGGCCGGTGACGAGGTCGCGATAGTTGGTTTCGGGAGTTTTTGCATTAAGGAAACTGCAGCTAGAAACGGGAGAGATTTTAAGACTGGTAAAGTGATTACAATCCCTGCAAGAAAGTCTGTTAAATTCAAGCCGGGTAAGAACTTGAAAATTGTTGATTAGTTAAATTGTTTTGTGATTTTCTTTGGCGGGATTCTCTCGCCTTTTAATCTTTTTGTAACATTTTTATCGTACACTGGTGTGGTTAGACTGTGGAGTTGCGCCATGATTAGACGTGTACAGGTTTTTTTCATAGTTTGGTTTTTAATAATTGCGCCATGTTTTCTTGGTTTGAAATATATTGAATTATCGTCTACAGATACGGTTTCATCGTGCCTAGATACGTTTCTAATGACGGAAAGTAAGAATATTTCAGAAAATTTGTCGGAAAAAATAAATAGTTGCGATAAAATGTACAAATTGTTTTTAAAGGCCATCGATTGTGCACGTGTTGATGATAATGAATATATGGCTGGTATTATAAAATCTATCCCGTGTTCTGCTAATAATTTAATTAGGCTAAAAATCGCGGATCAGAACGGAAAATTAATATATACATCAGATAAATATGAAACAAGTGACTTCATTTGTGATACTAAATTTAAAAATGCAGATGCAGGTAAGACTGTAGTTGATCTTATAAGTTTGGATGATGATTCAAAGTTCGTTGGTATTTCTTTTTTCTTTCGTGTTGATGTTGATAATAGCGGCACGTCACATAAATATTTTGTAGAAATAGTTAATCCAATATCATATGTTGATCAATACTTAGCTCAGTTAGATAAGGGTGTTTTTTCACGTTTCTTTTACATAATATCTCCGTATTTTACACGCTATGTCTCACTGAGCGGTGTATACTCTGATCCGTCGGAAAAACACTTATCAGTTTCGTTAGGATGTCATTTAGCTAATGAAATGAAAAAAAATACGTCTGAAGGAGCGAAAGTTTTTGTTGTGAAAAATCAGAGTTTTTCAATTAATGTTCAACACATCAAATTAGATACGCATATACTTGCTCCAAAGCTGTTTGCCGTGGTAGCTGCGCATTCTGGATCTGTCGAACAAGTTTCTAACGAGTTATTTGCTAATTCAGTCAGCGCTATGTTATTCATATGTCTTGCTTTAGCGCTAATCGCATTATATATGTCGAGAATTTTCGTTCGTATGGAGGCAAACGTATTAACATTTTCTGCAATTAGTAATTCTTTACCTATCCCATTTATTTTATATGAATATAAGCGTGGAGTTATTAAGAAGGCGAATGAACGAGCAAGTTCGTTACTGAAATGTGACGCTTCAGAGTTAATGAAATGTAATGCATGGGAATTATTTTCTGATTCTGATACTGAGTACATCAAAAATATTGCAACAATGCATTTAGCAGTTAAGGATTATGAAACGCAAATTAGGTTGAAAAATGGTGGCTATGTTTCATGTATGTTAACTGTAGAGATCATAGATATTGATGGTGTTGATTACGTGTTATGTGGGATGTATGATGTGTCTGCTACAATTGAAATGAAACGGCAGTTTGAAAATGCCAAAAAATCAATTGAGCGTAATGCTGCAATACGTATACAAAAATATGAAAACTCTATAAACGAGGTGCGTGACAAGAATGAGAGGTTAGAGAAGGATAACTCATATATGTCCAGTTTATTGCAGAATGTTAGAGTTGAATTACAAACAAAAATAAAATCTATTATGTGGCATTGTGGAATGTTAGTAGATGAAGCAAAGCAAAAACATGATGATGTTTCTCTTCGCGATTTGAATAAGATTGCATTAGTTTCAGAAAATATGCTAACGATAAGTGAAAATTTAGCGCACATTACAAATGATGGAAAAGGAGTAAAATCAGAAAAAATTGATAATTGCAATGTCGCAGAATTGGTTCAAGACGTCGGGCATTCGTTGCAACCAGTGTGTGGATATAATAATTCTACGTTATCAATCGAGTGCCCTGGCACAATCGGCATTATTCGATGCAATGTTGAAAAGTTGAAACGCGTTATAACAAATATTTTAGAACATTCAGTGCATCGTGTGGTAGATGGAAATATTCTATTTAAGGTATATAATAGCTTTGATGATGGGAACAGCGATAATGTAGCTTTTCTTGTTAGAAGTGATAGTGAGTTAAAAAGTGAGGAGATTGAGGCGTTATGTGAGGCAGCTGAAAATTACGGTGAAAACGGGAACTACGAATCAACAATAGGTATTAATTTACTAACGGTTTGTAAGTTGCTTAAGGACATTAATGCTCGGTTGACTGTTTCTGACGTTGATGGAACAGGTAGCGAATTTACGGTGATTGTTCCAAGAATGTGCGAGCAAGATGTTGGTAATGACTCGAGTGAAAACAATAGTAGTAGTGCGTCGAAAATTGAAAACGATGCGGGTGATAGTAATGATCAAGCCAAAGACAATGAGTACACAACAATTGAGTTTTGATATAAAAACATTGCAAAACGCTGAATCAAATTCTGGCTGTTCTAGTTTTGTGATAATTGTGTAAACTCAACGCAAACTGCTGTGTGATTGGTCGTGTAGTTTGTTTTATTGCGCAGCTGAATTATAAGACGTGATTAATATAATATATTTATTTTTCTTGTTAAATATTGGCTGTTTGTATCCTTTAATAGTTGAAAATGTATTAATAATATTTTATAATACAGCGTTATTGTGTTATAAAATTTATGTACATGTCTTGCTTGCCTGTAGTTATATGAAGTTTCATGTTTCTTTAAATAACTTGATCGTGGGTTGGTGATGGTGTGTCTTCTATTCTTTTGTTTTCACGGGTGTATCAATGATTAAAACGTTTACTGAACGCAAACGATTCAGGAAGAATTTAGGAAGTATATCTGACGGAGCTAAGATGCCAGACTTGATAGAGCTTCAAAAGTCATCTTATGACGACTTTTTGCAGCTTGGTGTTAAGCCGGAATCTAGGCAGAATGTTGGCTTACAGGGGGTGTTCTCATCGTTTTTTCCAATCCGTGGAAATGGCGGAAGGTTCAATCTTGAATTTATAAAATATGAATTAGATGAGTCGAGATTTTCTGAAGAAGAATGCCGTCGTAAGGGATTGACTTATTTTGCTAATTTAAGAGCAACATTTCGTCTTACGTGTTGGAATACTGATGATAACGGGAATCGTGTTGCTTCTTCAGTGAAAGATCAGAGCGTCTATATTTGTGAATTGCCTATTATGACTCGTTATGGCACGTTTATTGTGAATGGCGTTGAGCGGGTTGTTGTTTCTCAGATGCAGAGATCTCCTGGCGTGTTTTTCGATCATGATAATGGTAAAACTCATTCTTCTGGGAAATATTTGTTCGCTGCTCATATTATTCCTGCTAGGGGGGTGTGGTTGGATTTCGAGTTTGATGCGAAAGATCACATGTGCGTTAGAATAGATAGAAAACGTAAGGTTTCTGTCGTCGCGTTATTGATGGCTATGCTATCAGATGAGTCGGAGCAAATGCTTGCTAAGGACAGTAATGTTGATAGAATGAACATTACCGGAATGGATAAAGAGGAAATTTTAAAGAGCTTTTATCACTATGCTGATATCGTCTATTCAAAGAATGGTGTATATAGCAGGCGATTTGTCCCTGAGGAGTGGCATGGCGTAGTGCTTGAACATCAGTTGATTAATGCTGATGATGGCGCTGTTGTCGGAAACGTTGGTGATAAAATTACAGCTCGTGTATCCAAGAAATTGGTTGGTGATGGATTAAAAAACATTGTCGTGCATGATAGTTGTTTGATCGGACGCTATTGCGCGGCTGATATCGTTGATCTTTCTACTGGGATTGTTCTATTAGAGGCAGGCGACGAGATAACTGAAGAAAATCTGCCAAGTATTAAAGCATTAAAGACTAATCTGCAGATTTTATTGATTGATGAGTATAAAATGGGCTCATACATGAGGGATACTATAGCTGCAGATAGAATATCTTCGAGAGAAGAGGCTTTGTTTGAGATCTATAGAGTCTTGAGGCCTGGGGACCCGCCTACATTTGATGGAGCTGAGTCGCTTTTCAAGGGGTTGTTCTTCGATCAGGAGCGTTATGATTTGTCTATCGTTGGACGAGTAAAAATGAATGCGCGTCTTGGAATAAATGATAATAGGCGCGAGCAGACGCTAACTAAAGATGATGTGCTGCGGATTTTGGTGGAGCTACATCGCGTGCGTGACGGCTACTCTTCTGTCGATGATATAGATAATTTAGGGAATAGACGTGTACGCTGTGTCGGCGAATTGTTGGAGAATCAATTCAGAGTTGGACTTAGTAGAGTCGAAAGGGCTATACATGACAGAATGAGCGCTGTTGATAATGATACGTCGCCAAATGATGTGATTAATGCTAAACCTGTAACTACAGCGATACGTGAGTTTTTTTCTTCGTCTCAATTGTCTCAGTTTATGGACCAGACGAATCCTTTGTCTGAGGTCACTCACAAGCGGCGTATATCGGCTTTAGGACCAGGAGGATTAAGTCGAGATAGAGCCGGATTTGAGGTTAGAGATGTGCATCCTACACATTATGGGCGTATTTGTCCGATTGAAACGCCTGAGGGGCCGAATATAGGTCTTATAAATTCTCTTGCTACGTTTGCTAGAATAAATAGTTATGGGTTTATTGAAACTCCTTATCGTAAGGTTATCAATTGTAAGGTTACAGATGAGGTTGTTTATCTTTCGGCGAATGAAGAAGGGCAGTACGTTATAGCTCAGGCTAATGCTGCTGTTGATTCTAATGGTTTTTTGATTGAAGACGTCGTTAGTTGTAGAGTAAACGGCGAGCCAAAGATTGAAGCCAAAGAGTTGGTTACACTAATGGATGTGTCGCCAAAACAGTTGATATCTGTTGCTGCTGGTTTGATTCCATTTTTGGAGAATGATGATGCTGGTAGAGCTTTGATGGGATCAAATATGCAGAGGCAGGCTGTTCCTTTGATGAGGGCTCAGGCTCCTTTAGTCGGAACAGGTATGGAGAAGGTTGTTGCTGTTGATTCAGGCGCTTCTGTTATCGCGAAACGAGATGGTGTAATTGAAAGTGTCGATGCAAATAGAATTGTTGTTAGAGCTCAGAAAAATGGTGCGACTATCGGCGTCGATATATACAATTTACGTAAATTTGAGCGTTCTAACCAAAGTACATGTATAAATCAAAAAGCAGTTGTGAGAGCTGGCGACGTTATTAAGAAAAATGACGTTATTGCTGATGGGTCTGGTACAGACTTAGGTGAGCTAGCGTTGGGGCACAACGTTTTAGTCGGGTTTATGACGTGGAATGGTTATAATTATGAGGATGCTATAATTATTTCCGAGAGATTAGTAAAAGAGGATAAGTTTACCTCGATTCACATTGAAGAATTTGAGGTTATGGCTCGAGATACTAAATTAGGTTGCGAAGAAATTACGAGAGATTTGCCTAATGTAAGTGAGGAATCTGTTCGTAATCTGGACGAATCAGGAATTATTAATATCGGGGCTGAAGTTAAAGCTGGAGATATACTTGTTGGGAAGGTGACTCCAAAAGGTGAAACGCCGATGACGCCTGAAGAAAAGTTGCTTCGTGCTATATTTGGTGAACGAGCTGCTGATGTAAGAGATTCGTCATTGAGGTTGCCTCCTGGGTGTGTTGGTACTGTTGTCGATGTTAAAGTATTTTCGCGACGTGGCGTAGAAAAAGATGAACGAGCTAATCTAATTGAGCGTAAAGCTATAGATGATTTGAAAAAAGATTATGATATTCAGAAGAATATTATTGAAAATAATTTTATTGAGCGTTTGAAAGCATTCCTCGTTGGTAAGCAGTATAAGTCATTCTTGGGAAAGCGTGGTTCTGGCGAAATTTCTAAGGAAATGTTGGATGGGCTAAGCATAGCTCAGCTTGGGCAAATTGGATTAGTTGAAGACGATGATGTTAGCTTTTTGACGGCATTGAAAGCTGAGAACAAAACTACTCTTGATAATTCGTATCATAAATTGGAGAGTGATGTTGAAAAGGTTAAAGCTGGAGATGAGTTATTACCTGGTGTTTTGAAGACTGTAAAGGTTTATGTTGCTGATAAGAGAAAGTTGCAAGCAGGCGATAAATTGGCTGGTCGTCACGGGAATAAGGGAGTCGTAGCTAAAATCGTTCCTGTGGAAGATATGCCTCATTTCGAAGATGGAACACCGTTAGATATCATTTTAAATCCTCTCGGTGTGCCTTCGCGTATGAATTTGGGGCAAATCCTTGAAACGCATTTAGGATGGGCGTCAATGGGATTGGGACAAAGAGTAAAGAATATCCTATCTGGTGTGGCTGAAAATAACGTTGTTAAGGAACTGCGTGCTGAACTTAATAATATTTTCGATTCTGACGTTGATAAAGCTCAATTGAAAAAGATGAGCGATTATGAGGTAGTTGATATGGCTACGCATCTTATAGATGGAGTCCCTGTGGCTAACCCTGTCTTTGATGGAATAAGTGAAAAGAAAATATCTGAGTTGTTGCGTAATTGTGGATTTGATAGTTCTGGGCAGGTCACATTGATTGATGGACGTACAGGTGATGCTTTCGATCGTAAAATTACTGTTGGTTGCATATATATGTTGAAACTTCACCATATGGTTGACGATAAGTTGCATGCACGATCTATCGGGACTTATAGTCTAGTTACTCAGCAGCCTCTAGGGGGTAAGGCTCAGTTCGGTGGACAGCGTTTCGGAGAGATGGAGGTTTGGGCGTTGCAGGCTTATGGCGCTGCTAATGTTTTGCAAGAAGTCTTAACGATAAAGTCTGATGATGTTACAGGGCGTACTAAGGCGTATGAGTCAATAGTTAGAGGTGATAATAATATATCTCCTGGAATTCCTGAATCGTTTAATGTTTTGAGTAAAGAAATTTGTTCTTTGGGATTGAATTTCGAGTTTCAACATATAGATTGCGATTCTATTGAAGATGAAGAATGCCAAATTTAGTTGTAATAATAAGTTAAGAGGGGAGAAAAATGGTCGGACAATTGCAACGTATGTTTAATCACGTCGGAAATTTAAATAGTTTCGACGCAATAAAGATCTCTATATCATCGCCTGAACGTATTCGGTCGTGGTCTTTTGGTGAGGTAAAAAAACCGGAGACCATAAATTACAGAACTTTTAAACCGGAAAAGGATGGTTTGTTTTGTTCTAAGATTTTTGGACCTGTAAAAGATTATGAGTGTACTTGTGGTAAGTACAAAAGGATGAAGTATAAAGGCGTAATCTGCGAAAAATGTGGCGTTGAAGTTACTTTGTCTAAGGTTAGACGTGAGCGAATGGGGCATATTGAGTTAGTCGCTCCAGTAGCTCATATATGGTTTACAAAGTCGTTACCTAGCCGTGTGGCTTTGATGCTGAATATTTCAACTTCTGTGATGGAGAAGATTCTTTATTTTGAAAATTATGTTGTGATTGATCCAGGACTTACTCCTTTAGAGAAGTATCAGCTTTTAACTGAAGAAGAGTATTATGACGCTCAGGATAAGTATGGTGAAGATAACTTTACTGCTGGCATTGGCGCTGAAGCTTTAAGAGAGATGCTTAGTGAAGTAGATTTAGAGAGCGAACGTATTAAGCTTAGAGAGAGTTTAAAGTCTTGTCATTCTGAGATGAAGCGCAGAAATTACATAAAAAGGTTGAAATTAATTGAAGCGTTTATTGAATCTGGGAATAGACCAGAGTGGATGATTCTTACTTGCTTGCCTGTCATTCCGCCTGAATTGCGTCCGCTAGTTCCGCTTGATGGTGGTAGATTCGCGACATCAGATTTGAACGACTTGTATCGTAGAGTGATAAATAGAAATAACAGGTTGCGACGTTTGATTGAGTTACATGCTCCTGACATTATCATAAGAAATGAAAAGAGAATGTTGCAGGAATCTGTAGATGCTTTGTTCGATAATGGAAGAAGAGGGCGTGTCATTACAGGTGCTAATAAGAGGCCATTAAAGTCAATTTCAGAAATGCTTAAGGGAAAACAAGGTCGTTTCCGCCAAAATTTGTTGGGGAAAAGAGTCGATTATTCAGGACGTTCTGTTATTGTCGTTGGTCCAAACCTAAAGTTACATCAATGTGGTTTGCCAAAACGCATGGCTCTTGAGCTGTTTAAACCATTCATATACGCAAAATTAGAGAAGTACGGAATGGCTTCAACATTGAAAATTGCTAAAAAGATGGTTGAAAGGGAGCGGCCTGAAGTATGGGATATTTTGGAAGAAGTAATTCGAGAACATCCAGTGTTGCTAAATCGTGCTCCTACGTTGCACAGACTAGGTATTCAAGCATTTGAACCTGTCTTAGTAGAAGGAAAGGCTATCAGGTTACATCCACTTGTTTGTGCGGCTTTTAACGCAGACTTTGATGGTGATCAAATGGCTGTTCACGTGCCGTTGTCTATTGAAGCTCAGTTGGAAGCTCGAGTTTTGATGATGTCTACGAATAATATTTTAAGTCCTGCAAATGGTAAGCCGATCATCGTGCCGACAAAGGATATAATCTTAGGTGTTTATTACCTTACGATGGCTTTAGATGGCGAAAAGGGCGAGGGGATGGCTTTTTCATCAATGGCCGAATTAGATCATGCCTTGACTGAAAAAGTAGTTACGTTACACTCTAAAATACGTGCTAAGTACCAGCAAATTATGCCTGATAGCACTTATAAAAATATTACAGTTGAAACTACTCCAGGACGTTATATCCTATTCCAGATATTACCTGTTCATCATAATATTACTTTCGATTTAGTAAATAAACTTCTTGCGAGCAAAGATGTTAGCGCCTTAATGGATCATGTATATAGAAATTGTGGCCAAAAGGAGACAGTTATGTTCGCTGATAGGATTAAAGATCTTGGCTACCATTATTCCACAGTTTCTGGCATTTCTATCGGAAAAGATGATATGTATGTTCCTGTTGAAAAATGGGATATTATTAATGAAACAAAACGTAAAGTATCTGAGTATGAGAAGCAGTACTTGGATGGTTTAATTACATCTGGAGAAAAGTATAACAAAGCAATTGATGCGTGGTCTAATTGCTGTGACAAGGTCTCTGAAAAAATGATGGATGGAATTTCTAAAATCACGCCAGGGGAACCAGTAAATTCGTTTTATATTATGGCTAATTCTGGTGCTCGAGGATCTGTTGCTCAGCTTCGACAGGTTGCTGGTATGAGAGGACTTATGGCTAAGCCATCTGGTGAAATTATTGAAAATCCAATTATTTCTAACTTTAAAGAAGGTTTGAGCGTTCTTGAATATTTTACGTCTAGTCATGGCGCTAGAAAAGGTATGACTGACGTCGCATTGAGAACGGCGAACTCAGGTTATCTTACAAGGCGTTTGGTCGACGTCGCTCAGGATTGCGTTATCACCACGCATGATTGCGGTACTGAAAATGGCATTGTTGTGAAAGATATTTCGAAAGGTGGCGATATTGTTGCTCCGTTGGTGAGTCGTATACTTGGACGAACAGCTCAGGGAGACGTGTTGCATCCTGATACTGGCGATGTAATTGTGCACAGTGGGGATCTTATTTCTGAAGCTGATTGTAAGAAAATTGAGGAAGCTGGGGTCGTTTCTGTCAAAATACGCTCTGTGCTTACATGCGAAAACAAAGATGGTATTTGTGCTAAGTGTTATGGCCGAGATTTGGCTCGTGGCGCTTTAGTTAACATAGGTGAAGCTGTCGGCGTTATCGCTGCACAATCAATTGGCGAACCAGGAACTCAGCTGACAATGCGTACATTCCACGTCGGAGGTACAGCTCAAAAAGGAGCTGAAATGTCATCTATTGAGGCTTCTTTTGATGGTATGATTTCTATCATAAATGGTAATGTAGTTACAGATCGTAACGGGAATCAGATTGTAATGAATCGTCATTTAGAAGTCGTAATTCTTGACGACAAAAAGCGTGAACGTGCTAGAGTGAAAGTTCCGTATGGTGCGCATCTTCATGTCACTGAAGGTATGTCTGTTTCAAAAGGACAGAAGATAGCGGATTGGGATCCGTTTACCATACCGGTTGTTACTGAAAAAAGTGGAATTGTGCATTTTGTTGATTTGATAGACGGGATATCTTTTAAGCAGTCTTTCGATGAAGCAACAGGAGCTGTAACTTACGTTGTTTCGGATTGGAAACAGTCTGCTAGAAATGCTGATCTTCGACCTGCTATAGTTTTGAAGGATGAATCAGGACAAATAATCAGGCTATCAAATGGACAAGATGCGAAGTTTTCATTATCGGTTGATACAGTTATTCCTGTAAGTAATGGAGACAAGGTAATGGTCGGTGATGTTATCGCTAAACTTCCCAGAGAATCATCTAAATCTAAAGATATTACTGGTGGTTTGCCTAGAGTTTCTGAATTATTTGAAGCTAGAACCCCAAAGGATCCAGCGATTATGAGCGAAGTAGCTGGAACTGTTTCTCTTGGAAAGGATTATAAAGGAAAGCGTCGAATCATCGTTACTCCAGCTACAGAAGGTGTTGCTCCTATCGAGTATTTGGTCGCAAGGTGGAGGCAGTTGGCGGTTCAGGATGGTGACACTGTTGATGTCGGTGATATTTTGGTTGAAGGAAATATTGCTCCGCAAGATATATTACAAATTCTTGGCGTTGAAGCTTTGGCTGACTATATTGTTAATGAGATACAGGATGTTTACAGGTTGCAAGGTGTTAAAATTGACGATAAACACATTGAAGTAATTGTTCGCAGAATGTTGCAAAAGGTTGAGATCGTTAATCCTGGAGATACGACATTTGTTGCTGGGGAAAGCGTGGATGTCGTTGATCTTGATGAAGAAAATGAAAAAGTTCTGCGAATTGGCGGCGTTCCAGCTACAGCTCGACGGGTTTTGCAGGGTATAACCAAGGCATCTTTACAGACTAGATCGTTTATTTCAGCTGCTTCATTCCAGGAAACTACTCGTGTTCTTACTGAAGCTTCTGTCGCTGGTAAGGTAGATGAATTGACAGGCTTAAAAGAAAACGTATTGGTTGGTCGTTTGATCCCTGCTGGAACAGGTTTTGTAATAAACAGAATGAAGCATTTAGCTTTAAAAAGAGATGCGGAATTTATTGCAGCGAAAAAGGCACAGTCAATTATACATTAGCGTAATATGTGGGCTACGTTTAGTAGCCCAGCAATCTTATAAAAATAATATAAAAACAATTCTTCTTAACTTTTTTTAAATTTATGTTGTTTATGCTTGTTGTTATGTACTAGGCTGAACAAGTATGATTGGTAATAAAGTAAATAAGTCAGATAATAACGAAAGATTATCTTGTGATTGTGATGTTTCTGAAGAAATAATAGATTTCTCTCTAAAAAATCACGTTTCTGATGCGTTTTATGGCTTTTTTAAGAATTCATTTAAGGCTAGATGCAGAAGAGCTGTTCGTATGTTGCTTTCTGTCAGTATTGGTCTTTTGATCGGCATGTTACTATGTTTTATATGCGGAGCAATGTTTATTAAATTTTTCGGTATAAAGCATGAATCTATAACTCGTTTATCCAAGTCATATATTAGTACACTTTTTAAAGA
Organism: uncultured Alphaproteobacteria bacterium; assembly: GCA_964566185.1. Taxonomy (GTDB): domain Bacteria; phylum Pseudomonadota; class Alphaproteobacteria; order UBA3830; family CAYLKK01; genus CAZMHS01. The sequence continues at coordinate 33,586 of CAZMHS010000001.1, forward strand.
GGAAACAATATCAATAAAGTCTAGTAACTTGATGTTTGACAAATTTTATCCAGTACTGATCGTAAATGGATTAGAAATGAAAGGATTACGATTTAATGAAATTAGAATTATTCCATCTATATTTAAATCTATTTTTACGAAAGGCTTTTGCGTTGATAAAATTGAGTTGAAAAATGCTGATTTAGAGTTCGCAATTAGTACAAAAACTGATAATTTGTTTATAAAAAACTATTTTGCGCGGTTAGATGATAAAAGAAAGTATATTCCGATACATCAGATAAATGCTAATTTAGGCCAAGCATTGAAACACACGAAGTATTCTATAGAGAATTCGAATGTTATGCTTCGTCGTGGACGTGATGTTTTTTATTTAACAGATGTGTCAGCAATATTGCGATCAGATAATTCTGGAGTTGAATCTATAAGGTTTACATCTAAAATAGGGAATATAAGTAATAAAATTAAGTTTAATATTTCGTCAGATATTGCTGGAATTACATATGTAGAAGCATCTTTCAATAATTTGAATTCTGATGAGATTAACTCATATATAAAAGAAAAGAAAATAAAACATTTAGCACAAATTGCTTGTTTGTTAAAGTATATCAAGTCAAATTTATCGGGGAACGTATCTTGTGTGATTGACGGAAATACATTGAAAGCAGGTAAATTTAATCTATCATCTGTAGGTGGTGTTTTAGTACCTATTAATTCTGGAAAGGCACAACAGATCAATAATCTTAATATCTCTGGTACATTCGATGATAAAACGTTGACGATTGACGCCGCAGATTTGAAACGTAAAAATACTGCAGTTAAGATCTCCGGCATTAATATGTCTGAAGGTGATATTGCGAAAATAGACGGTACAATTGAGTTGAAGAACGTTTCTAAAACAGATCTGGCGATGTTCCCAGATAAAATGACGAATTTGTGTATGACGCTATTTAATAACAGTCTGCCTAATTTTCAATTGTCTTCACTGAAAATGGATGTTAGTGCATATCAAGAACATGACGGAAATTTGAAATATAACGTTTCTCATGGAATGTTTGAGGTTAAGGGTGCAGAATTTCCGTTAGCTGATAAAATTATACGTAATGTACATGCGTCTGGTGAAATTTTTAATGACTCAATACACATGAATATAAAATCTGCAAAGCTTGGCGAAATGCAAATTTGTGGAGGGAAAATTATACTATATAATAATGGCCATGAATGGAATGGCGAAATTCAGACAAAGCTTTCGAAAATTGAATTTATTAATCAAATGAATATTTTGAAAAAGTGTAAGTTGCCGTTCGATCAGTTCTCTCTAAGTGATCATGTCGATTGTTTTTTCATGATTGCAAACAGTAATTCTAGTACGAGCAATAAATTTGATATTCTTGGCGGACGTGCAGATCTGCGTTCTGGCAGTAGGGTTTTATCTGTTCAGTGGGATAAAGAAAAACTTTGTGTTGTTGGTGATGCCGAAACAATAAGTAAAAATGCTGTAAATGTAAATATAAATATGAATTTAAAAACAGATTCAGGGCGTAAAGTTATCACTATAGACAGTGATGATAATATAATAAGTTCGATTACTGGCATAGGAGCCGATGTATTGTGCGGAAAATATAAGCTTGTGTTATCTGATGAATGGAATGGCGCTATTGGTTCGTATAGCATAACCGGCGATTTAACAGGCGCCATATTAAAGTTACCAGCATTTGGTGTTATAAAATGTAAAAATGAACGTGGCTCTATATCTGCGGTTGCTAATGTAAGTGGGGACGTTATAAAATTCGATTCTATTGATATTAAAACTGCAAAACATAATGTAGTTGGTAATTTGGTGTTTGATAGATCAAAAAATGAAATTGTATCTTGTAATTTAAAAGATCAATGCAGCACGTCTAATAACGGCGCATCTGGTGTGTTCATACGTCAGATCGAAAATGGCAAACTAGAACTTAATGTGACAGGGAAATATTTAGATGTCGCAAATCTAGCTAGCATGTTGAAAAACATTAGTAGTAATAGAGAAGTTCTATTTTCCATAAAAGTTGATCAAGCAAGATTAACGAGTGTAACATGTGTAAGGGATCTGAAGGGACGTATTACTATTAAAAACGGCAATATTATCTCTGGTGGATTATACTGTGTGTTGTTGGATGGCTCTACAGTTGTTCTTGATGCGTCAAAAATAGATGATAATAGTGTGTTGAACGTTAATGTTTCTAATGCTGGTCAGTTCTTGAAAGAGCTTGATATTACAAATTCTGTTATTGGCGGAAAGATGAAAATGACAATGGCATCTGAGATAAATCCTGCTCGCGATATCAGAGCTATAAACTGTGAATTATCTGATATAATTGTTAAGGATAACGAACAACTTTCAAAAATCGTTTCTTTATCTACAGCGAACAATGTCAATTCTAAGAATTTTGCACTTGGATTTAATGGAGTTGTTTGTTCAGTAACAGTAATGGATGGACTTATAATTATCAATGATGGTAGAGCTATTGGACCGATGCTTTGTATGTCATTTAGCGGGTCATATAAGTTAGATAATGACGAATTAAAGATCGGTGGGATAGCTGTTCCAGTTAATATTGGCAATATTGGGCGTACAGTTTATTCTCCATATAATCTGTATGGCTCTCTAGCAGCACCTGATGTCGCGGTGAATCCTATTGCATATACGGATAGAAATATATTATCTGAATTGTTTGGTATAGGTATTAATGATAATTTTTCAATATGCGAAAATGTTACATCAGGTCTTCATGGTAACAAAATAGCAGATGTTTCTACTGGAGAAATAAAACCTATTGATCACAACGTAGAGGAAGTTTTTGTGAAAACTCCTGTAAATTTAGAAAGACTGAATGATAATAAAGTGAAAAGGTCGAAAAAATCAAGTGCAAATAAAAAGATTATGAGAGATAAGGAGCTTGGGATAACAGTTACTCGTGGAATATAACAATTGCTATTGTTTTCATCTTGACATTTAGAACGCTGTTATGATACGATGCGGAGTACGTGTCGGATCGTGCTTCCTGTTTTCATGTTTTTCGTTGTTTTTAGTGTGAGATTATGTCTGATCTTTTAAGTGATAATATTGCTGATATTCTACCATATAATTTTTCTGATAGCGAGCGTCGTTGGGGAGGCGTATTCGAGTCTAGTAGGTTATATACCAAACAATCTGTCTTAGACAGTACAAAAAAGAAATATTATGTGTTAGAAATGTTTCCATATCCATCTGGTAAAATTCATATGGGACATGTCCGGAATTATACGTTTGGTGATGTTATCGCGCGTTATAAGAGGATGCGTGGGTTTAATGTATTTCATCCTATAGGTTGGGACGCGTTTGGCTTACCGGCTGAAAATGCTGCGTTAGAACGAGGAATACACCCGAAAGAATGGACGCTTAAAAATATACAGTATATGAAATCTCAGCTGAAAAAGTTAAACCTATCGTACAATTGGGATGTTGAGTTAGCAACGTGTTTGCCTGAGTACTATAGTTATCAGCAAAAGCTGTTTATCAAATTGTATAAAGCCGGGTATGTGTATAAGAAAAAATCGTTGGTTAATTGGGATCCTGTTGATAATTGTGTCTTAGCGAATGAGCAAGTTATAGATGGTCGTGGGTGGCGATCTGGTGCCGTCGTAGAAAAAAGGAGTCTAGAGCAATGGTTTTTAAAAATTACTGATTTTTCAAACGATCTGCTGACAGACTTGCAAACGCTTGAGAATTGGCCAGATAAAGTGAAAGTCATGCAGGAAAATTGGATTGGCCGTTCAGAAGGGTTAACAATTTCGTTTATGTTAGAAAATGGCGGTGAGATAAAAGTTTTTTCTACTAGACCAGATACTATTTTCGGCGCGACATTTGTTGCTGTTTCTTACGATCATGAAATATTGAAGTCTGTGGCTGCAAATTCTGCTATTAAGTCTTTTGTAGATGAATGTAGTAAAGGCGGTATTAGCGCAGAGTATTCTGAGAAAGCAGAAAAGAAAGGTTTGAATACTGGATTGATTGCAATCAATCCTGTGAATGGGAAAAGAATACCAGTATATATAGCAAACTTCGTGTTAAGTGGTCATGGGTATGGAGCAGTTTTTGGATGCCCTGCACATGATAATAGAGATTATGAATTTGCTAAAAAATACGGTTTGGATATAATTTCTGTCGTTGAACCTGTCGGCGATTGTAATGATAAATTGCCATATACGGGTAATGGTGTGTTGAAAGATTCTGAATTTTTGAACGGATTAACTACGGCCGAAGCTAAAGAGAAAATTGCAGAAGTTTTAAGTGAGCGTGGTGTTGCGGAAAAAGAGACAGTATTTAAACTGCGAGATTGGGGAATTTCTAGGCAACGTTATTGGGGGTGTCCTATTCCGATCGTTCATTGTGAGCATTGCGGCGAAGTCGTGTGTAGCGATGATATGCTGCCTGTGCTATTACCTGATGATGTAACATTTGAAACAGTCGGCAATCCATTGGAACGCCATACGGAGTGGTTGAAAGTTAAGTGTCCGCAATGCGGAGGTCCTGCCCGTCGTGACAGTGATACAATGGATACATTCGTTGATTCTTCATGGTATTTTATAGGATTCTTGAAAAAATTATTTGATGAAGATGATATATCATCTCAACGCATTCAGGAATGGTTGCCTGTCGACCAATATGTTGGAGGGGTAGAACATGCTATACTTCATTTGCTGTACGCTAGGTTTATAACGAAGGTTTTGTCGAAGGAGCTCGGCGCTAATGTAACAGAGCCTTTTTCAAGCTTGTTAACGCAGGGTATGGTTTCTCATGTCACTTACAGAAAACATGATGGGTCGTGGTTATATCCAGCTGATGTCGAGTTTACGAAAGATGGGCGCTGTATTGAGTCTAAATCAGGTGATGAAGTAGTCGTTGGTCGGTCAGAAAAGATGAGTAAGTCTAAAAAGAACGTTGTCGATCCTGACGAGATAATTAAAGCGTACGGTTCAGATTCTGTAAGGCTTTTTGTCGTTTCTGATACTCCTCCAGATAAGGATTTTGATTGGACGTCTGATGGACTTGATGGATGTTGGCGCTTTATTAATAGAGTTTGGCGTTTATATTCGTTTTGTTCTCACAATGGCATAAAGGTCGGTCCGTTGGATCTAACGAGGTTTTCTAATCATAATGCGTCACAGTTGATTAGGAAGTTTAACGTAAGTGTGAAAAATATTACTGATGCGTTAGATAATAATTCATTTAACAAGGCTGTTGCTTATATAAGAGATGTTGTAAACGTTCTTTATGATCAAATGGATAATATTAATAAAGATGAATTTGGCATTGTTCTTGGGAATTTGGCGATTATGATATCTCCTTTTATGCCTTGTTTGGCTGAAGAGGTGTGGAAAGTAATTCATGGAAGTGATTTGGCTTGTTTGCAAGTTTGGCCGCAGTATTCTAAAGACCTTTTGGTAAGCGAAGTGATTACTCTGCCTGTGCAGATAAACGGTAAATTACGCGCAAATATCGAAGTACCTAGTGACGCTGACGAAGAAACAGTTTTTAGTTGTGCCTTAAAACATGATAAAATTGCTCAATTCATAGGGGACAAAAAAATTAAAAAAAGTATATACGTTAACGGGAAAATTGTTAATTTTGTTATATGATCACAAGTAGATGGTTTTTTGCATTGCTGCTTTGTACTGGGTGTTCGATTACGCCTCTCTACAATTATGTTAATAATGATAGCTGTGGACGTAAAGCGAAGATTAGTGTGATACATGGGCGAGACGGGCAGATTCTGAGAGCAGAATTGGATAGGCTTGTTAAATCGTTTCCCAATAGCTTATCTGGTTATACTATACATATTGAGCTCGAGCGCATGCAAGAGCCTATAGCGTATGATGTGTATGGCTCGGCAAACATGCTAGTTACTCAGTATATTGCTGATGTTACAGTGAATGACACTGATAAACACAAGTTGATTGTACATGATAAATTTGAGGTTTCTGATGAGATAGGTATTTCTGATTCTCCAGGCGAGATAATATCTTCGATATGTATAGATAACGACAAGAGTATGCTAAAGAAGCTTGCTTATAATATATTTAGTAGGCTCGATATGGTTTGCAAGAAGTTAAAATAAAATATGAAAATTGAGTTAGAGCAGTTAAAGTATTCTAAATTAAAAGATTTACGTTTTTTGTTTGTATATGGTAATTTGCCAGAGTTGGCAGATGTCCTATATATAGAATTTTTGCGGTATTTAGAAGAAAATGGCATCGCTGCGTTAGGAACATGTATTTCTTGCATTGATTTGTTAAAGAATACTGGGTCTCAACAGGAAGATTTATTTAGTACGGCTTTGCGTGTTTTTAGAGTAGCTGCAGTACAAGATAATAATGTAGATTCTTTTTTAAAAATGGTTGATGATGATCATTCATCGATTTATATTATTACTCCTGGAGATTATAAGAAATCTAAATGCGTATCAGATACGCTTGCTAAACGAACAGGGTGGTTATCTTTGCCGTCTTTCAAGAATAAATTGACGTATAACGCTATTTGCAGATTCTTTGTAAAAGGCGTATCGCCTAGCGATGTTGGTACGATGGTAGGTATACTAGAAAAATCAGAGGAAAGTTTGAGCTCTGTTATTGTTAAATTGGCGCTTTTATACGAAAGTGATAAATTTGCGGTTCAGCATTTTTATACTAATTCTAATAGCTGGGTTTTTGATATGCAGCCAATAGCATTATTGCGTTTTATTGCTAGTATGTGTTTGAAAGGGTGCACGGATAAGTTAAGTGAAGTTTTATACGGTAAATTAGTGAAAATAAACGAAAATGCTGTTTTGGAGTATTGCCTTCGCACAGAAGTGCGAGTGAAGACAGGTATTGATGCATCTAATGACATGATACTGAATGACATTTTAGTAGGAAATGTTTTGTAACGACTTCTAGTTTTTACAAGTTTTGACGAGCGGTTTTAGAAAATAATTATTTAAAGTCGAATGGAATTGCTGTATAATCCACGAAAATGATTTGTTTGTGTGGGGGAGGGACGTTCGTGCGTTGTTATTTCTTTAAGCGACTGTTTATTTTAGCATTTTTTGTGTTATGTGGGTGTAAGGAAGAGCAAGTCCACAAAGTTGTGCCAACTGTTGGCGTTATACATGTGAAAAGTTCCAGCGTGCCCTTAGAATTTGAAGCTGCCGGGAAGGTTTACGGTTCTCTTGATATACAAGTGCGAGCACAGGTGAGTGGCATTTTAAAAGAACGTCGTTTTAAGGAGGGCGAATTTGTTACCAAAGGGCAAAGTTTGTTTTTGATCGATCCTCAACCTTATATCGCAAGTTATCAGGCTGCTGAAGGTGATTTGGCTCAAGCTGAATCAGAAAAACGTAAAGCTACACGAGATTTGAAGCGCATGAAGAATTTGTTTGCGGTTGGTGCTGTTAGCAAAAAGGAGCGTGATGATGCTATTTCTACGTTTGAGCAGGCTGCTGCTCATGTGAAGGTTGCTGCCGCACGACTGAATCAGGCAAAAATTAATTTAGAGTATACTGATGTTAGAGCGCCGATTACTGGGTTTGTTCGTGAGGAACGGCAAACTATCGGTAATTTAATTTCTGTCGGTAGTGAGAGTTCTCTGTTGACTTCTATGGTACAGTTGGACCCTGTTCGTGTTCATTTTTCAATTTCTGGGGAGTTTTGGCGTAAGGTCATTGATATGGTGAAAAGTGGCGCTGCTAGTAGGCCTGATATCGAGTGTTTAGATGTGCGATTAGTTCTTCCTAATGGGCATGTCTATCCTGAAAAAGGAAAGATAATATTTGTTGATAACATGGAAGATAAAGATACGGCTACAATCGGCTTTAAAGCTGAAGTTGCTAATGCATCTAATGAACTTACTCCTGGACAGTTCGTCAGGGTGAAGGTTGTGGGCGCAAGCTATCAGTGTCCTGTCATTCCTAATAGCTGTCTTTTATCATCGTCTAATGGTAACGTCGTGTATGTGATAGACAAAGATGGCGTTGCAAATGTTCGGGCTGTAAAAGTACGTTTGCTTGGTAATAATGCCGTTGTTTTAAGCGGATTAACCGATGGTGAGGTTGTAGTCAGTGAGGGATTGATAAAAGTTCGAGCTGGAGAAAAGGTAAACGCTGTTTTTAAAGATGTGAAAAAGAATGCCGAAGGTGAAGTAAATGTTCGCTAAATTTTTTATCGATCGTCCGGTTTTATCTACTGTTATTTCTGTTTTTATAGTTTTGTGTGGGGCGATTTCGATATTTAATCTTCCTGTCGCACAGTATCCGGAATTGACTCCTCCGACTATATGTGTCGAGGCTCAGTATCCAGGTGCTAGCGCTGAGGTTATATCAAATAGTGTCGCGAGTATATTAGAGGAAAAGATCAATGGCGTAGAGGATATGATATATATGAGCTCTAGCATATCGTCGAACACTGGAATCTCTACAACTTTGGTGTCATTTCGTGTTGGAACTGACCCGGATAAAGCGATGATTAACGTTAACAATCGTGTGCAAATGGCTACAGCACTTCTTCCTGAGGTCGTAAGACAGTATGGTGTAAAGGTTACGAAAAGATCGTCTACTATTTTGCGCGTTGGTGCGTTATACTCTACGTCTCATTTATATGATGCAAAGTTTTTGTGCAATTATGCTTTGATTAATTGTGTAGATGCTTTGAAAAGAGTAAAGGGAATTGGTGATGTACAAATTCTAAGTGGCAATGATTATGCTATCAGAATTTGGCCTAAGCCTGACGTCTTATCTCGGTTAAACATTTCCGTTAATGAAATGCTTGGGGCCATAAAGTCTCATAATTCACAGCGAGCTGTTGGAAAAGTTGGACAGCAGCCGTCGGACGATACCGCAAAGTATTATACGCTGATAGCGAATGGACGATATACTGATCCTGAGCAATTTAAGAATATTGCTGTGCGAACAGATGTGAATGGTACCGTTTTACGTTTACGGGATGTCGCTGATGTCGAGTTGGGCGCTATGTCGTACGAGATAGATGCTAAAACAAGGGGATGTGTCGCTGTTCCTATTATGTTCTTTTTGGCTAATGGAGCTAATGCTTTGGAAGCTGTCCGGTTAATTGATGAAGAAATGGCTAAGCTAGCCGAGAAATTTCCTGCCGGTGTGCATTATAAAAATATATATGAGACAACGAAGTTTGTTGAGGAATCCATACATGAGGTTATAAAGACGTTATGTGAAGCTGTTTTGTTAGTCGTTTTAGTTATATTGCTGTTTTTGAAAAAATTTAAGGCTACTATTATACCGTGTCTTGCTGTACCTGTTTCGATTATTGGCGCTTTCGCCGGTATGTTAGCTTTTGGATTTTCTATTAATACGCTGACACTATTTGGGCTGATACTTGCGATTGGAATTGTCGTCGATGATGCCATTATCGTTATAGAAAATGTTGAAAGAATAATGGAAACAGAGAATCTGCCTGTGAAAAAAGCTACTGAAAAGGCTGTCGGAGAAGTCGCTGGACCTGTTGTCGCCATTGTGTTAGTTCTATGCGCTGTGTTTACTCCGTGTGCATTCATGTCTGGGTTAACCGGCACAATGTTTAAGCAATTTGCTATTACAATCGCTGTGTCTGTTGTTATTTCTGGTATTGTTGCTCTTACGTTAACGCCTGCGTTATGCGTGATGTTTTTGGGCGGGAAGATGAGAAAAACTAAGGATAATGTGATTTTTGCGGTTTTTGACAGGCTGTATGGGCAATTCGAAAAGTTTTATATTAGTGTTGTTACTTTTTTGTTGAATAATAAGAAAGTCGCATCGTGTATTCTTGTTGCTATTTTAAGTTCTACTGTTTTGTTGTGGCACATTGTTCCGTCAAGTTTTTTACCTGAGGAGGATCAAGGCGTATCTTTCGGTTGCGCTATGATGGATCCGGGGGCTTCGTTGTCCCGCGCGAAAAATGTTGCAAAGTATATGGACTACATTCAAATGAGCAATCCTGCTGTCGAAGACGTAATGTCTGTTGCTGGGTATGATTTAATGGGTGGAGCTGCCAAAAATAATGCTGTTACTATGTTTACAAAGTTAAAGCCATTCGATAAACGTAAAGATAGTTCTATGAGTTCTTTTTCAGTTGTTAATCGTTTAATGGCTGCTGGATCGAATGCGACGGATGCTTTAATCGTTGGGTTTAATCCGCCTCCAATTGTCGGAATGAGTACGACCGGTGGGTTCGAGTGTTATGTACAGTGCATTAACGATACGGATTTGAATAAACTTGGCGCTAAGCTGAATGAGGTTTTGTTAGCTGCGTCAAAGAGAAAAGAGTTGTCTGGTGTTAGAACTAGCTTTTCGGCTAACTCTCCGCAGTTTAAGGTTAACGTTGATGAGTTGAAAGTGCTTTCGTATGGCATTTCGTTGGATGATCTTTATACTGAATTGCAAGCGGCGTTTGGTACTATTTATGTAAACGATTTCATTAGGTCTGGTAGGACGTTTAAGGTTATTTTACAGTCTAAAAATGAGTATAGAGCTTATCCTGAGAAAATTAACGAGATTTACGTTACGTCTAAGAAAAGTCATGTAGTGCCAGTTTCTGCCTTTGTTTCCTTGGAGCCTATCGTTGGTTGCGACGTATTAGAAAGATTTAATAATCGTGTCGCTGGAAAGATATTCGGTTCTCCGGCGGCAGGGTATACATCTGGTCAGGCTATGGATGCAATGGAGGAGATTTTTAACCAGGTACTCGGTAATGATTATTCGTTTTCTTGGTCAGGGTCGTCTTTCCAAGAAAAGGAAGCAACTGGTAGTGGTTCGTTTGCTATGTTAATTGGAATTTTCGTCGTGTTCTTAATCCTAGCTGCGCAATATGAAAGGTGGTCATTGCCTGTCGCAGTTATGTGTTCGATTCCATTTGCAGTGTTTGGAGCATTGTTAGGCGTGCTTATGCGTGGTTATAGCAATGATTTGTATTTCCAAATTGCTTTAATTACATTAGTCGGGTTAAGTGCTAAGAATGCCATATTGATTGTTGAGTTTGCTGTCATGTTGAAAGAAAAAGGGGGTAGTGTCATGGATGCAGCTATTCAGGCTATAAAACTGAGAATAAGACCTATCATAATGACATCTCTTGCTTTCATCTTTGGGTGTCTTCCTTTAGCGGTTAGTACTGGCGCTGGTGCTGCAAGTCGGCATTCTTTAGGAACAGGTATCGTTAGCGGAATGCTTGGTGCTACTTTCATCGCTGTTTTGTTCGTGCCTCTATTCTTCGTGTTTGTGTCGTACGTTACAGAGCGAGTTTTTAATAAGCAAAAGGAGAAGTAGGTATGTGCAGGTTGTGTTGTGTTTTTATTATTAGCTTATTAGGCGGTTGTTCGTTGGCTCCAAAGTATAATAAGCCATCGTTAGACATTCCTGAAATATCGTCGCCAGATTTTGTCGCATTAGCTGCGGATAGACAGTGGTGGCGGACATTTAAGGATGATGTTCTTAATGAGTTGGAGGACGCTGCAATTAAAAACAATCATGACATGATTATTGCTGTAAAAAACGTAGAAGAAGCTGCTGCCGCTTTAAACGTAGCTTATGCAAGCTTATTTCCGAGTGTATCTGCTAAGTCATCTGGAAATAAGTATTATTTGTCAACTGACGGTGTGAACGGTACGCGAGGTGCTGGAAAACGTGGTGTTGTCGATTATGCCTTTAATCTTAATATGGCATATGAATTAGATATTTTTGGAAGAAACAGAAATAATTCTGATGTAAAATATAATCAAATGCTTGCGACTAGGGCTGCTCAGGAGTCAGTATTTTTAAGTTTGACTTCTTCTGTAGCAAAAGCATATTTTTCTTTGCTAAGTATTGCTGAGCAGGTGAGAATTGCTGAAAAGACTCTTGCTAGTCGGCAAAAGACGTACGATATGTTTTTGCACAGATTTAAAAATGGTGTATGTAAAGAATTAGATTTGCGACGAGTTGAGGCTGAGAAATTAGGTATATTAGCAAAATTGCATTCTTTGAATTCAGCTATGCATGTTGCGCAAACAGCCTTGTCGTTATTAACAGGAGCTTCTCCTAAGGACATTATTGAAAAGTACGTGAAGTGTCGAAGTATTTTTAAGGTAAAGCTGTTACAACATTCGTTTGATACGATTGATTCTAATGTTTTGTTAATGCGTCCTGACATATCTGCTGCTGAATATGAATTAAAGGCAGCTAATGCCAATATTGGATTAGCTAGAGCGGCCTTCTTCCCATCTATATTACTTACTGGTAGTGCTGGTAATGAAAGTTCTAATCTAGCAAGCTTGTTCAGTGGAGCTACTGATGTGTTTAATTTCGGCGGGAGTGTTTCTTTGCCTTTGTTCTCTGGTGGAAAACTTATTGCCGATGAAAAAATAGCAAAAATTCGGTATGAAAAAGCTGTAGAAAATTATAAAAAGACTGTAAAATCAGCGTTTAAAGATGCCTGGGACGCGATTAATGTTTACAATAATAGCAAAGTAGCATTGACTGCTGTGTGTGATGAGGAAAAAGCAATCAAACGTGGATATGATTTGGCTCAGAATCAAGAAAAGGAAGGTTTGATAGGTTTAGTTGACCTTTTGGATGTAGAGCGTTTGTTGCTGTCTGTTCAGATGGATCATGTGTGTGCGGTAGAAAATGCTTTGATTTCAGCTGTGAACTTGTTTAAGGCCATAGGTTGTGGAACAGGACGTCAATAATATTATATGCATGAAGTGGGGAACAAAGTTTGGCCCTGAATATGTAAATCGCCTGTTTAGAATGGTTAAACGTAATGTTACGGTTCCTTATAGGTTTGTTTGTTTCACTGATAATTCTAGTGGTATTGATTACAGGATAGAGACAAAATCTCTACCAGCGTTTATAGAGCTTGATAAAAATGCTCCTGAGCGTGGATGGCGCAAGTTGTCTGTTCTTCGCGCTAACTTAGGCGATTTAACCGGAAAAGCATTATTTTTAGATTTAGATATAGTTATACGCAATAATATCGATTGCTTCTTTCAGAAGAATGGTAAGTTCCTAATAGTAAAAGATTGGGATTTTCCCAATGATATTATTGGAAATTCTTCTGTTTTTCGGTTTGAAATAGGTTCTTTAAGCGATGTCTTAGATGAATTTGAAAGAAATAGCTCAGAGATATTTGAAAAGTACAGGAATGAACAGGCGTACTTATCTTATGCTGTACATAGAATGGGATTTTTACGGTACTGGGATGATGGGTGGTGCGTTAGTTTTAAGCGCAACTGTTTGCGAAACTGGCCTGTATGTTATTTTAAAACAGCTGTAGATCCGGAGATGGCTAGAATTATTGTTTTTCACGGTAAGCCAACACCTGATCAGGCGTATAAAGGATATGTCGGAAAGTACGGCTTTCGTTATGTAAAAGCTACAAAGTGGCTAGCTAAGTACTGGTGATATGGTATTAGATATAGATCAACATTATATTTTCTTTTTGTTTGGAATTCGTTTGTTTAGTATAAAACATAGGCATACTAACGTGTTTCCAGAAATAAAAAGCAGTGGAGTAACAGATACAAAAAGGAATGTAATGGTTGTAGCGTCAATGACGTCGTATCCAGAGCGGATAAGTTTTGCTACGTTAGCATTGAAAACTGTGCTTTCTCAAACTATGAAGCCTGATATTGTTGTTTTATGGTTAGCTGAAAGTCAATTTTTAAATAAGGAGAAAGACCTTCCTCGTGAATTATTAGAACTAACGGAATATGGGCTTACGATAAGATGGTGCGAAGATATAGGTTCTTACAAAAAATTGATCCCATCGCTTAAATGCTATCCAAACGATATAATTATTACGTTAGATGATGATATTTGTTATGCGCATGATACTATTGAATCTTTATATAGTTCATATCAAAAAAATCCTACAAATGTGCATGCTCATAGGTGCGGAAAGGTATGTATACGTAATGATCGCATTATAAATATTCCGACATGTTATTTGTATAAAGAAAAATTTAATGGAGCTAGCTTCCATTATAGATTGACAGGACATGCTGGAGTTTTGTACCCACCAAATGTTTTTACTAAAGATGTATTTGATGGGTTCTACGAAAAACTGCCTACTCATGATGATGTTTGGTTTTGGGCAATGCTGGTAAAGAATAAAATTAAGATTCGTCAGGTTAAGGGATATACAGAGTCAGTCTATCCCATCGATGGATCTCAAATATTTGGCCTATGTAAAAAAAATAATAGTAAATCTAAAGTAGGAATGTCACTTGATAGAGCATATCAAGTGATTGTTGATCATTATCCAGATGTCATGCAATTTCTTTTAGACGAGGGCATATATGATGAGATTTGAAAATATTGTTGGGCTAGATCGAAAGGTGCTAACTTTACTGCTTTTCATAATGTTCCCTGTGTGTGTTGATTGTATCACAGTTTATTGCCTTCAGATTGCATACGGGTATAGCGCTCTTGTATTTTCTATTGTTAAGATTTTCGTTTATTGTGTACTATTTTTAGCTGTAAAGAATATACGTGTTTGCGCTTTCTTATATATAGCATTAGTTTATTTTCCTTCATTAGTGAATGTATTACACATGATGATCCTGAGAGCTGAGATAAACGCATATTCAATATATTTAGCTTTCATTTCACCTCATGACGAAGTATGCGAATTTGTAACTAGTTTCCTTAACTGGAAAATCATATTAGTTTCTATGATGTATGTATTAATCAGTACACTGTTTGTCGCGTTTGTAAATGCTACATACAAAAATATATGTATTGTTTCGTCGGAGGAAATGCGCTTTTCTTGTGCGTTATTTTTCTCAAGTGTGTATATATGTATTGCATTTGGTAATGAAAACTACTCAAATTCGATAGACAAAATTATACGGGCTATATACGAGTATAATCGTGACAAGATACGGAATTCTCGCATACTTGCGGAACGAAAACAGATAAATTACGGTAAAATTTTAAGTAAAGTAAAAGAAGATAAGCCACAGACATATATCGTTATTTTTGGAGAATCAGTGGACAGAAAACATATGAGTTTATACGGGTATTATCGTACTACTACACCATATTTTGATTCTATAAAAGATAAGTTAGTTATTTTTAAAAATGTTCATTCTGCATATGCTAGCACTATTTTAGCGTTAAAATGGTCTCTTGCATTTAATGGTGACTTATATAACGGAGATATCGTTTCTTTTTTAAATGCTGCTGGATTTAAAACATTTTGGATCTCAAATCAGTATGTTATAGAAAAGGATAACGGCATTTTTAGTATTGTTGCTCGATTAACGAACGGTTTTTCTATTTTTAAAAACGCAGCACACCAGAGAGGTTGTCGCTCTTCAACATACGATGAATGTTTAGTTCCGTATATTGAAAAAGCTGTTAACGACGAGCATAGTAAAAAGGTGATTTTTATACATTTGTTAGGTTCTCATCAGAAATACAAAATGAGGTATCCTGCACACTTTGATGTATTCTCAGAGTCTAAAATGTCAGCAAGGTCTTTAAGTGTCGCGCACTACGATAACAGTATAAGGTATACAGATTATGTATTGAAATCTATAATTGATATTCTTCAGAAACGTATAGGTGAGATTATAGGTATGGTTTATTTCTCTGATCATGGTGAAGATTGCTATGAAAATCCTCATAGTATTCATGACCATTGTGAGGGTGTTAACTGTCAGCATATGTATGACATTCCAATGATAGTTTGGGGGAACGAAGAATACATAAAATTAAAAGATTTGAAAAAATGTGATACAAGTGTAGAATATTCTACGAAGAATATGATCCACTCTTTGTTAGATTTCTTTGGATTAGAAAATAAGTTTATAGATCATAAAAAAAGTCTATTTTATGAAAAAGTTGATTAACGCGTATATTTATTCTATATCAGGTATTAGGTTTTTACTGAAAGAAAGAGCTTTTTCTCAAGAACTGGTTGTCGGTATATTCGTATTGTTGTTTATTCATTTTGTCGACAACTGCAGAACGTATGTTTTTTCAGCATATATGTTAGTATTAGTGGTAGAAGCGGTTAATACAAGTATCGAACGAGTTGTCGATCGCATATCTAAGGATGCTCATCCATTATCAAGAGAGGTAAAAGATATTTCCAGTGCCGCTGTTTTTATTTCGATAATTAATCTTGTTATATCGATTTTTTGTGCGGCACTAAGTTAGTTTATAAAGTTCTACACTATTATATATAATTTTACAAGCGAATCGGGCTTATTTACTAGGTGTTTCGTATATGCATTAAATATTTCTCTTATACTTGTCTGATTCAGCTCATTGTTTTTTATATTTAGTAACAATTGGTGTTTTCTATTATCATACGGAAAGTTCTCTATATTTTTTAATATAACATCTTTTTCTATTTTACAACTTTGTAATGATAGACTGATCATATTATGGCAATTATTGATAATTTCTCCTATGTCTGTAATTTTGTTTCCATCGAGATTTACCATCTTGAGGTTTTGCTGTTTACTAAGCGCAGAAATAATCTGACCTGCTGTTTCTTGCGATAAGTCACAGCCGATTGCGCTGAATTCATTCAACTTTAGCGGTTCTATCGACGCAGCTAATATTTCAGCTGCAGCCTTTGTAATATTTTTTATAAAATTTAATTTCAAAATTTTTAATTCAGGTTTATTAATTAGCCCATCTTTGAAGATCTTTTCAATACTAGCATCTGATAAATTACAGCCGCTGATATCAAGCTCTGTTAGATTAGTTTGCTGACTTAAGAATAAAGACAACGCACCGGCTGCTGTGAATATTCCGCTATTGTCATATAAGTTCATATCTAGGTCTATTTTTGCTGTTCTTAGCTTTTTTATTGAGCTATTTTCAAAAAATGCTTTTACATCATCGCATGGAATATTTCCAAACGATACGGCGATAGACTCTAGTTGATCTGCTTCAGCTAACGCTTCAGAAATTATGCTTAATGCTCCTTTCTCAGCTTTTTTGATAGTCATATATAGTGTTTTTATATGTTTGTTTGTTTTTGTCAGAAGTTCTGCAATATTTTTCGCATCATCTATCGTAAGTGATGGTACTCTAAAACATAATAAATTTAATTCAGAACATTTTTCTTTTATGCCATTTATAAATGCTTGTGGAAAAGATAGTTCTTTATCTGACAGCGTTAACGCTAGACTACGCAATTGTTTTCCGCCACTAAGCAGTCTAACAAGTCCTTCGCTGTTATCGTATATTCCAGAACAGTTATTAAATATAATATCTTTAATATGTAGTTGATAGATACCACTTACTTCTAATGCTTGGATATCGTTTTGCGAAAAATTCATATTTTCGAACACTAAGCTCTCTGCATTTTTATATTGTGTGCATGAATTCATCCCCAATAATTGACTTAATGTTTCTGTTGGTTGTGTCGTAAAATATCTTGTAGTATCTTCATATTCTAATGTTTTTTCAAACGTTCTTGTTTTTAGATTCTGCACGTATTTTATCGTCCTAACGTCTTCAGCTGCGGCTTCTGCTGATAATTTATTAGAGTTTTGTTCTAGCGTACTGGTGTTTGTACCTGCAGTCTGCGCAGTAGGGTTACTTTCCTGTATTGATTCTTTCGACGAACCATTTGATGCATTTGCATTAATAACAGGTATAGTCGTTGAGAGTAAACAGCAAAGACAACGTAATAACATTATACATACTCCAAAACATTTCAAAACATATTATGGCATAAAATAGTAAATATTTGATTAAATATAACTATAGGATATTAGCTAATTGTATAAATTTATTGATGTCTAGCTGCTCTGCTCTTGCATCTGGTCGTATATTCAGTCGTTCAAATATATCGAGGATATTTTCACTCCCGTATTCTCTAGCAAGTGCCTTCACTAATTGCTTTCTGCGATTAGCAAATGCGATCGTCGTTAATTTATTCATTTTACTAAAATCTGCATCTACGTTTTGTTTCGGAGTAAATAGTAAAACAGATGACAGAACCTTCGGTGGAGGTGTAAAACAATTAGGTGAGAGTGTAATACATTTTTTTATGTCAGATTTTAACTGTGATAATACGGATAATCTTCCGTATGTTTTTGTGTCGTAATGGGATATAATTCTATCTGCAAGTTCTTTTTGAAACATTAGAACTAATTTCTTGTATCTTTCAAAATTCGGTAGAAGTTTGATTAGTATCTTAGATGAAACGTTGTACGGTAGGTTAGAAATAATAACATCGATCTCTAATTGATCGAAATCTACCGCCAATACGTCTTTATGTATAACGTGTAGATTACTCTCTTGTTCTTTTATGTCGTTCCATACTTGCGCCCAATTGTCGTCTAACTCTATTACAGTAAGACGGTTTGGCCTTCTTTTTAAAATCTCTAACGTTAGCCCTCCTGGACCTGGACCTATTTCTAGCACATTAAAATTAGATATGTCGCCAGCGAAATTGACAATATTGCAATTTATGTCTGAAGAGAAAATATAATTTTGGCCAAGAGCTTTCTTTGCGTTACAGGTATATTTCGTAAAAATATCCTTTGCTGTAAGCGAGATCATTTCTTCTCTACGTTTATACTACGTCTGGCGATGTTTAAATCCAGTGAAGAAAGCTGCATTACTTGATCAAAAAACATTTTGTTTTTTATGTCATCTTTTATCGGCATATCTATTTTTACTTTTTGTTTCTTGACGATACATGCGCAAAAAACTTCTGACTCATTCCATGCAACAGTCGTAATACCATTTTTAGCATTATTAAGAAGATGCTTCAACTGTGGTTCAATATATTTCGAATGCAATGTTATAGCCGGTGTAATAGACATGTTTTTACTTTTTGCTTTACTGAGCATGTCTGCCGCATTGCGCGAACCATCAGCTAACTTTTTCAGAGCTTCTAACTTTGCAGAAATTTCATTTTGGCTATTAGAAGTTCCAATTTTATCTGATACGTAATGCACGGTTAACAGTTCACCATTGTCATCTTTTGCTGATATGCTTTGGTTAAGACGTAGTACTGAAAAACCGTGATGAGTTTGTATGACTTTGATATCTCCGGCTTTCATTGTTTTTATCGCGTCATTTTCCTCTTTAAATGGTAGCTGTCCTTCAGAGATTAAACCCAAGCTTCCGCTATACACATTCCATGCATTAATCGAAAATTGACGGATAATATCTTGGAAATTCACGCCTGCTTGAATCAATGAAACTACAGCATCTACAGTTTTCTTCGCAGAATCCTTTTCTGTCTCCGATGAAAAGTTAACGTAAAAGCGATCTACATTATACGCCCGTTTTTGCAACATCTTGCATATTTTTTTGTGCTCTCGTTGTATCTCCTCTTCTGATAGACTCACGCGTTCGCTATATCTAGCAAAAGTATAAGCCTCCCAAGTAAGTCTGGCATATATCTGATCTAGTAGAGTCTTTTTGTTCACACCTAGTTGTGATAGATATTGTTCGAATCCTTTAGGTGACATTTCATTAGCTTCAGCAAGCTGATTGAAGCTTTTTGATACATCATCAAATGATACTAACTCTTTATTACGAGCAAGCTTTTTTGCGTACATTACTTTCAATTTCTCTTCTATCAATGAATCCAATGTCATTTGATAAAGAAACTTATATAAATTATTAGGTAAATGATGTCTTACTCGCATTGTTACAAGGGATACTCGTTCTCTAACATCCTTGTCTGTTATACACTCTAATCCAACAATAGCTGCCGTGGTTGTCAACGAATTCTTATCGATAACGAGCTGTTTTTTTCGATCTGATTTAATCGCACTAACATACACCACCGTGTTGACGCATAACATGCAAACTAAGCATGCCAACAACCGCGTATGTCTGCAACTCTCCATTTACTGCCCGCTAAAAACCATCGTAATCATATTGTATTACTTTTGAAAAGTCAATATTTTTGAAGTGACACATATTTTTGATGCGGCTATGCAGTTTTTCAAAAAATATCGAAAAATATTTAAATTTTTATATATTCAGACTCGTTTAGTAGGGTAAACGGGGCTGATTGTATACAATTTTAACTAATTTTTTATCGCATTTTCAGGCGCTATGTCGATTTTTGGTACTATTTTCATAAAATTTTCTTTACAATATGCTTTTTCAGTGAGAAAATGTCCATTGAATATTAGAGGGCGAAAATCTTTATCGAATGGATGTTGGAGCTCCGTTGCGGTATGGGCATTTAGCACACGATTGTTACTTGTTGCGAGCCAGCCAATACAGGGCTGATGTCAAAGTTGTTGATCGGATTATTAACATATGTAAGGAGAATTATAAGACATATAAATGATATTTTAATACTTATACAGTAATATGCTCTTATCGTTTCGAGGAGATTATGGTGAGAGCATTTATGATTTTACTATGCCTGCAGCTAAATGCTGAGTTACATGCAATGAGGCAAATTGCCAAATCTCATGAATTTACGTTTTCATCAGAAACTATGCATATTAGGCCAGAAGATAGAAAGCTTGTTTTCGATGCATACCGTGATATTAAAACTCAAATAATGGCAGAGCACAATTGTACGGAATCTGAAATATCTAGATGGTGTACCGATAAGGACTGTGATATTCCGTACATATTATTAAAAGATAAGTATGAAAAAGAAGTACCTTTAGTACGGTTCTGGCATGCTCTATCTGGATTAACGTTTAGTGCATGTGCGCTTGCAAGACCTACATTTGAAGCGCGAGTTGCAAAATGCATGTCGATTCCATACGTCCGAGAATCGCAAACAGGCCTTGCGGTTGAGACGTTGATCAAGCGGTTGGAAAACATACGTATATTAGAAATTTTCGGAAAATCAATATATACAAAAAAGACGTCAGTATTACAAATTTTTACTCAAGAAGCATTAGATGCAGTTCGACTTATGAATAACGAGTGGAGCGATCATCACGACGATCCTGAGTACGACCATGGTGCAGCAAAGTATTGGTTTGCTGATTTAGACAGCGATCTTGAAACAGAAATTCAACGAGTAGAACCAATATTGCAGAAAATTGCTAGTCAATGGCTTCCAACTGCTAATCGGCAGCGTGCTCGCAATATCTTGTACGATTGGAGAGAGTATTTCTCTGAAAATTATGAGTAGTATATGTTGGATTGACGACTTCTCTGATTCTGCGATATTGTTCATTGTCACGGCAGTTTCATAAATTTTCTGATCAAAGCTGCAATAATCTTTTATATGTGTTATAATATCTGCAGATGTTGGCGATTAAGAGTGCATATGGACAGACTTTTGGATCCAAAGAATGATTGGGCGTTTAAGCAGGTATTTGGCGAAGAAAAGCACAAGGACATCTTGTTAAAGTTTCTGAATGATGTTCTTAACGAGTACGTACTGCACGGAAATTTGATCACCGACGTCAGATTCTTAAAGGTTAATCTAGATACAGAAATCATAGCATTGCGCCAAAGTATTGTAGACGTTCTATGCACAACTAATGATGGAACTCATTTCATCGTTGAAATGCAGCGAGCATCAGATTCAGGCTTTATTCAACGCGCAGTTGAGTACGCAAGCCGTGTGTATTTGAACCAGAGGCCTCGGAGCCAGAAAACTAAAAATGATAAAGGCGGATACAACAAACTGCGACCTGTAATTTTTTTGGCGATCATGGAGGAGACTTTGTTTCCGAATAAGAAGGACTATCTGTCGCATCATCAATTCAGGGACGTCGTCACATACGAACACGATCTAAAACAAATGTCGTTTTCGTTTTTGGAATTGTCGAAGTTCCATACGCAGTTCTGCGAACTCAAGGATGATATCGAAAAGTGGGCGTATTTCTTTAAGCATGCGAGCCATATAGATCCGGATGATTTAGATAAGGTATTAAGGGAAAATTCGGCCTTAAGTAACGCATACAAAGCACTTGAAAGGGCGTCTTATACGCCTGAACAACTCCTCGAGTACGATCGCTACGCGTGGAAAGAGGAAGAAATCCAAACTCGAATTAACGATGCTAGATTGGCTGGTGAAGCAAAAGGTCGTACCGAAGAACGTGCTAAGGCTCACTCAGAAAAAATAAAGACAGCGGAAAAGATGTTATCAAAAGGTTTGAATATCTCTGATATTTCCGACTTTACAGGACTCTCTGTAGAAGAAATTCAGTCGCTGTAAATATCGAAAAATGAATTGGAGACACTCCACATCAGTTTTTTTCAATCTTTGCGCGTGTGCCTATGTGTTTTCGATCTTATCTCTCGTTTGTTTTGTGAATTTTCTAGTCATATGAATTGCTCGTTATTCTAAAATAAACAAATCAATTTATGAAACCGCCGTGTGTTCATTGTTTGCGACGCTTGATGCTGATGAAAAGTTATGATACAATGGGAAAAATGTTTTATGGAGAATTTTATGGCTAGAGTTTGTTGTTTGACAGGAAAGGGCGTGATGTCTGGGAACAGAGTCAGTCATGCTAATAATAAGTCTAAGCGTAGGTTTCTGCCTAATTTGCAGAATGTATCGTTCTTAAGTGACGCTTTGGGGTGTAGGGTGCGTTTGCGTTTGAGTGTTAGTGCCGTTAGATGTGTAGAGAAATTAGGCGGGATAGATAATTATTTGCGAACTGCTGATTCAAGTTTGCTTTCCCAAAAAATGCGCAGGTTGAAAAAGGTTATTGATACTAAGTGTGTTGCTTCTGCGTAGTCACACGAGCGCTGTCTTAGTTAAGGTCTCTCTTATCTGTCGTATGGTGGTGCTGTGTGGCTGAGTTGTGCAGTGCGGCAACGTTTTTTGTGTGTATCACATCGTTGATTTGTCTTTGCCGATTATACGGCGTTGTCGGGCTGCACGCTTATTCGGTAGTTGTCGCTGTTTGTGCGAACATTCAGGTCTTAAAGGTTACACAGTATCTTTTTTATGATTCTCCGGTTCCTCTAGGAACTGTCGTATTTTCTACAATGTTCGCTGTTGATAACATAATAAGTGAGCATTATGGGATTTCTGCAGCAAAGAGGAATGTGTATATTGGGTTTGTTAGTTATTTATTTTTTGCTATATTAATGTTGCTAACTGATTGGCATCCTGCTGTTTGTTCAACAGGGTGTGCAAATTTGCATAAAGAAATACATGCTCTATTTTCACCATCAATAGCATTTTTTGTCGCAAGTGTAACTGCTTATTTTATTGGACAGATATCTGATGTTTACTTTTTTAGTTTTTTAAAACCTAAAATTAATGCGCTATGGCTTCGGTCTGGCATGGCTATGTTGTTTGGCACTTTTATCGATAACTGTGTGTTTTCAGTAGTCGCTTGGAAAGTATTTCCAAACTTTGATATATCGTGGTCTGATGTGTTTTTTACATACATAATTGGTACAAGCTTGTTTAGGTTTGTTATTGCTTTATGCTGTATCCCTTTAGTAGAATTCTCTGGTAAGTTTGTTGTTAGAGAGATGTGATATGTACGAGAATTTTTCATTTAATGTTATTTCAACGCATGGAAATGCTAGGTGTGGTGTCCTACATACACCTCATGGTGATGTACATACTCCTGCATTCATTTTTTGCGGTACAAAGGCTAGTGTAAAAGGAATTTGGCCACAACAGTTAGTAAATGCTAGGACGCAGATTATTTTGTCGAATACTTATCACTTATTTTTACATCCAGGCGGTGAGGCAATACGGAAAATGGGCGGATTGCATAAAATTACTGGATGGGACGGGCCAATGTTTACAGATTCTGGTGGATTTCAAATATTTAGTTTCGGCTATGGGTCTGTTGCTGATGAAATAAAGGGGAGAAGGAATGGTTCGTCGAGTGTTGTATCTATTACTGATGATGGTGCAAGATTTAGGTCTTATTGGGATGGAACGTACAGAGTCTTAACGCCTGAGATTTCCGTTAAGACGCAGTGTGATCTTGGTGCAGATTTAATAGTAGTTCTAGATGAGTGCACACCGTTTCATTCAAGTAGGGAGTATACTGAACGTTCTTTGGTACGATCGCATTCGTGGGAATTACGTTCTCTTTCTGAATTTAAGCGCTTAGATAATGGTTCTCATGCTTTATACGGAATCGTACAAGGGGGTGTATATCCAGATTTGCGAAGATGCGCAGGAGAATTTGTTAGTTCTCATGAATTTTTTGGCACAGCAATCGGTGGAACTTTAGGACAGACGAAAGAGCAGATGCACGAAGTTGTAAGTATGGCGTTTCAGAGTTTGGATATTTTACGGCCAATACATTTGCTTGGAATCGGTGGCATTTCAGATATATTTAATGGTGTAGCTTTAGGTGTCGATACTTTTGATTGCGTTCATCCAACACGAGTTGCTCGACATGGCGGCGCTTTAGTGGCTCCAGAGTATCGTGGCTCTTGCGAGAAAGAGCATATTAATTTAAAGAATTCTATATATGAATTCGATAATTCTCCAATTGAAGATACGTGCGATTGTGAGTGTTGTTTAAACTTCAGTCGAGCGTATTTGCATTATCTATTAAAAGCAAAAGAAATGCTTGCTATTGAAGCTATTTCTGTCCATAACGTACGTTTTATGAATAGATTAATGGAAAACATCAGAGATTCTATTAATAATGGAACATTCGAAAGTTTAAAGAGAAGTTGGTGTTAATTAGGTTAATAATAGTACTAACTTTTTTATCGAGTATAGTTTCCAATTGTCCTGCATCATTGGATTCGTATGATGTGCAATACGCTGTAAGTGTGACTGGTGTTGATTTGGCGCGATTTGGAAGCTTGAAAAAAGATCGCTTACTCGACGATAAATATAAGCGTGTTAGTAATATTTATGCTTTGCACGATAGAATAGAACGTTTTATACGAATTGCTAAACAACAATTCATTGAACGTGGATATTATGATGCTTCTGTTTCGTATTCTTTATCTCAACAGCAAGAAACGACTATAGTTAACATAAATGTTGATCTTGGGACATTATATAGGATTTCTAACGTAGAATTACAGTTTTCTAAAAAAAAAGACGATAAATCATTAAACGGTTTGCGTGATACATTACAGCATAAAAAGTTTATTAGTTCACAAATAAAGAAAATCGCAACAGCTTTTGCTGTGGAAAATATAGCTAACTGGTATGAGCGTAATTTGCATAAACGTGGGTATCCATTTGCTAAAGTTTTATCTAGAAATGTCGTATTGGATAAAATCAATGGAAGTGCGCTAATTGAAATTGAGTGTTATTTAGGGGGAAAAATATATTACGGTCCTACAAGGATTAATGGACTCTATACTTTGAATGAGTCTTTTGTACTTAAAAGAACTTGTTGGGAAGATGGTGATATATTTAATATAAAAGATATCGAACGAACGAATCGTTTGTTAACAGGGAGCCAAATTTTTTCTAAGGTTAACATTTCTTTAGATGAAAATAATGTGCAGAATGCTATTGCTCCTGTGAATATAGACTTGATTGAAGATAAACCTAGATCTCTGGAATTAAGCTTGTTTTATTCAACGATCAAGACGTATAACTTTCAGGAGACCAATCACTCTACAAAAAATTTAAGATCAATTTATGGATCACTTACGTGGATCCATTATAACGTTTTTCGGAATGGGGAAAAAGTGAGGATTAGTTGCTCTGGTGCTCCGTTTAGCGTTAATTCTGCGAATACATATAAGGATTATACGTTTCGTTGTGAATTCATAAAACCAGATTTTTTTTACGATAGAGATGAAGTTTTATCTTATACTTCTTACGATAGAGAGAATAAAAATGCATACTATAAGTTAGGACGATCTGTTGGCTGTGAGTGGGCATCTCCTCCTTGGTTGTTAGAATACATAAAATGTTCTGCAGGAATATCTTTTGAAGAGAATATTGTAAATGGTCCGTATAATATTTTGGAAAAATATGAATGCATTTATATGCCATTCATGTTTTCATTTGATAAGAGAAATAGCGTATTAAATCCATCAAAAGGATATAAAATATCTTTAAAGGTTGTGCCTCAGCTAATGAGTAGAGGACGTCTATCTCATTTGATAAGCTTATACTGTACGCAGGCTTTTTCTAGAAAACAGAGTAGGGATACCGTTCTTGCTGTTTGGGGGAATTTTTCTAAAGTATTTACATTTGGATGTAATGATGTTCCTTTGGATAAGCGGTTGTATGCTGGAGGTGTTTCTTCCGTTCGAGGTTACGGCCTTCAGATGGCTGGTCCAATGCGTGTAATACGTGATTCTAAAAATATTACAATAGATACAAAATATCCGATTGGTGGATTATATAAGATTGAGTGTGGTGCTGAAATTAGAAAAAATATATATAAAGAAATAGGTGGTGTAATTTTTTTTGAAAGTGCTGCAGTCGGTAATTTAAATAAAATATTTTCTGGGTATGGAATTGGGTTAAGGTATAATACTCTCATTGGGCCAGTTAGAATGGATTTAGCTTTTCCATTGAAGCGAAGAAAAAATATAGACAATCGTATGCAGTTTTATTTGAGTTTTGGACAAGCATTTTAGAATGTTAAAATTGTTGGAAAAAGCTATATCTAATATTGTGTATATTGTTTTTGTATGTACCGGCTTTTGCTTGTTTTTAGCAAATACAGATATAGGAAGGCATTGTGCATGTCGCGTGGTTTCGTATGTATCAAGTATATATTATGACGCGAATGTGGTAGTTTCTGGATGGGATGGCAGTTCCTTTTTATCTAGAGTGTGTGTGAAATCTCAAAATTATTCACTTGTTATAAACGATATAAGTCTTTCATATTCGAATGATTTTGCGATATTAGTTGATAGCGTTTCGATTAATAATTTTCAAGATGATGATCATGCAGTAGATTTTTCTGGAGACATACAATTACCTGTAGCTTTAAGTTGCGTATCTAGCGTACAGGTGAATAATGTCGCTGTTAATGATATATGTATTAAACATTTTCGTTATAACAGAAGAGGCGACATGTTACGTCTCTGTGGAAGCATTGAGAATGGACAACTTGAATGCGTTTATGATTGCAATAAACGTCAATATGATTTTTACATAGTAGATTGCATAGGAGTAAATGGTTATGTAAGAGCGTTTCGTCGCGCAGATGGAAATTTAAGTTTTCAGTCTTCGGTAAAGTATACTCAGTATCTAATTGATGTATCAGGCGAATACATTAATTCTACAGATACTATTGACTTAAAAGCACGAATAAATGGCGAAGCCATTAATGGAAAATTATGTGGAGTTTATTCAATAAAAGATAGAAAATTTTCTTGTAACGGAACGCTAAATAATATGCCAAAGTTGGTCAGCGCTATTTTTTATAATGGTAACGTATCTGTTGGTTTTTCTGGAAACGTTAATTTCGATGGAAATGCCAATTTTGACACAAAGGTTTATAATGATGATGTTTTAGCCGCT
Source organism: uncultured Alphaproteobacteria bacterium (assembly GCA_964566185.1). Classification (GTDB taxonomy): domain Bacteria; phylum Pseudomonadota; class Alphaproteobacteria; order UBA3830; family CAYLKK01; genus CAZMHS01. The sequence goes on from CAZMHS010000001.1 coordinate 60,979, forward strand.
ACAGGTACGATAGCTTGTAAAAAAGGAGATTGTAAAATCAAATTCAATGTTGGGAAGATTGATTTATATTCGTTGAAAATATCTGAAATAGAGTCTAAGTTCCATTTAAACAATATATACGATCAATACATAACTGTTTTAGGAGAGAATTGGTCGATATATACAAACATCTTATTTAATGAAACGTGTACTACTATTCGAGAATGTTCAATTAATCACGGTGCTTGCAGTTCTAGCATTTCTGAGCCATTTGTTATTAGTGAGAATAATGTCGTACAGTCTGGTCTTATGTCCATAAAAATTGATGATATTCGTTGTATTTCTGATTTTTTTTATGGAATTGTAAAAAAAGATCTAAGCGGTTCATGTATTGTGACTATAAATTCAAAAAATAATAATACGCGAATAAAAGTCGAAACTGATAAGCTATCATATAAAATGGTTGATTGTTACAGTTTTGAGATGTTACATAACGGACATGTGTGTGATTTATATATGGCAGGTTGCGAATTTTTTGGGCAAATGCTATCAGATTTGCATATTTCGAAAATTGGAGAGAAGATCGATTGTTCATGTGTGTTATGTAATGATGGATATTTAAAAACACATGGTAAGTTCGAAAATATGAAACTTGTGTTGTACAATTTCGATTTTCTGTTAGATGAGTTCAAGATTTCATCGAAAGACGTTAAAGTTGATTTTTTGAATGGAAATTTCGAATCAGCGTGTGATATTAACTGTGCTGGAGGTAATTCTAAGTTGACGTTGGTAAAACGTGATAACATTTTTAATGTAAATACGAAGATGAATAATGTTCCATTGCGCATTATACAGAAAATTGACAAAAGAGTTGATAGTACACTTGTAAGTGGCTTGACTTTGAAATGCGATGCTGCTCTTTGCATCAAAGATAAAGATATTCTTGGAAATATAAAAGTTTGCGTTAATGATAATGTGAGCGACGTATTGTATGCGGATGTAATGCTAGATAGGAAGTTAATAACGCTTAATAGTAAATATTCTAGATTTGGCGACTATATAGATTGTCGTATTGTTCTTCCACAGCATATTATGAGAAACAGTGAAGTTGAAATAGCCGGAAATTTGTTGATGTCTGTGAAATTAAAAAATTTATTTTTCATTCCTTTTGATGGTGTACTTTTAAACGGTGACTGTAATTCAGAATTATCATTTTCTGGAACATCGACAAAACCTATGGTTAACGGAAAACTAAAGATAGATAATGGCGGAGTTGAAACGTCAGCTGTTTCAGTTAAGAATATTACAATTGATACAGTTATACGAAATAATAGGATAGATATTATCAAAGCAAATGCTGTACATAGAAATGGACGTCTTGATATAAAAGGTAAAGGAACGTGCGAAGTGCAAGGAGTAATACCAAAAATCTTTTGTAATATGGACTTATATTTTTCAAATTTTGATCTTATCAATTCTGATTCGTTAAAATGCATATTTAATGGTAGCATCTGCGCAAAGGGGGCAATTGAACATTTAACGTTATCTGGCAATATTGATATGAGTGATGGTGTATATGATATTAAGAATGTTAAAACAACGGGATATAGCGATATCAACATAATTAGAATTGGGAAAAAACCAAAAACGATTACCAAAACGATTTCTCATAATGTTAATCCTCCATTTGATTTTGATCTCAAGGCAAATTGTCGTAAATTGCAAATATTAGGTGATTCTATTTCTGCGGTATTTAATGGTAATCTAAACGTTATTAGCTTTAATGATATGCTTGCTTTAGACGGTAATATAAAGTTGAAGGATGGGCATATAAAAATGGTTGGTTCAAGAATTAAGCTACGTTCAGGTGACATTATTTTTCGAAAAGAAGACGGCTTGAACCCACGTATAAATTTGAGCGGTAATTCGATAGTTCGTGATATGCAGGTTTTCGTTGATATACATAATAATCAAGGTAAATTAAATATAGATATCCATTCTAATCCATCTTATTCAATTGAGGACATTCTATCTAAAATAATTTTTAACATACCATTCCAAGAGTTATCATTAGCTGAATCAACGAAGTTGAGTAACGCTGTTAAAAATATGAGTCATACTGAAAATAGCTTATCTGCGTTGGACTTTATTAAGGATTTTATGTTTTTAGATTCAGTTTCTTTTTCAGAATCGTCGAATGGAAAGGAGGATGTTAGTACTATGAATGCCGGTAAGTACATCGGTGATAAAATATATTTTGGTGTAGAAAAAGCATCTGAAAAAGAAGCGAAATATAAGGTAAGATTAAATGTTAGTCCGCAGGTCGCTGTAGAAGCGAATTCTAGAGGAGAAGCAGGTATTAGTTGGATGTATAGATATTGATTGGAAAAATGATAAAACTAATATATAATTTTTATGTATTATTTTGGTAAGTTATTCATGCGATTTTCTAAATATTTTAGCCCGACATTGCGAGATACTCCAGCTGATGCAACAATTGCGTCTCATAGATTAATGTTGCGTGCTGGGTTGGTTTCTCAGTGCGCATCAGGAATTTTTTGTTGGCTTCCGCTTGGTCTGCGCGTGCTGAAGAAAATTGAGGCAGTAATCGATTCTGAACAAGAATATATAGGTGCTTCGCGTGTTTGTATGTCGACAATTCAGCCAGCTGATTTGTGGCACGAAAGTGGGCGCTATGATTCGTATGGGAAAGAAATGCTGCGAATTAATGATCGTAAAAATGGGAATTTCTTATATAGTCCAACGAATGAAGAACAAGCCACAGATATATTTAGACGCTATGTGAAGAGTTACAAGCAGCTGCCTGTTAATTTGTATCAAATTCACTGGAAGTTTCGTGATGAAATTAGACCACGTTTTGGTGTTATGCGTGGTAGGGAGTTTCTCATGAAAGATGGGTATTCTTTTAACCTAACATATGAGGCTGCAAAACGGACTTACATCGATGAGTTTAATGCGTACTTAAGGATTTTTCGTAAGTTGGGCGTTACTCCAATTCCTGTCAAGGCTGATTCTGGTGCGATAGGTGGTAACATGAGTAACGAGTTTCATATTTTAGCTGAAACTGGAGAAAGCGTTCTTTACTACGATAAAAATGTATTAGAATATAGTGATTATGAGGAGTTTTCTTCAGCTTACGCCGTTTCTGATGAAAAATATGATGTCGAAACTTGTCCTATTCATAAAAGTGAATTGTGCGTGTCTCGTGGAATAGAGGTTGGACACATTTTTTATTTTGGAAAGAAATACACAGAAACGATGGGCGCTTTTGTTCTTGATGCTAACGGTGATAAGGTTTTTCCTGAAATGGGATCTTATGGTATTGGGGTTTCAAGACTAGTCGGTGCGATTATCGAAGCTTCTCATGATGATAAAGGTATAATATGGCCACTTGAAGTTGCTCCGTTTGATGTTGAGCTAGTTGCGTTGCAATGTAAAGATGAAAAATGTATGTGCATTGCAAATAAGATATATGAACAGTTGAAGTCGAGGAATATAGATGTATTATTTGATGATCGATACTTAACGGTTGGTGAAAAACTGAATGATGCAGATTTGATAGGGATTCCTTTTCAAATATTGGTTGGAAAAAATGCTGTCAATCGTGGCGTTGTTGAAGTGAAAAATAGGGGAACAGCTGAGATAGTAGAAGTGGGAGTAGACTGTATCGCGAATTTCGAATTTTCAAAAATATGAATATTGCTGAGTTTTTGATAGCATGGCGATATATTAGAGCTAGGCGCAGGGAAAAGTTCATATCAGTTACAGCCTTGTTTTCATTCATTGGTATCGTTTTGGGCGTTTCGACATTGATTATCGTTACATCAGTGATGAATGGTTTTCATGATGAGTTTTCGTCTGCTGTAGCAAAGTTTAATGGAAATTTGATGGTGTACCTTAGAGGAGATGAACAGTTTTATCGTGATATCGTTGCTAAAATCGAAGCTATCGATGGAGTTGACGCTGCAATTCCAGTTATCGAGCGCCACGCCTTGTCGTCGAACGGAAAACAAGTTCGTGGAACGATCGTTTGCGGTATAGATTTAAAAGATTTGCAAAAATATAAATTGGTAAGAAACGGAATATCATCAGGTGATATTTGTAAATTTAATGATTTCGATACTGTAATAGTTGGTGAAGGCCTATGTACTGTTTATAATATAACAGTTGGTAATACTTTAACAATAATGGCTCCAGAATTAGAAGAAACAGGAATTGGTGCATTTCCTGTGAAAAAAACGCTATCATGTGTTGCTACTTTTCGTTCTGGTATGCATGAATATGATTCTAATGCCGTGATTATACCTCTTCATACAGCACAAAAATTATTCAGTGTTTCTGGCGCAAGTAATGTTATGGTGTTTACATCTAAGAACGTTGATATTGCTAAAGTTAAGGAGAAAGTTACGACAATTTGTAGTAATACGATGCGGGTTGTCGATTGGGAACAGGTGAATAGTTCGTTTATGAATGCCGTGAAGGTTGAGCGTAATGTTATGTCTATTATATTGACATTGATTACATTGGTTGCTAGCTTTAGCATAATTTCGTGTATGATTATGTTAGTGAAGGATAAAGAAAGAGACATCGCTATTTTGAAAACTATTGGTATGTCAGATAACGCTATTTTACGTATTTTCTTTATGATAGGTTCATCTATTGGTATTTTCGGTACGCTTATAGGAGGTGTTTGCGGCGTACTATTTTCTGTACATATTGATGTAATCAAGAAAATATTAGAACGTTTGTTGGCTATTAATTTGTTTCCTGCTGAGGTATATTTTCTTACAAAATTGCCTTCGTCTATCGATTATTTTGATGTCTTATTCATTTTAGTTTTTGCCGTTATTATCTCTTGTTTGGCTACTCTGTATCCTGCGATAAAGGCTAGCAAATTGCAACCTGCTGAAGTTTTGAAGTATGAATAACGTTTTGAGTGCAAAAAATATAGTAAAGAGGTATTCTGATAACGATGGCAATATACTAGGCGGTTTTAACATTGAGTTGAGAGAATACGAGGTCATTTCGTTAGTCGGAGCATCTGGGTCTGGAAAATCAACTTTGCTACACATACTTGGATTATTGGATATACCTACAAATGGTGAAATTTTTTTGCGAGGAAAGAACGTTAAACTTCTAGATAGACAAAAGACGATTCTTAACCATTTTGGTTTTGTTTATCAATCTCACAATTTGTTGCAGGAGTTTTCAGCAGAAGAAAATGTTGTATTGCCTCAACTTATAAATGGCGTGTCACGAAAGGAGGCTACAGAGAGAGCTAGGTTCTTGTTGGATCTTTTTGCGTTATATGATAGGAAATCTTTTTTCCCAGGGCAGTTATCTGGAGGGCAGAAGCAGCGAGTGGCAATAGCGAGAGCTATTGCTAATAAACCGGACATATTATTGGCTGATGAACCAACTGGTAATTTGGATGTTGAGACGACGAGTTTGGTAATTCATGAATTATTAAAAATTTTGAAAGAATTTGGTATATCAGCTATAATAGCTACGCACAATGTTGATATTGCAAATATGCTCGATAGGAAGGTCTGTATCTAAGAGGCGATATGATAAAAATAAAGAAGGTTATTTTCCCTATCGCAGGAAAGGGAACTAGGGTTGCTCCAATCAGCGATTATATACCAAAAGAAATGTTACCTGTGTTAGATAAACCATTAATTCATTATTCAATTGTAGAGGCTTTAGAGGCTGGAATTACGGAATTTATCATGGTTGTCAGACAAGGTAAAGATGCCGTTGTTAGGTATATTGAAAATGAGTTTTCTTCACGCAATTGTCGGTTTACGTACGTATTTCAGGAACAACAGAACGGTCTTGGCGATGCTATTTTATGTGCAGAACATTTAATTGATGAGGATGATGTTTTCGCTGTGATGTTACCAGATGATTTGATGTTGAACTCTAATTGTTTGTTAGAGATGGTAAAGCGTTACTCAGGTGGTAATATGGTTGCGACGAAGTTAGTTGAAAAAGATACAGCGAGGTTGTACGGGATCCTGAAGACATTAGGACGTAAAACAGATGTTATTTCGGCTGCCGGAATTGTTGAAAAACCTGAAAATGTCGTTGATAAGAACAATTATGCTGTAGTCGGGAGGTATTTGCTTAATGGGCGATTGATGGATTCTCTAAAGAGGATTAATTCTGGAGCATCTGGAGAGGTTCAGCTATCTGATGCAATTACGCATATGGTGGATTCCGGTTGTGCGTTGTATGGTTATGAGTTTTCTGGGGAAAGTATCGATTGTGGAAATAAGGTCGGTTGGATTTCTGCAATTTTAAAAATGGCACGTAACAATAAAGAATTTTCTAGCATTTTTTCTGTCGGAGACTGATATGTACTGTAGTAATGAGGTAAAAGTTGTAATCGTTGGAGTGGGGTACGTTGGTTTAGTTAGTGGCGTATGCTTTTCGGAATTCGGGTTTGATGTAACATGTGTTGATAATATTTCATCTAAAATTGATTTACTGAATTCTGGCGGAGTGCCAATATATGAACCTGGTTTAAGTAATCTACTAAAAAAGAACAGAGACGCTGGACGATTGCATTTTACTACATCTATAGAACAAGCTGTTTCGGATGCTGACGTAATTATTATTGCTGTTGGGACACCAAGTCGAGAGGATGGTAGTGCTGATTTGCGTTATGTCTTTGGGGTAGCTGAGGAGATTTCTACGTGTATTAGAGATAGTGCTGTTTTAGTCGTAAAATCTACAGTGCCTGTTGGCACTACGTCTGAGGTGCAAAAGATCTTGAGGCTAAAAGGGAAAAAGTCTGCGGTTGCGTTTAATCCTGAATTTTTGAGAGAGGGCGCAGCTGTTAGTGATTTTATGCGGCCAGACCGTGTGATCTTGGGTGTTCGTGATGAAAACGCAAAAAAACTCTTAACACAGTTGTATCGACCATTGTATACTTTCAACATTCCGATTGTTTTCATGGATCTTGAATCTGCGGAATTGTGCAAGTATGCGTCTAATGCGTTTCTTGCTATGAAGGTTGCGTTTATAAATGAAATTGCTAATTTATGCGAATGCTGCAATGCGGATGTAAATGATGTCGCATTAGCTATGGGGCTCGATAATAGAATAGGGGGGAAGTTTTTGCAGGCTGGTCCCGGATACGGCGGATCGTGTTTTCCAAAGGATACGTCAGCATTGTATGATTTTTCAAAAAATGTTTATGGAATTGAGTTAAGTTTAGTACGGGAAACTATAAATTCCAATAATAGACGTAAGATTTCAATGGTTGAGAAAATTATTAAATTTTGCGGTGGTTCTGTTGCTGAAAAAACGTTGGCAGTATTGGGTGTTACGTTTAAACCTGATACTGATGATATGCGTGATAGTCCTAGCTTGGACATCATTCCTCATTTGATTCAGCATGGTGCAAATATTCGTGTTTATGATCCTTCAAATTCATCTGATGGAAAAAAGATGCTTAAAGGTGTTAAATGGGCTAGCGATGTTGTTTCCGCATGTGAGAATGCTGATGCTGTTGTGATACTAACTGATTGGAATGAGTTTAAGGCATTGAATGTAGAATATATATGTAATGTTATGAGACGTAAAGTTGTGATAGATTTGCGTAATATATTTATTCCGCGCGAGGTTCGTGAGCATGGGATAGAGTATTATAGTATTGGACGGAATTAATGCGTTATATTAGTTCTATTTTTGATATAATAGATAGGTATGATTGTATCTTTTGTGATATTAACGGTGTCTTAACAGACGGAAACTTCTTGTTTTATGGTGTTGATGAAGTTTTTTCTAGGCTGAAGGATCTTGGGAAGCATGTCGTGTTTGTTTCTAATGCTACTAGGACAAAGGCGCTTGTGCGTGCGCAATTATTTACACTTGGGATTGATGATTATTTCTTAGACAAGATCGTTACATCTGGTGATGTGTTGCGGCATTTTATTAATTTAAGGTTGTATGAGTTTTCTGAACTTAATGAACACAATAAGTTTTTTGTCGTTGGAAATCAGAATTTCCTAGAAGGGACGAATGGGGTTTGTGTTACTAATAACGTTGAAGATGCTGATTTTTTGCTATTTAATGGTATTGTTTCTGATATAAAATTTTATGATCCAGATTTGTTTAAACGTTTATTAGCTAGAGATGTACCTATTATTTGTACAAATCCTGATAAAGTGGCATTAAAGGGTGATAGTTTTATTAAGTCTGCTACATATGCTGTTGCTAAATATAGACAAATCGGTGGACGTGTATATGCGTATGGAAAACCGTCTGCTATAATTTACAAAAGGACTTTTGAATTATATCCTGGATTAAAAAATTTACGAATACTATGTGTTGGTGATACGCTGATGACTGATATAAAAGGGGCTGTGGATTATGGCTTAGATTCTGTATTTATTACTAGTGGCATATTGAAGAGGCTAAAAAAAGATAGAAGCTCTATATCTAGTTTTTTTGCTGATAATGGATGTATCCCTACATATTATACTGAATGTTTAGCATAAATCTTATTTTTTGTGAGGTGTTATTATGAAGTGTACAATAATTATTCCAGCTAGACTCGGGTCTACAAGATTGCCTCGTAAAATGGTGGCTGATATTTGTGGAATTCCGTTAATTGTTCGGACATACAACAGTGCTGTTGATGCTGATGTCGGTGACGTTTTTGTCGCATGCGATAGTGAAGAAATTGCTTCATTAATCGAAAATAATGGCGGAAAAGCTATATTGACTGATCTTGATTTGCCTTCAGGAACTGATAGAGTACATGCAGCGGCTTCCATAATAGGTTGCAGCGATGACGATATAGTAGTGAATGTGCAAGGCGATCTTCCATTTGTCGATCCTGTCTTTATACGTGCTAGCTATGAGCTGTGTATGCATGAGAATGTCGATATTTCAACTCCAATTACAAGAATTAAAGATGATAGTTATAAATTAAGTAGTGTAGTTAAACCAGCTGTTACGTTTTATTCGGAAAAGTATGCTGCGGCTCATTATTTTAGTCGATCTATAATTCCATTTGAGGGCCCATATTATCACCATGTTGGAGTGTATGCGTATAAATTTGATATTTTAAAGCGCTTTGTTTCATTTCCTGTATCGTCTTTAGAAAAGTCAGAAAGATTAGAGCAATTAAGGGCGTTAGAAAATGAAATGAGAATACATACTGTTTTGTGTGATATCGATGAACCTATTAGTATCGATACTGCTCAAGATTTACAGAAGGCGATAGATTTTGTTAATGCTAGATAGTAAAGACGAATATACAGTTACACAGTTGTCGAATATGATTAAGAAAACCATAGAGGTTGGTTTTCGTGATGTTCGTCTAAAGGGCGAAGTAGCTGGTTTGAAGGTTCATTCTTCCGGACATACGTATTTTACTCTCAAGGATGAGCAATCGAATATAGACTGTATATGTTGGAAATACGTATCTTTTACACAAAAGGTGAAGCTTGAAGATGGTATGGAGATTCGCTGTGTTGGGAAAGTAACGACATATTCTGAGCGTTCTAAGTATCAGTTTATTGTTTCTTCGTTTGAGTTAGCTGGAGAGGGGGCGCTTTTAAAATTACTTGAAGAGCGAAAAAAACGGCTTGCTGCTGACGGTGTTTTTGATTTAGATAAAAAACAGCCTATTCCGCGCTTTCCTAAATTGATTGGCGTTATTACGTCTCCGACAGGTGCTGTGATTCAAGATATTATGCATAGAATTGAGGATCGATTTCCTACACCGATCCTATTATACCCTGTTTTAGTTCAAGGTGCGCAAGCTGCGGGACAAGTGGTTCATGGTATAAAATACATGAATTCTTTGCCCGAAGATAGGCGGCCAGATGTATTAATTATAGCAAGAGGCGGCGGTTCATTAGAAGACTTAATGCCATTTAATGATGAAGAATTGGCTAGGGTTGCATCAAGAAGCGGTATTCCTATTATATCTGCTATTGGTCATGAAACTGATACTAGTTTGCTAGATTTCGCTGCTGATTTACGAGCTCCAACGCCTACTGCGGCTGCAGAATTAGCTGTGCAACATAGAAATTTTATAAATGAAATGATTTACAGTCTTTTTATGAGAATGAATAATTATTTCAAAAAGGAAGTATCTACTATTCAAACGCGATTGGATTCTTGTAAGATTTTGTCTCCTTGGGCGTTGCTAGAAAATAAAATGCAAAAACTAGATTTAATGTTTGTTGCATTTGAGCGTTGTTATATGTCGAAATTAGATTGTTTAAGTGTTATGTTAAGCCGTGTTAGGGTAAATAAGCCTGAAATTGTTAATATAAAGATTGATACAATTTCTACTAAGTTAGATCATTCTATTAACGATTTAATAAGTAGTAAATCTAGTACTATGTTTTTGACTATAAATATGTTAGAATCGTGCTCTACGCGTAAGATATTTCAACGTGGTTATGCGTATATAGAATGTGGTAATGGGCTTAGAGTCCGTTCGAAGTATGATATTCAAAATGGAAATACTTTGAATGTATTTGTAAGTGATGGAAGTGTTGAGTTTAGTGTTAATAATGTTGTTATCAATTAGACGGTGGTGTGTATGAGATTAGTTGTTTTTCCAGGACAAGGTTCTCAATTCGTTGGAATGGGGTATGATATTTATTCATCGTATAGTTCTGCAAAATATGTTTATGAAGAGGTAGAGGACGCTATTTCGATGAATCTTGCTGATTTGATATTTAATGGTCCTGAAGAAGTTTTGACCAGTACGGAAAACGCTCAGGTGGCCATTATGACTGTCTGTATGGCGTCTGTACGAGTATTGCAGAATTCTGGAATGCAGCTGTGTAGTGGATTTGTTGCTGGGCATTCTCTAGGTGAATATTCTGCTTTATGTGCTGCTGGTGCCCTTTCTTTGTCTGATACTGCAAGGTTATTGGTTGCGCGTGGACAGGCCATGAAAGAGTGTGCAGAGAAGGGATACGGAATGTCTGCTGTTATTGGGTTAGATATTGAGAGACTTGAGGATGTAGTCAAGCAGATTGCTTCAACAGAATTTATCGAAATTGCAAATGACAATTCGAATGCACAAATAGTGGTTAGTGGGTCTGATAACGCGCTTGAGATGTTGGCGGAAAAGGCTATACGTTGTGGCGCATTAAAGGTCGTTCGTTTAAATGTTTCCGGTCCGTTCCATTCATCGAAAATGTCTCCTGCTGTCGAGAAACTCGCCGACATTTTCGATACTGTTACTTTCAATAAACCTACGTGTCCTATTATTGCTAATTATACAGGTAAGGCTGAAATTGACGGCTTTAAAGAATTATTACTGAAACAGATAGTTAGTATGGTGCGTTGGAGAGAGGCAATATTAAATGCTGTTAGCTATGGTGTTGTTGAATCTATGGAAATAGGTGCTGGCAAAGTTTTGTCCGGCTTAATACGACGGACTACTTCTTCTATTAAAACTCTCAATGTGTGTGACGTTGAGGACGTGCGTAATTTATTGAGCAAAATGCCACGTGAATAGTAATGCGTTGTTTTTCGTTAAAACGTTAGGTTCGTCAGTAAAATTTTGCTATGATGTATTGAGTTCTTGTCTCGGTTGCTTGATTTTATTCGTTCCGTGTGATATACTAAATACATGCGCTTTTGTATTGCTAATTTTTCAAAAATAAGGTGTGGATTATGAATTTAACTCGTAAGAGATTTGCTTTTATCTGTTGTGGCGTTGGTTCTGCACTCGCTTGTATATTTTTTTGGTACCGTTCTGTTAATCGTGATAAAGTAATCTCGAATGGTGTTGATAGAGCGCCGATGGTACGAGTGGCAAATGCTAGAATTATGCCTATTTGTCGTTTTTTGAAACTGACGGGAATTTTGACACCAAGCAATTCTGTGGAAATAAAGGCTGAAGTCGATTCTACCGTAGTCGGCGTTCATTTTTCTGAAGGTGGAACAGTAAAGCGTGGCGATTTATTAGTGCAATTAGATGATTCTAGAGCTCTTGCAGCTTTGAAGGAGGCTGAGGCACAATGCGAAAAAATACGTAGCGAGTATAAGCCTTCCGCTGAACTGGCTGAAAAAGGAGTAATTAGTAAGGTGCGGCGTGATACATTAAAGGCTGAGCTTAGTGCTGCCGAGGCCCGCGTGGCTTCTTGCAAGGTTGTGCTTGAAAAGCATCGAATCGTCGCTCCTTTTTCAGGAAAGGTCGGCCTCAAGGAAATAAGTGAAGGGCAGTTTGTAAATGTGGGGTATGTGCTCGCAAAATTGGTCGATGATGAGGCGTTGCGAGTTGATTTTAAGGTGCCTGATGTCAATATTGCTGAGGTTTATTCTGGGCAAAAGGTCGATGTTTCGGTTGATGGTAATGAGAATAGTTATTCCGCTACGGTAACTGCTATTGATCCTGAAAGTGACAAAATGTCTCATAGTTTTAATGTTCGCGCCGTTCTTGAACAGAAAAGTGGTAATGCTCTAAAACCTGGTATGTTCGTGAAAGTCGGCGTCGCCTTGGACCGTTGTAAAAATGGTATTGTTATTCCTGAAGGCGCTATAGAACGATATGGCGAAATTGAGAGCGTTTTTCGAGTTTTATCTGATGGTACTGCTGTTCGTACTAATATTACTTCTGGGTACAGAAACAAAGGTGTTGTAGAAATTCTGTCTGGCTTAAACGAAAGCGACACTGTCGTTATGGAGGGTGGCGCTAGAGTCGTTGAGGGAAAAAAGGTGCAAATCGTTACAGATGAGATGATCATTGCGTACAGGAAGAAACAGAAAGAGTTAGCTAAAAAAAAGGCTGGTCTGCAAAAACAGAGTGAGCCTGGTACCAATGTGAAACGATAGATTTATGGTGTAAAAATATGAATATAGCAGAGGTATGTGTAAAGCGTCCTGTCTTTTCTACCGTATTGACGCTCATAATATTGGTTCTTGGTATAGTTTTTTATAACAGATTACCTGTTAGGAAGTATCCTAATGTGGATCAGCCTGTGATTACTGTTGAGACAGAATTTAGAGGGGCAAATCCGCAAGTCGTTGAAAACCAGATATCTAAGTTGTTGGAAGGACAATTCGCTACAATTCCTGGTGTAGAGTCCATTGTGTCTAATAGTGGAAACGAAAATAGTAGCATAAGTATAACATTCGCTCCTGAACGTGATTTGGATGGTGCTGCTGCTGACGTTCGAGATAGAATTTCTCTTGTTAAGAATCAACTACCGCAGGGAATACACGACCCTCTGATAAGAAAATCGGATAGTAGTGCAAACGCTGGGCTTTTCATTGTATTTACAGGCGATAATGTCAATGTACAAGAGTTGTTTACTCATGTGGATAAATTTTTAAAACCGAAATTTGAAATGCTTCCTGGTGTTGCTAGGGTTGACGTAGGTGGTGGAAATGAAAAAAGTATGCGTATTTATGTTGATCCACAGAAGTTATCATCTTTGGGGTACACTCCTGCTGATGTTGTTGAAGCCGTATACAGCCAACATGTACAAAGGCCTTTAGGTCGTATTATTGGCGAAAATCGTGAATTTATGATGGTCGCTGATTGCGAGTTGAATAATCCTGAAAAGTTCGATGATGTTGTGCTACCTGTAAAGCATGGAAGAGGGAAAATTGTAAAAATAAAGGATATTGGACATACTGAGTTTGTTAATGAAGAGAAGCGTAATGGTACGTTCTTTAACGGAAAAGAGGCTGTTTCAATAGCGATTACAAAACAATCTACTGCGAATCCTATAGATTTAAGTAAACATGTTTATAATGTTTTACCTGACGCAAAAGAATTGCTTCCTAAAGGAGTAGATGTTATCGTCGCAATGGATGAAGCTGAAGAAATTCAAGAATCTATGAATAACGTATTTCAGGCTATTTTTGAGTCCATTGTGCTGGTTTTAGGCGTTGTTTTTCTGTTTCTATGGTCGCCAACTGCTACGTTGATACCGATCGTTACGATTCCTGTATCGTTAATAGGTACATTCATATTTCTACATTTTTTCGGGTTTTCTGTAAATATTTTAACATTATTGGCTATGGTTCTTGCTGTAGGGCTTGTCGTCGATGATGCTATTGTTGTATTGGAGAATGTTTGCCGACATATAGAACATGGCAAAGATAAGGTTAAGGCATCTATTGAAGCTACGAAGGAAATCGCGTTTGCCGTGATAGCTATGACGTTAACTTTAGCTACAGCATATATTCCTGTCGCATTAACTCCTGGGAGAATGGGGGGAATGTTAAAAGAGTTTGCTTTAGCATTGGCTAGTTCTGTTATTATTTCTGGCTTTGTAGCATTGACTCTAACTCCGATGATGTGTTCTAAGTTATTGAAGGATAAAAATTCAAAAAAAGATGTCGGATGGATTGCAAATCACTCTACTAAACAGCAGAGTTTGTTAAGAAGTATTGATGAGTTCTATATCGGTATATTAAAACGTTTATGTGAACATAAAGTAATTGTTTCTTGTGCCGCTGGATTGATATTGCTTTCGGGCATATTTTTAATGTATAAACTGCCGTCAGAAAGTTTCCCGAGAGAGGATTCTGGATATGTAAATATTCGTGGAGAGTCGCCCACTGGCGCAACATATAGTTACGTAGAAAAAAATGCTCTCATTATGGATGATTTGATGAAGGATATGCCTGATACGAGATTGCGTTACGTTAAGGTAAATGAAAATGCCGTTTCAGGGTTTTTGACATTAGTGCCGTGGCGGCAGCGTAAAAATTCAGCTCAAGATATTACTGATATGCTTAATGAGTCGTTTCGAACGGTTTCTGGCGTATTAGCTTCTGCTTACACATTTTCAGGAAGTGGCGATGAAGATGTTGGGTTCGTGCTGCAAACCAATCAGGGATATCCTTATTTAAGTCGATATGGTCATGGATTTGCTATGCTGTTAAGAGAATCTTATCCAGGTTTAGATCGCGGAATACGTTCTACGCTTCTTGCTGATCAAGAAGAGTTTGTCATTTCAGTTGATCGTGATAAAGCTGCTGCTGTTGGTGTAACAATGAACGAAGTCCTCGATGCTATAGAAACATCGATTAAGGGACGAAAAGCTGGGAATGTACAAAGGGAATCTTATAGAGATGAGATCTTTGTGCAATTAGATAAGCAATATAGAGAAACTATTGATGTATTGAAGTATATATACGTGAAATCTCCTATTGTTGAGGGAAATAGAGACGGCGCTATGGTGCCTGTTATTGATTTAGTTAATGTAAAAACAAAATTGTCTCCAGCTAGTTTGTATCATAATGATAAAATGCTCGCCGCAAGCTTTACTGCTCAGGTAGCAAAAGGATATTCTCTTGGACAGGTTGTTAATGATATAAAAGAGTTTAAAAATAGGTACTTGCCTGATTTAATTATTTTGTCATTTACTGGTGCGACAAAGAATTATTTAGCTGATAGTCAGCAAATGTTGTTTGTTTTCGTGTTGGCTATAGTGTTCGTGTTTCTTGTCTTAGCTGCTCAATTTGAGAGTTTTGTAGATCCTATAATTATCATGATTAGTGTTCCGTTGGCTGTTACAGGCGCTCTAGTCGTGCTATTTTTTACTAGTGATGGAAGCTTAAATATTTATTCTAAGATAGGACTTGTAACGTTAATTGGATTGATAACGAAACACGGTATATTGATTGTTGATTTTGCCAACAAAATTAAGGAATCTGGGAAGAGTATTGTTGAGGCTGTACAAACTGCTGCATATTTGCGCTTGCGTCCGATATTAATGACTACGCTTGCTATGGTTCTTGGCGCCGTTCCATTGGTTTTTGCTAATGGCGCTGGAGCTGGAGCAAGACGTCAGATCGGGTATTCTATCGTTGGGGGGATGAGTTTTGGAACGCTATTTACGTTACTTGTGCTGCCTATAATATACATAATCTTTATGGAATTGAAGGAAAACGTATACGCTGCGATTGCAAAAAGAAAGAATACGTAGCCTTCATTGTGCATTAGCGTTGTTTATTCTTGTTAAGAAATAAATGTTGTTTCCACTTTTGTAAAGTATGCGTATGATGTGTTTTTTGTCGATTTTTACGTAAGCAGCTGTACATTTAATGTAATTTGGCAGTTATATCGCACGCCATGTGTAATGTTATTGCTTATTTTTCCGGTGCGAGTCCCACCAAAGTTTGCGTTTTTTTATTTCTTTTTCAAATCCTCGTTCTGATGGTGTGTAAAATTCTTGTCGTGGTAGTCCATCGGGAAAAAAGTCTGTGCCTGCAAATGCGTTTTTCGTATCATGATCATAAATGTATCCTTTTCCATAATCTGCATTTTTCATCATTGTTGTCGGCGCATTCAATATTTGTTTGTCAGGCATTAATGAGCCAAATTCTTTAGCGCATTGTCTGGATTTGATATATGCTACTTCAATTGAATTCGATTTAGGCGCGGTTGATAAATATATGACAGCTTGTGCTACAGCGAGCTCGCCTTCTGGTGATCCTAATAAATCGTATGCTTCTCTAGCTGCTAGAGCTTGCAATAATGCATTAGGGTCAGACATTCCTATATCTTCTACAGCGAATCGAATAAGTCGCCTTGTTATGTACGCAATATTTTCTCCACCTTCAAGCATTCGTGTAAACCAGTAAAGTGCGGCATTTACATCAGAGCCTCTCATCGACTTATGGAGTGCGCTAATTAGATTATAGTGTTCGTCTCTTGATTTATCGTAAATTATAGCGCGTTTCGGTAGGAGTTCTAGCATTTCATGTTCATCGAGTAGGTTATTAATGCTTAGTGCAAATAACTCTTCAGCTCTGTTTATTAGATATCTTCCGTCGCCATCTGCTATTTGGCATAATTTTTCTCTTGCTTTTGCTGTGAGAGGTAAAGTCCTTTTCATATAAACTTCTGCGCGTTCTAGTAATAGTTTTAAATCGTCTATTTGCAGGCGTTTCAGTTCTATGATTTTACAACGAGACAATAATGCGGGGCGCAATTCAAACGACGGATTTTCAGTTGTAGTTCCGATTAGTAACAAGCTACCATTTTCTAAGTATGGAAGAAAAAGATCCTGTTGTGATTTGTTTAAGTGGTGTATTTCATCGATGATTAATAGTAACTTTCCGTTTTGTTTGGCTTCGTTAAATGTTGATTTAAATTCTGTCGTTCCGCATGATACTCCAGATAGTTCGTAAAACTTAATGTCACAATTTCTTGCTATGATTTTCGCCAAAGAAGTCTTTCCACAACCAGGCGGTCCCCACAAAATCATAGATTGAAGGTCGTTCATATAGATCTTTTTTGAATACTTTTCATGGCCTACTAACTGTGCAACAGAAGTAGGCCGTATCCTATCTGCTAATGGTGTATACACATCTTTCGCTGCGCTGTTGCTAAATAAGTCAAGCTCATTACTCGTTAAGATAGCCATCTCTCACAGCGCTGTATGGATCAGGGACGTTGTAAAGAATTTCGTTTATCGCTCTATAGTTTTCGCTTCTGCTAGTAATTGTATTAAATATACGGCGACGCCACATCCACCCTTCTGGGATGATAAATCCTAACGGATCTATAAAAAAGTTTCCTATCGAGCCGATTATGTCCCTAGGACTTGAGGCTCCAAAAAATGGTAAAACTATATACGGTTTCGACGGCATACCATATTTTGTAAGTGTAGAGCGTAGATCGTGATCCTCAACACTAATTCCAAATTTAGTTGCTGGATCAAAGCAGCCGAAGAAACCGAGTGTTAAATTTATTACAAATCTCGCGATGGCTTTTAACGAATTATCTATATCTCCAGCTAGAGCTCTAGAAACAGAATTTAGTAGCAACGACATATTGAAAAAGAAATTATATGAACATTCTCTAAAATCTTCATTCGTAATTCCGACATATACTGCGGCAGCGTTTCTTAAAACAAATTTATCAATTTGTTTATTGAATTCAAAAATCGGCTTGTTGATGTTTTCAAACGGATCGCTTTTTTTGTGCAAATCTTCTTGCTCCTCTTCAAACACCTGAGAAGCACTATACTCATCTAATTCTTCTGAGTGAACATAAAGACAACAAATACTAAGAACTACAACAACTAACTTTTTCATATTCTGCTTACATGCTTCTCTTTTCCATTATGTTTCTTTATTGTAACTGCTGCATGTCCTTTTTTCAAGCCATCTTTTGTATAATCTGTGAAATCATCAATTTTTGTGTCATAGTTGAATGAGAATACGATTTTATCGTCTAATTGTTCATAAGTCATTATTTTACAATTTGTAAATTCTGTTTCTTGTATAACATTTTCTATGTCTTTATCGATTTCTGATCGCACTATCGTGATAGATTTTACTATTAGCGACTGATCGATATGAGCTTGTAACGAAGCACCCCAGCGTCCTGTCGGTATGCATGCAATTACGTCTTTTTGTATTATTTTGCTAGTCTTAACAGCTTGCGTATGTGCATTGTCGTCATCATCATGCATTTTATAAATAGACGACCTGAATGCATAGCAATATACAGCATCTTTTCTTCCTTTTATTGTATCAGGAAATATTCCTTTTGCGATAATAATATATTTTGGAGTATTTGCTTTTACAGTGTTGTGGTGCTTTGCTGGACTTTTCAAATCATAATGATTTTGATGATTTTCTATTAACTTGTTCAATAAATCGTTATCGTCTTTCATAGCAATTACGTCAATACAATCAAAGAAAATTGTATTATGTTTGTGTTAAAAAAATATTAAATTATGAGATGTATTTCTCGTTTTTTACTACAATATATGTATTAGTAATATTTTAATGTATTTTTGATACTATGATGTAATCTATGTTTATTGGTGAACTATGCGGCACGTTTCATTACTGCGCGACGGGACTTTATCGAAATATCTTAATGAGATACATAAATTTCCACTATTATCGCAAGATGAGGAATATGTATTGGCTAAGGATTGGGCAGATAATAAAAGTAAAAAGTCGATTGATAAATTGGTTAAGGGACATTTGCGTTTAGTCGTTCAGATTGCAAATGGATATTCTGGGTATGGTATACCTATTCAAGAGCTCATATCTGAAGGTCATATTGGAATGCTACAGGCAATCGAGCATTATAAACCTGATCTTGGTTTTATGTTATCTACGTACTCATCATGGTGGATAAAAGCACGTATTCAGGAGTATATATACAACTCTAAGTACATCGTAAGACTTGGGACGTCAAAGGCGTACAAGAAACTATTTTTTTGTCTAAATAAGATGAAACGCATATTAGGCGTAGATAAAGTTGGAGATGAGGCAGCAGAAAAAATATCTAATGAATTAAATATTCCAAAAGACAAGGTTATTGATGCAGATAACAGGTTATCCAGCGTTGACTTTTCAATAAATGCACCTGTGGGGAGTGGCGATGATTCTGCTTCCTGGGAGGACTTTTTAGTAGATGCGAATGCTACATCTGAGGAAGCGATTTTAGAAAAGCAAGAATGTGAATATAGACGAAAAATGTTTGATTATGCTTTATCTAAGCTTTCTGAGAGAGAACGAAACATTGTTTTGTGGCACAGGCTTACTGAACCTCCTGAAACATTAGCGCAGATAGGTGAAAAATTAGGCGTTTCAAAAGAAAGAGTTCGACAGTTAGATGATAGAGCTATATTGAAAATAAAGACATGGATAAGTGAGTACGTGAAATCAACAAAAAATTCAAAAAGTAATGCCTTATAATTTTTTATTGCGCGTGACGCGATTCAGACTATTCGGCTTTATAATAGCTTCTTGCAATTTAGCCTTATTTGTGTTAGCATCGAAGAGTTTTTGTATGAGGTCGTAATGGCTAAGAAAATAGTTGGTTTTATTAAGCTGCAAGTGCCAGCTGGTAAGGCAAACCCTTCGCCACCTATCGGCCCTGCGTTAGGTCAACGTGGTTTAAATATCATGGAGTTCTGTAAGGCTTTTAACGCTCAAACTCAGTCTATGGAGCCTGGTACTCCTTTGCCTGTTGTTATTACTGCGTATGCTGATAGAACTTTCTCGTTCGTAATGAAAATGCCGCCTGTTTCGTATTTGCTGAAAAAGGCAGCTGGCGTTGCGAAAGGGGCTTCATCTGTTGGTCGTGATAAAGTCGGTAAGGTTACAATGGCGCAAATTCGCGAAATAGCTGAGAAGAAAATGAAAGACCTGAATGCTAATGATGTTGACGCAGCGTGTATGATGGTGATAGGTTCTGCTAGGTCTATGGGGCTGGAGGTCGTTTGATATGGCGTTTTGTTGTAAAAGATTGAAGGCTGTTGAAGCAAAGAAGTCTTCTGCGGTTTACTCGTTGAACGAGGCAGTTGCTTTTTTGAAAGATAATTCGAAGTGTAAGTTCGATGAAACTTTAGAAATTTCGATTAATCTCAATGTGGATCCTAAGAGGTCAGATCAGAACGTGAGAGGAATGGTTGCGTTACCTGGTGGAACTGGAAAGGTTACTCGGGTTGCTGTGTTCGCTCGCGGAGCATTAGGGGAGGCTGCTAACGAAGCTGGCGCTGATATCGTCGGGGCAGAAGACTTGATGACAAAGGTGCAGGATGGAAATATCGATTTCGATGTTTGTATTGCATCTCCTGATATGATGGGTATAGTCGGACGTGTTGCTAAAATTCTCGGTCCTAAAGGGTTAATGCCTAATCCAAAACTTGGTACTGTTACGCAAAATGTTGGCGCTGCTGTTAAAGCTGCTAAGGCTGGGCAGGTGGAGTATCGTTTGGATGCTAACGGAATAATTCATGCCGGCGTTGGGAAAATAAGTTTTTCTTGCGATGCTTTGGTCGAGAATGTAAAGGCGTTCGTCGGGGCTGTGTTGAAGGCTAAGCCTAGTGGTGTAAAAGGTGCTTATGTAAAAGGAGTTACTCTTTCTAGCACTATGGGCGTTGGGTTAAAGTTGGATTTGAGTGAAATCTTAGCTTTGTAATTGTTATATTGAAGGCTATCGAAGACCATCGGTGCCATTTTGGCTTAAAATTCCGATGCAGATGGTGCAGAAATCGCTATCATCTGTTTCATCTTCGTGGTTTTTTGTTGTGGAGATAGAAATGGAACGATCAAAAAAGTCGGAGTATGTCGCTAAATTAAAGCAAAAATTCGACGACAGTTCAGTTGTTTTAGCTGTCACTCAGAACAAAGTTACTGTAGCAGAAGTTGAGAAGCTTAGAAAAAGGCTCAACGACAAGAAGTCTGAGTATTTCGTCGTAAAGAACACTTTGGCTAGGATTGCTGTAAAAGGTACAAAATATGAGTGCGTTTCTGACTTGTTTAAGGGACAGACAGCTCTCGTGTTTTCAAATAGTTCTGTTGATGCATGTAAGGCTTTAATTGAGTTCGCGGATGCGTCTGATGGAAAGGTTAATTTGCTTGGTGGCGCTGAAAATGGCACTGCTATGGCTGTTGATTATATCAAAATGTTGGCTAAATTGCCTTCTATGGATGAAATCCGTGCGAAAATTGTCGCTGTTATCCAGACACCTGGTGGCCAAATTGCTAGAGTTCTTAAAGCGTATTCTGAGAAGTAATTTTTATTGGAGTTTATGTAATGAGTGTAGATTTAAAGAAGATAGTTGATGAATTATCACAGTTGTCAGTAGTTGAGGCTGCTGAGCTGAGCAAAATGTTAGAGGAAGCTTGGGGGGTGTCTGCTGCTGCTCCTGTCGCAGTTGCTGGTGCTGCTGCTGCTGCTGAAGAAAAGACAGAGTTTGACGTAGTGTTGGTAGAGGCTGGTGCGTCAAAGATTAATGTAATTAAGGCTGTTAGAGAAATTACTGGCCTTGGTTTAACTGAAGCAAAAGCCGCTGTCGAAGGGACTCCTAAGACTTTGAAGGAAGGTGTATCCAAAGAAGATGCTGAGAAGTTCAAGAAGCTTTTGGAAACTGCAGGTGCAAAGGTAGAATTAAAATAAGCTATCTACGTATTGACGGCGATATATGCGCCGTCGTTTTGTTCTTTTTTCTCTTAATTAATTATAAATAAACTATATTAGTGTATATTCATGCGTAGAGGCGACATGAATAGGCGTTATTTCGTTTATATTATTTTTGTATTTCTTAATATTTCAGAATATGGCCACGCAGTGACTGTACGTGATGAAATATTGAAAAATTATAACAATTTGTTACTATTTTATGATAAACACGGCTTTTCAGAGTATGAAAAATCGAAATTATACAATGTAATGAAAAATATAATTCCTATAGATTATGTTTCAGATATAGGTACTGCTAGTGTAGAAATCGATGCCAACATTCAAGATATATTGAAGCATAATAACTTAGAAGTTGATAGTGATAATATATCTATCAGTGAAAGTAATACAGAAGATTTTTTTTCAATTGTAGAGTACGAAGATGCCATTAAAAATGAAATTGATGAGTTCGACTCTTCATCAATGTCTTTTGCAGATGATGATGATGATAATTTTTATCTTTCTGATGAATCTGTCTCTATTTCAAGTAATGGGCATGACAATGAATATGATCAAAGTACCATAAAAACCTACGATGAATTTAGTAAATCGACATTGGAAAATGACGATGATGATGAAAACGAAGAAGATAGTATAAGTGAAACAATTCAAGATGATTATTCAGTTGTTGACAAAAAAGAAGATGATGAAAACATGGGAGGTATATATACTGATGATTTTACTGATGACGATACACTTGAAGCTGATACCAGCAGCAGTATGGAAACAGATGATTCAGCAAATGAGGAAGCTGATGACATCGATAGTATTATAGATGCCGTTGATTTGGCAGATGATGATATACATGAGATTGATAACAGCGCTAGCAGTGAGGAAGATGATGATAATCAAGTAGATGATAAATATGTAGACGAGAGCGATAAGCTAGTACAGAGTAATGGAGGTGTAAACAATTCGGTACGTAGATCTCAAGTCAATGACGATATAGGTGGTAGCGATTATGAAGACGAGAGCGATAAGCTAGTGCAGAGTAATGGAGGTGTGGACAATTCTGTACGTAGATCTCGAGTTAATGATGAAGTAGATGATGACGGTTATGCAGACGAAGACGGTACACCAGTGCGGAATAATAGAGGTAGGGCGCTACGTAGATCAAGAGTCAATGACGACATAGATGATGACGGAGGTTATACAGACGAAAACGGTACGTTAGTGCGAAATAATGGAGGTGTGAACAATTCGGTACGTAGATCCATGGTCAATGATGAGGTAGATGACGGCGGTTATACAGACGAAAACGGTACGCCAGTGCGGAATAATGGAGGTAGAAACGTGGCGTTGCGTAGATCTCGAGTTAATGATGAAGTAGATGATGACGGTTATGCAGACGAAGACGGTACGCTAGTGCGGAATAATGGAGGTATGAACAATTCGGTACGTAGATCCAGGGTCAATGACGATATAGGTGGTAGCGATTATGAAGACGAGAACGATACGCCAGCGCGAAATAATAGCGGATTAAACAGATTTGGTAGTCCAAATACGAATAGTATGTATGGTAACGGTTTAAATAATAGTGGTCGGTATCAAAATAGTAATCAGCTAAGATCTAGAGATTTTGTAGAAAGTGATGGTATGTATGGCAATGATTTCAAAAATAGTGCTTATGATAGTAGAAATAATTATGACATTACAGAAGAAAAACATCGTCAAGCTAAACATGAAATATTTGCTAATGGCGATGATAATATAAAGAAAGAAGATAAATTAAAACATAAAGACAATCAAAATTTAGTGAGACAAAAAAAGAAAAAGCAGTTAGTGAGGACTAGAAATTTAGCTAGAACAGCAAATCATTATCCTGCTTATTATACGTGTCCTGTTGTCCAATATCCATGTTGTTTATTCCAAAAACGACCAGTTGAGAATAATAAATGTGGCGGATGTAATATCATCGATTATCAAAAAAGAGACTATATACAAAAGGTAAATGATCTATGGGTTGTAAGTTAAATTTTATAGTTTTTGGTTTTACTGTTTTTTCTCGCGTTGTGTGTAACGATTATTTAGATGGGGTCACTTATTGTGAAAATTTATTAGCTAGCTTACGGAATTTGGAACAAGAAGAACATACTCAAAATTCAGATGTTGACAACGCTATAATATACGTAAAACGCAAATGTAATGAATTTAAAGATGCTCGCAAAAACATTCAGATAGTAAGCGATTTGAAGCTGATAACTATAAATAAAGATAAAATTCAAAAAACTATAGACATGGCAAAAGAATTGCCGGATTTGGATCAAATGGAAGAAGAAATGGATGTATTAGAAATAATAAAGATGTGCAGTTAGTAAAAAATTAACTTTTTTCATGTATAATATTGTAAGATTGGAGGGCACTATGAAATACTTGGTTAGTACTATTACGTTGATTGGTTCATTTTTGTTTCATGATATAGCTCATGCTGGAGAGATGTTTTCATCATTTTTTCGGTCATTTGTGAGAGAGCAGGGTAACGATGATGTTGAACAAAATACAACTAATACAAGGTCATTATCTTTAAAAAAACATGGTATAGATGTTTTATTCGGACAGATTGTTATGGGAAATGACCTTCACGAGTTGCAGCAAGAACTTTCTTTAGATTACAGTAGAGAACGTACATCTACGGGTCACCACGTATTATTTGCTGCTGCTGTTACGAAGAAGACGGACATTTTAGACTCTATTCTTGATAAAATGGGGAAAAATAATAAGATTTTTCAGAGGTTTGATAGACATGGGAACAATATATTGCATATATGTTGTGCGTTAGGTTGGGAAGACGGAATAAGTTATTTATTAAAAGTTTCTGAAAATGAAAATACTATAATAAGGGCTATTTCATCAAGGAACGATTCCGGAGTAAGTCCTTATGATGTTGCTAAGCATTTAAAAGATAAAACGATATTAAAAATGTTAGATAAGATTATCGGTGTAAAAAATAAATCAACGCATACTAAATATAAACGAAAAGATAACGGATATGATGATGACGAGGATTTTGATAAATCATTAAGTAATAATTCATTCAGAAGTAAAAAAGAAAGCTTTAATTACATTCGTGAGCTCTCGAAATTGTTGGGATATGATGAGCTAGTTATGTTAATGTTACTTGATGAGGATCAATTGGTTAAGAGATTAACAACAGGTGGTAATAAAACGTTATTGACGAAGAATCTTGATATAACCGGAAATACGATATTGCACCTATTGGTTATGTTTGGGAAAAACGCTGCAATACGTGATATTGTCGGATCTTCAATAAATCGGTCTTATTTAACAGCTGCTGTTAATGCTAAGAATTCTCATGGTGATACACCTATGCATATTGCTGTTTCGATGAATAACGTTAACGCTGTTGTCGGGTTACTTTCGTATAATAAAGTTAATTTAGCTATTTTTAACAAATCTGATGTGACACCGTTAATGTTAGGAATAAGAAACTATAAGCAGTATAAGTTTGGTCGGCAAGATGCATATGAAATAATACATATGATGATTTCTTATAAGCAAGATAGGTCGTTTCCTGACCATTTATTAGTCGCTGATCATTTAGGAAATACCGCATACCACCTCGCATCAATGCAGGTTTCTTTGAAGATTATCGCTGACTTGATCGCTGCTGGCGTTGATGTTCGTCAATTGAATAACAAAAATCAAACTGGTGGGGATAAGCTTGTTATTCGTAACGAAAAAATCAAAAACGATGAAAAGAAGCTTTCCATTATGCGAGCTATCGATATGGCTCAACGTGGACGTCATAACGATGCTATAAATATCTTACATGATAGCATTATAAAATACAACCAAGGCTACTATTAAACTCTAACAAATCGCAGATTTTATAACATGCTCGAAGATTTTTCTTCAATTAAATACACCGTATAATGGCTATACGGTGTATGTCGCTAGACAATTAGTTCACGTTTTTCGATGATTTTATCAATTAAGCCAAACTGAAGAGCTTGTTGCGGATCCATGAAATTATCACGTTCCATCGCTGCTTCTATGGTTTCTAGCTTTTGTCCTGTATGCTTTACATACATATTATTCAATCTAGATTTCAACGATAGTATCTCCTTCGCGTGAATTTCAATATCTGTTGCTTGTCCTCTGAAACCTCCCGATGGTTGATGTATCATAATTCTAGAGTTCGGCAGCGAATATCTTCTGCCTGGTTCTCCTGCCGTTAGTAATAACGATCCCATAGAGGCTGCTTGGCCTAAACACAAAGTAACGACTTGAGGTGATATATACTGCATCGTATCATATATTGCTAGTCCAGATGTTACTACTCCGCCTGGCGAATTAATATAAAAATAAATATCCTTCTTTGGGTCTTCTGATTCAAGAAAAAGAAGTTGGGCGCATACCAAACTTGATGTGTAATCATTTACTTGGTCGCATAAAAAAATTATACGCTCTTTTAGTAGCCTCGAATATATATCGAACATTCGTTCTCCGCGAGAGCTTTGCTCTACTACCATTGGAACATATGTCATAACATCTTCGATTCTATCCATATATCTTCCTCTCAATGCTTACTGATCTTTACTATTTTCTTGAGACGATGGTATGTCCTCTGTTAAATCGTCATCAAAGTCATTAAACTCTGTGACATTTAACTCTTCCAATTCCTCCTTTGTTATTTCCTTGACGGTTACATTTTTCATTTTTTCTGTCATGAAATGCACGACCTTTTCTTCCAAGAGTGGGCCTAGAACAGCCGACAATAGCACCTTGTCATTGTAATAACGTTTTACTACTTCAAGTTCATTACCTGGGTACAACCTTGCTATCGAGAATACCTCTTTACGTACTTCTTCCGGACTTACGCTAATATTATTTTCTGAGGCAATTTTAGCTATAACAAGGCCTAAACGAACCCTACGTACAGCAAGATCGTAGCAATTCTCTTCAGCTTTTTCTCTGCAAGCTGGGATTATCCTCTTTCCTTGCTTTGCTAGCTCAATTTCTATATTTCGAATTATTTCTTTTCTTTCAAGTTCTATCATGCTAGATGGAACCTCAAAAGAATATAAATCGGACATAGCATCTAAGAATTGCTTCGTTAAAAGGTCGTTTGCATCATGTTTAAACTCGTTCTGCAATACACCAATAGCCCAATTTTTAATCTCATCTTTTGAGTTTAAGCCTATAGACTTGGCAAATTCATCATCGAGCTTACATTCTCTTGGTGAATACGTGTTCTTTATAGTAACGTGGTACAAATTGCTATCTTTATCTGAATCTACACGAAAATCTTTCTCTTCACCCTTTTTCATTCCTATCAAATTGGTCCAGATGCTTTCAATCATCCCTCCTTCATCTGCAAGAACTACTTCCACATCTTGCAGCCTTGGCGACTTTTTCTTTTTGAGTTTTTCGTTCTTCATCAGTAAGTCTACTACAGCCTTATCGCCTTTTTCTAAGACAGTATCTTCTGGCTTTTCATCCCAAAATTTTTTCTTGCTACAAACTTCATTTAGAAAATTGTCAATTTTATCATCATCGATCTTTACTACATATTTTGTAATGTTTTGCTCTTCAAAATCGACAAGCTGAACTTCTGGTAACACATCTACAGCAACGTTGATAATTACACCTTCTTCTGTCGTTTCTCCTACTTCTGCTGACGGCTGCATGGCTACTCTAAGGGACTTTTCCTTTACAAGCTGATCGACTGCTTTTTTGGCTTCTTCTATAATAGTATCTCGTTTGGCCGATTCCCCATAATTCTTTATAAGTACTGGAAGCGGTATATGTCCTGATCTGAAGCCTGGGATTTTTGCACGCTTACCAATAGACTTCAACCTGTCTAAAATCGCCGCCTCTATCGCAGCCTGTTCAATTAACAGCTTATATTTATGAGTTAGTCCACTAATTTCACAACTTAATTCACGCATACATATTTCCTTAAACATTTGGTGCGGGTGAAGGGACTCGAACCCCCACAGCAAAGCCACAAGAACCTAAATCTTGCGTGTCTACCAGTTCCACCACACCCGCTCTTGCCAATATATTACAACGATCTTTATTAATTAGATATTAATTATAATAAAAATCTACGGTTTTCTTCACAGCTTCTTCTAAGCCAACGGTTGGTACCCAGTTCAAAGCATTTTTTGCCCGATCTATAGAAGGTACACGTACCGACACATCCTGATAACTATTTCCAAAGTACTCATCAGAGGACACAG
Organism: uncultured Alphaproteobacteria bacterium; assembly: GCA_964566185.1. Classification (GTDB taxonomy): domain Bacteria; phylum Pseudomonadota; class Alphaproteobacteria; order UBA3830; family CAYLKK01; genus CAZMHS01. The sequence goes on from CAZMHS010000001.1 coordinate 89,125, forward strand.
AAACTATCTTAATCGTCTTAGCCTGTTCGGCTAATACCGGATGCTTCATGCAGGTATTTAACACTATTTTAGATAATTTTGCAATAGAAACTAAGTTATTTGGGTTCCCAATGTTAAAAATTTCTTTGTCTGCGCATCCATTGGTGTTTTCAAGAATCTTTAATAGTGCGTTAATTCCATCTGAAATGTATGTAAAACTTCTTGATTGTGTTCCACCATTTACTAGCGTAATGTTCTTTCCATGTGCGATGTTGCTTATAAATTGAGTTAATACCCTAGATGTTCCAGCGTTAGGATTTGTGATATCATCTAACCTCGGACCTACCCAATTAAATGGTCGAAACAGAGTATAATTGAGATCTCCTCTTTCTCCATATGCGTATATTACTCTATCTAACATTTGTTTCGAACAAGAGTAAATCCATCTCTGCTTGCATATTGGTCCTGTAACACAATTTGATTCAAATTCTTTGAATCCATCAGTATCAGCACACATTCCATAAACTTCAGACGTCGATGGAAATATGACTCGCTTTTTATATTTTACGCATGATTTGATAACTCTTAAATTAGATTCAAAATCTAATTCGAAAACTTTCAACGGGTTTGTAACATATATTGCTGGATTTGCGATTGCAACTAACGGTAAAACGACGTCACTCCTTTGAATTAGTGAATCAATTGTTTTTGCTTCTTTTAGTACATCAGCTTGAATGTACTGTATTTTATCAAGCATACCTGACAATTTTGTCGATGATATATCAACTCCAATAACATTCCACTCGGGTTTTTCTTTTATAATAGCCTCGATTAAATTACTACCGATAAAACCTCCAGCTCCTAATATCAATATATTCATTTTCGTTCCTTTATACTTCTAATAACAAATTTTGGGTGATTACAAACAGCAAAGTAAGCTCTTCCTAAGTACTCTCCTAGCAAACCTATCCCAACAATAATCAAACTAAGCAGCAAAAAAACAAATGCAAAGTGTAAACCATAGCCGTGATGTTTACCTATAACTTTTTTGAAAAGTTCTACAAGGAAATATAGAAAACTAACGCTAGAAATCGCCATACCAAAAAGTGTAAACGTTTGTAACGGTACAATCGAGAAACCTGTCATTAAGTCGAATGTTATTCTAATTAATTTTAACAAACTATACTTCGAATCTCCTGCAAGTCTTTCTTCGTGCGTTACTCCGATATCGATCGGATTACCTGCGAATTTTTGTGCTAGTGCTGTGATAAAAGTTGAGGTTTCTCGCGTTTTTACTACCTGATCTATTATCAGGCGTTTGTATGCGCGAAGCATGCACCCGTGATCTTTCATCTCGATGCCAGTAATCTTCTTTCTGATTTTATTTATTGTTTTTGATGCGTACGTTCTAAATAGACTATCGTGCCGTTTTTTTCTATAACTACCGACCAAATCGTAGCCTTCATCGATTTTGTCCAATAACATCGGTATTTCTTCAGGTAAATTTTGAAGATCTGCGTCAAGCGTCACAATAACGTCTCCGTTGACGTGTTCAAAACCAGCTAAGATAGCAACATATTGGCCGTAATTTCCGTTAAACGTGATGATTTTTACTACGTCTCCACGATTTTCGTGTATCTCGTTTAGTAACTTAGGTGTGTTATCTGTGCTGCCGTCATCAACAAGTATAAGTTCATACGTCTTTCTTTTTTCTGTCGTATAACGATCCATTGTAGCTGTTACACGACGTACTAACGTGTCTATATTTTCCTCTTCATTAAATACAGGTATTACTATGGAAATATCTACGTTACTCATTTTCCAAAAATTCCTTGATCTTGTTTATGACGAAAATTTGCTGCTTGTCAGTTAATGACGGATACAGAGGAATACACAATACAGAGGTTCCAATCTGTTCAGCTACAGGAAAATCACCAATTTTATATCCGTATTTATTCTTGTAGTAAGAAAATAGGTGTACAGGGAAGTAATACGGTGTTGAACCTATACTATGTTCACGTAAAAATGCTGCTAGATTGTCTCTTGTTTCTGGATCATTAAGCACAATCGGGAACAAATGGCACGAACTTACATGATCGTACTTCGGAGCAGCTTGAAGCCTGAGTCTTTTCAGTCCTGAAAAATGTTCTCTGTATCTAGATACGATTGTTCGTCTTTTTTCGTTCATTGCTTCAACCTCTTGTAGCTGGTGCAAGCCTATGACAGATTGCATGTCTGACATGTTAAATTTTAAACCTGGAATAGCAACATCGTATCCTTGATTGCCTTGTTTAGAAAATCGATCCCATATTGATCTGTCAATACCGTGGAAGCGAAACAGTTCTACAAATTTTTTGAATTCATAATCATCGTTTTTGCACGTGATACATCCACCTTCTCCCGTCGTCATGTTTTTGATAGGGTGAAAGCTGAATACTTGTATGTCTCCAAATGCACCTATCTTGCGCCCATTATAGTAACTACCCATAGCATGCGCGGCATCTTCTATTACTCGCCACCCGTTCTTTTTCGCTATCGTTAATAATGGTTCAAGATCTACTGGAACGCCTGCATAATGTACTGGTATGACAGCTTTTATCTTTGGATTTGATAATTTCTCTATTTTTCCTACGTCAATATTAAAGGTGTTGCTGTTTACATCTACAAATAATGGCGTTGCCCCAGCTAATTCTATCGCATTTACTGTCGCTGTAAACGTTAATGGCGTTGTAACAACGTAGTCTCCGCTGCCTATTCCTAATGCTTTTAGTGCCGTATATAAACCAACAGTGTTTGATGTCATAGTAAGCGCAGATCGGCCATCAAAATAACTAGATAGCATAGACTCAAATAGCTGAGTTTTTGGCCCAGTCGCGATCCACCCTGATTTAATTACTTCAACTAAATCGTTAATTGTTACATCGCTAATTTCTGGTTTTGAAACAGGAAGAAAAGTGTTAGCTTTTTGCGACACAGCATACTCCTAAGAAAATTACTATTATTCCAACTAAGCGTAGAGCAGAAACATTTTCTCCAAAGAAACACCAACCTGCTAACGCTGCTAATATGTATGATATACTACCAAATGGATACAAGTAACTCAACTCACATCTGGATAACAGATATAACCAAATTAATAGTGATACTACAAATAATGATATACCTGATAGTATGTTAATATTGGTTGCTATTGAAAGTGATAAATCAAGTATATGTTGTTCGAACGATATCTTATTTACTCCACTTTTCAGCAATACTTGCGCGAACGTGTTTAGGCACACTTGAAAGAAAATTATAAAAAAAATAGTCATTAATAACGCTACACTATGTACGAAAACATTATAGGTTATTAAAAATCAAAAAGCTATATGTCTTGTTTTGCTGTTGATCATATTGTATAAAAATTGACAAATTCTTTTTATTATTGTATAATTATTCGTTGTTTTTATGTTGGAGAAGTTATGACTAATAGGTTAATGGTTTATGCTGTTTTATTTAATGTTGTTTTGCCTTGTGTCGGAATGGAGAATAAAGAGACGATTGAGAATCATAAAGATCTTGTAGCAGCTGTGAAGAAAATCGATTATAGAGTGGGTGAAATATTGTCTGATTCCCATTATAATTTGATAGATGTGGCTGAAGAGTTTCGGAAGTATGGAAGTAAGATTCAGTTTGGTACTACTGCTGCACGTAGAAAAATGGTGCTTCCGGAAATAAAGAATTATTTAAGCGATTTTAATGTACTTTGTAAGAGTGTTGGCGTCTTGGTTGAGCATATAAGAGGAATGGATGGTGTTCCTGCTACTAGTAAGAATGAATGTGTGAAATTTATTAATGATGCTATGACTGCCAGTAAAGAAAAAGTCTATAGTATCGGCCGTGAGCTTGTTGGTAAATTAATGGTCTGGAATGGTGGAATTAATGTCTGGGATGATGAAATTGATAAACTTTTAAAAGGCGAGGTAATCGGTAGAGATGAACATGAGAGTTTTTTAAATCTCATTTCAAATATTGAAAGGGTCGATCGTCAGGTAAGTGAAGTATTGCTGTCACAGGATGAGTATAATGCGTATGGTGCTCTCGATGATTTGAAGGTCGTTCAGAAAGGTGTTAGTGGTTGTTGGAAAGATGTGTATTCTCATTGGAAAGAAAAGGCAGTTCAGCAGGTTAAAAAACTATATTCGTTTGGTGTGGAACGTAAGCACAATGCTTATGGTTTTTTTAATCTGTTGGAATCGTTGAATGGTTTTGAAGAGTGTCATGGAATGATTGCTGAGCATTTGAATGCTAAGGATCAGTATCAATATGAGGATCAATATAGGGATTTATGTTCGAAGATTTTGTCGGCTGTTGGTGTTGAAAAGAATGAGCATAGTAGAATTTTTACAACTGCTGACATCAATGTGTATTCTGGAGTTCGTCCGCATAATGAACTCGTGTCAGTCGTGCGGGAAATCAATAATACGATAGGTGAAATGTTGAATGATGACCAATATAATGTGTCTGATGTTGCCCTTGCGTTGGATGGGGGAAAACTCTATTTAAACCTTTCTAAGGATAGCAGTCCTGAGACAAAAAATAATGTGATGCAGCATTTGAAAGAGGTGCTCGAATTATATAAAGAACGTCGTGCAAATGTTGTTGAGTTACTGCACAGAATAATGGGGAGTGGGGATCTTACATTTGCGAGTAAGGTGCGGTGTTGGATAAAGATTCGGGCGGCTTTTGAGAGTTCTGAGGATAAGATTCGTCATAATAGTTCTAGTATTTTGGAGCGTTTTATAGATGATTCGAATGTGGTTTGGGATTTTATAAATAACTATTTTCCGCCATTGAATTACTAGTAGTTTTTGTTCATCTTTTGCCTTGCGAGCATGTGCTCGTGGGGCTTTTCGCACCCATGTCGCGTGAATTCTTTTTATTATTTTATACGCAAATTTGTTGATTTAAATCTAATTGATAGGTTTTCTGTAAACACAGTGTAGTTAGTCGTACATAGTGTAATATTCGTATTAAATACTGTTATGTTACTAAATTAGCTAGATATGTACTTGAAATTGTCATAAAAATCCTGATATCCTATCGCATACTTATTTTTATGGGGTACTATTACTTATGAATATAATGAAGGCTGTTGCGACTGTTGGTGGGTGGACTCTGGTCTACAGAATTACCAGCATAATTCGTGACGCTATGCAGATGGCTGCTCTTGGAGCTGGACCTTTTGCTGATGCGTTTGCTGTTGCATTTAAACTGGCGAACATTTTAAGAAAGATGTTTGCTGAGGGTGCGTTTAATGCTTCGTTCTTACCGATATTTTCTTCATGTTTGAAGGCTGAAGGGAAGGAGGAAGCGTCGAAGTTAGCTAGTCAGATATTGACTTTGCTGACGATCATTGTATCTATTGTTACGTTATTTTGTATGTACAATGTTGACGTAATTATTGGGGCATACGCTAAAGGTTTTCCTCCAGGGTCTGAGAAAATGACGAACGCTATTTCGTTTGGACGAATTTGCTTTCCGTTCGTTGCAGCTTCGTTTGTTGCTGCATTATTTGGTGGCGTGTTAAATACTGTAAATAGATTTGCGATGCCTGCTGCTGCACAGCTGTCTCTCAATATCTGTGTTATCGGAGCGGTTTATATAGGAGCTCTTCACTTTCCAAGCGTTGCATACACAATGTGTTGGGGAACGCTTCTTGCCGGCGTAATACAGGTGGCTCTATTATGGTGGAATGTAAGGAAATTAGGTTTTAAAATAGGGTTTTCATCGTGCAAGTGGACAAAAGATGTTTCTGCTTTCTTTAAGAAATTATTATCTGGTGCTCTTGGAGCTGGCGTGTGGCAAGTTAATATTGTTATCGACATTAGTATGGCGTCACTTTTACCTACAGGTGGGATAACATATTTATATGCAACTGAGCATCTTAATGCTTTTCCTCTTGGAATTTTAGGATTAGCTTTCAGTACCGCGTTGTTACCTCCATTAACAAAGGCTGTGAAGGCTGGTAATATTAGTGATGCAAAAGCACAACTGAATCTTGGTTTGTTGTTTGCTCTTCTCTTAACGATGCCTGCTGTTGTCATTCTGTGTACTATGAATACTCCTATTATCGACGTTTTTTATGGGTACGGAAATTTTGGACAACAGCAAGTTCTTGCTGCCGCTCCGGCGTTAGCTGCCTTTGCTGCTGGTTTACCTGCTTATATGTTAACAAAAGTGTTTTCTAGCGCATTTTTTGCTCACAAAAATACGAAAACTCCATTCAGAGGCGGTATAATATCGATTGTTGTTAACGTCATTTTTATTTGGTTGTTGCTGCCGATATTTAAACATAATGGAATTGCTTTAGCAACGTCCATTTCAGCTTGGGCTAATGCATTCTATTTGTGGTGGAGTTTGCGGACATTAGATGGAATGACTATTAAGTGGAAAACATGGGGGCAATTTATATTGCAATGCGGCGTTTCTGCTGTGATGTTAGCTTCTGTCATGTTTATGAATGAATATGCCGCTGCCAATCATTTGTATGCTGGTGGAAAGTTCCAATCAGTTGTTACGTTAGCTGTTAGTGTTGCTGCTAGTATTTTAGTCTTCATCGCAGTAGGAAAAGTTTTTGGAATCTTTTCATTTATGAAAGACTTTAAGTCTGTTGCGAAAGATTAAGTATATAATCTTTTTCATAAACGCATGAGATAGATTTATCTTGTGCGTTTTTTCTTATTTTGTAACGTTACTTTAACGTTTTTACGTCATAATACTCTCGATATACTGCCGGAGTTTGTCGTGAAATGCGTTGCTGTATTGATACCGTGTTATAACGAAGCAACAACAATTTACAGCGTCGTAAGACGTTTTCAAAGAGTGCTTCCAAACGCTCTAATATACGTATACGATAATTCATCTAACGACGCAACATGTTATGAAGCTAAAAGGGCAGGGGCCATAGTTCGTTATGAATTAAAGCAAGGAAAAGGTAATGTCGTAAAATCAATGTTTAATGACATTAATGCTGATATTTACGTTACTATAGATGGAGATATGACTTACAATATCGACGATGCACCCAAAATGATAGAGATGCTAGAAAATGAAAATCTTGATATGGTTGTTGCTGCAAGACAAAAAGTTGATAAAAATTCGTTCCCAAAATATCATGAGTTCGGCAATAAAGTGTATAACTGTTTGATGCGATTGATGTTCGGAGGCGAGTTTACAGATATATTTTCTGGTTTTAGAGTATTATCGCGTGATTTTGTGAAATCTTTTCAGATCTCTTCAGAAGAATTTGAAATAGAGGCTGAAATGACGGTTTATAGTTTAATGACAAAAAAACGTTGTAGAGAGATTTCATCAAAATATTATAATCGCCCTGTTGGGTCTTATAGTAAACTAAGATCTATTCGCGATGGTATGAAAATTTTATTAAAAATGTGTGTTTTATTTTTTCAATATAAACTACAAGTATGACAAAAATATTTAAGCAAGAAGAAATCGGACTCTTATTCATTTGGGGTGCTATCGTTTGTACATTATTTGTTTATCAACAAAGTAATTTAATACCATTTTCCGATACTGATGATTATATGCGTTTGGTATATGTATTGGAATATTTAAATGGGAAACTAGGATGGTATGATCATGTGATAGATAGAAGTAATGTTCCTTTCGGTTGTGATATACATTGGACACATTTGTACGATATTATTTTGATAGCAGGTACATATATATTTCGGATATTTTTTGATTCTGTAAAAGAAGCATTGCTGCATTGGGCAATGTTTGTAACTCCAGTGATATCATGTTTTTCAATTGTAATATTTTACAGAATATGTAGAAAATTTTTCAAAAAAGAGATGAGTTTTATATGTGGAATGCTATTTATGTTAACTCCATATATATGTGCTCAAATGCGTATTTGTAGGCCAGACCATCATGGCTTTTTGATATTACTTTCATTATTGACGATAAAATATTTTCTTGATTTTCTGAAGTCTGTAAGATCAGAAAGGTTAGATGTATACATTATCCAGGCTGTTAAATTAGGTTTAGCGTACTCTCTTGCACTTACAGCTAGTCCAGAGCTGTTGTTAGTTATTGTGCCACTAGAGCTATTTTTCATTATACATTGGATTATTTTTCAGAAATTCACAAAAGCATTCATGGTTAAATCTATTTCTTGGCTAGTACAAATAGTAATATGCTATTTAGCATTTTCTAGTGATGGCATATATGGAATATCTCACATTGATTATGATAAACTATCTATAGTTCATGTATATCTTGCATTTACGTCATCTGTATTTTGGTTTGTATTATATAAACGTGCCTTAATTACTAGGTATATAGATTGTTGTAATATTCAAAAACGTTTAACTATTGTCGCTTTGATCTGTGTTCCATTAATACTTAGTATTTTATTATTGTTTCCAAAAATAATATATTTAATGTCGGGTAACATAGACTCAGAAGTTAGGCGATTATGGTTGCCGAATATAAATGAAATGAAATCTCCGTTGAACAATCAGTCTTCATACGTATTTTGGTCATATATTTTTTTCATATTAATAACAATTATTGGATACGTTTTTTCTTTGTTAAATCTTCGGCACATTAAAAAGCCAAATAAATTGTTGATAATATTTATGTGTAGTTCTTCAATATTGTATATAATATTTGGCGCTATCAGCTCAAGAACTTTATATTATACAGCAATTTTTGCAATACCGTTTATTACTAATGGATTGTATTGTTTATTTTCATCAAAACTTGATAGGAATCGTGGATATTATACGATTTTAGTATTTATATTTAGTATTTATGTTATTCCATTATCTTTGGCACACGACAATGATGATGAATACGACACGAAGGCTGTTTATAAAGGTTTAGTTGATTACTTCCAAAAGGTAAAAGAACCAAGTGTAATTTTAACTACAGGTCGGTATGGTCCGATCTTGTTGTTTTATACGAATCATAGTGTGGTGTCAAATCATTACCATAGGCAAACATATGGAATTTTAGCTGATTGTACAGTTTTTTTATCTAGATCTGCTACGCTCGATGATTTAAAAAAAATATTAAAAAAATCGCATGTTTCATACTTGGTTTTCACTAGATCTAGAAAATGTAGCTCTGGTATTTATAAAGCATTGTTTCATAAACAAGCACCAAAATATCTTGAAATGCAAAAAGCTAACGTTCGTAATGCTATAATATATAAGGTAATACCTAAATACCTATAGTGTAATGTAAGTATTATATATACTATAGACTTGTGTGTTCTGTGCAATTTATAAAACATTATGAGAAAAGATTGATGCGTCGTTTATAGCGACATAATTTCTTTAACTTTTGTGGCTAAGTCGTTAAGGCTAAATGGTTTTTGCAGAAAATGTATACTAGTATTATCGTCTGCTAAAGATTGCCTGAAGTTATCCTCCGTATATCCAGAAATAAATATTACGCGCATTTTTGGTGCAAAATCACTAACGTACCGTATTAATGTAGGTCCATCCATCTTTGGCATTACAACATCTGTTATCATAAGATCTATAGATGTTCCATCACTTTTTATGAATTCTAGTGCTGATTCACCATTTTGTGCTTCAATAACGGAATATCCCTTATCACGTAAGGCTCTTGCACAAAATACTCTTACTGCGTCTTCATCTTCAACCAACAGAATCTTTCCGTTTCCTGTTAGATCTGCATGTACTATAGTTTCATGGTAAACTTGGTTTTCTTGTACCTCGCATCGACATTCACATATAGGGAAATAAAGTGTAAACGTCGTGCCTTCTCCGACAGAACTATTTACATTTATGCATCCACCAGTTTGCTTAACGATTCCGTATACTGTTGACAGACCAAGACCTGTTCCATGGCCTTTTTCTTTTGTAGAAAAAAACGGATCAAAAATCCTGTTAATAATATCTTCCGGAATTCCGCTACCTGTGTCAGATATAGAAATTGCTACATACGCGCCTGCTGGCATTTCATCTCCACGGAAGAATCTTTGTTTTTCATTATAAAAATTTTCTACATTAATTTTTAACTCTCCTCCATTTGGCATAGAATCTCTAGCATTTACGATAAGATTAATAATAACCTGCTCAAACTGGACCTGGTCCACCTTGATACAGCCTACATCACGACTATACGTAATAGCTAGTTCTATTTTTGCACCTAACAGTCTACTTAGTAATGATTCTAGATCTACCAGCATACCTGCTACGTTCATTACTTTTGGCTGTAAAGATTGCTGTCTTGAAAACGCTAACAGTTGGCGCACTAAATTTGATGCTCTATTCGCATTTTGCTTTATCTGCATAATATCAGAAAAAGGCTGGTCTGTAGGTTTATATTTTCCCAATAGCAAGTCACAATAGCCGATCATTGCTGTTAATAAGTTATTGAAATCATGTGCTATTCCTCCAGCTAATTGGCCAATAGCTTGCATTTTTTGTGATTGTACAAATTGGTTTTGTAAGTTTTTTCGTTCTGTTATATCTATAAAGTACAGTACTAAACCGTTTTGTGTATTTTCTCCATCTGTAGTATCTAGTTTATTTGCATACATAGTGATAGTTTTCACTTTGTCATTATTTTTTATCCTAACTTCTATCGGTTTTTCTGACGAATAAACTGCGTTTAGTAATTCATATAGCTTTTTCTTTACTTCCTCTTTTGAGTCATCTATAACAAAATCTAAAAATGAAACATCTTTCTCGTGGCTTTCATCATAATATCCAGTAATATCACGAAACGTTTTATTACAAGCGTCAATTATCTCCGCTCCATTTGTAATAGCTATTCCGACAGGTGCGTTTTCAAAAATTTTCTCAAAATATACTTTTGTCGTACCTAATACTTCAACGAGCCTGTCGTCAGATTCTTTTGATTTCGTTGCTGAAAAAGCTCTTGTCGATCCATCTTTGCTCATCCATATTTGTTTTACGATTAATTTACATGATGTTTTTTCTGATTTAAAAACTATGTTCGATGGAATCGATTGTGTTAGCTTATTGCAACCGTTTACTACTGGGAAATGAGCACTATCGCGCTGAACTACGAAATCTTTTAGGTTTTTGCCAATAACATCGGATTTGTGCATTCCTAGCGCTCTTGCAAACGAAGTGTTGCAAAATGTGAAAATTCCTTGTTCGTTAATTGCGAAAATTAACTCATCAGAAGAGTTGATCACATCTATAAGGAATGATGTATTTGCGCTTAGCATGTCTAAGCTTTGAAGCGTTGGGGTCAAATCTGTAATACTCCATAACGTGTATCTTTTAAAGCCGTGGACTGGTGTTGCAAATATCCGCCAACAAACAGAGTTGGTAGCGTCGAGCATAAAAGGTACATCGACATGAGCTATACGGCCATTTTCTACTGCATTCATAACGTTTTTTACTGCTGGCATAATTTTATTGTATTTATAAAATAACTCTAAAAAATCATCGATGTTTCGTATAGAAGCATTTGGAAATAATTCCGTTGCTAGTTTGCTTATAAATACTAATTTGCCAGTGTCTGAAAATATAAAACATGCGCTTTGTGATGCATCGTAGCTATTAGATATTAGATTTTTTTGAAATGCTAGTAGAGAAACATCTCTACGAGACTCTTTTACTTCCTTTGATAGAGTAAAAGCCAGTGTCGCGATTAGAAGTAAAATGATTGTGCTAAAAATAGCTCCTTCTAACATACAAGTGCATATTCCGAGAAGTACAAAGAAAGCGAAAATGGCATAGAAAACAACAATAGTATGTTGGTTTATATGTTTCGATTCGAGCAGTTTTTCTAGATTAAGAAATAAAGCCATACAGAAATATTAAACACCGCAATAACAGCTTCATACTAACAAATTATGGATAATAACTCAAAAAGAAAAAGTGACGTTAACTAACTCAAAATATAGCTTCTATTTTCTTCTATGTTTTCTGACGGAAGTTCTCTTAAAAATCTTGATGGTGGATTCGATTGCCACTGGCCGTGGACATTCCTATTTAGTGCATATGTAATCGATAATACGGATTTGGCTCTCGTAATTCCGACATAGGCTAATCTTCGTTCTTCTTCAAGTGTTCCATCACGCAAGCTGAGATTGTTCGGAAATACTCCGTCTTCGAATCCGCACAGAAATACGGCGTCAAATTCTAATCCTTTAGAACTATGGATTGTCATTACGTTGACGAGTTCAGAATTATCCACCATATTATGTGTGGCTAGGCTAACATGTTCTAAAAATTCTCCTAAGTCATTGTATTCTTCAAGTGCCGCTATTAATTCGTTAATATTTTCCTTGCGAGAATCCGCATTTTTATCTTTTTGAAGCGAGTCTAAATATCCAGAATCTTCGACTATTATTTTAGCAAGAGTTGCTGGCATATAAGAAGATTTTTTCCAATCGTTTACCATTTTTATAAACGAAGATATTGATGTTTTTGCTGATGCCCTAACTAAACTATGAGATATAACGTACTCTGCTGCGTCATAAAGTGAACACGAGTTTAGTAACGCTATTTCACGTAATTTACGCAATATGACGTCTCCTAAGCCGCGTTTTGGCACATTAATCACTCTTTCAAATGCTATGTTATCATTATTTTGATGTACTAGTCGCATGTAAGCAAGAACATCTTTTATTTCGGATCTTTCATAAAATTTTGGTCCACCTATAACTCGGTAAGGAATATTTGCCTGCAGAAAGACATCCTCAAACTCTCGTGTTTGATAACCTGCTCTTACTAACACAGCGATCGTAGAAACTTTCTGCATCTTCAAAACACTAATTTGTTTTGCAACGTATATGGCTTCTTCAAAGCCGGAGTGTAACCTTGTTATTGTTACTTTACTTCCTTCTTCATTCGTTGTCCATAGTTGCTTTCCATGTCGATGGCTGTTATGCGAAATTAAACCGTTAGCTGCAGATAAAATATGTCTACACGAACGATAATTCTGTTCGAGCCTTAAAATAGACGAATTATGAAAATCTTTTTTAAATCGTAGTATGTTTGCAATTTCTGCTCCGCGCCAACTGTATATAGATTGATCATCATCGCCAACGCAGCACAACCCATTTCCTGCAGGACATAATTGGCGTAGTAACGTGTACTGTAATGTATTTGTATCTTGATATTCGTCAACTAATATGTGCTTGAATTTATTCCTATATTTTTCTAAAATTTCGGCGTTATCTCTGAAAATTGTGATAACGTCGATAATTAGGTCACTAAAATCTACTGCATTATACGACAACATCATTTCTTTGTACTTTTTATAAAAAATGATATCTTCCTCTGTAAATTCTGAACTTTCCGCTATTGGTATACAACGGTCTTTCCAGAGAGTAATTTTATTGATTATACTTCCAGCTAACTTCCGATCTCTATTTTGATCGACTAAAATTTGTTTTGCCAATTTTGTTTGATCATCTACATCAAGTATTGTAAAATCATTCGTCAAACCAACGAGTTCTGCATGTTTTCTCAGAATTTTTGCTGATATCGCATGGAACGTTCCGACCCAAATGCCTTCCGCTATTGTTGTTAAACTTCGTATACGAGTATGCATTTCCATTGCAGCTTTATTGCTAAATGTCATTGCTAATATCTGATCAGCTGTGGCGTAAAAATTATTCAATAAATACGCTATTTTAGTCGTAATAACTTTTGTCTTGCCTGTTCCAGCTCCAGACAACACAAGCAGTGCTCCTGTGTTGTGCATAACAGCCTGTAACTGCTGCTCATTAAGATCAGCAAGTATATCATTTGTATTTTGAATCGGAACGTAACTCCTTGCTGTGTTGTTCATGCGATTATACAGTTAAATTAGACGGATCAATTGTTTTATCACCTCTAATCCAACCACATTGACAAAGTTCTCCTGTTTGTAAGGCGTCAAGTACACGCAGTACTTCCTTTGGGTTTCGACCAATTCCCATATCTGTAACCATCGCGAATTTGATAATGTTATTTGGATCGACAATAAACAACGCGCGTTTTGCTGCTCCCGATTCATCGTCTAATATTCCAAGACTTGATGATAATGTCTTTTTAAAGTCAGACATCAATGGGAAGTTTAAGTTATTTAATGGTGTATAATATTTTTTCCAAGCCCAATGCACAAATTCACTGTCTACACTACAACCTAATATTTGGGTGTTTCTTTCTTTGAATTCGCTTAATAAATTCGCAAAACCGATAATTTCTGTTGGGCAAACAAATGTAAAATCTTTTGGATAAAAAAAGATGACCTTCCATCCATCATACGTCGTATCTGATATACTTTTAAACGCATTATCCATACAAAGCTTATCTGCTGGTAGTTCGTTTAATGAAGTTAACGAAAATTCAGGAAATCTATCACCAACTGTTAACATGATTTTACCTCCATAAATAAACAGTAATATTTTAACAGATTTTTCTACTGTATAAAATAGTCTGGGATACAGTTATTTGTTGCAAAAATAATTGATTGCTTATATTATAAGCCTGATTATTAGTGATTCATGACATGATAGACAAAGTATTTGATTATAAAAGTCTTAGAGATTTAGAGACCAGAAGAAATAATGAGGCAGGTGATCCTTTCATGGTGTTATTGCCTCCGCCGAATGTAACAGGATCTCTACACATAGGACATGCGTTATGTTATACATTGCAGGATGTTTTAGCGAGATATAAAAGATTACGTGGATATAATGTTTTATTTCAACCAGGTTTGGATCATGCTGGAATAGTAACTCAGCTACTTGTGGAAAGAAAATTGGCAGAAAATGGTGTTTCGAAAAATGACATAGGTCGTGAACGTTTTATAGATGAAGTTTGGAAATGGAAGGAAGAATCTGGCGGTAAGATTTTAGAGCAAATGAAAGTTCTTGGTATATCGTGTGATTTTGATAAACTTTGTTTTACAATGGATCCTGATATACAAGCTGCCGTTGCTAAAATGTTTGTTAAGTTGTACAACGATGGTTTGATTTTTAAAGACAAGAAGCTCGTTAATTGGGATCCACGACTGCAGTCTGCGATATCAGATTTAGAAGTTGTGGAAAAGGAAGAAAATGGTTTCCTATGGCATATAAAATATTCCATTGAAGATAGCTCTGAAAGTATAATCGTTGCTACATCGAGGCCAGAAACAATTTTTGGTGATACAGGGCTCGCGGTTAATCCAAATGATGAGAGATATCGGCATTTGGTTGGTAGGTTTGCTATTGTTCCAATAATTAATCGTCGTGTTCCGATTGTCGCTGACGAATATGCTGACCCTGAAAAAGGTTCTGGAGCAGTAAAAATCACTCCTGCTCATGATTTTAACGATTTTGAAGTTGGTAAGAGACATAATTTTGAGATAATCAACATAATGTCTACCGATGCAACATTGAACGAAAACGTTCCTCCAGAGTTCGTTGGGTTAGACCGTTTTGAAGCAAGGGGTAGGGTAGTCGATCTTCTGACGAAAAGTGGAACTATATTGGAGGTGCAAAAAATAAAGCACAAGCTGCCGTATAGCGATAGGTCTGGTGTTATTGTTGAACCATTTATTACGGAACAGTGGTTTGTTGATGCTGAAAAAATAGCTACAAAGGCTGTAGATGTAGTCAAAAACGGGGAGACAAAGTTTGTTCCAACACATTGGGAAAATTTATATTATGAGTGGCTGAAAAATATAAAGCCATGGTGCATTTCAAGACAAATTTGGTGGGGGCATGTAATTCCAGCTTGGTACGGAGAAGACGGGCATATGTTCGTATGTGAAAATGAGGCTCTTGCTGTAGAAGCTGCAAAGAAACATTATGGAACTAGCTGCGTTTCATTAACTCGTGATAGCAATGTGTTAGATACGTGGTTTTCGTCTGGAATGTGGCCATTTTCGACACTAGGTTGGCCTAATGTTACAGAAGATTTTGAAAGGTTTTATTCTAACGCTGTTGTTATAACAGGTTTTGATATTATATTTTTCTGGGTTGCCAGGATGATGATGTTAGGTCTGTATGCAACAGGAAAAGCACCGTTTAAAGATATTTATATTCACGGGTTGGTACGTGATGAGAAGGGTCAAAAAATGTCTAAGTCTAAAGGTAATGTCATTGACCCGTTGGAGTTGTGTAATGAATATGGAGCAGATGCTGTGCGATATACTTTGGCTTATTTGGCTGCTCCTGGACGTGATATAAAAATCAACAAATCTTTGACGGAAAACGGTAGAAATTTCTTGACGAAACTGTGGAATTCTGTACGTTTTGCTAAAATGGTGGGTTGTGAAATTTTGAGCGATGAGTTTGATATTTCTGTAGTACAAAATAACATAGCACGTTGGCTTGTAGTCGAGGTCAAAAAGGCAATCCATGAAATAGAATTTGCTTTAGATAATTACAGATTTGATGATGCCGCTAGGCATATTTATAAGCTCGTTTGGGGAACGTTTTGTGATTGGTTTTTGGAACTAGTCAAACCTATAATCAATTCAGACAGTGATCAAAAATGTGAACTGCTTTGTGTTACTTCATGGGCTCTAGAAAAAATTACGAGTTTACTGTATTGCATAGCTCCAGCTATATCGTCTACTTTGCATAAAGAGGTTTCGAGCGAGCCAATTAAATGGCCGTGTATTGAGTATCCTAGCAATTTTGAAAAATCGGCTAATGATGTCAATACGTTAGTAAATGTCATCTCTGAGCTGAGGTCAATTCGAGCAGCTTTGTCTATCCCAGCTGGGAGCATTATTGACATTTTTTCTAGTGAATCTAAGATTATCGTTTTTTCAGACATAATAGAGAAATTAGCAAGAGTAAAATTTGTTGATACAAAGCTTAATGGGCTTCCTATCCTTGTTGATGGGTGTATTCTTACTGTTGCTGTCGATGGGGTTGTTGATCTGTCTGAACAAATTAAAAAGATCGAAAAAAATGTCGATAGTCATTTAAAAGAAAAAGAAAATTTGGAAAAGCGACTTTCTAATTCTGGATTTTTAGCTCGAGCTTCTCATGACGTCGTTGAGGAACATAAGACGCGTTTGACGTGCGTGTCAGATAAGTTGACAAAGTGTTCTCAATTGTTGTGTGAGCTACAAAAGATAGTAAAAAATAATGCAAGTTGAAAAGAAAAAGGTCGGCATCGTAAAAAGTACTGCGCTTGTTGCCAGTAATATGATAGGTTCTGGTGCTTTATTGGCACCAATGGTTTTAGCTCCTTACGGATCATGGGCCTTGGTAGGGTGGGTGATTACAACGTTTGGTGCTTTAGCTTTAGCATTCTGTTTCTCCAGGCTATCTGAGTGGTTTCCTGGCGCTGGCGGCCCATATATGTACGTCCAACGGATATTTGGAAATTTTGCAGGTTTTCAAGTTTCTTGGTTCTATTGGTTTAGTACGTGGTGTGGAAGCGCGTCTCTTGTAATTGGTGCTTTGCAGTATTTGTCGATTTTTTGGCCTGATATATTAGCGTCTGATTGCGTATCTATTTCTATTGGTCTAATAATGATATGGGGATTTACTGCTATAAATATGTTCGGCATTAGCGAATCCATGAGCATAAGTTTTATCGTATTATTGTTTAAAACATTGCCGCTAATTTTATTCGCATTATTTGGTATATTTAAATTTGATATTGATGCTATATATGATAAATTTGACGTCCAATTTGATGAGCATTTGGCGTTAATGTCGATGATGCAACCATTGCTATGGGCATTTATCGGGCTTGAGTCTGCGACTGTACCAAGTGAGCATATAGATAATCCGAAGAAAGTTATACCCATTGCTACGATTAGCGGTGTTTTAATTACTGCTTCTGTGTATATTCTTGGTGCTCTTGTTATTAATGGCGTACTTACAAGTGAGCAGCTAGCAGTATCAAAGACTCCTTACGTTGATGCTGGATATGTGGTTTTTGGTGATTTCGGTAAATTTTTTATGATGCTAACAGGTATTGTTGGATTGATCGGATCACTTAACGGTTGGATATTAATTCACGGACAAGTTTCATATTCAGCTGCTCAGCATGGTTTGTTTCCAAAATTATTTTCTCGAGTTAATAAAAAAAACGCGCCAATAGGTGTGCTTATAGGCAGTATTTTTATGTCTATTCTTTTTGTTTGCTCATATTCTGGAGCGTTGAGTAAGCAGATTGGATTATTAATAGATTTATCTGTATTAGCTATGGTAATTCCGTATTTCTACTGCGTCTCTGCTGTTATTACTGTATGTTATAAAAAGCTAACGAAATGTTGTTGTTTATCAAAAGGAGATTTCTGTTTGCTAGCTGTCGCGATTCTTGCTCTCGTGTATGCTTTTTTCGCGATATTTAGTGCAGGAAATCAGCTTATGATATTGGCATTCTTCTCTATGTTAGTTGCTGCACCATTATATTGTTTTGTGAAAAATGAAAAATAACGAGATTAATGTATTCTATGCTGCGAATGAGAGATACGCAATTCCTACATGTGTATCTATCGCATCTATTTTAAAAAATAGTAATGAGAGTGATAAAATACACATTTTTGTATATGACTTTGGTTTATCTGAAAGTAGCAAATGTGCAATCGAGCATCTGAAAGAACAAGTCCGAGATTTTAAGTTAAATTTTATGCAATTCGATGAAGATATCCTGTGTGCTTTTGATGTCGGACCGAAATGGCACCATAGTATTAGGTTGAAATTATTTATCGATAAGCTGTTTCCTGATTTAGAGCGTGTTATTTGGATGAATGGAAACACTTTAATAAGAGGGAATATTCGTGATTTTTATGATATCGATCTTCAAGATAAGTATTTTGGTTTAGTTTCATGGGCTTTGAATGATTCAAAACAGAATGAAACGATATGTGATTGTATGTTGGTTTGTAATATTCCAATAGCTATTCGAGATAATATCTTTCAACGTTTGATACATGATGTTAAGATTTTGGAGCATAAGGAAAAGGCTTATGCTGGAGAAATTGCATTGCGTAATATTTCTGCTGATAAGAAATTTATTTTTCCTGTAGATTTCTTCGCTTCAGTGGATATTTCTAAAAGAGAAAAGCGTTATATTTCTCCAACTGCAAGCGTTATAAAGTTTTCTGAGAGAAATAATTTCGCTCCATGGTTGGTTAATAAAAGTGATTATCCTAAAGTTGCTATTGATTCATATGATGAATGGCATGCGTATTGTGCTTTAACAGATTATGGATCTCTCAAAACTACGCTTTGTAATCAGCCATTATCGTTTTTTGAAAAGTTAAGACACAAAATCTTTAGATAGCATGAATTTATTCTTTTTGTGTACCTTATTGCATGCTTTGTTTAACATAATATATATTATTTGCTCATTCAGATTAATAAGTAATATCAAATTCTTTTCTTCAATTGCACGCATTAGTATTGTATTGTGAGCTCATATATAAATAAACTTGATTTATATTTAACTAAAAGTTAATCTAACGTAGTGTAATGCTTGGAGTTTGTATGTGTATAAAAAAATTTTTTCTGGTAACATCATTAGCTGCTTTTAATTTTGATAATTACGCTAATCTGTTAGATGTTGGTGATCAGTACGTTGAAATTAACGGAAGAGACATAATAAATAATGATATAAATGATAATCCGTATAGGTTGCTTTCGTTTTATTCTGGGTATATGAGCTCGCAATACAATACTTATGATTTAGCAACTTTTGGACTAGAACTTTTAAATGCTGAATCATATTTACTCGAAAAGCTTGATGATAGTGAACCTTGGAAAAGAAATTTGGCGCTTTTCTTTTCGTCGTACGTGTATTACATGTATCAATTAGCATATCATGAAATTGGGCATGGTTTACGCGTAAGAGCTCATGGAAAAGATTTTCAGCTAAATACAGAAACGGATCGACGTGCTTTTTCTAAGGATGAGAATTTTTGGAAATATATTGTTAGGTGTATTTTTCAGTGTAGTCCTAGCGGTTCTACTGTGCATTACGCAGCTACAGGAAGTGATAAAGATAAAGCTCGTGAAAATCTGATTATAGCAGCAGGTGGAATGAATCATGAGACATATCTTGCTGAAAGAATTTCTGATGCAATTTGGCATCAGAAGCTTTATGGTAAACTGCCAATTGCTGCATATCTGTGGGCTAGAGCGAGTACCCTACTCTACACTTTAAGTTCTTCTACTAGTCCTGGGCATGATGTAAATAATATGGCAACAGCTGCTAATAATCTCAAGCTTAATGTTTCTAAAGGGGATTTTCAAACAGCGTATACTATTGCGTTAATTGGAGGTACGTCGTACTCAATGTTAAAAAGCTTAACAAGTCGCAATCCAGATATTGAAACTGTTACGTTTAATGATTTTAGGATTCCTGATATATTTCCATATGTAACGTCAAATGGTATAAGCTATAAATTCGTCAGCGGATATAGAATTTCAGATGTAGCTACAATAAATTTCGGGTATGAACGTGTTATGCACGGTAATAAAAAAAGTGAATTTACTGTTGGTGCAAGATATGATACGCATTTGGTGGAATTCGAGGGAAATGTTTCTTTCGGCGCTGGCTGTTTGAGTGGCGATATTTTAGCAAGTACGAATGTTGCTGAAAAATTGAAACTAAATGTGCGTTTTTCATCATATGCTCAGAAAAGCTTGATTGGAGAACGACATGCTAGGGATTACTATGATGGCACAGGGACGACAAAAAAGTTAAAGTCGCGTACGAATATGGTGTCTGTTGGACTCTCATATGTATACGGACGTTGATGCACGTCAAGAAGGCGAATATGATTTTGGTGATACATTTTTTGCATTTCCAAAAAATTTTGCTGTTTTGCAAGCAAATACGTTATGCAAATTAAAATCACAGATTAAAGATGAATTGATTGTATATTCTCTACATGGAGTAGAAGAAATTTCGTCATTATATGAGTTTCAAGTCAATATACTAACCGCTAATAGTAATATTGATGGAGATTCTCTAATAGGCTCTAATATAACATTAGAGATAAACTTGGAGAAAGTTCGTTTTATCAATGGAATAGTGTCAAGATTTACGCAGGGCATGACATCTATTGTAGATAATTATTCTTTAACACATTATGTGTTAGAAATTAAGCCGAAATTATGGTTCTTAAGTTTGGGGCAAAATAGTAAAATTTTTCAAAATAAGTCAGCGATTGATATTGTTAGTAGTATATTAAAAGATGCTGGACTTGATGTGACAGATAAAACATCTTCTTGTGGAAAAGAGAAACAAGAGTATTGTGTGCAGTATAATGAAAGTGACTTTCATTTTGTATCTAGATTGATGGAAGAGTCTGGCATTTGTTATTTTTTTAAACATGAATCAGGTAAGCATACAGTTGTATTGTGTGATTCAGCAAACGGTTATTTGGATGAAAAAATTGACGCGCAATTTTCACCTATGAAACAAGATAATACGTTGTTTAATGTAGTGAATAACGTCAAGTTAACGAGTTCTTATTGCCAAGGACCGTACGCATCAACAGATTATAATTATACGGCTTCACAAACTGATTTGTCTGCAAAATTAAAAGGTAAACAGTCTAAACATGAGATCTTTGAATATCCTGGGTATTATCAAAAATTAAATGCAGGCAATAATATAGCTAAAGTAAGAATTCAGGAACTTGAATGCAAAACGAAGCTTCTAAACGGATCATCGAAGATCGCATGTTTATCTTCTGGTGGAAAATTTACTTTGAGTGGGCATCCTACAAAATCTGTAAACGCTACGTATGTTGTGTGTAGTGTTATACATAGATTGAACTTAGAATCTGAATGGATATATTTGAACGAATTTGTTGCAATGGACGCAAAAGTAGATTTTAGACCGCGAAGAGTTACGCAAAGGCCATTGATTACGGGGACACAGTCAGCTATCGTAACTGGTCCAAATGGCGAAGAAATCTATACAGATAAATTGCGTAGAATAAAGGTGCAATTTTTCTGGGATCGAGAAGGTAAGAAAGATGAAAATAGTTCATGTTGGGTGCGTGTTGCTCAACTTTGGAGCGGGAAGACATATGGCGTATTATATACGCCTAGAGTCGGGCAAGAAGTAGTCGTTTCGTTTGAAAATGGCAATCCAGATCGTCCACTTGTCGTTGGTTGCGTTTATAACGACAAGTTAATGCCCCCCTACTCTGCTTCTGACGCTACAAAAAGTACTATAAAAAGTTCTTCATCAAAAGGTGAAGATGGATTTAATGAAATAAGGTTTGAGGATCTTAAGGACTCTGAAGAGATATATGTACATGCACAAAAGGACATGAATTTAGATATTGTAAATGCTAGGAGTACTTTGATTGAAAATGCAGACGATACATTAACAATATCAAAAGGGTCTAGAACTGAATTACTTAATGCTGAAGGTGATAATCCTGCTAATTACACAACTACGCTTGTGAAGGGTGATAAAAATTTAACGATAAAAGAGGGTAATAGTTCTACTATTTTGAATAAGGGAGAGATGTCGATAACATTAGATGATGGAAATCAAACTATTAAACTGACGAAAGGAAATCTGTCGTTGACGGTATCAGATGGAAATGTCGATATATCCACAAAAGGAAACTATTCTCTTTCTGTAGATGGCAATTTGAGCATTTCTTCTACTGGAACGATAAAGATTGATGCTCAAAAAGATATTACAATAACATCTAAAGGAAATATATCAGAGACGGCGACGAAAAATCTTAATATGACGTCAAAAATGAATACTAAAATAGATTCATCAATGGACGTTAATATTGCTGCGAAGATGAATTTGGCATTTGAAGGCAAAGTAAATGCTGATTTAAAAGCAGGTGTAGCAATGAATATTAAGGGAGTAAGTATAAGTATTAATGGTAGTGCTGCAACGGCAATAAAGGGTGGCGCTTCATGCCAGATTTCATCTCCTATGACAAGTATTGGTGGAGGTATGGTTGCTCTTGGATGACGAATTAGATATTTTAAATTGCTCTACAACGAAAGTAGATAAGTATGACAGGAGTTATAATCATGATACAAGTAGTAGTCAGGAGCATCAATCTGACGCGAATGTTTTCGAAGAGATAAAAAATGAATTATCACCTGAAGTTGAAGAAGTCAAATCTGTACGCGATATAGAACTCGATCTTGGCGATGGAACGTTTCTATATGCGTCTGTTGTTGATGGTGAATTAACAGGCAAGTGTACATTGATCAAGAATGGTCAAAATATTGCTATATTACAGTATGAACAAGGACAAATTCATGGAGTGTGTACTTTCTATCAAAAAAGTGGTGTTGTTAGCGCTGAGGTGGAATATAAATATGGGAAAAAAGATGGATCTGCTAATTACTTTAATGAAAATGGAAAATTACTTAAAACAGAGAGCTATGTAAATGATAAAAAACATGGGATATTTCAAAGCTATTACGAATCGTCAGAACTTTATGAAAAAACGGAATATGACAATGATCAAGTGATTTCATGTGTTAGGTATAACAAGGACGGTTCATTAATATCTGATTGAGAGTTTATGTTTTTAGCAATAAAAAATAGTTGACTTTTATTAATGTACATAATATAATGCAGACACATTGCGGGTATAGCTCAGTGGTAGAGCACAACCTTGCCAAGGTTGGGGTCGAGGGTTCAAGTCCCTTTGCCCGCTCCATGGTTTTTATCGGAAAAAAGATGGCTCGTGTTACTGTAGAAGATTGTGAAGTTTTGGTTCCTAACAGGTTCCAGTTGGTTGTTCTGGCTAGTCAAAGGGTTAAGCAGATTCAAAACGGTGCTCCGTTGACCATCGCTCGCGATGAGGATAAAGATACGGTTGTTTCTTTACGAGAAATAGCTTATAAAACAGTTTCTTTAGATGCTTTAAAGGATGCTGTTGTTGATTCTTTCAGACAAACTGCTTTTATGGAAGATGATGACGACGACGAGGATGATGATAATTATGACCCGGCTGCTTTTAATCTAGAGGTCGGAAAAAGTCAGAACGACAATTTTGTCGAGCCTGACGCTGCTGTAGATTTTAGCTGTATCATTCAAGAGGCTGAAGATAGCGACGAATAAGCGCGTAATTCTGCCTGTTGGTATCGAACGGCGTCTCGATGTATTTATTTCTTTAAATTGCGAAGATATTTCTCGTTCTAAAGCTCAAAGGTTGATTTCTGCTGGTAGCGTGCTAGTTGATGGTTGTGTTTGTTCTGATCAGTCTCGTAAAACTAGAATTGGGCAGGTCGTGGAATTTGAGGATGAATGCATTCCATCCGTTTTGCAGGCTGAATGTGTAGATTTTAAAATTTTGTACGAGGACAGTGACATAATTGTCGTAGACAAACCTGCTGGGGTTGTCGTACATCCTGGCGCTGGAAATAAGTCTGGGACTCTAGTAAATGGATTATTATTTCATTCTAATGAGTTATCTTCTTATGGTGAGGCAGAGTTGCGTCCAGGAATTGTTCACAGAATTGACAAGGATACGAGTGGTGTTTTAGTCGTTGCAAAAACTGATTGCGCTCACGCTCATCTTGCTCAGCAATTTGCAGAGCATAGCATTACGAGGATATACGAGTGTTTTGTTTATGGGGTACCAAACACTTCAAGAGATGTTGTTCGAGTTAACGGCGTTTATATGCTTCAAACACAGATAGGACGTGACGTAGTTAATAGAAAAAGGATGAAGGTAATAAAAGAAGGAGGAAAGCTCGCAATAACTATGTTTAAAATTCTTGATGTATTTAAAAATTCTGTGGCATCAAGAGTTGAGTGTGAGCTAAAAACTGGGCGTACGCATCAAATTAGAGTGCATATGAGCTATTTGAAGGCTCCGTTAATTGGTGATCAGGTTTATGGAAAAAAAAGAAAAGTAAATGGAGACAATAACGATATAGTATACAACTTTAATCGGCAAGCTTTACATGCTAAATATTTAAAGTTCAAACATCCTATTACATTACAAGAAATGGAATTTTCATCTGAAATTCCGCACGATATGTGTAACCTTAACACAATATTATCAAATTTATAGTATAGTATACTGTTGATACATTACTATGCTGTGTTGTATATGCATTTTTTTAAAAATAAGAATAATGGTACTACGTTAGTAGAGTTTGCTTTTATCCTTCCTATGCTTGTGACAATTATTTTCGGTATATTAGAGGCGTATAGGCTAAAAGTCGCAGAGAAGTTAACTGAAAATGTAGCAATGCATGTTGCAACAGAGTTTGCTTTTTCCGAGACTATATCTGCGAATAGGATAAGACAGATAATAAAAAACTGTCACGATGAAGGAGATATGCTATTATTTGATAATAACGCCATTGATGATAATTTGTTGTGTAGTATAAGTGTTTATTCTAAGCATGATGATGCTAAAAATTCTAACATTACGACATGGCCAAATGAGCAAGGTGTGATTACTCTTTCCATACAAGATAAAAATCTTAAAGGGTGTACAGTTGTCGCATACGCTTTTTTGAAGTATAAATTTCTAACAACGCTTACAAAAGCCGTATTTACAGGAAGCTCCAATGGAGACTTTATAATCAGGAAAAAGAAATTCACTAAGTGCAACTAAAAAAACTAGTATTGAATTGATCTTACCGTACTATCAGTTTCTAGCAATAATTCTCGATTATTATTAATGCCGAGGTAGTGAACAATATTAATGCAAATACTTTTTAATTTAGATTTTATTATAGATAATATAGAAAGTTCATTTTGTATAACATGAATACGAACTGTATCTGATTTCACGTTTTTTTTGATGTCTTCTATGACGTCTAAAAAACCACCAATCTGATCTATTAGCTTTAGTTGCAATGCTTCACTTCCAAGCCATACCCTACCCTTTGCTGCATGTTTAACATCTTCAACAGCTAGCTTTCGTCCATTCGATACTCGCTCGATAAATAAGTCGTACAACTCATCAACTATTCTTGCATATTTTGATTGATCTAGCGGTGATAGATCGTGCATAATATTTCCAAACGAGGAACTCGTATTCGATACTATTTTCTCTACATTTATTCCAAGTTTATTTGTTAATTTTGTAATAACTGGTACAACGCTTACTACGCCGACAGAGCCAGTAAATGTATACGGTGTTGCAAATATATTACTGTTACTCAAACCACATGCAATCCAATAACCACCTGATGCCGCATAGCTTCCCATCGATACATATACTGGAACGTTTTCATTTTTCAAGTATGAATTTAATTCACACAATACATCTTCTGACGCAACAGCTGATCCACCTGGAGAATTAATCCTTACTATATAAGCTGCATATTTTTCACCACTTTTTTTCATTTTCGAAATTAATTTTTGTATATCACGCCTGGTAATAGATTCTTGCGAAAATGTACTTTCCGAAGACTTTGATGAATCGTCTACAATAGTACCTTGTAAGCAGATCACTGCAACACGTGGGGCTGAGTTCTTTTCTAGATTTTCATATGCATAGTCTGATAGCTTAATAAAACGCTTTGTCCATTTCAGATCTTTTAGCGCGTCTGGGTATGAAGATATTTTATCTACAAGTTTATTGCGTATAGCGTTACTAGACGAAAACGGGCCGCTATTGATGATATCGTCATATCCAGTTACACCGCGTTTTGAGAGTTGTTCGTAAAAAAGCTTTCTAATATTCGAAATAATAGACTGCAAGTTTTCTTTTTGAAACCGCGACATATTGTACTCTGAATACATATCCGCGTATGTTTTATATGCTTCTCTCTTTTCTACATAAAATGAAACGCCTATTTTTTCACATAATTTTTTCATGAACGGAACTGAAGCGCATACGCCTATTAAGTTTAATAGGCCACAAGGATGCATATAAATAACGTTAGAATTACACGCTAGTAAGTACGCTGAATTTGAGATATTCGCTCCGTATGAGTAAATAGGTTTATTAAATCGCTTCAGAACTTTAGACATCTCATATATGTTCGAAAACGATATATTTGCATCATCGAGTTTTATAAAAATACCCTTTACTCTATCATCATTAGTGGCTCGTTCAAGTGCTGTGAGATAGCGGACGAAGGAAACCTCGTCAGTGATGCTATCATCAGATAAATCAATCGATATAAAAAATTCCGTTTCTTTTATCTTTGTTACTCCTGTTCCTAGAGAAAAAAGGTTAGCCGTAATTTCTTCGCAAAACGGATCGCATTCCTCAAAATCAGTTTTTTGTCTAAATTGCGAGCAAGTAACTACCGCACAAACGAGTAACGCTACAGTACAAACGCCAATAAAACAGAAAAAATTTTTTAAGTACCGCATACTAAGTATCAAAAGTGGATTTTTACATAACTGAAGCTATGTCTGGAGCATCAATTGCTTTCATTCCAACTACGTGATAACCTGAGTCTACGTGAATCACCTCTCCGGTTACGCCACTTCCTAGATCGCTTAGCAAAAACATTGCTGCTCCCCCGACATCTTCTAACGTCGTATTTCTTTTCAGTGGTGCATTGTACTGGTTCCACTTTAATATATACTTAAAGTCACCGATTGCTGATGCAGCTAAGGTTCTGATCGGACCAGCAGAAATCGCATTAACTCTGATATTCGAACGTCCAAAATCTACGGCTAAATACTTCACGCTAGCTTCTAAGGCTGCTTTCGCTACTCCCATCACGTTGTAATTAGGCATTACTCGTTCAGCACCAAGATAACTAAGTGAAATAATACTACTACCTTCGTTCATATATTGCTCTGCGTAGCGACACATAGATGTAAACGAGTAACACGATACATTCATAGTATTTAGAAAATTTGCTTGACTTGTTTCAACGTAACGTCCTGATAGCTCATTTTTATCTGAAAATGCTACTGCATGTACGATAAAGTCAATTTTTCCGTATACCTTACCAATATCTTTGAAAAGAGTTTCTAACGACTGCTCATCTGATGCGTCACATTGAAGTATATGTTTTACGCCTATCGATTCTGCCAATGGGGTTATCCGTTTTAAAACAGCATCAGACAAGTAACTGAACGCCATCTCAGCTCCATGTCCTGCTAGCGTTTTCGCTATCCCCCAAGAAATAGAACGCTCATTCGCAATTCCAAGAATTAATCCTCGTTTACCTTTCATCATATTGATATCTTCCACAAAAAGTCGACGTTACTTCGCTCTAAATGTTACACGTCCCTTGGTAAAGTCATACGGAGTCATTTCTACGTTGACTTTATCTCCGACCAGAACTCTTATTCTATTCTTCCGCATTTTTCCTGACGTATGAGCCAGGATAACATGATCATTCTCAAGCTTTACTCTAAACGTTGCATTTGGCAAAACTTCAATTACTTCTCCAGTAAACTCTATCAAGTCTTCTTTCGACATTAATTCTCCAATATTCTTTTGGCCGAATTATAAACACATCATGAGATAAAATCAATATGTTAAGTTTCTGATAACGTGAACATTATATCGAGCCTATCATTCTTTTGTCTGTAATACTTTGATGATAGCAAAAATTCTTCTCCATCATTCGATGCAATTTGAATGCTAATATCTCCGTCTGTTATGACATTTGATAACGACTTTTGCTTGTGGCATAATGGAGGCGCTAGTATCTTCGTCAGCGCTTTTTCTGACACTGTTCCACCGATAAATGGATCAATTGCTTTATTTCGCCAAAAAGTTTCATCTGATATGATAATTCCAATATGTTCTGATGTATTTCTTGTATGGAAAAATGCTTGCTGCAGTGTGCAGATATCGTGATCATTAGCAAGTTTTCCTCCGAACGGTAATAATTGTACTTTTCCTTGCGGAGTATTGTACGTATAGTCAGAACATTGGTGGAAAAACTCTTGTTTATACAGCGTTTGAGGAATGTTAAGTGAGTATTGCTTGCATTTTTGTCCGAAAAAATTATTCACGGTGCCATTTGAAAAAATTAGCTTTCCGAAGTCTGTATATACAATACTAGCGCTTTTATATGCAGTTAGTTGACCTGCGTACACGCTTATGTTTTCCTTTTTATCTGAGGAATATAGTTTGGCGTTTGATACGATAGGTTCTAATTGCAACTGGCAAGATAACATAACTCTATTTGGCTCATTATATAACTCAATATCATTTTGAGTTATGGAGCCATCAATGCTCAATACAATCTCGGTATTGTAGATCTCATCAGTGTCAGCGATGTAATATTCTCTGCTATTAGGACGTACGATTGTCCTTATACTATTCTCAAAAGACATAAAATCTCCTATTGCTTTTTTAGATAAAAGTGCCGCAGCACACAAAATATAAATTGATTAAAAAAAATGGTGCACTCTGTAGGATTCGAACCTACGACCTGCGGCTTAGAAGGCCGACGCTCTATCCAGCTGAGCTAAGAGTGCTAACAGGCGAAGTATACATTGTTTTAAATCGTAAGTCAAGACATTATTCTTGTATGCTTCTTATGTCTCTAGTGACATATAAGATGGTAAAGCAATTTTATAAAATATCATCTTTAATCTGTTTCAGAAGTTCTGTTTTGCTTATCGTTCCGTAATTTGATGCCCAAATATATTTTAAAGTCTTCAAAATTTGCGAAATCATGCGGACGTCAGTGCAATGTATATCTTTTGCAGTTATATCAAACTCATATTGAACATTATTTACGGTGTATTGTATATTTGAATATGCCTGTTTATCGGTTATGATAAAACTTAAATTCCGTAGCATTTGTTTTCTGGTGTCTTTATTTAATAATAATAAATCTTTCGCAAAATTATCGCTAATCGACAATTCTAAGAGAGTATTTACGATTCTTCTAAATGCTTTTGGCGGTTTTAGACGTGATAATGCATAATCTGTAGCTTCATCGCCGTTAAAAGCTAGCAATGTAGCTAATCTGTGTTCAGCTGAAATATCATGAAAGTCGCATAGCCTATCTTCGGTAAAACAATTTTTCTTTATTGCTAACACATCTTCAAGTAGCCACATAAACTTATTTATTGTGTATATTAGATTGTTAGATTTAAATATTATCATTAGTTCGTTATATAACCGTTCAGACGATACATTGCATAGACCGCTTATGTTATTACGAAGTATATTAACAACTTCTTGGTCGAAATATGTCGGAGTGTAGTAAGTTAAAAATCTAAAATATCTTAAAATACGTAAATAATCTTCCTGAATTCTATCTTGAGGAGCGCCGATGAACCTAATGATTCCACGATTGAGATCTTTTATTCCACCATGAAAGTCGTACACCTCCCCTCTTACGTCCATATACATTGCGTTAAACGTAAAATCTCGCCTTAGAGAATCTTCAAACCATGAGGTAGTATACTCAATTTCGGCATGACGTCCATCTGTTTTTACATCTTTTCTTAGCGTTGTTATCTCGATAGGCGTATTTTCAATAAGAAGCGTGACAGTTCCATACTTTATGCCTGTTTTTATACACTTTATTCCATTACTGTTCGCGTGCATTATTAGCTGATTAACGGGCATGTCTGTCGCCATATCTATATCTGTTTCATTCAATTTTCCGATGATATGATTTCGAACGTAGCCACCGACTAGGCGCGCTTCATATCCAGCATTGCTGATGAAATTCATAACGTACAATGCGGACTTAGGTATGCTTTTCATAGGTTGTATCCAAATGTTTTTTATCGTATTATATTATTTATTTTATGGTCTTCAAAGAGGTTGTATGGATAATAGTGATATAGCCAAGATGGAGTTTGAGTGCGCGATGGAGGAATTAGAGCGTATCGTCGCAAGATTAGAAAGCGGTGAGGTCACCCTCAAGGACTCTATTCACATGTATGAAAGAGGCGTAAGTTTAAAGAAACACTGCGAGGAGTTATTGAATCAAGCAAGGCTAACAGTGCAGAAAGTTAATACCGATAATGATACTACTCTTGGGGAAAGCGAATGAGTGTCCTAATTACACCATTTTTAGTCGTAATTCGTGCTGTGCTGGATTTAGCGTATTTTACAGTGATATTGTATGCTATCGTCGAAACTCTATTCGCTTTTGGTGTGTTAAATGTGACGCATCAGCGGTTATGTATGCTGCATAACCTATTGTGTGATATTATAGAACCTTTTCTTGCACCAATAAGAAAACGTATTCCGTTTTTTTACAGGTTAGATTTATCAACGCTGATACTTATGTTGATAATTTTATTCTTTCGTGTTATGGTTTCTGAGATTTTGATGAAGTTTTGAAAATTGTGAAATTATAAGGTAGTAAATGACAAAGCTTGAGTTATCTAAAAGATTGTTATCGGTTGATGCATCTGTCGATGGCAAGACTGCTCTTGAGGTTGTTAATGTCGTGTTGGATACGATTAAAAAGTACGTAAAGCATGGGCATCGAGCAGAGTTTCGTAAATTCGGTTCGTTCATTCCGGTAACTCGTTCTGGGTATGAAACGACAAATCCTGCAACAGGAAAGCGAATTATGTTAAAACCACGCGCATTGATGAGGTTTAGAGCCAGTCAATCTTTAAATGAAAATATGAACAATTACGAAAAGGTTGTCAAATGAGTTGGTTAACAAATTTTGTACGTCCGAAAATACGAGTGCTAGTTGCAGGGAATGATGTTCCTGATAATTTGTGGGATAAGTGCACGTCTTGCGGTCATATGTTGTTTAGAAAGGCGTTAGCAGATAACATGTATGTCTGTCCGCATTGTGATTGTCATATCAAGCTTCCTGTAATAGATAGAATTCATAGCATATTGGATGATGATTCTTTTGTCGAATTAAAAATTAAAAATGTTGCAATCGATCCGCTAAAGTTTAAGGATACGAAGAAGTATGTCGACCGTATTAAAGAGTATAAGGCTAAAACAAACTCTGTTGATGCAATCAAAGTAGGCTACGGTAAAATTTTTAATGATGAAGTTACGATAGCTTGTTTTAATTTTGATTTTATGGGCGGCTCCATGGGAATGTACGTTGGTGAGGGATTAATAAAGGCTGTGGAGCATTCTTTAGCTAAAAAAGTTCCTTTGATAATAGTTCCTTGTTCTGGCGGTGCTAGAATGCAAGAGGGTATGTTTTCGCTAATGCAAATGCCGCGTACTGTCGCTGCAATTAATATGTTAAAATCTGCCAAAATTCCTTATTTGTCTGTGCTGACGAATCCGACTACAGGCGGCGTCTCCGCGTCTTTTGCTTTGCTTGGTGATATAAATATTGCTGAACCTGGAGCTTTGATTGCGTTTACCGGTCCTAGGGTAATAGAAGGTACGATAAAAGAAAAACTGCCTGAAGGTTTCCAAAAGTCTGAGTATTTACTCGATCATGGGATGGTTGATTTGGTCGTACATAGAAAAGAAATGAAAAATACATTATCAAAAATAATCAAAACCCTGTACTATAAAAAATAATGCGTTATAAAGCTGTTATTGAGTACGACGGGACTGCATTCTATGGTTGGCAGCGACAGAATGATTTGTTGACTGTGCAGCAACGAGTCGAGGAGTCTTTGCTAGCTTTATCTAAAGAGATAGTTACCGTATACGGTGCAGGTCGTACAGATACCGGCGTTCATGCTTATGGCCAAGTTGCGCATTTCGATTTGCAAACATCGTGTAGCGCATTTCGAGTTATGGAATGTATGAATCATTTTTTAAAAGATGTACCTATTAGTGTGTTATCATTGGAAGAAGCTGATAGCGATTTTCACGCTAGGTTTAGCGCGAAAGAGCGTGAGTATGTATATAGAATTGTAAACAGAAGGTCAAAGCCAGCACTGCAAGCAAATAGAGCATGGTGGGTTATTAAAAGTTTAAATGCCGAGTTAATGAATGATGCTGCATCTTGTTTACTCGGAGAACATGATTTTTCAGCTTTTAGGGCTCAAGGTTGTCAATCTAAAACGCCAATAAAAACTATTTCTTATATACATGTAAAGAGATTTGGAGAGATGATAGAACTTAAAGTAAGAGCAAACGCATTTTTGTACCATCAAGTGAGGAATATCGTTGGCTCATTGTATGATGTAGGATGTGGGAAGTTATCAAAAACGGAATTCAGTGATATTTTTTACAAGAAAGATCGCTCGATCGCTGGAGTAACTGCCCCAGCATGTGGGCTATATTTTAACAAAGTTTACTATTGAGCTTATGCATATCAATATTGATCCAGTTGCGTTTTATATATTTAGTTTGCCAATCAGGTGGTATGCCCTGTCATACGTATTTGGAATTATTATTGGCAGTTATATTGCTAAAAAGGTTGTAGTTTTTCGTAATTCTTTTGACGCTTCGTTTATTGATCAATTTATAAATTGGATTATTATCGGAATAATAGTTGGTGGACGTATCGGTCATATTCTGTTTTTTGATTTAGAATTTTTTGTGCTGAATCCACTCGAAATTTTTAAGGTGTGGAATGGCGGAATGTCTTTCCACGGAGGTGTGATTGGTGTTGCGTTGGCAGGCATGCTGTTTTGTAAAAAATATAGTATTTCTGTGATTGATTTGTTTGACGCCATCGCTGTTGCTGCTCCAATTGGTTTATTTTTTGGGCGAATTGCGAACTTTATTAATGGAGAGCTGTACGGGAGGTTTTGGTTGTCGGAGTATGCTGTATATTTCGCTGATAATGTTCCGAGACATCCTAGCCAATTGTATGAAGCTTTTTCAGAGGGCGTTGTTTTATTTATATGTGAATGGCTTCTATTAAAGCATAATCCTAAAAAAGGAATTTTAGCTGGAGTGTTTTGTATTATGTATTCTGTCGCACGGATTGTGTGTGAGCATTTTCGCGCTCCCGATACTGAATTAAATTATATGTTGTTTAATAGCATAGGTTGTTCTATCGGTCAACTGTTATCTCTTCCATTGATATTAATTGGTATGTGGATGATAAGATGTTCACACGACAAAAGTTGAGTTAGAACACTTTTGACGTTAGCGATGTTAAGCTTGGTTGCGAACGTCATGCATGTTCTTTATTTCTTGTTCAAAATACGTTGGTATGCACGATTCTACAGCTATTTTTAGTTCATCAATTTTTATTGACGCTGCATGCAGGTACATAAACTTCATTTTTTTTGCCATTTTATTGTACTTTTTGTCGCCTAGTATTGGAGTCTTTATAATTTCTGCACAGTGAACTCTTAGTTGATGTGTTCGTCCTGTTACTGGATATAGTTCAACTAACGCCATTTCTTTTGAGCATTTAATTACGTTATAACTTGTTTCTGAATATAATCCATCTTTATCATTCTTGTTTACAACTACTACCTTTTCTTCCTTAGATATTAGTGTTTTTTTTATATATGCTCTTATTATTCCAGATTTTTGTTTCGGTACTCCTAATGTAATTGCAATATATTTTTTTCGTACATTATTATTTTTAAATGCAGAAGTTAATTTACGCGCAGCTTCTGTACTTTTAGCTATAATGAGAAGCCCAGATGTGTTTTTATCCAATCTGTGTACTAATTTAAAATCTTTGTTCGCATAAGCTTTCAATAAATCTTCTACACAAAGTGAAATTTTAGAACCACCTTGTACAGCTAATCCACATGGCTTGTTTATTATAAAACAATTGTGATCTTCATATATGCATAAATTCTTGAATTGTTGACGTAAAGATTCACTTTCATTTTCTGATAGTGTTTCATTCTTTCGTTGCCTTACTTGAAGATTAGCGTGTATTATGATGATATCTTCTTCGCTGGCAATATCTTGTGCATTAGCTTTCTGGTTATTTTTTTCGATTTTCTTTAAACGAAATAGCTTTTGTAAGAGGCTATATTTTATGTCTATACGTTGACTAACGATTCTATCGATACGTTTTCCTGCATCACAGTTGAGTACTTTTAATTCAATCATTTCTTGCTTCCGATATAAAGGTAGCTATTCCAGCTAACAGCGTGACTATCAGTAACGGAATTATAAACATGCGAAATGAATATGACGTTATTTTAGTTAAAATAATTGGTATCATACTTCCGAATACAGCTTGGCTTGTACTCATAGATAAAGATACTGCTGTGCATCTAACTTCTTTTGGAAACAAGTGAGTTATAAATGGTCCAGATACTCCATAATACAGCGCTAACGAAATCCCTATGATCGGAATCAATACTTGTATTGCCGTGTGCGTATTGCAGCACAGAGCTAATAATATCGATAATAACGATACTGAAAGGGACGCGAAAAGAATTGGTTTTAAACCAAACTTATCAGATATATGTCCTCCTATAAATATAGATATGATAAGAAACATGTTTGTTATAGTTACTATGTTTATATTTTGATCAGCGTAGTGAGACATCATATAATTTGGAAGAAAAGCAAATACAGAGTAATAACTTGTGGCGCTGAATGCTGTAAGGAGGAAAGCACATAACATAGCAGATTTATGCTGTTTTAAGAGGCTGAATGGTTGGTCTTTTCCTTTTGTAACGCTACACTTTCTTGACCGGAAATAAAATGCTGCTATTGGCAATAGTGCTACAGATAATAAAAATGGTATCCTCCATATATGTGTTTGTACAGTTAATGGAAATAAGTAATACAACATTGAAAATATTACGTTGCTAATTAGAAGGCCAATTAAATTTGATGCATTCGGTATACAACCGATAATGCCTTTCTTATTTTGTGGTGCGGTTTCTACTAGCTGAACTATTGAGATATTTGCTGCTCCGCCCATTGCTATACCTTGTAGTGCTCTAAATACTGTTAAAAATAACGTTGATATGATACCGCAGAATTCATAGCTCGGTAATAAGCCAATTGCTATAGTCGAAATCGACAATACTAGTAGTGATATTCCTATAGCTTTTTCTCTACAAATTAAGTCTCCAATCTTTCCGAATAAATATGAACCTATTGGGCGTGTTAATAATCCAAGCCCAAACACAACAAAGCATAAAATCATATTTACAATCTTATCCATTTTTGGGAAACACGTAGATGATATTATCAGAAAAAACGGAATGAACAGTGTGTAACTATACCACATAAGTATATTTCCGATTACGTAAATACTAAGCTTTGTATTAGACGTTTCTTTCATCTATAATAGCTCTTTCCCTGTTCTATCTTCTAAGAAGCTCATTGATATCAACGCTGCAAACGCAAATACTAGCATCATACACGATAATGCATAATATGACCCTGTCATAGCCATTAGAAACTCTGCAACAAGTGGCGTAGTTCCAGCAAATAATGGGTGACTGATCCCAAATGCGAGTGACACCGCTGTACAGCGCAAATGTGATGGAAACGTTTCAGAGTAAAACGCGGCTCTTCCTCCGAAAAAAATACCAAGGCATGTTCCGATAACTATTTCAAATATTAAGTGATAATACTTTAGTTCTTGAGTCAACGTTGCAAACATTGGTAATGTGCTTAACGTAGCAATGGTGATGCTAAAGATTATTACCTTTTTGCGGCCAATTTTATCAGACAAAACGCCTCCAAATGGAATTGCTATAGTCATAAATATATTCACAACTGTAGTAAATAATGAGGCTTCTTGCGGCATCGTTAAACCTGACACCTTAAGGTAGTTATGCAAATAAGTTAATAGCATATAAAACGTTACGCCACCATATGCACATACTGAAATAGCACATAATACTGTTTTTTTGTGATTTTTTATTGTTTCGACAATCGGTGTTTGTTTTACACACGTGCTCTCATTCGTTTTCTTAAACGAACTACTTTCTTCTATACCGTATCGGAGATATGTTCCAAATACAGCTATGACGATGCTTAGTAGAAATGGCAGGCGCCATCCATATGACTCAAATTCTTGCTGATTGAACATCGTCATAAGGATATACGATACAAACAGACCTAAAAGAACACCTAGCGGTGATCCAAAATCCGACCATGAACCAAAAAACCCCCGTTTGTCGTTTGGAGCTTGTTCCACTAGGTATACCATTGATCCTGTAAACTCGCCCCCTATGGCTATGCCTTGCACAAGGCGGATGCATGTTAATGCTATTGGAGCTAAGATTCCAATTTGTTCATATGTGGGTAATAATCCAATTAGGAATGTTGGTACAGACATCGTAATGAGCGATGCAATGAGCGTTGGTTTTCTTCCTAGTCTATCTCCGATATATCCAAATACTAATCCACCTAATGGCCTTGAAAAAAATCCTATTGCAAAAACTAAATAAATAAACATTCTGGACAGAGAATCATTATCGCTTGGAAAAAATAGCTTCGATAGTATTGTTGCAAAAGTTCCGTATAACGTATAATCAAACCACTCTAATGTGCTACCTACAGCACACGCCAATACGATCTTCCACTCTTTTTTCAGATTTATCATCCTGTTATCCGCATTAATAAAAACATGGTGCCGCCGGTGGGAATCGAACCCACGACCACATCCTTACCAAGGATGTGCTCTACCACTGAGCCACGGCGGCTAAAAGAACACGGAGATGGTATCATATCTGATATGAAAAATCAACGTTCAAAGATAACTAATGTTTTAAATGAACATTTTAAAGTTGAATATTTGTCTTACGGACGATTATATCGTCGTACTTTACTTGGTGCATAGTACAACTTTGTACTCAACAAAAACATTGTAATAATTGATTAACAGAAGTGCCTTAATTTACGTAGTTTTGATTAAAAAGCAGTAAAATGTCTTTTTTTTTGTGCGGATATACTCTATTCTATACATCTGATTGGAGAATTGTGTGAATGGGACTTATACCGAATATATTGACTCTATCTAGGATTTTTGTAATACCAGCAATAGTATCTTGTTTCTTTATCTGTGATAGTTTTGTTAGATATATTGGCGCGTCGCTTTACCTTTGCGCGTGTTTTACCGATTTTTTGGATGGATATTTGGCTAGACAGTGGGAGCAAGTTTCGAGTTTCGGAAAGTTTTGCGATCCTGTAGCGGATAAGATTTTGGTTTCTATAATACTGTTAATGCTCGCTGGCTATGGCGTATTAAGCGGTGTGCATTTGATAGCTGCTGCTACAATTCTTGCAAGAGAAGTTATGGTTTCTGGACTTCGATCTTACTTAGGACAAATTCAGAAGGTTTTACCTGTTACAAAGTTCTCAAAATGGAAGACAGCTATTCAAATGGCAGCTATTGCTGTATTGATGTTTTACTTCGCTTCGAACAACGGTACGTTGTACGGCTGTGGACTTACGTTGTTGTGGATAGCATCATTTCTTACTGTAGTTACAGGTTATAGGTATATGAAGCGTGGGTTTAAATATATAGAATTTTCTGCTAAAAAATAATGATGTATGTAAATTAGAATTAGTTGTATATTATAAATCAAAATATGATTGATTAAATGATTAACAGATTGTAGACTTTATCGGTAAAAATTACGTTATTTTATGGAAAATGAAAGAATTCATACGTACGGAAGAAAAAGAGCTAGAGGCTTGAGCAACACGCAGGCGTGTGCTTTAACTAATTGGCT
This sequence comes from uncultured Alphaproteobacteria bacterium, assembly GCA_964566185.1. GTDB lineage: Bacteria > Pseudomonadota > Alphaproteobacteria > UBA3830 > CAYLKK01 > CAZMHS01. The sequence continues at coordinate 127,494 of CAZMHS010000001.1, forward strand.
TTCTAGTTATAGTGTTTCGCTTTCAGATGACAAAGTCGATTTGAGAAAGTCTTTTCGACGAGACTCTAGCGGGCGGTTAGTTATTGAGATAGGTTTTGGGCATGGCGAACATTTAACGCAAATGGCTCTTGAAAATCGTTCGGATATGTTCATAGGTTGTGAAACTTTTGAGAATGGTGTCGCTAAAGCTATAACGAAGATACGAAAATATGAGCTAGAGAATGTATTGATATACATGGGGGACGCTAGGGATGTTCTAGACTGCGCGCTTTCACAATCTGTTTCGGCTGTTTATATATTATTTCCAGATCCGTGGCCAAAAAAACGACATATCAAACGACGCATTGTATCTGAAGAATTGCTTTGTGCGTTAAATCGAGTGTTAGCTGATGATGGTAGTATTATGATTGCTAGTGATTGTGTGCACTACGTAGAACACGTAATAAACGTTGTTGAGGCTTATAATAATAAGTATGGCGAAACGTTCATGCTTTCATCGTGTGAACTTGAAAAATTGAAAGTGAAACCTGATGTATTTGGTGCTACTCGTTATGAGCGAAAGGCTATCGCCGCAGGAAAACAGTGTTACTATATGGTGATATCGAGGAGAATTGAGAATGGATCTAGCTAAACATGTGGAAGATTTATTAAGTGCTTCGTTTCAAAAGCATGGGATAAATATAGTCGCTGTTAACGTATTTAGATTGAATACAGGAACGAATCTGCAAGTGTTAATTGAAAAAGTTGATGGTTCTGCTGTGAATTTGGATGAGTGTGTGTTTTGTAATAAAACAGCTTCTGTCTTATTAGATGTTGAAAATTTAATAAAAACAAGGTATACTCTAGAAGTTAGTTCCCCCGGAGAATATAGACCGTTGACGAAGCCTCGAGATTACGAGATGTTCGCTGGGAAGTGTGTAAAGGTAGAGCTTCATACGCAAATAATGGGAATTAGAAAGTTTAAGGGTGTGATTAAAAATATTGAAAAAATTGTAGATGATTTTTTGATTACTTTTTCTGACGTCGTTTGTGAGAACGGTGTAACGGATTTTTCTGTGAAATTCGGAGATATCAAAAAAGCAACATTGAAAAGGGTTTTTGAGATTTGTTAGAGGAAACGTGATGAGTACAGCTTTGTGGAGTAATTTTAAGTTTTACGGCTCAGAATTGTTAAGGATAGCAGAGTCTGTCGCATTGGATAAAGGAATTGAAGCGGACTTAGTTTTGGAGACTATGGAAGATGCAATGAAACGTGCGGCAAAAGCAAAGTATGGTCCTGAATACGATATTAGGGCTACGATTAATCGAAAAACTGGCGAAGTTTCAATAAAAAAGTACATTACTGTCGTAGAGTCAGTGTCTAATGAATTTACAGAAATCAGTCTTTCTGCTGCACAGCATGATAATCCTGATGTTAAACTCGGCGATGAGATCGTTAGTGAACTTCCTCCTATAGAGTTCGGACGCGGATCTGCTCAAGTTGGAAGACAAGTCGTTGTACAAAAATTTAGAGAAGCTGAACGTGAGCGTCAATATAATGAATTTAAGGATAGAGTTGGTACGATAGTAAGTGGCGTCGTTAAACGTGCTGAGTATAACTCTGTGACGATAGATGTTGGAAGGACTGAGGCTACTATTAGACGCGATCAGCTTATCGGAAAAGAAAGTTTTAGGGCAGGTGATCGTATCCGCGCGTATATTGTAAGTGTTTCTAGAGAGGCGAAAGGTCCTCAAGTGATTTTGTCTAGAACTCATCCTGAGTTCCTAAAACAGTTGTTCATACAGGAAGTACCTGAAGTGTATGATGGAATTATCGAGATAAAATCTGTTGCTAGAGATCCTGGTAGTAGAGCTAAAATCGCGGTTTTTTCAAAAGATTCAACGATAGATCCTATCGGCGCGTGTATAGGGGTTAGGGGAAATCGTGTACAGGCTGTGGTCCATGAGCTACAAGGAGAGAAAGTGGATATCGTTCTTTGGTCTGAAGATCTTGCCACATTTGCTGTGAATGCTTTGGCTCCGGCTGAAATTTCAAAAGTTGTACTTGATGAGGATAGTAAAAAGTTCGAGGTTTTGGTCGCTGATGATCAATTGAGTTTGGCTATTGGTCGTAGAGGACAAAATGTCAGGTTGGCTGCTCAGCTTATAAATTTTGGACTAGACGTTATTTCTGAGAGTGAGGATAATGAGCGCAAGAATAGACAGTATCAAGAAAAGTCTAAGATGTTTATGGATGCTATAGATTGCGATGAGATGATGGCTAGGTTGTTAGTGAGTGAAGGTTTTTCTCAAATCGAAGAGCTCGCGTACACAGATTTAAGTGAATTGCTTGATATTGAAGGTCTTGATGAACAAACTGCGTCTGAGCTGCAAAATAGGGCTATAGAGTATTTAAGAATACAAGATCAAGAGATAGAAAATGAGCTAAGGACAAAGAATGTTTCGGATGATTTACTTGATTTCGAGTTATTATCTAAAAAGAACATTTTGGCTTTAGTTGAGAATAATATATTCGATGTAAATGCATTAGCTGATTTGGATTCTGATGAGTTAATGGATATATTACCAGAATTGTCTCGAGATGAGGCTGATGCTATAATTATGCGCGCCAGAGAATGTTGGGGTAGCGAAGAAGGAAATTCCTAATGAGTGATTTAACGAAAAAGAAACTTAGTATCTCTACAAATGGTAATAACCTAAAGAGCGATTCTGAAGGGCAGATTCGTCAAAGTTTTTCTCACGGTCGGTCAAGAGTCGTGGCTGTCGAGGTTAAGAAAAAACGAGCTTTTGTTAATAAAAACGTGCGTGTTAATGGACCGCGAAATGAATTGGATAAAGCAACATCGTCTTTAGTTAGGAAAACAGGACTTACTAGTATCGAATTGGATAATAGAATAAAAGCTGTGCAGGAATTGGCTGGTATCCATGTTGCTGAAGCTAAAAGAAGAGCTGAAAGTGCTAAAGAGTCCATTTCATCTAGAATAACTGAAAATGAAAAGGCTGTTTCAGAGAAGCAGATTAGTAACAAAGTCGTTCATAAGCAAGATAATGTTCGGCGATCTAAAATTGAAAACGCAAATAAGGAAGATAAAAAAGCTGGTTCGTCGAACGGAGCGTTACAGAAGAAAAGTAAGTTCGTTGCAGAAAAGCAACGATCGATGACCGTAAAACAAAAAAGTGATCAGCCTTATGTGCGTGGTTCTGGCACAAAAAGTACATATGAGAAGAATAGTTTTTCGCATAATAGGTCTGTACTTAGCGTGTCTAGAATCGGGCGTGACGACGGAACTGTTTTTGAACAAAGTTTCAATTGCTCGCAGGATAAGCGTTCAACTCAGAGGAGTGAAAAGAATCATAGTCGAGATGATAGGTACTTCGGTGATGATGAATCAAGACAGCAAAAATATGGCATGCAGATAAAACGTGATAAAGATGAGCTGTTGAATCGCTCTATGTCGAAGACAAAGATTTCAATATATAACGCACTTGATGATGAAAATGATTCTCTTGTTGCTTCAACTAGGCGAGTGAAGTCGAAAGCAAAGAAGATTAGTAACGTAGAAGAATCTCAAAAAATTGTGAGAGAGGTTTTAATTCCTGATACTATTACAGTTCAAGAATTGGCTAATAGAATGGCAATTCGAGTATCTGATTTAATAAAATCGCTAATGAAGGTTGGTATAATGGCAACGATTAATCAAGTGATTGATGCGGATACAGCTGAGCTTGTAGTGTTAGAATTAGGTCATAAACCAAAGAGGGTCGGAGATGAGGATATTGTTAGTGACCTAATCTCGAAAACAGTTGATGATGAGCGTGAATTAGTACCAAGACCTCCGATCGTTACGGTTATGGGACATGTGGATCATGGAAAAACATCACTATTGGATGCAATACGGCGTACTGATGTTGCGTTAAATGAGGCTGGTGGTATAACACAGCATATCGGAGCGTATCAAATTACGACAAAATCGATGAGACGTATCACTTTTATTGATACTCCTGGACATGCTGCATTTACTGAAATGCGTGCTAGAGGAGCAAATATAACAGATGTCGTTGTTTTAGTCGTAGCAGCTGATGACGGCGTAAAAGAGCAGACTATTGAAGCATTGAATCATGCAAAAGCCGCAAATGTGCAGATAATTGTTGCGATAAATAAAATTGATAAACCTGGTGCTGATCCGAATAAAGTAAGAAACGATTTGCTGAGCCATGGGATTTTTGTCGAATCTCTTGGTGGGGATGTAATTGATGTCGAAGTTTCAGCTAAGACTGGGTATAATCTGGACTTGCTTGAGGAATCAATATTATTACAGGCGGATGTACTGGAATTGAAAGCAAATCCTGCTCGGATGGCTGAGGCTGTCGTACTTGAGGCTAAGATAGAAAAAGGTCTTGGCCCTGTTGCTACGATTCTTGTAAAAAATGGCACTTTGCATGTTGGAGATATTTTCGTTTCAGGAACTGTAAACGGAAAGGTTCGAGCAATTCGCAATGACTTGAAGCAAAATTTGAGCGATTTATTACCAGGTTCTCCTGGCGAAATCATCGGCTTTAATACTGCTCCGATACCTGGAGATGATTTCATTGTTGTTTCTGACGATGCTAAAGCAAAAGAAATTGCTGATATACGTCAGAGAAAAAAGAAAGAAAAAGAGTGGCTTATAAAGCGTAATTCTTCTTCTGATGTGTTGTCCGTGCTATCGTCTTACGGAAATGTGAAAAAGCTTGATTTGATAATAAAGGCTGATACTCACGGTTCTATTGAGGCAATAGCTGATAGTTTAGGAAAATTATCAAATGATGAGGTTGTCGTCAATGTATTACATTCAGGCGTCGGCGGTATTACGGAAAATGACGTTATTTTAGCAAATGCATCAAATGCTATGATCGTTGGATTTAATGTAAGGGCAAATGCGCTAGCAAAAGATCAGGGTATACGAGATGGCGTTAATATAAAATATTATTCTATAATATATGATTTAATTGACGATGTTACATCTATTCTTTCTGGTATGTTGTCCCCAACCCTTTCAGAAAAGGTTATAGGTTCAGCTGAGGTACGTCAAATATTTGAAATCTCAAAAGTTGGGAAAATTGCTGGATGTATGGTCGTTGATGGTGTCATAAAGCGAACGGCTAAGGTTCGTATTTTGAGGGATAACGTCGTCATTCATACTGGAGATGTAAAATCAATACAACGCAAAAAAGACTCTGTAAAAGAAGTAAAAGAAGGATTCGAATGCGGTATTTCTTTGGAATCATATAACGATATACATGTAAAAGATGTATTAGAATTCTTCGAAATTGAAGAAATTGCTAGGACTTTGGACGTGTGATGTTTTATGGCTGATAAGTTATGGAGTAAAAAAAAATCTACACCAGTGAGGCCTCTACGTGTGGCTCGTGAGATAATGGAGGTAATGTCTCAAATATTGCTTAGAGATGAGCGTTACGATACAAGCGAACGTCGAATTGAGGTTACAATTACTGATGTAAAGGTTAGTTCTAGTTTACAAGATGCATTGATATTCTTTGTTCCTCTATATAATGCAAGTACTGAGGAAACATTGGAGTATCTAAATTTGAAAGCTCCACGGTTTCGAGCTGCTCTTGGACAAAAGTTGCGTTTGAAATATACACCGAACATAAGATTCGTGCTAGATACTTCTTTTGACTATGCCGATCGTGTTGAAAAAATATTGAACAGAATAAGCTCGAGTGCTAAATAAACTTACTTTTTTTATGATACGCTAGTTTTTGCGAGCGTCTCCAGCTGCACCGTTATCAGACAATCGTAAAGCGTACTCAAAGCAATAAAGCAGACGTTTTAGCTAACATATGCTTTCATGGATTCTTATTAATCTATTGTATTTACTTATTCTATCTCCGCGGCGAGGTCCACCAATCTTGATGTATTCTGCTCCAACTCCTACAGCAAGGTCGCACATGGCTGTATCATCAGTTTCAATAGAACGATGTGATACACACAATGTAAAACCGTACGACCGAGCCTTTTTTGCTGCTTGCAACGTTCCACTAATTGTTCCTATTTGGTTCATCTTTAACAAAATGCCATTTGCAATGTCTGGAGATATATTATCTGCATTTGTTGCGAAAAGGTCATCACCGACAATTAATGCAGAATCAAAACATTTCATTAACTGTTTCCATGTAGTCGTATCACCTGGATCAAAAGGATCTTCTACATAAAACACGTGTCTACCATATATCAATTGCTTAATTTCTTCTAACAGCTCTCGTGACGTCAATTTAACCTTTTCATACATATAATACCCATTATCGAGCATTAAGTGTTCTGCTGCAACATCTACACCATATTTGATACATTGCGAACAACATAAAATATTGTTCTTTGCTTTATCTAACAAATTAAATACTTCATCAATAGAAATATCATTGACGATCATGCCACTAGATGATGAATACCCTAATAAACGTCCTGCGTCTTTCATTTGAGATTCAATACTAGAGTATATACTAATTACTGTCTCGAAATTAGAGATCAAATTTTCAGATGTAGGGATCAACATCACCTGTTGAAACGGTATACCCTGTCCTTTTGCGTGTATTCCACCGCTAAAAACATTTACCATAGGAAATGGGATCTTTGGGGAACTGTTTGCTAACGCTGAAATATATTGATACAGTTCAATTCCTATCTTACTCGCGCATGCTCTGCAAAATGCAATAGACATAGACAACATTAAATCACTACCTAAGTGATACTCATCGTTTAACTTACTTAATGCATCATCAAATTCATATTGGCCGTCGAAAACAACATTCTTAATGGCACATTTCAACTGATTTTCTAAATCAGTGAAGGATGAGCTTGCATCTGACGCCGGTTTCTCTAGCCTACCCGGTTTCAACGCTGATGGTGCTGAACCAACACCATGCCAACCATCATCAACAGAAATAATAACTTCAAATGTCCATTCACCACCTGAATTAAATATACGACGAATTTTCAAATTTGAGATTCTATATTTCATATTTTCCCCTCACGATACTAATTTTCGCATTCGAATAAATACCCTAAAAGGTCAATTGCGTATTTTACCTCTAAAGATCCTTCATTTTTTGCGTAGCTTTCACCGAACACACAACTATTATCAGGTGCAATGTTGTTACCATACACGAGAACAGGTACTTTATCAGATGAATGTATACCAAGTTCACACGGCGTACAATGATCACACGTAACAATAAGTGAGTCTTTTATACCCATTCTAGACATTAGCGTACCAATAAAATGCTTATCAAAGCGTTCAATAGATTCTGCTTTTGCTACAGGATTTCCGCCATGACCAGCTTCATCTGCACTTTTCAATATATGTATACAGATAACATCGGCATCATCATTAGCTATAAGCTCTGCCGACTCTTTCAACAGTCGAATTTCATCATTATGTTCCGGCATCTCTATATAATTAAACTTTCCTCCCAGTAACAAAGCTAATCCTCTTTCAGCTGGAATCTGTCCATACATAGATAACGTCCTACCAAATTTTTCTTTAAACGTACATAATTTAATAGGCATTTCCCCGGCATCTCTCATTAACAACATATTAGCCGTCTGCTGTCCTCTCGCTAAACGTGCTTTATTTGTAGCGCTTTCTGATAGTACTTTTGCAACTTTTGAGACAAATTCATTAACTATCTTCGCAGAAAAAGCTGCCTCTTCAGAGTCGTCTAACGGGACACATTTCAATGGTTCTGGAATAACAGTCTCATTTGGTATACCAAACGCTCCTTGCTTCTTAAAACCAGGATCTGTATTCGATATATTTCCAGATAGCTTACGATTTTTGCATGTTAAACTTACAATTCCTCTATGATGCCCAAACACAACAATTTTGAACGTAACATCATACTCCTCTAAAGATACGTGGCTACGCAGCTCTTCGGCTAAACTTTGTAGCTCAGGATTAGATAGATCTCTTGAGGTTCTTCTATCCAACTTTTTGTTAGCCGGATCATAACTTGCTAAATTCACTCTAAAACATATTGTATTAGAATTATCTCGCTCTAATAAAACAAAATTAGCGCCAAGCCCTTCTAATGGTCCTCTTCCAGTGTAATACTTTAAAGGGTCATAAGAAAGAATAGCCATCGTGCCATTATCTGATTCAGGCGGAATAGAATCGTTTAAAATTGTAATCATTCCTTGACATCCATAAAGAGCTAATCTGTCCAGATTAGGTGTATAAGCTTGTTCAAATGGTGTCTTGCCACCAAATTGAGCTATTGGACGATCTGCGCCGCCATCAACGATTACAATATACGTCTTTCCTTCTTCAGCGAACACAACTTGAAGCCGATGTTTATCGGCGGACATTATTGAATCAATTACACGCTTAGTTCCAGACGGAGCTAAATGCCACCACTGTTTTCCTTTTAAAATACCATCCCGAATTTTTGTCGCAGTAATATTCTTCTCTTCTTTTGATTTGTACCACAACACTTCAGTTCTAAATCCATGTTTTGCCAGCTCAGCCTGCTTTTTTTCTCCCCACTCATCATATATTGTTAAGAAATACACAGCATCAGCAGGTGTATAATACTTTAATAACCAAGGAACATTGATTGGAAATGGAACAATCCTCACTCTAGACACATCATCGCCTACTGCGTCTACTAAAGACTCTCTAATCATCTCCATACGTTCACAAAACGTAAATGGATTCGATATATCAGTTGATCTATTCGGATCAGATGCATCAAATCTTATAGATGATGGATCAGGATTGGTTATTCCAATAAACAAAGTTTCCGACCTTTCTAAAGCTGTAAGAACATATTTTAAATGATCATTGTGAAACGGCTGAAACCTACCATGTACTACGCCATAACGATACCTATTCATCATAATTACCTCACTCCCAATATTTTTAAAATCTCTTTACGCAAAAACAATTTACCGGTACTTCCTACATCACCATCCCAAGTAACGCCAAGATGTGAGTTTGCAAAAATATGCTTTATTTCATCCGAATGAGAAATAAGATAATTTTTGCCTTCACTAATTGATGGCATGGTCAGAACCCAATCTCTATATTCAGAAGTACATTTTTCTAAAGCTTCGATAAATTCTGAATTTTTAATCATCGAAGAAGCATCATACAGTTCAATTTGTGCAATAGCCCAACCGTTGTCACTTAGAACTTTTATATCATTAGTTAACGCATATTCTAAGTTAGAAAGCATAACTCTCTCTACTTCAACGTAATATTCTTTTATCCAGTCTTTCGGTAAACATACATATTTTTCTAATGCTTTAAACGCCTTTATATCACGATCTTTCGTGATGCTTGCATTAAAATTTAGAGTATTAGCGAATATTGCCGTATATAGCAAATTGGCCGATAGTTCACTAGGTTTTTTTTGCGCGGCTTCAAATTCTTCAAAAATTAACGTTGCGCAAGCGCCTAGAAATTCTATATTCCCCCTCTCTTTCCAATATTGTTCAAAACCAAAATGATGATCAAAAACAATTTCAATTTCATCTTCATTTACGAACTTTGGAAAGTAATGAGGATCACTGACATCAACTATAACGAAAGAATTATACTCTTGTGCTGCTTCATTTAAAAAATGTCCAGAACACATTTTTCGGATGCTCTCAGGAACAGTACCATTTAATTTTCCTGGAAGTACGACATCACATTTTTTTAACTCACCATACGCGATTGCACAAGCTAATGTATCTATGTCCGTATATGCACTACCACTCGTTACACACGTTTTCCTACAATCAGTCATCAAAGCTCCTTCGCAATTACAAGCAGGAACATTACTGCAAAAAACACACATAATCAACAGCAAAAAAAATACTTTCATAAAATACTCCATAAATTTTTTCTATATACACAACTTTCTTAGATAGTCAGCATCTTTCAACCACGGTTCGATTTCTGCTGACGGTGGATTAAATGTTTCAAGAACAATCATAGCGTCATTATCTGAGAATTCACTCAAAAAACGTTTGATATCATAATTTCCAATACCTAAATGTAGATGAGCGTCAAAACTGACGGACATATCTCCATCGGATAAGTGGTATAAAACAGGATTCAGAGCTTTATACTTACTAAACGAATCATATACATCAATATTTAACGAAATAGCCGCGCACACAGCATGTGCAAAATCAAAGCAAAATTTACAACCTGTTTCATTGACTATTCTAGAGATATTTTCAAATCTTCCTCCATGCATAAAACATCCGAAGACTTCATATGGAAGATTTTCTACAGTAATACGACTATCATTTATTAATCTCACTTGCCTGATTGTTTCATCTACACACTTATCGGAATCTCCGATCCCAGGATGCAATATGATGATCTCAGATTGCAACAAATCTGCGCATTTTTGGGAAAATTCCAAAGCCTGAATATTTCGAGTTAACCACGACTCATCGCTAGTATTCACACCATTATACTTCGAAGGAATATAAAACGGAGCATGGACAACGACTTTAATTCCTGTCATCTTTTGCTCAATTTTACATAAAATACCATCGTAGTACTCTGGAGTGTATCTTGCATGTAGCTGAACGAAATTATACACATTGTCTCGGACCGCTTTTAAAATATGATCAGCAAGGTCTGGTTGGCTTAACAAATCTATAGAATTCAAATTAATACCAAAATGTCTCATCAGTGCGCTACCCTTCATAACTTAAAATGAATTCTGCAATCGTTACGCCTAACTTCTTGGCTTCATTTTTTATCCACAAATTTGCGTCTAACTGTTTTTCAAATCGTTGTACAATCTTTTTATAATTCTCGTGATGAATCGCGTAAGCATATTCTTTCGCTGTCATCAAACACAACATGATGCTACGTCCTGATGGTAATTTTCTACTTCTACGATTTCTAAACTTAAAACCCTGAAATGATGACAAACCTGCTTCCTGTTTTATAAAAATAGATGAACCAAGCTCTGCGTCTATATCAAAAACAGATTCGCTAAAATCTCTGCAAACCATAGATGCGAAATACGCTGGAACTTTGATGCCTTGTAACATCTCATACGATCTAGAGCCTTTTACAAGAATGGCTGAAGCATCAAGCACCAAGTCAACTACTTCCTCAGATAATTGTAAACCATGTACAGCTCCCCAACACGGTCCGCATTCAGAATATCCATATTGACCACTATCAAATTGTGTGCTTAATTTCGAAAAAACAGGTAATGATAAATATCGCTTTATATCAATAGACGACGCATCATTCCCATATCTAATACCGTGTTTTCCACTACGTGGAACTGAAATGATCTTCAAATTTTCGTTTGCAGACAGTAATTGCTGTATAAAGTATAAATCAAACACCGTTTCAGCTACATCATCATGAAACCAAAGTAATGTTTTCGGTGATTTTGTTAAGACAAATTCCGTTTCAAACTCTTTCCAAAAGTCTATAACAAAATCTTCTTTTACTTTGTTGTCTAGAGAATTTTTAATGCGTATGACTTTCTCCTGAAAAGTTTCATTTTCAAGTAAATTGTAGAATATAATGTTGTTAATGCTTTTATGAATCGGTGATGCAGCTGATGCTGACGATTTCATATCGACGCCAAGCGAACCAGCGGCAATGGAGTACTTCAGTAAGTTTAGTAATGAAACATTAGAGAAACGTTCTATAATTGCGAGACTCACTGCTTCAACTTTTTCATTATATGAACGTTCAACATACGGATATTTATTCACATCGTCATACAAAAAGAATGCAATCAACTTTGTAAACACATCTTGATACAACTGATTTGGAACTAACTCTATCAGCATCTTGTTGAGTTTATTATGTTTTAGAAACATAGATAAATAAACAAACTCTTCAACCTTAATACCAAGTTCTTGCTCTTTATTCCTAAGCAACAACGACGCATTTTCCTCAGCTTGGCATAATCTACATATTTCATTATGAACGCACTGAAAGACCCAGTCCTTAAAAGGTAAGTTATCCGCAGAAGCGATGAAATCTGGCTGTTTCAAGCGTTCAGACAGAAAAAACGTTCCTGTTTCGAAATCGTCGTCGAATAACCCTGCTAGCTTATCTTTCTCGGCTGGTGAAATAGATGACCCTAATACCGTGTCTATAAAACGGTATGGACATTTAACCATCAATGCTTGCGCCACATCATTACTCACGCGCGCATACTCCGTAATACTATCGCAGGCTTCGATGTCTTTTATCAACTTTTCTAATGCTAAACCCATATTGCATTTCTCCACTCTTTAGAAATAGAAGAACAAAATACACTCGTTAACGATGTTAACACATTTGTGGAAAAAATACATTAAATATAATTAAAATTATTACAAAAATTGCGTGTATCATGTAAATCAGTACGGTGTTGTGTATACAAAATTATTGGCATTGTAAAATTGATTTTTGTGTATTTGACACTACGTGAGAGATGCTGTAAACATACAACAACGTATGTGTGCTATTATCGATTTGATGACTGTAACAGAGATTTGAGGTTAGGTGCTCTTTTTAGCTATTTGAGTTAATCATTGTTTTACATCATCTTGTTAAGCGTTAGATGTTTGATTGTTTGCATGATTGTGGCTGTTGTGTTTTGTATGTGGCAAGATAATATGAGTATCACATATGCATGACGGTCTTTTTCTGTCGTTCTCTGGGTATACGCTAACCTTATTTTACGTAAACACTAGATTTTTGGATTGATATAGTTTAGAATTAAACAGATGTTTTCTCTGTATTAATGGGTGTGTTATGTTATCATCAATTCTGTTGGCGCTTCACTTCGTCGTAACTATCATAATGATTGGTTTGATACTGATCCAAAAGCATGAAGGTGGTGGTTTGGCCGGTGGCTTGTCTTCTGCCGCAAATAATTTTGTTTCATCTCGTGGGCAGGCGAATATTTTAACTAGGGCTACTGCTGTTCTTATGACGATTTTTGTTGTAAACTGCTTAGTTATGGCGAAGCTAGCAAAAGGAAGTCCAAAGCCTGCATCATTTATCGATGCTGCTGCTAGTGAAATTAATGTTGGGGATAAGACGAATTTTGATCAGACTGATGCGAAAACGACAGTTGATTCTAAAAAGGTAAATACGGCTGCTGCAAAAGGTAATTCAAAGTAGGTGGTATTGTGGAAAAAAATCATATTGTTAACGTTGGGGACATAAAGATTTCTAATGAAATGCCGTTCACGTTGATAGCTGGACCGTGTTCGTTAGAAAGTCGGGATTTGGCGTTACGAATGGTAGAAAAGATTTCTATCGTGTCTGAAAAAGTAGGACGGCCGTTCATATTTAAGACATCGTTTGATAAAGCTAATAGGACTAGCGGTTCATCAAAACGTGGCGTTGGATTTGCTGAGTCAATTGGAATATTTCGTGAAATTCGTGGCACATTTAATTGTCCGATAGTAACAGACATACATGAGCAATATCAGTGTTCTGAACTTGTCGACGTTGTCGATGTTTTGCAAATTCCTGCCTTTCTTTGCCGTCAAACTGATTTGTTGGTCGCTGCGGCGAAAACGAAAAAAGCTATTAATGTTAAAAAAGGACAATTTCTTGCTCCATGGGATATGAAAAATATTTGCGAAAAAATAGAACAAGCAGGAAATCGCAATATTTTATTATGCGAGAGAGGCGTTTGTTTCGGCTATAACAGGTTGGTAAATGACTTTCGTTCATTGCCAATAATGGCTAAGACAGGGTATCCAGTTATTTTTGATGCTACGCATTCTGTTCAAGAACCTGGTGGGTTAGGAAATAAAAGTGGCGGTCGAAGAGAATTTGTTGAAGTACTAGCTCGTGCTGCCATTGCTGTAGGGTGTGCTGGGCTATTCATTGAGACTCATGATGACCCTGATAATGCTTTTAGTGACGGGCCGAATATGTTGCCAGTTCAAGCTTTGTATGATTTTTGGATGCGAATGATAGAGTTCGATGAACTTGCGAAATCTCGAGCATATGTAGACGTATTTAGCAATGTCGTTGCTAAAGAATAAAGTAGTTCGGTTCGCTCCGCAGATTTTCGGTGGATTTGCGCTTTTTTACTTCTTCTTTCATATGATTAGTGGCGATCGTGGTCTGATCGCCTATATGCGGTTAAAAAAAGAGGCTGCTATTCTTCGAACAGAGCGTGCTTTGTGGGAAGCCAAGAGCGCTGCTTTAGAAAATAAAGTTAGCTTACTAAGCGATGAGCACATAGATCACGATATGTTAGAGGAATGTGCTATGAAAACTTTGGGTATAGCAAAAAAAGGCGATATTGTAATTCTTATAAATCCTTAATTGCTATTGAATTAGATATTTCTATTAACTTTTGTAATGCATTTTTTAGTTCTTCGTTTGTATTTATTTCTTTATTAAAAGACTCTATTAAGTTTAATATAGGAGCGTGTATATCTTTTATATTAAGATAACTTAACGGCATGTTAGTCGTATTGTTAGTTATCAAATTTTCCCATACACTGTAAATTGTATTACTATGTAAGTGTATTTTATAGTAATCTTTATTTTGTATGCTTTCTCTTATTTCTGAACATAACATATCTCGAAATATTAATGAACTACATCTGTCTATATCTTGGTATAAGTTTAAACTATAACTGTTAGCATATAACGATATAGATAATAAAAAAGATAATTTACGTCTCAATGATTATTTCCCTTTCTCTTTCAATGATCATATAATACATACATTGATAAATCGTTAAAATATGAATACATATTGTAATAACGTCTTCTTTGAGCGTATTAGTCTTAATGTTTTGAAAAAGCCTAAATGGCTCGTTATTTTCGTTTCTTACTAAAGCAAAGAATCAGGCCCGCTGTAAAACCTGCTGCTAGCATTGATGATCCTCCATAACTAACAAATGGTAAAGTCATCCCTTTTGTCGGTATCATGTGTAGCGAAGAAGCCATGTTTATAATTGCTTGCAATGATAATTGCATTATCAAGCCAAAAAGTGCAAGACATGAAAAAGCATCTCGTTTATGTATGGAGTTTATAGTTCCTCTAATGAAAATTAGCGTGAATATACAGACTAACACAACACATGATATCACACCAAACTCTTCTCCAAGGACTGAAAATACAAAGTCAGCGTGGGCATCAGGTAAGTGTCTTTTTACTATTCCTTCTCCTGGGCCAATTCCAAACATACCACCATTTGCAAAAGCTTCTAGTGATTTTGTTATTTGATAATTATCACCAGACGTCGGGTCTAAGAATTTATCAACTCTAGCAGTTACATGCGGCAGAAACAAATATGCTGAAATAAATGATATTATAGCAAGAATTACTCCTCCAAATACGAAACGTAACGGGAGTCCATTAAGAAAAACTTGCCCGCATAATGCTGATGTAATGACCACAGTCATTCCAATATCTGGTTGTAAAATAATTGGAGAAATTACAAGCAAATATAAACATATAATCAAACAATTTTCTGAAATTTTATTTTGTTGATTTGAAAGCGAGAGAACCCAAGCGGAAATTACTGCAAATGTTGGTTTAACAAATTCTGACGGTTGAATAGAGAGTCCAACAATAGTTAGCCATCTCTTTGCACCTTTTATTTGCGTTCCAAAGACTAGTGTGCAAAGCACCATTATAAACATTATACATAGTATAAATAATGAAAGATATTTAGCTTGCTCATTATTAAGTATAGATATAAGAAACATGATACCACAAGTTGGTACAATATATGCAAAATGCCGTTTTACAAAATACAGTTTATCTAAATTAATCCTTTCTGCGACGACTGGTGTAGCTGCCATTGCCATTATAAAACCAAATAGAATCAACAGAAGAAAACACAGTAATAATGATCTATCTATACTCCACCACCAACGTCCTAGTACTGTACTATCTGATCTTGAAAAATTGAAAATAGCCATTACTAATGTTCCTCTAGATGTTGTACAAAATTTTTAAATTTATTTCCTCTATCTTCAAAATCTTTAAATTGATCAAAACTAGCACAGGCTGGAGAAAATAGCACAACAGGGTTTTTGTATTTCTTTGATGCAACATATGCTTGCTTTATTGCTACATCTAACGTACCTGAGTGTACGTGATATACATTATTACATAGCTCATCTGAAAAATCTGTAGCTGCATGACCTATCAAAAATGCTTCTTTTATTTTGCTAAAGTAAGGTTTTAAAATACTAATACCTCCTTCTTTAGCGATCCCTCCCGCGATCCATAAAATATCTGAATCAATAAAACGTTTTATTGCATGTTCTGTTGCTTCAGCATTTGTGGCTTTACTGTCATTTACAAAAGTAGTACCATGCCGTTTGATTACCTCTTGTCGATGCTCTAATCCACTGAATGAAGTCAGAGTTTCGCTAAACTGTTCATCAGTTACGCCAACGTTTTTTACCAATGCATATGTCGCTGCTATGTTTTGTCTATTATGTTCGCCATCTAACAAGCTAAAAGCATCACATATTTTTACTTTACCATTGAACAAAGAATTATTCAGCCAGCCTATACCATCTGTATGATATCTTTTGCCTGAAATCGGTACGACATTCCTGCCAAACGATGACAATGTATCAAATGTCATTGCAGATAGCTTATCGTCTGTTCCTACTACACAGTAAGTATCAGGATTTGCAAAAACTTTTTGTTTCGCATACACATACCCATATATACCGCCGTGTCTTTTTAAGTGATCTGGGGTAATATTTAATAGTGCTGCTGAATGAAACCTAAAATTCGTGCTAGCTTCAATTTGATACGAAGAAATTTCTAGTACGTAAATATCTGCATCATTTGGGAGCTCTAAAAGAGGAATCCCAATATTGCCTCCAATTGCTACTTTATAGTTTAGCGTTTCTAATATATGATACGTTAGTGCTGTCGTTGTTGACTTGCCATTAGTTCCTGTTATCGCTATTACTTTTTGATGATTTTGAAGAAAAGATGTAAATATATCTAAATCATTTATTATCGGAACGAAACATTTTCTAGCCATGGTTACCAACTTGTGCGCTGTTGGCCATAGAAATGGAATTCCTGGACTAATACACACAAAATCGAAGCATTGTAATTTGCTTTCATCTATATGATTAATAACTTCTGCTCCTGAATTTTTAGGATCATCGTCATAATAAACGACGAAAGCTCCGAGAGTTTTAAGTTTATGCGCTGTCGCTCGTCCTGTACGACCTACCCCAACAATTAGAATGTGCTTATTACAAAAATCCATTTATCACCTGATTTTTAATGTTGCTAATCCGAACAGAGCGAGCAAAAATGATATAATCCAAAATCTCACTACAACGGTTGTTTCACTCCACCCTTTTTCTTCAAAATGGTGATGTATCGGTGCCATTAGGAATACACGAGTTCCCGTTCTTTTAAAAAAAATAACTTGAATGATAACAGATAATGCTTCAAGTACGAATATCCCCCCTATAATGACTAAAATAAACTCATGTTTTGCGATAACAGCTAATGCGCCGATAATACAGCCTATATACATAGACCCAGTATCTCCCATAAATATTGCAGCTGGTGGCGCATTAAACCACAAAAAACCTAAGCAAGCGCCAACCAATGCTCCACAAATGATACATAATTCACTTGCGCTTGCAATGTAATGTATGTTTAAATAATTCGCAAAAACGACATGTCCAACTAAATAACAAATGACGCCAAGACATGATGTACAAAATATGACTGGGAATGTTACTAAGCCATCTAGTCCATCTGTTAGATTAACTGCATTAGACGAGCCGACTATAACAAATGTGAAAAATAGTGGTAAAAATGCGCCAAGGTGAATTATCAGATTTTTAAAAAATGGAAAAGTTAATGCGCCGTATACTTCGGTACTACGAAGCGATTCTATGTAATAAGAGAATATGATCGAGACGACGATTTGAAGTAAGAGCTTCTGCTTAGCACTTATTCCATCGCTGTTATTTTTTCGCAATTTTTTATAATCATCGATAAGACCTATTAACATGAATGCAATACTGAGTAGCGTAACAGATATAACATACTTATTCGACATATCGCTCAATAACAATGTAGATGTAATTGTTGAAATAGAAATCAGTAGGCCTCCCATAGTTGGTGTACCCTTCTTTTTTATGTGTGTATCAGGGCCGCAATCGCGTATAGGCTGACCATTCTTTTGGATCTTTTTGAAATAATTAATAACATATGGAAACATCATCACATTTATGAAGAAAGAGATAAATAATGCACAAAATGTACGAAACGTTACGTACTTCATAAGCGTTATGCCAGGAATGACTTGAGAAAAAGATTGTGATAAGCTATATAGCATTTTCTACTCCAATATTATTTTTTAAATAATCAACTATTTTATCAAACCTCATGTAACGTGAAGCTTTCACTAAAACTACGCTATTAGCGTGTATGTCAATACTTTTTAACATAGATTCAACATCATTAAACCAATTCGATCTATGTAATTTTTTATGTAAGGCTAACATATGTTCTCCACATAAGTAAATATCATTTATTTTGTCAAAGTAAACGTGTAAATCTGAGTGCTTTTTTGATGTTGCTTGTCCAAGCTCACCCATATCACCTAATATAGCGACTCGTTTTGCTGCATTGTAGGTTTTTAAAGATTTAATCGCAGCTATCATTGAAGATGGGCATGCATTATACGTATCGTCTATCATAATAGAACCGTTCCGTAATTTATAAACCTCTCCCCTACCGCTTAGCGGCGTAAACTTTTCTGATAAGATATCTGCTGCGCTGTTTACACAATGTCCCATTATAGCAGAATACAATAGAGGTATCACGCTATCGACAATTATACCTTCGTTCTTTGTGCGCAAAGAATATGACACGTTATTTCCAAGTACATTCGCATGAACTATAGATCTATCTTTTTCAAAGCTTACATTTAATATTTTAGCATCAGCTTGGCTATTATTACCGAAGGTGTATATTTGTTTAATATTATTCTGTATAGCATTATTCCTTAGTAAGTCTGAATATGCTTTATCTCCAGGAATAATTGTGAAATCCTGCTTAATGCCATTAGAAAAAATTTCTGATTTAGCATGAACTATTTCAGAAAGATCTTTGAAAAATTCTAGATGACATTCTGACACGTTTGTGATTATAGATACGTTTTGATCGACAAGTTCTGTTAGTTTAGATAAATCACCGGTATTACTCATTCCCATTTCTATAACGGCATTTTTAGCATCTCGTGGTATCATGCTTAAACAAATTGGAACACCTATTTGACTGTTATAATTTTTGATCGAAGAAAATGTATTTTCGAAGTGTCCTAAAACTAAGCCAAGCATGCCTCTCGTAGTGCTTTTTCCCACACTTCCAGTTACTCCAATTATCTTTGCTTGTCGTCTTTGTCTTGCGTAATGGCCGAGCATTTGTAACGCAGATAAAGTATCGTTTACCATAATGATATTATTGTTAATGATATCAGTATGGTTACAAATGACGACACTAGCACCTTTTTCTATTGCTTCGTTAATGTAGTCATCGCCGTCAAAATGCTCACCTTTTAATGCGACGAATAGATCGTTATCTTGTATATCACGAGAATTAAAAGATATTCGATGAACATTTCGTGTTACATTACAGTGAAATATCGTATTTATTTCATCTGCAGTAAATACAGAAATGTTTTTACTAACCTCATAAGCATCGCTAAAATATACACTTTTATTTCCAATTAATTGATAATTTTCGTGTCCTTTTCCTGCAATCAACAAGATATCGCCGTTGTGCAAGCCATTAATCGCTTCGGATATAGCAACATGCCTGTCTGGAATTTCTATTGCGTTCTTGCATCCTGACATGATTGCCGAACGTATTGCCGCAGGATCTTCGTTTCTTGGATTATCATCCGTGACTATGACAAGATCAGCTATAGACTCGGCAACACTTCCCATTAATTTTCTTTTCTGTACATCTCTTTCACCTCCACAGCCAAAGACAACAATGAGTTTTCCTGTGGCGTTGTTTTTTACATCTTCTAATGCTGTCCGTAATCCATCTGGTGTATGTGCATAATCAACGTATATGCTTCCACCGTTGTAATTACCAACGTACTGCATTCTTCCTACTACATCATGTAGCATAGACATACTATGTAGAACTTTTTCAATCGGTGTGCCACTAGAACAAGCCATAGCAGCTGCGCATAACATGTTCGATAATTGAAAATTAGACGAAATGCGAATGGATGTTTCGTATTTTTTCCCAAAACACTGCAAAACTACGTTATATCCGGTTGTATCTCGCTTTTTTAGGCTAATTAAGTGAATATCGCCACACGTCCGTCCGTAAGTAACTACATCGCCTACGCAAACGTGGCGAAGTTCATGAAATCGCTCTGAATCTGTGTTTAAAACACATTTCGTCTCACGTGATATATACTGCGAGAACAAACGCGATTTTACATTAAAATACTCTTCCATTGAAGAATGATAATCTAAATGATCTTGCGAAAAGTTTGTGAAAGCAACGACATCAAAATTAATGCCAAACATACGGTATTGGTCAAGTCCATGACTAGAGGCTTCTAATGCGACATTACACACTCCTCGATTACTCAGTTCTTGTAAATTTCTGTTTAATGATATTGGATCTGGTGATGTAAGAGATTTTTGTATTTGTGAATAATCTTCTGATGATATAACGCCTAAAGTACCAATACTCGCTGATTTTTCTCCACTTAAAGCCCAAATTTGACGTAAAAAATCTACAGTTGATGTCTTTCCATTTGTCCCTGTTACAGCAGCGATTCGTCGTAATTTATTGGGATAAAATTTGCAACATATTAAAGCTAACAATTTTCGTGGTTCTCTATCTTCTATAATTATGCATTTGTCATTTTTATAAACTTTGTAGCTTTCTCCTTTCCTTAATATAAATTTAGCTCCAGCATTAATTGCTGCATCGATGTACTTTTCTCCATCATCGTGCGTTCCGGATAAAGCTGCAAATAAGAAGCCGTCTTTTACTGTCCTAGAGTCGAGAGATATGCCAAAAACTATATCATCATAATTACACTTTATTAATTCGCATAACCTATATCTTATTTCAACAACATTTTCCAATTTATTTCTTCTCCATCATATTGTGGTACATTTAATAAGTTCGCAATTTTTTTTGTTATATTGCCGAATGTTGGAGCTGCATTCCAGCCTGCTGTTGCAAATTTAAATGTTTCCTGTATGCCCTTTGCTTCATCTAATACTACGTAAATAAGGTACTTCGGGTCAGTCATTGGAAATGCTCCTACAAAACACGTATAATTAGCATTTTTTAAATATCTACCATTTTTTGTTTTTTCAGCTGTTCCTGTCTTGCCTCCGACTAAATAACCTCGAGCTTCAGCTTTTTTGTTTCCTCCTTCTAACACGTCTATTCTTAACAGACAACATAGCTGTTTTGAAACTTTTGACGATATAACTCTTTTTCTTATACATAAATCACCAGGTTTTCTCTGTAACAACGTTGGGCTAATTAGGACACCGTCATTCAATAACCCAGCGATAGATACAGCGTATTGTAGAGGATTAAACGCAATACCATGGCCGAATGAAATTGTCATAGCTGATATTTCACTCCATTTCTTTTGGTATATAGGTTTTTGTAACCCTCCAAGCTCAAGATTCATATGATCAAGCAGTCCCAAATTTTTAAAAAATAATTTTTGTTTTTCAGGACCTACATCTAAAACCATTTTAACTGAACCTATGTTAGATGAATATTTGAGAATTTCTTCAACAGATAGATATGTGTATTTTCCATGATAGTCGTCGATAAAACTGCGCCCAACTTTTATTGGGTGTCTGGCATCAAACTTTGTTTGCGTATTTATATTTCCATACTGTAAAGCTAGAGCTGTATTTATAATCTTTGCACTAGAACCAGGTTCAATTGCGGAATTAGTCATAATGTTAAAATTTTCTGGACTATAAGGATTAGATACAGAATTTGGATCAAAATCAGGCAACGAAACTAGAGACAAAATTTCTCCTGTCTTTATATCTAGTACAACTCCACCTCCACCTTTAGCGTGGAATTTTTTGATTGATTTTGCTAGTTCATCTTTTACTGCATGTTGAATTCTAACATCCAAAGAAAGTCTTAACGGCGTAGAGTTATTTTTACATAATCTATTATCAAGACTTTTTTCTAAACCAGAAATGCCATTATTATCGATATCTGTAAAACCTACGACATGAGAGCATAGATCTTTGCATGGATAAACTCGCCTATTTGTTTTTATGAGGTAAATTCCTGGAATTCCGAGTCCTAGTAATGTTTGCTCTTGAGCGGGAGACATGTGGCGCTTGACCCAAACGAACTTCTTTGAACGCTTAATTCGCTTTATAAGAAGTTCTTTGTCGATATCTTTAAATGTTGAACATAATTTGTTAACGGCATCGTTGATATCGATCATATCATTTGGAACAGCGTATGCTGACATTGTTGGTATACTTGTTGCTAAGATACATCCGTTGCGATCTAAAATATCTGCCCTTAAGCTTTCTGCTGGAGAATAATATTTTGATAAATGGTAATACTCATCTCTATCAATAACTGAAATGTAGATTAAACGTACCAAAATTCCGATAAATGAAACTACAAACAGTGAACTTAGAAAATAAAGTCTTCCGTTTGTTAATAAATCGCTAGTCCTATCGTTTATATCGAATTGTGGCTTATAGTACATATACATTACTCCGCATTAGAATTTCCTATAAGCTCTGATAATTGCTCTATTTTCTCCTCATTATACGCAGAGCAGCATCTATTTACGCTAATATTAGAAATCTTTGCTGGTTCCATATCATTCCCTAAGTATTTATCTGCTAAGAACTGTATTCTTTCCGGCGAACTTAAAGCTTGATATTCTGCATGTAATATGTTACAATGTCTCTTGTGTTTCGCTAGTTCGAGTTTCGTTTTCTTTATTTCATCTTTCAATTCCATCGCTGCGTATTTGACGTAGAACGTGCTCGTTCCAATAAAACACGATGCGAAAACCAATGTAACTGCTACTTTATCGGAGACCATTATGCTTATCTAATTTTACTAAAGCTCGCATCTTTGCTGAACGAGACCTTGGGTTTAAACTTATTTCCTCTACAGAAGGAGTAATAGGCTTTTTCGTTATTATCTTTACGTTATCTGCAGAGCTAAATAACCGTTTTATAACTCTATCTTCTAACGAGTGAAATGATACAACAACAAGCCGTCCGTTATCTGCTAAGTTGCTAATTGCATACCTTATGATGAATTCAAGTTCTTCCAGTTCATTATTAACATACATTCTGAGTGCTTGGAACGTACGTGTTGCCGAATCTTTTTTTCCGCTAAATGGAAGAACAGAATGTACAACGTCCGCTAAATCCTTTGTCGTTCTAATCAAACGAATGTGCCGTTTTATAGCTTTAGCTATACGTCGAGAACAGCGTTCTTCGCCATACTCGTAAATTATATCTGCCAACTCATTTTCTCCCTTTTCGTTGATAAGATCTAATGCGCTGATTTCATTCAGTCCCATTCGCATATCCAAATCTCCACTCTTGCGGAATGAAAAGCCTCGATTCTCATCGTCAATCTGAAAAGATGATACGCCAATATCCAGAATAATTCCACTTATTTTGGAAATATTTAAACTTTTTATAACATCATCTACTTCACTAAATTTTTTGTTATAAAACCTAAACCTATTACCATACTTTTCGCTTACTTCTTCGGCGATGTTTTTCACATATGGATCTCTATCTAACGCAATTACTTCGCAATTTGTTGAATCCAAGATTGCTCTCGTATAACCACCTCCTCCGAATGTACAATCTAAATACAATTCTCCGTCTGTTGGTGACAGTGCGTTTATAGATTCTTTTAGCATTACAGGAATGTGTTGCATCAGAGTACCAACGACAAAATAGTAAACACAGGAAGCAATATACAAATAGCTAATAATGTGTATTTTACAAATGATGGCATTTTTATACCGGCTGATATGGCAATGGATCTCATCATTAAATTAGGAGCATTTCCTATATAGGTCATCGCTCCCATAAAAACAGCACCGATAGATATAGCTATTAAATAACTTGTATTATTTAACATTAAGTCGGCTGCATTTCCACCAGCAAGGTAGAAAAAGATAAGAAATGTTGGAGCATTATCTAAGAATGACGATAGCGCGCCAACAGTCCAAAAGCACCTAAATGGATCTAATCTTCCATCAACAGAAATAGCTGAAAATACTGAACCAAGAGGACCATTTTCTCCAAGTGATAACATCTCTAATAACGGATGTACGGTGATAAAAATTGCTACGAATGTTTCAGCTACCTCAATTACTGGTGCGTATGAAAACTCATTTTTTAATCTTGCTAATTTCGGGCTATACTTGATTGATAAGTACGAGATCAAAACCAAGACCGTGTCGCGTATAGCAGATGTATAGCTGATCTTTGTTCCAAATACGAAAAATCCATCATTCGTATTAAGTAAAACTAAACTTAAAAGAATCATGAATAAAAAGACAATATTTCTTTTTCCGATAACTATTATACGACCTTGTTCAATATTGTCGCTTGTACTTTGTTTGTTTTTATCATTCTTACGCCATAAATATTTATCTATGGCAAAGAATATTGCGCACAAGACTAGTACAGTAAACAAAAGGTGCAAAAACATGTGCTGAATAAACCAGAAAAATTTGATTCCTTCCAAGTATCCCATGAATAGAGGAGGATCTCCTATTGGAGATGCCAATCCTCCTATATTTGATACAAGAAATATAAAAAACAATACAAGGTGTACTTTGCTTTTTCGTCCTTCATTAAGCCTAAGGAATGGCCGAATTAATAGAGCTGATGCGCCAGTAGTGCCTATCCACCCAGCTATCATACTGCTACAAAATAGAAATATAGTATTTGTTAGCGCACATTGTTTTACCCTATTAAACGCTACAAAGATTCCTCCAGTTGTAATAAAAAGTGACGAGACAAGAATGACAAACGGAATATAGTGTTTTACAATAGATTCAAAAATTCCTGTTGCTGTCTTTGGCATTCCAAAAAGGAACACTTCCATTGATATATACAGCAATATCCACGAAGATAATACTTTTTTTGAATGACGTTCCCAAAAATGTTGTGCAAACAACGGAACTAAAGCGATTGATAGAATAACTCCTACGAAAGGAATTGCTTCATATAACTTATGCATTTTTCTTCCTCTTGTTATTAAAGTAGTCTAACGCTCCCTGCAAAATATATGCAGCAGCCATTTTGTCTATTAACCGTTTTCTTTTTTCTCTAGAAATATCGGCTAGCAACAATACGTTTTCTGATGCACAAGTCGAGAATCTTTCGTCCCATGAAATCAGAGGTATATCAAGTTCTAATTCTAAGTAGTTTATAAAATCACTAACTGTTTTGCATTGCGTCCCCTCTAGTCCACATGTCTCTATTGGCCAACCATAAACTACAGCTACAGGAGTGAATTCACGTACAGTGTTTTTTATCGATAATACATCTGATTTAAGTGACGTTCTTTTTAGCGTATGTAAAGAAGATGCTATTATCTGTCGTTCATCAGAAATGCTCACTCCGATTGTTTTCGTTCCGACATCTAAACCAAGAATCCTGCCACGAGACGGTCCTTCAAAATTCTTATACATTAACCGCATAAATTTTCTTTCTATTCATATTTATTTAATAATACATCATTATAATGAAATATGTAAGAATAAGTAGGTGCTAAAATGGCGTTATCAAAGCGTTCTATAGAAATTTTGATCGATTTGCTAGAAATAAGAATAAGCGTACTAATGATCAATGATCAAGAAGACGCTAAAGAACTAGTAAGGTTGAAAAAGTGTCGTGACGAGCTTAAAAATATTTTAATTACGCATAACTAAGAGCAGTTTATGACTCATTTTCTTTAGTGCGATTTGTATAATTTTACTTGCTCTTCAGTGTAGAGTAATCTATTTGACTTCCGAAATGACATGCCGTGAAAATTGTACACGGCATTGTCGTTTGTGCTACTTAGTGCTGTTTACAGATTTGTTAATTCTTCGATCGAGCAGGACAACGTATCCTTTATGTTTTTTAATGTTATCGATACACTATTGCCATTGTCATACATTATAACCCATTTCTTTAGTGTAAGCTTATTATAAACCACGTCGAAAATTAGTTCTATTTCGGCTCCGACGTCTACATTTGGTCTGATACGAAAATGTAATTCATTGTTATAAATTTTCGCGCTTTTTACTTTTACATGTTTTTTCAACTGAATATTTTTCTTTAAAAATACACTAAACGGATTCTTACTATGTTCTGTTATATCATTCAGTTTTGCATTATAGTATTTTATCTTATTACCATTAATAAGAACCTTCCTACCATCTTGCAATTCTATTTTTAGAATTGGACGTTTGATTCGTATCTTTCCTAACGTACATTGTTTTAAATTATTTGATTGTTGAATGAGGTCTGCTTCAAATGCAGGAAGTCGTTGAAAGTAATTTTCTACGTCCGATGTCCAATCTTTTTGTTCTGTAGCGAACAAACTATAACAAAATGTCATAATAATGCTAAAATACAATCTCATCTTAATATCTCTCTTTTACCTATATGATTAGCTGGCGATACAACGCCTCTTTTTTCCATTAAATCTACTATCCTGGCGGCTCTATTATATCCGATTTTTAATCGCCTTTGTAAAAAGCTCGTAGATACCTTTCCTTCAGCTTTTATAATATTGACAGCATCATTATATAACTCGTCACCGTCAGAATTACCATTAGATTCATCATAGTTTTCTGAATCGTTATCACAATCTAACAATGTTTCATCTATGTATCTAGGGCTTCCTTGCCTTTTAAGATAATTTACAACATTTTCGACTTCAGCATCTCCTACGAACGGGCCATGAACGCGCAATGCACGTCCACCTGACGCGAGATATAGCATATCTCCCTGCCCTAGCAATTGTTCTGCCCCCTGCTCTCCTAATATAGTTCTACTGTCTATCTTAGAACTAACGTGAAAACTGATCCTTGTCGGAAAATTCGCTTTTATAGTTCCTGTGATGACATCGACAGAAGGCCTCTGCGTGGCCATAATCAAGTGAATTCCCGCTGCTCTAGCCATTTGAGCAAGGCGCTGAACTGCAATTTCTATATCTTTTCCTGCGACTAACATCAAATCTGCCATTTCATCTACGACTACGACAATGTAAGGAATCGGCTCAATATCTAATACTTGTTCTTCATATATAG
The DNA here is from genome assembly GCA_964566185.1 of uncultured Alphaproteobacteria bacterium. Taxonomy (GTDB): domain Bacteria; phylum Pseudomonadota; class Alphaproteobacteria; order UBA3830; family CAYLKK01; genus CAZMHS01. The sequence goes on from CAZMHS010000001.1 coordinate 154,825, forward strand.
GCAGTCCAGTTTCTGAATCAAAACCTGTTTGGACTTGTCTCGAAGCTAGTGATCCAGAAGCTTTCATAGCTTTAACTTTTTCATTATATCCTTCGATATTACGAACGCCTATTTTGGACATAGATAAATATCTATTTTCCATCTCTTTAACTGTCCATTTTAACGCGGCTACAGCTTTCTTTGGGTCTGTAACAACTGGAAGTAACAAATGAGGAATATCGTTATATACGGAAAGTTCTAGCATTTTCGGATCTATCATAATAAAGCGGCATTGTTCAGGAGTTAGTTTATAAAGCAGCGATAAGATCATAGCATTTACGCCAACGGATTTTCCTGAACCTGTCGTTCCAGCAATTAATAAATGCGGAGTTCTTGATAAATCTGCAACAATAGGGCTTCCGCCTATATTCCTACCCAAAATGATAGGAAGAGTATATGAAGACGTTAAGTAACTTTTTGATTCCAATAACGGTCGTAAAAAAACAGTTTGTCGTGTTCTATTAGGTAGTTCTATACCAAGTGCATTTTTCCCTGGAATAACCGCAACGCGTACGGATACGGCACTCATATATCGTGCTATGTCGCTAGCCAATCCGATTACACGAGATGACTTTATTCCAGCTGCAGGTTTTAGCTCAAATAGCGTAACAACCGGGCCTGGATTGATAGATATAATTTCGCCATGGATTCCGAAATCATTCAGTACAGTCATTAAATTCTTAGATTGTTCAGTTAAAAACTCTTTGTTTACATTTTCCTTATATGCATCAGTTTTTTTCAGCAACATTGTGGAGGGTAAAATAAAAGATTTTGCCGATTGTTTTATTCGCTTTTTTATACGTTTCTCCTTTGATTCATCTTGTGTTATTTCCAAACAATTGGTTTCTGGAGAATCGATATCTTTTCTGAGTGCTAGTTTCCTAGCTTTGGAAAATACAAGATTACATAGATTTGCGAAATAATTGCAGATCCAGTAAATATAAATCTTGTACCTGATAAACATCAGTATACAAAGAATTCCTCCGGATGAATACATCAATATGTTTCTGTCTGATTCATTTACAAATTGATCAATAATAAACCACCCAAGAAGACCAGAAAATTCAGCGGACTTGCTGATGGAGTGTATAAAAACACAAAAGACATAAGAACATATAATAGAAAGACATAAGCGATTTGCTTTCTTAAAAAGCAGCTCGAAACCATCTATTGCTAATGCAATAACGAGATAATTACTTCCAATTTTCCCAAATAGTTGCATTAGAATGTCAGCTGAGTAGCTACCAAAATACGAAAAAACATTCGATGGTATGTTTGATGAAGATGTATTCCATGATGGATCAAATTTATTGTAACAAAGCAGCGAAACAAAAGACATCAATGACGCAAGAACAATAAGTACACCAAGTACGTACCTCAAAATCCTAGATAAATAATTGGAGATATATTCTGTTCGACTTAACATCAGTAATATTCATAATATCTTACGGATGATAATGTCATAAAACATATAAAAATACAAGTTTTAGTGATGATGATTAGATATATTAATAATTTGTTTAATATTTTTTTCGGGGAAATATCTAAAACTTTATATATTCAGGCTTGTTTAGTAGGGTAAACTTGGCTGATTATATACAATTTTAACTAATTTTTTATCGTGTTTTCAGACGCTGCGTCGATTTTTGGCACTATTTTCGTAAAAATTTCTTTACAATGTAATTTTTAGGTGAGAAAATGTTCTTAGATTTATCATGAAAAGTTGAATATTAGAGAGCGAGAAACTGTCGTTCTGTCTGCTGTTTCGCGCTGCAATTTAGATAAATCGATTTTTTTTATAGGAGCCTAAAATGAAAAAACTTTTACTAG
>CAZMHS010000002.1:0-118443 GCA_964566185.1 uncultured Alphaproteobacteria bacterium
GCAACTAAGCCTTTTGATTTTTCTATTTTAGATGCGTTTCAACCTGACGATCTTGGTAATGTCGCTTTGATGAACAGAGAATGGCGTGATCATCACGAAGATCCTGAGTACGATCACGGCGCTGCAAAATACTGGTTCGCTGATTTAGACAGTGATCTTGAAACAGAAATTCAACGAGTGGAACCAATATTGCAGAAAATTGCTAGTCAATGGCTTCCAACTGCTAATCGACAACGTGCTCGCAATATCTTGTACGATTGGAGAGAGTATTTCTCTGAAAATTATGAGGAATACGCGTATTGATGGAAAGTAATTTACCGAGAATTCTTGCATTTTTTAAGTTAAATGTGTATAATAACACGAATTTTGTTTTCTGTGTTGTTCTTTATTTATTACGAGGTTTAAATGAATAGTATTAGTTCTACGACCCAACAACCAGCTACTAATGTAGATTCGGCTGCGTCTCCTGCTGGAGGATTCGCTGCCTTTGTGCCTGTGTTGTTGATAGGTGTTTTGTTCTACTTTTTGATTATGCGGCCGCAGCAGAAACGTGAAAGGGCAAAAAAAGAGAAGTTGAGCAAACTGAAGAAAGGTGATTGTATAGTTACTAGCAGCGGAGCTATAGGAAAAATCAATAAGGTCGTTAGCGATACAGAGGTAGTCGTTGAACTTTCTGAAGGTGTGCTTGTCGCTTTTTATAAGAATTTTATTGCCGAAGTCTTGGATTCTCCGCGAGATATTCCGTCATCTAAGGATCACGTGAAAAAGGTTGCACCTGTGAAACGTGTGAAAAAGGAAAAATCGGCAAGTGTTTCCGGAAAGGTAGAATAAGCGAGGTTGTTTTATGAATTTTCCTAAGTGGAAGACGTGGCTGATCTACGTCGTTTGTTTTTTCGGGTTTGTTTTTGCTCTCCCAAATTTTCTTCCAAATAGTGTTGTTGATAGCTTACCGGATTTTATGCCTAAGCAGCGTGTCTATTTGGGATTGGATTTAAAAGGTGGGGTTTCTCTATTGTTAGAAGTTGATACTAAAACAGTTGAAAATGATTTTATGAATCAAGCCTTAGATTCGTATCGTTCTGCTTTGAGAAAGGAAAAGGTTGGATATACTTCGTCCTTTCCGAAAAGTGTTGTCTTTGGTACTTCCTGTATAGAGTTCGATTTAAACGATCAGTCGAAAACAGGAAAGGCTAGAGGGGTGTTAAATGCTGTTGATCCAGATTTTAGTGTCGAGATAAGCGGCGTACATGTGAAAATTACTCCTAAGGCTGGAGTTGTTAAGAAGAGAATTCAAGAGGATGTAAGTCGTTCTATGGAAATAGTGCGAAAGAGAGTTGATGAAAATGGTACTAGAGAGGTACTTATTCAAAAACAAGGTGAAGATCGAATTTTAGTACAGATCCCTGGTATTCAAGATCCTACTAGAGTAAAAGAGCTAATTGGAAAGACAGCGAAAATGACGTTTCGCTTAGTTGATGAAAACGCTCCTGAGACAAATGCTGAGTCAGCTAGACAGAATCAGTTGATCGGGTCTGAATATTTGCCTTCTGATGAATCTGGCAAGATGATCGCCGTTCAGAAACAGGTTTTGGTAGATGGTGGCACTTTGACAAAAGCATCAATGGATTATGATGAATATAATCAGCCTGTTGTTCGCTTTGAGTTTAACAGAGTTGGTGCTGTTAAGTTTGGTGATGCTACTAAGAATAACGTCGGTAAGCGTTTCGCTATTGTTTTAGACAATAAAGTGATTAGTGCTCCAAACATTAAGGATCCTATTATGGGTGGGGCTGGTGTTATTAGCGGAAATTTCTCTGTAGAATCTGCAAAAGATTTGGCATTGCTGCTACGTGCTGGTGCTTTACCTGCTCCTTTGAAGACGATTGAGGAGAAGACTGTTGGACCAGATCTTGGGGCGGATTCAATTCGATCTGGCGTTATAGCTACGATAATGTCTGTTGTCTTGGTCGTTGCTTTCATGTTTATGTGGTATTCGTCTTTTGGCTTAATTGCAAATGTTGCGGTTATCGTAAATCTAGTCCTGACTGTGGCTTTGTTATCAATGATACAGGCTACGTTGACTTTACCAGGAATCGCTGGTATGGCTCTAACGGTTGGTATGGCTGTAGATGCTAATGTTCTTATTAATGAGAGAATAAAAGAGGAAATCAGACATGGAGCAAAACTTTTGCAGGCTATAGAAAATGGATACAATCTCGCGATGACGTCGATTGTTGACACCAATCTGAATACGATTATTGGTATGTTATGTCTATATCAATTCGGTACAGGATCTGTTAAAGGTTTTGCTGTAACTACAGGCCTTGGTATTGTGATTTCGTTCTTTACGTCTACGACTTTGACTCGCTTTGTAGTCGCGACGTTGGTTAGATTACGGTATAAGTTAGTTGTAAACGTTTAATTAGGTGGTTTTATGCATATATATGAATTAATACCTCATGATACGAAGATAGATTTCGTTAAAAATAGATTCTATACATTTGCTATATCAATTGTTGCAACAGCAATATGTATTGCCTCATTGCTATTCCGTGGGGTGAATTATGGAGTTGATTTCCGAGGAGGGCTTTCTATCGAGGTTAGGACTGAAAAGGAGGCTGATATAGCTGACTTAAGAGAAAAACTCGGAAAAGCTAATTTAGGCGAGGTTTCATTGCAACAATTCGGTTCAGATCGTGATGTTTTGATTCGTGTTCCGAATACGTCTCATGAAACGAGGGAAATGTCCGAAATTGTAAATGAAGTGAAAGCAACAATAGGTGATAATGTCGAATATCGTCGTGTGGAAACTATTGGACCGAAAGTCGGGGCTGAGTTAGTCGAAAATGCTACTTATGCTGTGTTGATTTCGTTAATAGCTATATTGATATATATTTGGTTTAGATTCGAGTGGCAGTTTGCTATATGTGGCGTTATAGCTTTAGCTCATGATGTCATTGTTTTAATGGGACTATACGGGTTGTTTCATTATTTCGAATTTAATATAAACGCAATAGTAGCATTATTAACTACTGCTAGTTATTCTATACATGACACTGTCGTTGTTTTTGATCGAGTAAGGGAGAATTTGCGTAAATATGGAAATACGACGATCAGAGACGTATTAAACAGAAGTATGAATGAGACGCTTTCTCGAACTATTTTAACAGCATTTACGTCATTTATTTCTCTTGCTGTTTTATGTGTATTCGGTGGAAAGGTCATTTTTGATTTTTGTTTTCCTATATTATTTGGACTAGTTTTCGGTACATTTTCTTCAATATGCCTTTCTGGACCTTTGTTATTGTACACAGGAATAAAGTTCGATGGTAGGGTGATACCAAGCGGTATTAATTAGTTATCAAAGAAGTGCGCAAATGCACTTCTTTTTCTTTTGAAATTGTCGGTTGTTTTATCTTTTAAATTAGATCTATTTTACGAAATGTAAACTTAAACACGTTTCGTTTATGGATAGGTCTGCCTAATACTTAATTTTTTAGCTAAAAGTTTTCTATTTTGTTCATAATGCATTGATGCTTAATGCCTTACTATCTGTTGGGTATAAACATATTGAATTATTAGGCTGTTGTGATACAATTATTGTCGAAATCCGTTTTCTGTAGGAGCATGATGGATGTTTGATTCCGAGCATATGTTGGCTGTTGCGTTTGAGGAAATTGCGCAATGCCATTCTTTGAATAAATTAGCGGTTTTAAAAAGTAAACTGTTAGGAAAAAATAGCGAGTTGGCTCAGCAAATGTTAAAGTTAAAAACGTGTTCTCATGAAGAAAAGAGAATACGAGGAAAGGTATTTAACTCTACGAAAAATGCAATTTCTGCTGCTATAGAAAAAAGGGGGACAGAGATAGGAAATGAGATATTAGAAGAGCAAATACAAAAAGAATATCTTGATGCAACGTTGCCTGCGTTAAAAAAAGTGTTTGGAAAGATGCATCCTATAACTAAAACTACGGAGGAGATGTACACGATACTTGATGATATGGGGTACGAGTTTGTATTAGGTCCTGATATTGAAAGTGATTACAATAACTTTACTGCTTTGAATATTCCTGAGCACCATCCGGCTAGGACAATGCACGATACGTTTTACATAAAGACAGGTGAATTAGATTATCGATATGTGTTGAGGACACATACATCTGCCGTTCAAGTGAAAACATTGCAAGAAAAGGGAGCTCCTCTTTATATTTTTACTATAGGTAATGCATACAGAAATGATTCTGATGCGACGCACACGCCTGTATTCCATCAAATCGAGGGAATGGCTATAGATCGTGATATTAATTTTGGCCATCTTAAATGGACTATAAATGAGATTTTAAGGAGATTTTTTGGCGTCTATGAACTGAATATACGGTTGCGTCCTAGTTTCTTTCCCTTTACAGAGCCTTCCGCTGAATTTGATATGTCGTATAGAAAAGAAAATGGGTGTATTGTATTCGGAAAAGGAGAACATTGGTTAGAGATGGGAGGATGTGGTATGGTTCATCCAAAAGTGTTAGAAAATGGTGGTATAGATTCAAAAATGTATCAAGGTTTTGCTTTTGGTATGGGGTTAGAACGATTAACTTCATTAAAATACGGGATATCTGATCTTCGACAGTATTTCGAGTATGATAAGCGTTTTGAAGAAAATTTTTATTTCAGTCATTGCTAAGTTTGTGGGGAAAATATGCGTTTTTCATTTGATTGGTTAAAAAGGCATTTGAAAACTGATAAATCTATATCAGAGATTGCTGCTGCGCTTACTCGTCTTGGGTTAGAAGTTGATAGCATTGTTGATGCAGATGATGTATTGCGTGGCTTCGTTCTCGCTAAGGTCGATGACGTGCAAAAGCATCCAAATGCAGATAAGTTAAGAACGTGTACGGCTACTTTAGCTGATGGTTCAAAACGTCACATTGTTTGTGGGGCGCAGAATTTAAAGAACGGGTTGACTGTTGTATTAGCTTTGCCTGGTGCCGTTATACCTTCTTCTGGGGATGTTCTAAAATGCAATAAAATAAGAGGTGTTACTAGCGAGGGGATGATTTGTTCGCTTGAAGAACTAGGTATGGCGAAGTGTTCGGATGGTATTTTGGAACTTCCTGGTGATACTGATATTTCTAGCAGTGTTGCTGATGTAATAGGTTACAGTAGTATATTAGATATATCAATAACTCCAAATCGTGGCGATTGCTTTTGCGTGCGCGGGATCGCTCGTGATTTAGCCGCTGCGGGTTGCGGTGAGCTGATATCTCTACAACAACATGCAATTGAACATTTGGAGCAATTCAAAGCGAAAATTAGCGTAGGAAATGTCTTCGGTGATATGCCATATGCTGTATATAGAACGATTACTGGCGTGAAGAATCGAAAATCTCCTGATTGGTTGCGACCGTTATTACAGTCTGCAAATATACGTTCTGTATCTGCTGTCGTCGATTTTGCTAATTTCTTAATGCTTGATATCGGTTGCCCATTTCATGTATATGATTTAGGAAAAATAAAAGGAGAGATACAAATTCAGCATGCAGGATCAGGTCATGAGTTTTCTGATTTACAAAACAACAGTTATAAATTATCTTCAGATACTTTAATAGCATCTTGCGGTACTGATGTTTTATGTGTGCTTGGAGTAATCGGCTCTAATACGTGCGCATGTGATGAAAATACAACTGATATTTTAATAGAGTGTGCCATGTTCTCTCAGCCTTATATATTTGGCGTTGGAAATAAATATAATGTTCAAAGTGAGGCTAGAGTAAGGTTTGAACGTGGCATCGATTCAGAAATTGGGAGTGTAGCGCTAGATAAATTGACTAGCTATATTTTGAAATACTGTGGTGGCTGCGCGAGCGAAGTACAAACATTTGGAGAAAAAAAATCTAATATCTTTGAGATAGAATTAAGATCTAATAAATTAAATAGCATTGCTGGTTATGATACACCATTCGAAACAGCTGTGCAGATACTTGTAAACCTTGGTTTGCAATTAATAAACAAAACAAATGACAGTGCTACATTTAAAACGCCTTCTCATCGTTATGACCTGAAAATAGAGGAAGATTTGATAGAAGAGGTTTTAAGGATTCTCAGCTATGATAGTATTCCGTGTAGTGAGCTTCGAGTTAAGTTTAAAAAGAATAATTTGATCTTAGATCGTGTTAGAAAAATTACGTCTCTAAAACGTTTAGCATGTTCATGTGGTTTTTCAGAATTACAGTCATTTCCATTTATCGACGATGAGTCTTACGAGAATTTTGATATACATAATCGTGAGGGCGTTTTGATAATAAACCCTGTAAATTCAGAATTTGCGTTAATGAGAAATTCTTTACTACCTGGTATATTAAACAATATTGTCCAAAGTTTGGGGCTTTCAAACCGTTCGTGTAACTTGTTCGAGGTTGGCAATGTCTATAGTAGAGGATTACATGGTGAACATGCAATGTTTGCTTGTGCGCGTTATGGATTTTGTAGTGAAAGGAATTGGGCATTTGAGGATAGAACAGTCAATATCTTTGATCTGAAGCGTGATTTATTCGCGTGTTTATCTGTATTTGATTGCGATGATGATAAAATATCGTTCGACACTGTAAATGTGCCTAAATACTATCACCCTGCAAAGTCGTCAGCTATTATATATAAAAGAAATGTTGTTGGGTATTTTGGAGAAATTCGTCCTAACTTACGCCAATCGTATGGTATTTCGAATAATGTCGTTGTTGGTGAGTTAATGCTTGATCTTTTGTTGGAGAATTCAAAACGCAAGATAAGAACGTATGATAAGAAGTTATTTCCGTCTGTAGAACGTGATTTTTCATTCGTATGTAATTCTCAAAATATTCATAATATACACGTGAATGATATGCTTGTCGCAATACGTAGGGTTAGTGAATTAATTCGAAATATTTATGTATTCGATTACTATAAAGTAGATGAAACATCTATAGCAGTCGGGATTTCAATAACTATTAGGTCAAATGAAGCTACTTTGAATGATTGTGAGATTAAGGACGTTTGTTCTAGAGTCGTTGCTGCTGTCGAAAAAATGGGTTTTGGATTAAGGTGATGAATAACGTTAGAAATTTTGCTATTATCGCTCATATTGATCATGGAAAGTCTAGCTTAGCCGATAGGTTAATGCTAACTTGTGGCGCTGTAGATAAGCGAGAGTATAAAGAACAGATGCTTGATTCTATGGATATAGAGCGAGAGCGAGGTATCACGATAAAATCGCAAACTGTTGTATTAAACTATAAGGCTGACGATGGCGATACGTATAAGTTAAACCTTATGGATACTCCAGGACATGTTGATTTTTCCTACGAAGTTAGTCGTTCTTTAGCTGCTTGTGAAGGATCAGTTTTGGTCGTCGATGCGACTCAAGGAGTAGAGGCGCAAACTTTGGCTAATGTTTATAAGGCTATAGAAAATGATCATTCTATAGTTGTTGCTTTAAATAAGATAGATTTACAGTCTGCAGATCCTGATAAAGTCGCACAACAAATTGAGGACGTTATTGGACTTGATACATCTAATGCTGTACAAGTTTCTGCACGTACAGGAATAGGTATTCATGAACTATTAGAAAGTATTGTTAAATTCATTCCAGCTCCAACTGGAGATAAAAGTGCTCCATTGAAGGCGCTGTTAGTCGATAGTTGGTATGATCCATACATGGGAGTTGTTACGTTGATTAGAGTTAAGGACGGTTCGATATCCTGTGGTATGAAGATTAGGTTGATGTCAACTGACAAAGTTTATACTGTAGAGAAGGTCGGTGTGTTTTGTCCAAAACCAACTGACGTAGATAAATTATGTGCTGGTGATATAGGTTATCTCGTTGCTGGAATTAAAAGTGTCTGTGACGCTAAAGTTGGTGACACGATCGTAAATGAAAAAAATCAAGATGTAGAACCACTACCAGGATTTAAGGATGTTATTCCTGTAGTATTTTGCAGTATTTTTCCTGTTGATACATCGGAATATCAAAAGTTGAAAGATAGTCTTGCAAAGTTACAATTAAACGATGCCAGTTTCATATTTGAGCCAGAAACGTCATTAGCATTAGGTTTTGGCTTTCGATGTGGGTTTTTAGGATTGTTACACCTTGAGGTAATAGAAGAGCGTATAGAACGTGAGTATAATTTAGACATAGTTACTACAGCGCCAAGCGTTGTTTATCGTTTGCATATGAAGGATGGAAGTCTTTTGAATTTACATAATCCTGCTGATATGCCTGACGTAACAAAAATAGATATTATTGAGGAACCTTGGATTTTGGCTAAAATAATGGTTCCTAGTGAATTTATAGGCGGAATATTAGACTTATGCGAAAAGAAACGTGGCGTGCAAGAAAAACTCACGTACGTTGGTACTCGCGCGATGCTTGAATACAGATTGCCTCTGAGCGAGATAGTTTATGATTTTTATGATAGACTGAAATCAATCAGCAGTGGCTACGCTAGTTTTGATTATGAAGCCGCAGGATATGAACAAGGCGATTTAGTAAAATTAACAATCATGATTAATGGAGAACCTGTTGATGCTATGGCAGCTTTGGTGCATAGATCTAATGCTGAATATCGTGGTCGGCAAATATGCGAGAAATTAAAAAATTTGATTCCGAAGCATTTGTTTAAGATTCCTATACAGGCTGCTGTCGGTGGAAAAGTTATAGCTAGAGAAACTATTTCAGCTCTTAGAAAAGATGTTACAGCAAAATGCTACGGTGGCGATATTACAAGAAAAAGGAAGCTTCTAGAAAAACAAAAAGAAGGAAAGAAAAAGATGCGAGAGATAGGTAACGTAAAAATCCCACAAGGAACGTTTGTAAAAGCTCTCAAAATGCATGAAAACACATAACCAAGTGGTGCGGTCGAGAAGAATCGAACTTCCACGGATCTCTCCACAGCGACCTCAACGCTGCGCGTCTACCAGTTCCGCCACGACCGCAATAACGTGGCAATTGTATCACTAACCTTCTTAGGTTGCAAGAAGAAATTGTGAAAAGCGCAGAAAACCAAGATTAAAAACAGAAATCTAACGTGAACGAACCTCGATTTGGTTTCAGACAAAAACAATAAAATTCAGAATGTAGCCGGTAAAAGCTTCAAACTAGCATCCTCATGCAGAACTGTCGTTCTGTGTATTAGTTTAATGCGCTACGCAAACAACTTTAATCATCTTTAGGTACAGTTTCTTTTCTGGTTTTGCGCATGGCAGCGTATATCATTTCTTTTATAGGTTTTTCTTCATTGTTATTTGATAAAGCTCGTGCCACTTTGTTCATTTCAATCCTGAGAGCTTTTGTCGATGTTAAGTGTTTTAGAAGTTTTTCAAATTTAGCTACAGTAATATGCTTATATAGCACAATAAATACATTAGCATACGATTTACTTGCGTTATCTAATGTTTTTTGTGAAGCTTCTTCCATTACATTTAATATTTCCTCTTTTGCTTCATCTGTAATGTTGCTTAGGATTTTTGAGATCTGTGTAGCTATATTATTTGTAGTAACTTCGTTTTTTACTTCTAATGCGTTATCATCTTCATGCTCTTGGTTTGCTCTCTGCAATAATGAGTTTTGAGAATTTCCAGAGTTAGCTCTTTTCCTCTTTTTCTTCTTTCTCTTTTTTTCCTTGGTCTGATACTTTCCTGTATTTTCCTCTACTTGATCTGTCATTTCTTGAAAATCTGTAGAATCTGCGGTCTGCTCTGCAGCCGATACATCAAAGCAGTAGTATTGAAATATGACATAGCATGCGCAAGCAAAAATTGAACCTTTAGTAGTTATGTTAAACATAGCGCTTATTCTCCATTGTCCATTCTAACAGTCGCATTTTTGCGTAACGCAAATCTTCCTAAAAATACTTCTATAGTGCTAATTAAATCTAATAACGTCGCCACATCAACTTGTTCTTTTTTTAACAACGTTGCATGCGAATTTATGGCAGAGTCAAGCGATTTTTGTAATTGCAGTCCCTTTTTGGAAAGGTTGATAACGGACGATCTTTTATCGTGTTTCGAGGTTGATTGTTCTGCATATCCAGCGGCAATAATTTTTCTTAAATTATAAGAAACATTTGTTCCGATGTAATATCCTCGAGCTGTTATTTCTCCAATCGGTAACGTTTTACTGCCTATATTGTATATTAATAACGCTTGTGTGCTATTAATATCTTCTATATTTAGCTTATCTAACTCTATATCTATTGCTTCTAAAAATAGACGATGAGTTCGTTCGATAGACGAGATAATGTTTAAATATTTAGCCTTCATAGGTCCTCCAATTAGTTGTGTAGTTGACCTCATTATATATCTTTTGTGTAAAAAATCTATTAATATTGTAGCAATATGTTTTTCTTTATTGCTAAATAATTAAAATTTAATCTTCTGGCGTCGTTATTTGTAATTTGTTATCATTGAGTTCGTTTATAATATTTGTAATATCGCTATGAGTTTTATCTGTCTGTTTTTTCGGTCGTTGTTGTGTAATGTGCTGTTTTTTTCTGTGTTAACAGCATTTGTAATTTGCTCTGTGTTTGTCGTGCCTTTTTCTCAAAGATTCATATTGAAGTACTGGCATTCTTTTGCTGTTTCGTTAAATTTCGTTGCAAAGTATATAGGTGGAATAAACGCACATGTTGTAGGAACGGCGAAGCAAAATAGACCAAAAATATATGCTTGTAGGCATGAGTCGTTGTGGGAGACGATGTTTTTGATAACTATAATAAAAGATCCTGTTTTTGTCTTAAAAAAGGAGCTTATAGATATACCATTGTTTGGCAGATTTTTGAAAAGGGTAGGGGCAATCAGCGTTGATAGAAGTTCAGGCGGAGCTTCTATGTTGAAGATGGCTAAACAAGCTGCTGCGTTCATGAAAGATGGGCGATCTTTGATCATATTTCCTGAAGGTACAAGAAAGCGGCCGACAGATCCAGTCGAAATAAAGAAGGGGGTAGCTTTGCTGTATAAATTAACAAAATGCAGCGTTGTTCCGATGGCGTTGAATAGTGGGAAATTTTGGCCTAGGCGTGGTTTTATAAAATACCCTGGAACTGTTAGTGTGCTTTTTATGGATGAAATACTTCCTGGTCTTGATAATGATGAATTCATTTCTGAATTACAGAGATCAATTGAACAAGGTTTAAGCCGGATAAACAGCGGTATTATTTAGTCCAAAATTGCTTTGTTAATACCGCTGGTATAATAATTAGTTCTATTCGTCCAATAATCATCAATATTGAGATCAATAGCTTTGTAGAAGTTGGTATTAATGCTATGTCTGATGAGTTTACAATCGCTCCTAAGGATCCTATAGCGTTATTCGTTATGGCTGAGTATGCGTATTCAATTGCTACGGTAAATTGCAAGCCTGTTGCTGTTAACGCATAACTGCCTATAAATATAAAAATAATGAGAAGAACAAAATAAGTAATAACTTGGTATTCAAGATCATTATTGACTTTTAATTTGCTTATTATATTGTTTGTTTTGTATTCAATATTTATAAATTTTTGAATAGCTTTTATTAATATATAAAATATTATTATAATTCTAAAAATTTTGACTCCACCACTAGCGCTGCCTGCACAGCCACCTATAGCTGTGAGCAGATATGTTATATCGCTATGTACTGATGTGGCTGATATGCTGTTTGTAGTGATTGACGAAAGTATTTCGATAAGTGTATTACACATACTTGAAAAAATGTCTATATTGTGATGATTATTAAGACACGGTATTGCAATGCTGAAAACGGCTATTATGGTTAAAAAAATTCGTACCTGTATATCGTTGAGTATACGTTTTATTCCTTGCTTCATAGTAACGATAGGAAGGCCTGAGAATAACATTAGAAGCATATATATAGCTGTTAGGTAGTAATCGTTCTCGAATGTTAATTCGTTAAATTGTATTCCTGTCGTTGAAAGCAATGAGCTCGAAATAAAAAATGCCTCAAAAAAGTTTTGTTTGCCTGCTGCAACAATAGATATTGTTCCGATAAATACTAATGCAAAAAATATTGTGAAAATATTTTTTATATTCTTAAATATAGAGTATTTATCAAATTTCATGTCATAAACGATGAATCGTGCATTTTCTGATGTTGAATATCTATATATAGACTTTGTAATATATGTGCTTGAAATAATGAATGTACAGGCTCCGAGTATAGCCAGTAATGATTTCCAAATGATCATTCCGCGCGAAATGCTATTTAAACTATACAATGAGGTCGAACCGGTTGTCGTGAGAGCAGATACAGTTTCAAAATAGCAATCGCATATATCAAATGGTAAAGACGAATATAGTAGAGGTAATGTCGCAATTATTGGTACTATCATCCAAAACAGCAATAATGTAATGACTGCGTCCTTGTGTGTATATGTTTCATGTTCATCGCTTTTCGTAGCGGCTATTAACAATCCACTGATGAATGTTGTTGTTATTGTCGCGTTAAGAAATGATAACCAAGTGTCATCATTATTGATGATATCTATAAGCATCGGGAATAACATTAACACGCAAGTAAGAGATAACATCACGCCTAAAGAATACAACGCAGAATGGCACTTAATCATAATACATACTCAAATAAATGATAACATACCAAATTGTGTAGACTTATGCCAGCTTTTGTGATATATTTAAACTGACGTTCAGGGGATTTTTATGAGTGAAGAGCTAGCTATTCTTGACGAAATATCAGAAGAAGTTAAACGTGATCAGTTTGTTAAGTTTGTTCAAAAAAATCAGAATATAATAACTGGTGCTGTATTGGCTGTTGTTGCCGGTATTTTTATGTATACGTCTTGGAAAAAACAAAACGCTAAGGAGTTGAATAATACTAGTAGAGCGCTATTTCAGGCAATACACGTGAATGAAGGAGAAAAGCGTTTGTTCGTTCTGGAAGAAATGGCTAAAAATGCTCCTGCTCGGTTGTTGCCGGTCGTTCAGCTAATTAGATCTGGCTTTGCGTTGAGTGATAAAAGTAGTGCTGAGGAACGCAAAAAAATATGCCAGCAGTTATTAGAATTAGCTGAACAGAATGGACTCGAGGTGGAATGGAAAGATCTGGCGGTTCTTGCATATGTTTCTCATTCAAACGATTTTGAATATAAAAAATTAATCGATATGCTTCAGCCGCTTACTGAGGTAAATAGACCTTTTAGATTGTCTGCAAAGGAGTTGATTAGCTCATTGTATGCGGCCAATGGACAAAAACTTGATGCTGTACGGGTGTTAGATCAGATAATATCTGATAGTTCTGCTCCGGCAAGTATGGTAGAACGTTGTAAGATCGTGCGAATGTATATTGGATGTTAGTCTTTTTTTAGTGGGATTTTTTTTATGAGTGAGCAAAATCCGAGTTTCGGTATCGTTTCTCAGGCTGTTACTGATTTGTCGTTTGAGAATTTTGTAAAGTATGATTTCCGTCCTGAGGAAGGCGTTGAGCCGAAGATGGATATCAAGGTTAATGTTAATACTGAGAAGACAGGTGAGAAAAATTTATACAATGTTTTGCTGTCTTTGAGCGTTGGGGCTAATGCGGGTTCTCAGGCAATTTTTTTGTTAGAGTTAACGTACACAGGTATTTTCGTCATAGAAAATTTTGCTGATGACATTTTAGAACAGGTATTAAATATAGAGTGTCCTCGTTTGTTATTTCCATTCGCAAGGGCTGTTGTTGCGAGCACTGTCGCTGCCGGAAATATGCCTATGCCTTTGTTGCCTCCTATAGATTTTGCTGATTTATACATGAAGAGCAAAGATAATACAGCGAAGTGAAATTAGCTTTAGTTATAGATGGCTCTGGTTTTATATTCAGAGCCTTTTTTGGTTATCCGTTAGTTGTAAACGAACATGGGCAGCCTATGAATGCTGTGATCGGCGTTTGTTCTATGCTGTTCTCGATTCTGTCAGAGCTTGAGTATGATGATTGCGTAATAGCTCTTGATCATGGTGGTAAGACGTTTCGTCATGAGTTGTATAATGAGTATAAGGGGCATAGAGATGCGGTTCCTGACGAGCTTCGTTCGCAATTCCAATTGATTAGGGAGGCTTATCAGTCTTTCGGAGTAAAAATCGCAGAAAAAAGCGGTTTTGAAGCTGACGATATCATCGCGACTCAAACAAAGAAGTATGTGCTCGAAGGATTTAATGTATGCATAGTATCATCTGATAAGGATTTGATGCAACTGATCAACAATAATGTATATATGTTTGATCCGATGAAGAAGAAAAAAATTGATTCTGATGGAGTGTTCGAAAAATTTGGAGTGTATCCGCATCAAATTATCGATTTCTTAGCATTGCTTGGTGATGCATCTGATAATGTGCCTGGTGTTGATGGCGTCGGCGTTAAAACTGCCGCTATGTTACTTCAGCAATACGGAAGTATTGATGCAATATACGAGAATATCCAAAACATAGCTAAGAAGAAAGTGCGTGAGTCGTTACTTCAAAATAGAGACCGTTTGATATTAGCGAAAAAGTTAGTAACACTTGTAGATGATGTTGAGTGTTGTTTCGACGAAGATTGTTCATGTCTTCTCGATTACAGAAGATTATTACACTTCTGCAAAGCAAACGGTCTAGCTAGGCTAGCTAAAACAGTAGAATCAAAGGCCTTGACAAGTAGATACTGTTTTAAGGCCTAATTCATAATATTGGATTATTATTATCATCATTCTTTTTTTATGTTGTCTAGAGTGTCTGATATATCATTCATTTTGGTGTTTATCGAATTTCCTAGTGCTCCCATCGCTTTAATAGCGACTACGGCTACTAGGCTGGCGATTAGCGCGTATTCGATGATCGTTGCACCTTTTCTATTCCTCATTATTTTTTTTAACATACTGACTACCTTATTTTTATATCGTTAATTTCATAATACACAATAAATATTAAAAAAAAGCTAAAATTATAAAAAGCTTACGATTGAACTTCAAAAAATATTTAATCTATGTTATTCTTCGTACAGCGACGCGGGCAGTTTATACAGTGAACTCGGTCAGGTCAGGAATGAAGCAGCCGTAGCTGTCCTTAGCTGGGTCGCGTCGCGTATTCGTTTCTACGGTGAAGTATGTCAGTTTATGTACCATTAGCGAGAAAGTACAGGCCTAGAAAATTTTCTGATGTTATAGGTCAGGATGTCGTAGTAAAGATACTTACGCAGGCGATAGCGAATAACCGTCTATCTTCGGCAATTTTGTTGAATGGAACACGAGGAATAGGAAAGACAACAATTGCGAGAATCTTGGCTAGAACTATAAGGTGCGATGCAAGAGGTGTAGAACCATGTGAAAAATGTGCCGCCTGTGTTTCGGACGAATCTAGCATGATGGACATTATCGAAATGGACGCGGCAAGTAATACTGGCGTAGATGATATTCGTGAGATAATTGATTCATGTAAGTACCTACCATCAAATGGTCGATATAAAGTTTTTATAATAGATGAAGTGCACATGCTTTCAAAAAGTGCTTTTAATGCGCTGCTGAAAACGTTGGAGGAGCCTCCAGCTCACGTAAAATTTATTTTTGCAACGACTGAGCTTTATAAAATTCCAGAAACGGTGTTATCTAGGTGTTTACGATTTGATTTAAAAAAAATAGATCAACGAATGTTAGAACAGTTTCTAGCTTCTGTATGCACAAAAGAAAAAATTCAGTTCGAAGAAAGTGCATTGCGTTTAGTAGCAAAAGCGGCCAATGGTTCAATAAGAGATTCTTTATCTATTCTTGAACAGGCAATAAACGTTTCAGATGGAAAAATAGTTGAACAAAATATTTTAGGAATGTTGAATAGTGTAACTTATTCTGATGCATTTCAGATATTAAAATTAATACTATCTAATAATCCTAAAGAAGCAATATCTTTAACAAGGCGAATTGTTTTAAGTGGAGCTGCTGCAAGTGAAGTAGTTCGAGCAATTATGTCCATTGTACATAAGATGACATGTATTCACGTTTCTGCTAATTATTTCGGTGACTGTTCTTTAAGTCATGACGAAGAAATTGGTCTGTCTTTATTAGCAAAGGAGAATGCTATTTCGAAATTATCAACACTTTGGCAGATGCTTGAACGCGGACTTCTCGAGATATCAGGTTCTGAGTGCGAGGATATATCGCTTGAAATGTTGATCATTAGATTATGCTATGCTTCAGATCTTCCTGATTTAAGTCAAATAATTAAAATGTACGAAAGTAATCAGATTAAGCATGATCATAATAATAAAACGAGTCTTGTTGATGAAGCTTTGAAAATGTTCGGAGGAACAGTTTCATGAGGTGTATTTATAAGTAATGGCAAACACATCGAGTATATCGATGTATTTGCGTGTCGTACGATTTTAAATCGATACTGCGTTTTTTCTGTGTATTACGCTAACTGATAGATGTGATATGCATGTTACCAAGCAAACCATTACTCCTACTGTTACAACGAGAATAGACAAACATATAAATGTATATTTAAATATATTTACTGGAAATAACACTCCGTAACATGCGATAAAAGTGAAAATGCTAATTAAAGAAGACCAAAATACTGATTTCATATAGGTCGATAAGCTAAGGTACTTTACTTCTTTATTGATATATTTTTCTGACGCACCTATCATACGTAATACTTGAATTGCGTTTTTGTTTATTTCAACTGAGCTATTTACAAAATAATAAATAACAGTAGCTGCAAGCGCTAATGATACTATCAATATAATTACAGTTAATAGCTGCAACATGCCGTTGAGGCGTATTTCACTGCTATTAGTTACAGAATGATCGTATACTCTAACATTTTTGTTAATCTTAGATAGTTTTTTTGATATATCTGCTGTATTGATATCATATGCTCGACTAGTTTCAACGCTAAATATAGTTGGCATCGGAAGATCTTTAGGTAGTTCGATTCCAGGAATCCATCGTTCAACCATGTCTTGCATTTCAGAGGCGCTAAGGCATTTTGCGTTTACAACGCCTTTCATTGAGTTTAGTGTTTTTATAACGTCTAGCCTCTGTTTCTTCGTGATTATGCCATTAATATCACCGTCAGTACCGAAAAACTCAACTGTAAATCGTCCATTAGATGTAGCACTTGTTTTATCGCTTATAAACGCATTTGACATTAATGTACCTGCAGAAGTTACAGCAATAAAATAAGTTACGATTGATAAGATAATAAGAAATGTGTATTTTCCAAGTTTATCTGTTAACCTAATATCAGATTCTTCATAAGTGAAGAACATATTTTTTAATTTATTTATAATATTGTTCATATCAATTCTCCTACATTGCTATTGGGAATACTTCTGATGTGCTGTTACCGATTATATTGTCAATCAACATTCCGTTGTTTATTTTGATTTCTCGTCCTTCTTTAAACATAGGCGGAATTTTAATATCATTGTTATTGGTAATTATTACGCATGAATCTAACTTACTTAATTCATAAAATAATGAAATTACCTTATTTGCCATTCGCGTATTTAAATAACAAATAGGATCATCTGCAAGTAAAATCTTTGGCTTTCTAACTATAGCTCTTGCTATCGCTATGCACTGTCGTTCACCACATGATAATTCATATGGATAATTTTTGCTATATTTTCCTATAGCTAACCAATCTAGTACTTCCATTGCTTGTTGTTCGCGTTTTTGTTTAGAAACTCCATCGATTTTTAACGGCAGAGAAACGTTTTCTAAAATTGTCAGTGAATCTATCAGATGCATCCCTTGAGAAATAAGACCTATTTTGCTTTTCGCTGCAGCTATTTCTGCGTCGTTCATTTCTGTTACATCTTTTCCAAAAATAATCAGCGAGCCGGCCGTTGGTAACACATCTAGATTTATCAGTTTTAACACGCTTGATTTTCCTGAGCAACTAGCGCCGGTTATATACTGAAACGATGGTGATGTAAGTCCAATAGTAATATTTTTTAGTGCTTTCACTCCGTTACTATAACGTAGCATAACAGACTTTAAGTTTACAACATATCCATCAGATAACATTTTATCTCCATACACAAAGTTTATGATACAGTTTTACAACAATTTAGTTAAAAAAAATTCAACTTTTTTGAGAAATGTTGTGGAAGATGTCTGTGGATAGATGAAAGCAGGAATCAATCCTGCTTTTTATTATGTATGCTATGCTACATCAAAATCAGAGAATCCGATGATACGATATATTTCCGAGATATCATCATTATTTACAGTTTCGAGCTTATCTGGTGATATTTCGCCACTTTTCAAACCTTCGATATCTCCGTATTCGCAAATCTGGATATTCGTTGGTGTTACGCTCCAAACTTTTTTCAACGAAATGCTGCCATTTTTTGTTGCTAATACTACAGAACATTCTGGTATGTAGTTTCTAACACCAGAAAGATACAAGACCGCTGTATCACTGAAATACGGCTTAAAATAAAAACTGCTTTTAAGCGCAAATACGTCTTTTCCTGCTAATTCACCAGGTCTATATCTCCAATCGACAGGAGCACTGCGGAGCAATACAACCTTACTTCCATTATCCGTAGTTTCTGTTGATAAGCAATAAACAGGTATATCTTTTAACTGTTCAGATTGACGCATGCCAAGGAGAATCTGGCGCTTTGATAACTTTGCTGAGCCGACACCGTTTTGAAAAGCTACTCCTGTTATTAAATGCTTGTCATGCGACACGTCTTGCAACAATTCTGATGGCTCACAACCAAACGCATGAGACAAACGCCTAATCAAATCAGTGTTCAGCCTTCTAGAACCTGATTCCAATCTAGATAAGTATGAAATAGATATATTAGTTGCTTTCGCTAATGTTTCTAACGTATAACCATTCTTTTTCCGAAGAAATTTTAGATGTGTCATAGTTCCTGCATGTCTCACAGGAAAACGCTGCTCATCTCCAAGTGCATCCATAGGACTTAAACTTTGTCTAGCCATGTCTCTAACTCCAATATTCCGACTATTATATTATAATACCTTACGACAATAAGAATGTAAAGTTTTTTTCAATTGAAACAACATTGTCTACAATTTTCTGAAAATTGATGTAATCCAACCATCAATAGACGTGTTTTTCACTAAATATAGTCCATGAGCCTCATAAGTTTTACATACTTCCGTCTGTTGTTCAGTAAAACCTGATAAAATTAAAATTCCCCCAATGTTTAACGAGTTAACTATATTTTTCGATAATTCAACAAGAGGTGTAGCTAATATATTAGCTACGATTATATCGTATTTTCTTGTTTCAAACTCTGTTGCTTTGTTATGCAGCACCGTGATTTGATGCGATACATGGTTTATTTCTGTATTGCGTTTTGCTACATCAACAGCCGATTTATCATTATCATACGCGTAAACGTTTTTACAGCCCAGTTTTGCCAACACCATGCCAAGAATACATGACCCACAACCAAGGTCTAAAGCTACATTATGTTTTCTCCTATCAAAATACGACGAGATCGCTTTTATACAGCCTTCTGTTGTCGGATGTTCTCCTGAACCGAATGCATTTGCGGCATTTATCTGAAGGCAAACCTTATTGTAACTCTCTTGAGTGAGCTTTGTGTGCGATCCATAAATATAAAATTTTCCGATTACCACAGGTTTGAAATTCTCAAAACTCTTAGCTAACCAGTCTATATCAGGAACTAGAGAGCTCTCAAAGTTATTTACTTGAGTAAATAAGACGTTGTCAGTTTTCTTTAACTGTTCTTCGGTAATGATTTCCAAGCACCACGTCCGCTGACTTTCGTCTCCAATTCTGACGACGGAAGTTGAGATTACGTCACAAAACAACTCATCAGACATACTATACGCGTCACTGAGCGATAACGGCCACAATTTTGATATCCACATAATTTTAGCTTATCCTCATTTCGTCTGTATTGGTGCAAGCATGATGAAAATTTGACGTCCATCAAGCTTCAGCTCATTTTCTGGAGTCGCTATGTCAGATACGTCTGCAACTATTTGGCGCAATACGCGCTCACCTAGATTTTGGTGTGAGATTTCTCTTCCTCTAAATTTAAGTGATACCTTAACTTTATTTCCAGCTGCGATAAATTTCTTAATAGCGCTTACCTTGACTTTCATATCGTTTGCACCAATCATCGTTGTGAATTTAATCTCTTTTACTTCGATGATTTTCTGTTTCTTCTTTGCATCAGATTTTTTCTTCTGCAAGTCATATTTCAGCTTTCCGTAATCAAGTATCTTGCAAACAGGCGGAGTTGCTTGCGGAGAAACCTCAACCAAGTCTAAATTCCGATCTTTCGCAATTTTTAGTGCTTCGCGTATAGCTACGATTCCAAGCGATGTGCCATCAGCATCTATAAGTCTAACCGTTGAGGCTGTTATAGCACTATTCAAACGATGCTTCTCGTTTTGATTTCCTTTATTATCAAATGACAGAATAAACCTCCATAAAAAACGATACGGTACCACGCTAGTGTAACAAATTTTTACAAAAAAGTGTGAGAAAAATGATAAGGCGTGGTTCTAATACAACACATACAGCACTGCGACTGAATGGTGCGCCCGGTAGGAGTCGAACCCGCAACCTTCAGATCCGTAGTCTGACGCTCTATCCAATTGAGCTACGGGCGCATTCATATCTTCCAGGATTGTATAATACTGTAAATGCATAGTCAACATTTTTTTGTGACTTGAAAATAAATATATTTCATTGTACAATGCAGCGTACTTCGTATTTGGTGTTTTTATGAAAATTAGTGGTAATGAACTTAGACCCGGTACTTTAATCGAACATAAGGGACGTTTGTGGAGCGTAACAAAGACTCAGCATGTGAAACCTGGTAAGGGTGGGGCATTTGTGCAAACTGAAATGAAAGATATCGTCAGCGGAACAAAGTTGAATGAGCGCTTCAGATCAGAAGATTCTATAGAGCGAGTTCGCTTAGACGAGGATGAATGCCAGTTACTGTATAAAACTGGTGATACATATACGTTTATGAACATGTCGACGTTCGAACAGTTCGAGTTAAGTTCAGATACGATAGGTGATTCTGCCGCATTCTTGCAAGATAATATGTTGGTGCAAGTTTCAAGTTATGAAGGACGCTTAATTGGTGTCGTGTTACCTGAAACTGTAATTTGTGAAATAGCTGAATGTGAGCCTGTCGTAAAAGGTCAAACTGCTACTGGTTCATACAAAACGGCTGTTTTAGATAATGGGGTTAAAATTATGGTTCCTCCTCATATTGAAGTCGGAATGAAAATCGTCGTCAACACAGGAACGTTCGAATACGTCGAAAGAGCAAAGTAGTTGTTTAGCCCAAATGGCGGAATTGGTAGACGCGCTAGGTTCAGGTCCTAGTCCGTATTAACGGGTGGAAGTTCGAGTCTTCTTTTGGGCACCAGGTTGTGGATTTAATATGATTTATTTGTATGATGGCGATATACCTGATGGGGTAGTATCAGGTCGTTCTGTTGCAATTGATACAGAAACTCTTGGGTTGAATATTTTCAGAGATCGTTTGTGCCTTGTGCAATTAAGTTTTGGTGATGGTGATGCTCACATTGTGAGGATTACAGGTCCTAGAGAGTGTGTTAAATTGAGAAATTTGTTAGCAGATGATTCTGTAGAGAAGATATTTCATTTTGCTTTATTTGATCTGTCTGTACTAAGCCATAATTTCGGTATATCAATAAAAAATATATATTGCACGAAAATCGCGTCAAAGATAGCGCGTACGTACACAGATAAGCATAGCCTAAAAGACCTTTGTTGTGAATTACTGAATGTAACGTTAAATAAAGAGCAACAATCATCGTATTGGGGCGGAGAAATTTCAGAAGAACAAAAAAAATACGCTGCAAATGATGTGTTATACTTGCATGATATTAAGCGTATCTTAGATAAAATATTGCAAGATGAAGGACGATATGAGCTCGCGAGACGATGCTTCGATGCGTTACAAAACAGTATCGTGCCGTTAGAATTGGAAAAAATGAATTATCAGTATGTTTTTTCTCACTAATATGTTGCTGAGAATTTTTTCGTTATACCTATAGAGAACGAATTTCCTGTTGTCTCTTTTGTATGTAGATGCTTGAAATTAATAAATGTATCAAACTTATTAGCTTTGTATAGTATGCTTGCTGTATATGCTTTTGATCTAAATCTATTTACAGCAACCGTTTTACACGACGTGAGGTATCCTAAAGATAATTTCAGTTTCTTGATTGTGTATTGAATGTTAGAATAGTATAACGCATCTAAATTATTTATATCTAATGATTGTAAAGACGAATTATCAATCACTATGCGATTGTTTATAGATAACTGGTGGTATTTTATGTAAAATTCGCACATTACGGACTTTACGTTATGTTGTTTTTTATGAAATGATTTTCCTATATATCCTATTATTGAAGTTCCAAATGGAACTTTATTAAAGAAAATACCATTGTGCATTGCTCCTATGCTTATTAAATCCTTTGTGTATGTTTCTGATATGCCGCGGCATAATGACGTATTCGGCGCATATGAAACACCAAATTTATAACCATTAAAAGTAGGTGTCATCCACATTATCTTTAAACACGAATGATCATCTACTATAGAGTATTTGTTAAATAAAATACTAGAGCGTAACTTAAGGTATCCAGAAATGTTTCGATTTTCGATAATGCTATTATCTTCCATAACTCGAATATATTGATCAATCGGTCTGTCATGTCCAAAGTGTATTTCTCCAGCTTTATCAAAAATATAGTATCCGTATAGATTATTTAACTCTGTTAACTTATCGTTTATTTGGCGTTTATCTGAGACTATGTTTGTCGCACACCCGAAATCGTCATTAAAACGAGCATCGAAATTAAGGCGAATTAATTCACTTATATACGAGTTATTGATATTATTTGATTGTTTTACATACGTTGCTATTAAAGAAACATCAACGTCTGTTTCATACTCAACAGCTAGTATGACATTTGATATAGTAACGAACGATATTATGCATATTTTTTTCATATAATTACATCAATTTTATGTTATCCATCCTATTAAATATCTTTAATAGAGTATCGTCTATTTCTAAATCATTTATTAATTTATTAGATTCATCCAATAGATCTAAATGTGCTTTGAAATCAAAAATTCTAAACGTCTTGAATCCACTTTGCTTTGTTCCTAATAAATCTCCATGCCCACGTATTTGCATGTCAGCTTCACTGAGTTCAAATCCATCGTTTGAATTTTTCATTAATTGTAAACGTTCTACGCCATTCTTCGAAATTGGAGTATCATACACTAATACACAATATCCTTGTTCCGAGCCTCGTCCTACTCGCCCTCTTAATTGATGTAATTGTGATAATCCAAATAATTCTGCGTTCTCTATGATAATTATATTTGCATTTGGAACGTCAATTCCTACTTCTATAACAGTTGTCGAAACGAGTACTTTAAAAACACCATTTCTAAAATTATTCATAACAGATTCTTTTTCTTCAGGCTTCATTTGCCCATGTAATAGCTCTACGCTACCTATGCGTTCTTTCAGATAATAAAATCTCGTTTGTACATCCATTATTTTTTTATTTTCTGATTTTTCTATGTATGGGCATACCCAGTAGACTTGTCCGTGATAATTTATGATTCGATCAATTACATTATTTAATTTATTTTTTCCTACTACTGTCGTATTTATCGGTTTTCTTAGTTTTGGCTTACTAGATATGATAGAAATATCTAAGTCTCCGTACAAGCTCAACATTAAAGTTCTTGGAATCGGTGTCGCAGATAGATACAATGCGTTCATTACATCGCCTTTTTCAATTAACTTTAACCGTTGCATGACACCAAAACGCTGTTGCTCATCAATAATTGCTAATCCGAGTTTGTTGAACTCTATTTTATCTTCTAATAATGCGTGTGTTCCAATTACAAGTTGTGTTTTTCCACATTTTAAATCATTTATTTGTTTAGCACGATACTTTCGATTCTTTGCTAAAATAATATCAATATCTATTCCGATATTTTTTGCGTATGTTCCTAAAGTAGCGAAATGTTGCGATGCTAACGTTTCAGTTGGCGCAATAAATACAACTTGATAACCAGCACTTATTACTGGTAATGATGCTAAGAATGCTACAACAGTCTTACCTGAACCTACATCTCCTTGTACTAATCTATTCATTGGTATAGGTGAAGATAGATCTTGCAATATTTCAGATAAAGTTTTGTTTTGATCATCCGTTAACTCAAAAGGTATATTAGCCTTTTTTTCTAGTTCTATACTTCTATAAAATTGCATGTCATCAGTCGATTGGAGCGTGTTTCTTATTTTTTTCATACACATTCTATTAGCCAACATTTCATCAAATGCTAAACGTCTTACAGATGACGAATTAATAGATATGTCATTTGATGATCTTGGGTAATGAATGTTATACAATGCCTGACGAAATGATGAGAAGCCGTTTTTTTCAATAATTTCGTTCGGAATCCACTCTTTAATTTTTGGAACAAGCGTAAGACATTGTCGAATAGCCATTGTCATAACACGATTTGTTAATTTTCCTGACAATGGATAGACAGGTTCACAAGAATCAGTGTATAAATCTATATTACTTGTTATTATATCTGGATGTATAATTATTAAAGTTCCATCGTATTGTTTTTGTACCTTTCCACTTACTAATAATCGTGAACCGATTTTATATTTTCGTTTTATATATGAGCTATTACCGTTAAAGTATATTATCGTGATATTCCCGTATTTCCCATTGCAAATTATTTTAAAAACGTCTTTTGAAAAATCATAATCTATGACATTGATAATATCGTTAAACATCATTTGTCGTTCGAAATTATTATGAGCTAAGGCTTTATCTAAAGAACATGTGCGAAATTGTACATCATATGGAAAATGAAGCAGTAGGTCTATTATACGCTCCCCACATATTGTTTTTATAAGAGTTTTATGAAATTTATTTACATTTACAAAACTATCGAATGATTTAAATAAAATATTTACGTTTTGCATTTTATAATACCCGTAACTTAGATAGGTTACTAGTGTATGTTAGAAAAAACAATACAAAATAACGTAATGATAATTGGGGCAGGGCAAATGGGTGCAGGAATTGCGCAACTATTTGCTATGAACGGATTTAACGTTACATTGCATGATATATCGGATATTTCATTAAAAAATGCAGAACGTACAATCAGAGCTTCATTAGAAAAATTATATGAAAAGCAAAGAATAAATGAAAAAACGGAAGATATAATAAAACGTATTGTATTAACTGAAAGCTTAGAACGAGCTGCTTATTCAAGGATTATCATAGAATCAGCATTTGAAGACTTTGATACAAAGTTCAATATAATTAACAGTTTAGATAAGTATATTACAGCAAGTACTTACGTCGCGACAAATACTTCATCATTTTCCATAAATGACCTCGCAAAAGCGTCGTCATATCCAGAAAATTTTATTGGTTTTCATTTCATGAATCCTGTAATTTTAATGGAATTAATTGAAATAATTGCAGGTATAAATACTTCAGAAACTACAGTACAATTTTTTCAGAATTTATCAACATCATTGCATAAAACGCCAATTGTAGTAAAAAATTCGCCTGGTTTCGTTTTAAACAGAATCCTAATTCCAATGATTAATGAAGCTGTGTGGGTTCTTTACGAAGGAATATCTAGTGCAGAAGAGATAGATTTGGCGATGACATTAGGTGCTAATCATAAAATTGGGCCTTTAGCTTTAGCTGACTTGATAGGATTAGACACAGTGCTTGCAATTCTAAAAACATTACAAGAGAAAATTGATTCAAACAAATATATGCCATGTCCTCTTTTCAGTCAGTATATATCAGTAAATAGGCTTGGTAAGAAAACGTTATCTGGTTTCTATAATTATTGAGAGTTTTAATAATGATAAATCGTGTTATTATGGGATTATTTTGTGCGCTAGCTATGAATGAGGCGAATGCCACACTAGACAATCTTCTTCTTAAATATAATTGTGGAGAATCACATTTTACTTTCGATAATAGGCATCATATAGAAAAACTTATTGAACGTATGGAACTTAAATACAGTATTCCGCATGGATTATTGCTAGCGATTGCTCTCACAGAATCGGGTCGGTATAACAAGGAATACTTAAAGTCAGTACCTTGGCCGTGGACTGTAAATGCGTGTGGAAAAAGCTATTACTTTAAAACGAAGAATGAAGCAATACAGAAGGTACTTGAATTACGTCAGGACGGCGTACGTTGTATTGATATCGGATGTATGCAAATAAATCTATTATTTCATAGTAATGCTTTCAAATCTTTACATGATGCATTCACTCCTGAATGTAATGTAGAATACGCAGCTAAATTACTTCGTGATATTTACGTTAAAACTAGATCTTGGGAAACCGCCGTACGTTACTATCATTCGAAAAACGAACGTTTGCATAAGAGATACTATAGTAAGGTTTCAGATAAGTATAGGTTAGTATCTGCAAGACCTAAGAGTGTTGATAGAGTTACATATCACTTATGCAAAAATAACTATATTCAAACGTTGAAGCATTCTTCAATAGACGAAGCGATTAATTGTAAACTTCACAAACTAGTATTGGCTAATAACAACTTACGTTTTAAAAATATCATAAAGTGATGGATCTCATGAATACGCTCTTTTTAACCAGCCTTCTAAAAATTTCGCGTTATCAGGTTTCTTTTCTGCAACTAATCGATAATATCCTGCAGCCTCGGATCTTAAAGACGCTAAAAGTTCGACATAATTTGCTGTATTTGTTTTAGATATCGTTTCTGTGCCTATAATGCCATCTTCTGCGATTTGATAGCCACAGCATCTTAAGGCCCGTTGTATGCATTTTCCTGCATGCTTTTGGCCGATATTTACAGTTAATTCAAACAATTTTACAGCAATTGACTCATTCTTTAGCTTTTCGAATGGGCCGCATTTCCAAAAATCGTCATAATAAATCTTCATCGCATCATTTCGCGATAGATTTTTTATATCTAAATGAGGATACCATTTTTTTGAAATGCCGAATTTTGTCTCACCGCCGGCATCGTCTGCATCATTTACATATTCACCTTCTAACTTAATTAAATTACTAAATGCTTTATTAAATACACAATTCATATCGATCTCCTAAAAAATATGAAAAAAATTGAAATAGAAAAAGGCATAGCCGAAACGCCACACTAATTCCATGATATCATATCGCGTAGATAAAAGTCAATCATTTTATGTTTGCGAATATATTGTTAGTATGTTCTGTTATACAACTAAGAATTATGCGTATCTGTAATACTATTAATAGATATTCCTAAAAAGGTTGCAATATCTTCGCAAGATAAACCTTTTTCCAGCATTCGTTTTGCTATCTCTATTTTTTCAGCTTCAGCTTTAGCTCGTTCTTCAACACGTCCTTGTTCAACACCTTCTGCACGTCCTTGTTCAATACCTTGCGCACGGCCTTGTTCAACAGCGACTGAGATAGCATTATTATAGTTTCGTATAGCTTCTTCGCGCTCCTGTATTAGTCTTCGTTTGGCTGGATCAGCTTTAGCCGCTTCGAATATGTCGCTAGCTTCTTTCAATTCTGGAACAAACTTATAAAGTTCTTTACACTCTTCAGAATAAGGATTTTTGAAAAACTCGATCCAAAACGTCAGCGGACTCTCTTTTGTAAATTTTTTTAGCTTGTTTAGCTCGACGAACTGAATTTCCAGCAAATCTGTCAAAATTTCATTGTTCCCATCGTCAGTGATGTGGCATTTTCTCCAGTATCTTGCGTCTTTATGAAACAGCTTAAAATTCAATATATTAATTGAAATTGTACGACGCAGTTTTCCATAGTGATCGCTGATTTTTAACTCTCCAGCGAATAGCCGAGACCAATAGAACAGAGATCTCCCAACCATATGCGGATCGTGTCCGACCTGCATCTCGATGTCGATCAATTCATTGTTATCAGTTTCAGCTTGAATATCGAGGCGTGATCCTTTTTGCGAAATATGATCAGCTGTGATTTCACTATTCAGAATTTTAACTTTCGTAATAGGAGCTTTCGATTCTATCGTGCTGTTCAAAAAATGAAGCAACACACGTTCATGCTTCGGATCAGCAAAAATCATCTTAAAAACGACGTCATTTTGAGGCGTTATTTGATCTAAATCTACAGACATAATCGCTCCACAATAAACTCACATATTGTAGCACAAAAATGTAAATATTGGAAAAGGTTCATAACTTCGAGCGTAAGCATTCGTTAACGGAAAATTAATAATTTATATATATCGTGTTGATAATAAGTTGTAGGTATAGAAAATGAGGGACAAAAAAGGGTATGTAGCGATAATAATAGCGTGTTTTATACCAGTAGTGATGTCGTTATTATACCTCTCGATAAATAGGACATCGAGTTCGTTAGAAAGAATGATATTTGAGAACGCGGTGAGGCAATCGGCGTTAGAAGCAGCGAGAAATTATATGTGTGGAGTCTCGCTAAAAGATCAAAAAGATTATACAGAGAGATGCGCAGCGACAGCATTTAATGCAGCGATGAAGTCGTTGGTAGGGCTGAAAACAGACGTGATTCCTATGAAAGAGAATCGCATAGGATATAGCAAAAAGGATCATTCTTGGTTTGGGTATTTCCAGAAATCTTTGTTAAGAAATTGCGTATTTTACGAAAGCTGGGTTCGTCCAGAAGTAGAGGTAGCTTCAACAATAGATCCAGATGCAGATGAATTAGAATATATTTGTGCGTCGTCTCATACAAATGGTTATTTCATGAGGCGTTCAGGTTCAAGTAGTGGAACACTAATAAAGAAAATATATTATAAAGATACTGATAATCTAAATAACACTGCAATGACAATTTCGGAAAACGGAGATGATAACTTAACAGTTAGCGTGGAAGCGAAATTATCGTCATCAGGAAAGACGTATAAAGCGTCATACACAGCGACGAGACCGCAGCTAAACGCAGATATAGTGATAGGCATTCCTGTAAACGATGGGGCAATGTGGCGTGACAACGATATGTATTCAGGTTTTGTTGCTCAGAGAGACGCAACGATGGAAACGCCGTTATACCAAATTAAATCTGGGTGTAAAAAATTTATTAGAGAAATGTTAAGTTATAAGAAATGCGGAATAGGCATTATACCATATGCAGGGAAAGTAGCAGTTGAATCTCCAGAATTGGCCGGAAATGTGTGGTCTCAAAAAGGTATGAAAACAGCTAAACTTCCGCAAATTCAAACAATATCTCACGGTTCATATGATTATTCCAATTATGCAGCGGTGAATCCGCAGGTTCCATTGTCAGAGTCGTATAAATGGATATCATGTACGTATAACAATGGAGCAGGATCGTTGAGTGATTATGAATCAGCAAGTAAACAGTCTGCAGTTTCTGATATAGTGGGACTGATGCATAGGGCAGATCTAATAACACAGCGAGATGGCGGTGATATTGTAAATACTAATGCAAAAGATGTGCTACTAAGCCAGGTTGATAATAATACGGTATTCCTAGAACATCCGATATGGGCAGCATATGGTGGAGATGCAAATATTGTTGCAGGTTTTTCTAGAGCACAAGCCTACTATCACCCAATGTCATTACCGATGTTAGGTTTGACGAATAAAAAGATTGAGATGTATAGATACTGCTCATTCTTAAGTATTTTCGGGCAATGTGTTGGATTAGTCGAAGGCGTGCATTTTAAAAATCGTAGTTCATTTGTTTACTTGCCAGTAATGTTCGGAATGTCGATGTTAAGTAACGGTTTCGTCGCAAGAGATGGGTATGCTGTCTCTGGAAATGGAAACAAAAAGGTTCTAATATTGTTCGTTAATCAGCCTGATTTGTTTCATCAGCATGAATTAACGCACTTTGGCTTTTCTAATGATGCTTCATATTTCACTTTTGTCGATGGAGATCGCTTGGATTATGAAAAAGGACTATTAACATTTGAAAATGGGTATTATGTAAACAAGCAATTCACAGAGGAGGATTATAAAAAACAGCCAGGTGGTATTATAGACGGTTTTGACAGTTCCGGGGAATTTATTACCAAATATAATGAAAATGTCTCGATAAGATGTACATACCCTAAAGATGAAATCAATGGAGAATTTTCTCTGAAAATGCCGCAACCAGCGAATCTGAAGATTGTTACAAGCCAAGATGGCACTAATGAAACTCCATTCGCTGAAATTTATGTTGAGAATGGGCATGAGTCTGGTGTATCTGTGACAAATGTGACAACAAGCGGTACATCGAAGATAGTTCAAACCGCAGCTTACTACACATGTTATGTAGATGACAGTACGAATGGTAATACATTTACAGTCACATTTTCCGATCCGTCTGTCAGAACGAATCCAGTGTTTGCAAAAATTGCTCTTTATGGATGTGAAGTTGATAGTACGTCATCATCAAAATGGGTTGTTAAACAAGATACTGAATTTGTATACATTTGCTATGACTCTACTCCAGAGTCAGATCCTTCTGATCCAGCGTCAGATCCTTCTGAAGCAACCTTTTCAATTACGCTGAAACAAGCGTCGTCTGAGACACAACACGATGCATTAGCTTACGCTGGAAGACGCGTAATTACATCTTCTACTAAGACTATAGAGACTGGGCATGTAACGAGTTACGATTTCGGTAATGTATATAATGTATCGCTTGGTGGAGATTATTCGTGTAAATTTGAACATTCTAAAGAAAATACTTGTGCAGCATGTATTACTACTGTGTATAAATATTGTACGGGTTATCAATTTTACAACTCAACGATAACGTATGACAAGTCTACTTATGGTGTTCGAGGGTGTAGACGTTTGTGGCTTGGTTGGAATGGACAACCAAGCGGTTCTGGTATTTGGGATGATGACTTCTATAAAGGTAATGAAGCTTATGGACGCACAGATGTCAATCTATTCGAAAACATAGTTGCTGAGTTTAAGGGGGCTGATAATAGTAAGAGTCTTCACGCTGAGCCTAAGATTCATGTTCCCTTGGTAAGAGTATACAAAAAACAACCGCACAGTGATGTAATAGTTACTAACCTTGAGTATGTTTGGGATAATAAAGGTTTTGGCAG
Organism: uncultured Alphaproteobacteria bacterium; assembly: GCA_964566185.1. Taxonomy (GTDB): domain Bacteria; phylum Pseudomonadota; class Alphaproteobacteria; order UBA3830; family CAYLKK01; genus CAZMHS01. Next base: position 31,155 of record CAZMHS010000002.1, read on the forward strand.
ATATGTACTTGATATGGGAGATTATTTCGTTGGATATTCGCCTGCTCCAAATAACACATTTAGAATAACGATAAGCAATCCAAATAACTGCAAATCAGTTTATGTACAAATGGAACTATTTGGATTAGATATCGAGTCTACAGCGCATAGTAAATGCGTATATCGGCATGATGCCAACTTTTTATATATGTGTCATAATGGTAATGATGTTGGGGCAAACGAGTCATTCGATGTTAGTTTTACTCATAGTAATGGCTGTGTAGCAACTACGCCATTGTCTCATTTCGCTGGATATTTATTACCTGTGACTTACAATGGAACATATACAACACACACTAGTGATTATAATCCTTATTATTCTATAATAACAGAAATAACAGATAAGGGTGGCAGCATAAGTCACGTCGCTAATTCAGGAATTTTTGCAAGTGACTACGATAAAGACGGAAATTACGAAGCTGAGGGAGTTGGTTTGATAGCTTGGACTTTTGTTTGTTATAATGCTAAAGTTTCATCGAAAGATAACAAGGTGTATTGGGGGCGTCGTAATTCTGCTAATGAGGGATGGAATACAAGTGATTATTGGAACGCTTCATTTGACGATAGCCCATCTGAGGTTACGACTTATCAACATGGTTTTGATTTAAATGGAAGATATAATCAATCACTTAGATTTATCCCACTACCAATGGGGGGAAAAAAATATACTGGCACAAGTTATAAAGAATCATATTTACAACACACTTTGGTTGCAACACCACTCAATATTGCTACAGATGGTGATACTAGCATAAAGCGAAATTACAAAGGTAAAGATGCTGGAGATGAATTAAAAATTCCACACGTTGTTATTTATAAAAAACCTGGGCATTATGTTCCTTCTGATGAGGGCAGCACGAACGTGACTGAATATGAAACAGTGGACAAAGTTGAAAGGGGGAAATCTTCTGGTGTTATCGAAAAGTTAGAAGGCAAGTCTTCAGGTGTTGGCAAAGAAGAAAAAGAAGAAGAAGAGCGTTGGATTGTTTATTGTCCTGAGGGTATTAAATCTAAAAAAGAAGGTAACACCATTACATGGTTTTTAGATGAAGAAAATACACATCCAACAATAGCAACAATTACACTAAAAGAAAAAATGCCGATGTATCCTGTTTTGGTGAAAATGCAGTGTTTTTATACCGACGTACCAAGGAATGAAAACAATGCTGAGATAGATAAAACTCGTACTCGTCAGGACGGTGATTTTTATTATTTATGCAATAGAACTTATGCAACCGCTGATGCGCGAAAAAATGGAGAATGTCCTTCTCCTTTGGTAGTGTATAATCGTCCTGCTATACAAAAAGAAGAACAGACATGGTGGGAGCTTGGATATGCAAATATGTTTTTGCTTGGTGCTGATAAAACAGAAGATGCTAATGGCACAAATATCAATACTAAAACATGCACATTTGTGCCTAAAAGCTCAAATTATGCTGTATATGGTTGTAATTGTACAGTAACAGCAAAAGCAAATGGTAGCTATAACAGTTCTACAAGCGCAAGATACAGAGTGCCTGGTAAGCTGGAAAATTTAACAACATACGCGTCACATACGGAGATAAAGACGAATGAGAAATATTCATGTGATTATATAGATTATTATTGTACATATAATGGATATCCTAACGGCGCATTACTGGACAGCTCGATATGTTATATTAAAGATGTTCGAATAGAAAGATACGCATCTAAAACACGTGCATTTAAAAAAGTACCTGATGCAAAAAGCAAGATAGTGTTTTCTGGCGCATATAGCAGATCATACGAACTAACTAGTAGTAAGTACAATGCCATATACATTCCTAGAGATAGTTTGTCGTCTGGAGATTTATCGTTTTTCCTTGAGCGTACAAAAATAATCTCTATTGAATGGACGAATCATTTAAACGGAACTGAAGGATGCTATGAGTGCTCAAACTCAAATGGAAGTAATTCAGACTCAAGCGAAAATAATTCAGATAAAAGTGATTCAAAGATCGAAAATTCAAACGAAAGTAATTCAAAAGTTGACATTTATTACGAGCCACTAAAACGTGGGAAAAATTGTCGATGGGTAAACTTTAGATCGTATAGAGACTCACATAAGTATCCATTTGAACATACTTCTTTATATCAAAAAACCGATACAAATGGATATGAATGGAGTGGTGACTCTTTCTTTCTTCAAGGCAATGTTGAAATAAATCAAACACGTACAATTTTATATTTATACACGAATCCAATGTCTGATTTTCCTACGGCGCATGGAGATTTTAATGTAATTGCAGACAATGCAAAAAGATTTCCTAAAGTAAACGTTTGGTCTACAAAAACTGGCGATTCACACATTACAGAATTTACTTATATGCACGGTGTAGAACGTTATTTCCAACGTCATTTAGATACTCGCAATTCATCTGATTCATCAGGAAATTTTAATAAAGATGGAGGATATAATGATAAGACCGGAACAGATAGATTTGGACTTGTCTTTAGGGTTACTCCAGAAACGATTGATAAAGACACAGGAAAGGTTACAGAAGAGGCTACTAGAATTAGACTTGGCATTGCTGAATGTAGTAACGAGGTAAACAGAATACTAATGGGAGCTGGTTATCAGAAATTTGAAGAAGCAAGTTCTGGAGACGGAATTAGCGATAATAGTGGTACTGGGCTGCCAAATAAAAGTTCTACAGATGCAATGCGAACTGGACTTACTCCTGACATTATCAAGAAGTTTAATGCAACGTTTGGTAATAATGGTCGTATATACGTAATCCATTATAGGTATAACCCTGATGACTACAAAAGTTCCGGATGGGATCCATCAAGTTGGGGCGTCTGCAAAAATTATAATGCATCGACTGAAGCAGAAATAAATGATTGTTTAAAAGAAATTTTGTATGAAATTGAAGAATTCGCTGGGTACAAAGATGCAAAAATAATAAATATTGATGAATAGCATTCATATATTGTTAATATTTACATTGTAAAATATATATGTAAATTTTGGATGGTGTAAAAATGGTGTACGGCGTAATAATACCAAACTTTGATGAACAAGGTTCTGTCATAACAGTCTCTAAGTGGCACAAATCTATTGGCGAAAGCGTGAATAGAGGCGATGTGCTAGTAGAGGTAGATTCGTGCTCATCAACATGTGAAATACTTGCTCCAGCATCCGGTACGCTAGAAACGATCTTTATCCCTGATGGAGGTGAATCAAGGATTGGATCGCAAATCGGTTTGATTAATTCAACGGAAGAAGCATCATATGTAACGCGTCCATCAAAAAGAATCGAGAATATAAAGGATGATGCAACTGAAGCATTTTCGAGCGAGGAATTTAGTAAGCAAGAGAAAGAGCAAAAGCAAGAAGCAATAGAGCAAGCTGAGCAAAATATAATAAATGCTCAAGCAGAAATTGATGCTGAAATAGCTTTTGCTGGAGAAATCGTAGACAAAGAACCTGAAAAGGTAATATATGAGAACGCAAAGATTATAAAGGAAGAAACAGGTGATGGAATAGGGCAGATTTTACATAATGTTGAAGCGATGAACGAAGCTAATGAACTTGCAAAACACGAAGTGAACGATCGACCTGAAACAGATCCTAAAACTTGGAATAAAGTGACTAAAATACCAAGTCCAGACGAGGAAATCAAAGAGTTAAACGAGATTGAATACAATATTGCACGTAGAAGAACTCTAGCTGCTCATAATGCCGTCATTTCAACTGTTATTAACGAAATTGATATGACAAATATTATAGCAACAGCTCGCTTATTTGGAGATGAATTTTTCAAAAAGCATCATGTCCACTTAGGTTATACGGCATTTATACTAAAAGCTGTCGTAAAAGCATTAAATGACTTCCCAATGCTAAACGCATATATGCTAGACGATAAAGAAATTACGTATAGAAATAATCATGACATTTCTATCATCATGCACGGTGTTGATTCGGTAGCTTCTCCAGTAATACGAAATGTTGATTGTCTAAGTATAAATGAATTGCAGTCTTATGTTATAAAATTATCTGAACGAGCGAAGAATAATGAGCTGACATTAGAGGAAACATCAGGTGCAACATTTACAGTTATAAACGCTGGAATTTATGGTTCATTATTAGGCTCTGATATTGTCACTCATCCTCAAATTGCTTCGTTAACAATGCATAAAGTAAATAATAGACCGATAGTAAACGAAGTAGGAGACATAGTCGCTCGACCAATGATGTATATTTCGCTATCATTTGATCATAGGATTGCTAACTCTAAATCAGCATCATTATTTTTGGAAAAAGTAAAAACGCTTTCTGAAAATCTTTCATGGATAGTACTTGGAATATAACAAATGGCGTTTTTATATACAGAAGAAGATAATGGAATTATCACGCTTACAATTAAACGCGAAGATAAATTAAACGCGTTATCATCAGATGTTTTTTACGAATTTCATGATGCTGTAAGCTCAATTAACAGGTCGCAAAATATAAAAGTATGTATTATAAAAGGTGCAGGAAGAGCCTTTTGTGCTGGCGTTGACATTAATGAGTTCAACGACGACTTCCAATCAAATGATATCTCAATGCTGAATGAAAAGTGGGGCGCCGTTGCTGATATAAAAATTCCGACAATCGCGTGTGTTCATGGATACGTGCTTGGTGGTGGGTTTGAGATAGCGCTAATGTGTGATATGATCGTTGCTGCAGAAAGTACTAAATTCGGTTTCCCTGAGATAAACATCGGGCTTATTCCTGGAAATGGCGGCACGCAGCGCATGCCTCGTAAAGTCGGTCGAAATAAAGCATTTGAAATGATGGCAACAGGTGAATATATCGATACGTCTACAGCTTATTCTTTTGGATTTATAAATAAAATTGCGAAAGATGGCTGTGAGTACGAGGAAGCTAAAAAATTAGCTGCTACAATAGCTAATAAACTTCGACATAGCTTGATAGGACTTAAATTAGCAATTAATATGTCTCAAAATTCTACGCTACAAAGTGGATTAACTCATGAAAGTGAAATTTTTAAAAGACTTTTAATGACAAACGAATCTCGGCAATTAGTGCAAAAATTTTGTGATAAGAAACAACAATAGCTTCTTCGAGCTAACTCTTTTTGTCTATAATTATTAGACACTTTGCAACAGTGTGTTGCATTAATGTATAGCTAATGATATAACCTACACTTGCGTTGATTTGTTAGCGCACTTTTTTGGCTTAATTAGCCGACGATATACTGCAAACCTTGACATCTACTTTCTATTTTGATACTATAATGTACAGATCTTTTCTAAAATCAATCGTGAGGTATATTATGAAGACGTGTATTGTTTTCGCGCAAAATTATGAGAATGTCGGCAGCGTTGTATGTTTCGCTACAGATAATAACAAACTGATTGGAGATGCTGCGAATTCATTAGATTCATCTAATGGTAATTTCATTTCAAATGCTATAAAAAATTTGAATTTTAAAAACAAGTTCGGTGAGTGCATTTCATTATTATCTCCAACAACATCACTGAAAAATGTTATCGTTATAGGAGTAGGAAATAAAACTTTACGACAAAAGGATGTGGAAGATTTAGGCGGTGTTGCTTGTTCGAAAATCTGTCATACTTATGGGAATGTCGCAATTTTAGGCGATTCGTCGTGTGCAGATAACTGCGACGATATTCAAGCTCGTCTTGCTTTTGGCGTTTACCTTAAATCATGGAAGTTTGATAAATACAAAAAATCAGATTGCGAAGATCAAGAATTACAAATAAATATAGTTTCTAATACACCTGATAAATCGGCAAAAAAGTGGGATGAGTTGAAAAACTTAGCTGATAGCGTCAACTTTACACGTTTGTTAGCGTCAGAACCGGGAAACGTAATGTATCCTGAAACTTTAGCTAACATAGCTATGAGAGAGTTATTACCTGCTGGCGTTAAAGTTGAGGTTTTTGATAAAAAGCAGATAGAAGAATTAGGTATGGGGGCTTTTAGCGCTGTAGCTTCAGGAAGTATTCATGACCCAAGACTTCTTGTCATGCGTTGGGAAGGTGCCGATCAGAAAGAAAAACCGCTTGCATTCGTCGGAAAAGGGCTAACATTTGATTCTGGCGGAATTAATCTTAAGCCAGAAAATGGAATGGATGAAATGAAGTATGACATGGCCGGTTCGGCAACTGTCATCGGTTTAATGAAAGCTGTAGCACTTAATAAAGTCAAGAAAAATATTGTTGCCGTAGCTGCGCTGGCAGAAAATATGCCATCAGGCTCAGCACAAAGACCTGGCGATATTGTAAAGTCTATGTCAGGTTTAACAATTGAGGTTTTAAATACCGACGCAGAAGGGCGGCTGACGCTAGCCGATGCATTATGGTATACTCAAAATCGATTTAAACCTGAATCGATTATTGATTTAGCAACATTAACAGGGGCTATCGTTGTTAGCTTGGGACATGAATATGCTGGCCTATTTTCTAATGACGAAGGTCTTTTAACGGCTATAAAAAGCTCGTCAGAGATAACAGGCGAAAAAGTATGGCACATGCCAATCAACGATTACTTCGAATCAACTGTAGAGTCCGATATCGCAGATCTGAAGAACTTGGCTGGCGGAAAAGTTCGTGGCGGGAGCATCACTGCTGCTTGTTTCTTAAAACGCTTTGTAAACAATTGCAAATGGGCACACATAGATATTGCTGGAGTAGAAGCTACATACAGAGAACTCAATACGACAAATCCTGGAGCTACAGGCTTTGGTGTCAGGCTTTTGTATAACTTTATTACATCGCATGTTGGTGGTGGAGACGCTAAGCAAGATGCTACCACTGCACAAAATGAAGCTAATAATAATGCTCAAGAAACGTCGCAAGCAGAAAATTCAACACCTGACAACAAAAATAGTGATGAAGCGTCGCAACAAAAGCAGAATACAGAAAGTAATAGTAAAGCCAAAAAAGGATAAATTGGCATCATGCGTGCCACATGCTACATTGAGTGGCGCGCAAACTTATCTATCTTCCAAAATCGAATGGTGATGTATGTGTGCTGTTTTGTATGCGCTGATTGCTTATATTCATTTTACTATGAAAATTAATACAAGCGCAAATTGAAAAAGTTAACATCAGGCTACAGCATTGCAAACTGCTTGTAAAAACTTATCAAAAGATATACCATTAATTTGTTGTTAATTGAGGTGTATATGATGTTAAAAAAGTTGCTATTATGTGTTGCCATTTGTTGCGGAATCAACGGGGTGAATGGGATGAATAATGGTTCGCGATATAAAGAACACGTGAAGATTGATTCTGAGTTATCTTTTGAAAAAGAGAATATATCTGAATTTTATAAACTTTCACGTCGTGACATGGAGTTAAGTCGTTCTATATCATTCGATGGAATTGCTATCAATAAAACGTTTTATAAAAAATGGGATACCTTATTAAGTGATGGAGACGAACCATTGCATGCAGTCACGTTTAAAAATTGTACTGGTATGCAGATGCGGCTGTCTCCGTTGTATTCATCTGGGGTATACGCATTGTTCGGTGGTGCGGCAATTGAACACTTGACTATTGAAAATTGTGGTTTAACAGCTAGTGATGCGATTTGTGCCATAGCGTTAGACAAATATGTGAATCGTTCGATAACATTCGTGAGGAACCGAATAGAAGAAGATAGAACATCGTTTTTTAATGGTATTCATAAATATATTGGAGGTAGTAATGCGCGTATAACTGTAGATGAAAATGCAATGAATGTCAGTTTCTTAATCGATAACTTATACGATGTATTTGATGAACAGTAGATTGTGATTATGTATATTTGCTACGGTGTTTTGATGTGTTTTCTTATCATCATTGATGCCGTAGAAGACTTATAGTAGAGACTGTGCTGCGCTTTTAGAACAAGTTAGTTTGTGAGAAAAGCGCAGTGTGTTGTATGTGTTTATATCATTTTCGAAAAAGTGAGGTTTTTTGGTTTGTTTTTCATATTGTTGAATAAGTTTATTATTTTATCTGTATAGTCGTCTTTTCTTTCATTTATAATCTTCGCTGATTCTCTATTTCTTTCATTATTTCTTTTATTTAGAACTTCTTTTTCGTCTTTTAGTACGAGTTGCCAATCTTTAGACTTTTTATTGAGTCCACGTTTTTTTATTGTTTTTTTAGTTTTTTCTAAATTGACGAATAGTTTGTGATATTTTCGTTTTAAGTTAACTGAAGGAGTTATAATATTAAATAAGTTTACGCTATAATCCCAGCCATTTTCTGTCATCGGATTATAGTTACAAGAAAAGTAGACTATTATTGTTAAATTTTTGTATTTTTCCGCAAAGTTTTTCCAAAATTCTAAGCATGATATTTCACAGTTGTCTCTTAACTTAGCCTGGCATGGAGCATTTTTTGTATATACGTATAATTTACCACATGTATTTGGACCTAGTTTATTTATAACGTATAAAGCAAGTTGCCTTTCAGTATGAATATCATTACTGTTATTGTTAATGTTACATGGTATGGTAGACTGTTTATTATAGCGCTGTTTTTTTGCAATCAACAATAGCTTTTTATTGTTGTCAAGTACACATAACGCGCATCCTGGCATTTGATAGTGTTCTGTATTTATTTTTAGTTCTCGTATTGTCATAGTTTTATCATTGATCTTAAGTCATGTTTTGTTGTTGAGAAATTCGTTAAAGCGACCTTTCACAAAATCATTAAATTGTTTTTCATCACTAGTTTTACTTTCACCTAATTCTGCTAGATCTACTTCGAACACATCGCTATATGCGTTCGTTATAGTTACTACTAGGCAGATCAATGCTATAATGCGCAGTAAGTTAATAGTTCTAATAAATCTACTCATAAAAATGTCCTATAAAAAATTTCATATCATTTTCTCATGAAATTATTAATTTTTTGTTAACAATTATGAAGTGCTGGGGAATTTTTATGCAAAACGCGCAATAAAAAAACAACGACTACATACAAACCGTTGTTTTGCTTTTCTAGTAGATACTTGCTACGCTACCTGTACAAGAAATACTGCCTGATTTTGTTTAAATGAGAAAATACCGTCAATAATATCAAATGACTTTCGCTGATTAGCGCCACTTTCCTTGTACGACACGTTGATTTTACCAGCTTGCAACAACGTGATAATCGATATGTGGTTTGGATACACACACATTTCTCCAGACACAGATGGAACAGTGACGCATTCTGCATAATCACATGAGAATATTTCTTTTTCGCGTTCTAATACAATAACCTTCATGCAGTAACACCCATGCTTGAAGCCTTTTCATACACGTCATCAATCGTGCCAACCATATAAAATGCTGCTTCGGGAATGTGGTCACAGCGCCCAGAAATAATAGCATCAAAGCCAGTAATTGTATCAGAAAGTGATACGAATTTTCCTGGCATACCTGTAAATACTTCTGCAACATGAAATGGTTGCGACAAAAACTTCTGAATTTTTCTAGCTCTAGCAACAATAGCTTTGTCTTCGTCAGAAAGTTCGTCCATACCAAGGATAGCGATAATATCCTGCAAAGATTTGTAGGATTGCAACACTCGTTGTACTTCTCGAGCAACTCGATAATGCTCATTGCCTACTATCATAGGACTTAACATCCTTGATGTCGAATCCAATGGATCAACTGCTGGATATATACCAAGTTCTGCTATCTGACGACTCAAAACCGTAGTTGCATCCAAATGCGAAAAAGATGTTGCTGGTGCTGGATCTGTTAAGTCATCTGCTGGAACATATACTGCTTGAACACTTGTAATAGAACCTTTCAATGTTGTCGTAATACGTTCCTGCAGTTCTCCCATATCTGTAGCGAGAGTAGGCTGATAACCTACTGCTGATGGCATACGACCTAGTAATGCAGAGACCTCAGAACCTGCTTGAGTAAATCTGAATATATTATCAACGAATAACAAAACATCTTGTCGTTCATAATCTCTAAAATACTCAGCTAAGGTCAAGCCAGTTAAAGCAACTCTTGCTCTTGCTCCTGGCGGTTCATTCATTTGTCCATAAACGAGAGCAGCTTTAGACGTATTTCCTTCTACGTCAATAACGCCTGCTTCAATCATTTCATGGTACAAATCATTACCTTCTCTCGTGCGCTCTCCAACTCCAGCAAATATAGAAAAACCGCCATGAGCTTTTGCTACATTGTTGATTAACTCCTGGATTAAAACTGTTTTTCCTACACCAGCTCCTCCGAATAAACCGATTTTTCCTCCTTTCGCGTAAGGAGCAAGCAAATCAACAACTTTTATACCAGTTACCAAAATTTCTGTTTCCGTCGACTGTTCTATGAAAGCTGGCGCTTCTCTATGTATCGGCAACGAAATTGACGCATTTATTGGACCTCTGTCATCTTGAGGTTCTCCAATGACATTTACTATACGTCCTAAAAGTTCACGACCTACTGGAACTTCTATCATACGGCCTAAATCTACAACTTCTTGGTTCCTTACTAAACCATCTGTCGTATCCATAGCTATCGCTCTTACGGTGTTTTCTCCAAGCTGCTGCGCTACCTCTAGTACAAGTTTATGTCCATTAATTTCTGTCTCTAATGCATTCAATATACTCGGCAGTTTTTTTTCAAAAACAACATCGACCACTGCTCCGAGCACTTGAGATATATATCCTACATTTTTCTCTTCCATATGTAACTCCACTAATTGTTTTTTAGCGACTCTGCGCCTGAAATCACTTCAACAAGTTCTAACGTGATCATAGTTTGACGCAACCTATTGTACTTCAACGACATTTTCGCTATCAGTTCATCTGCATTTCTTGTAGCACTATCCATCGCTGTCATCCTAGCACTCTGCTCACTTGCCATACTTTCCAACGAAGCTTGATTGATTTGCACAGCGACATTATACGCTAAGATCTTCTCAAAAACAGCTTCTACATCTGGTTCAAACACCGGAATCGTATCATCATCTACCGAATTTTCTGAGCAAATAGGGATTACATTTTCAACAACGACAGATCTATTGACTGCTGATAGATATTTTGTATAGAGCAACTTCACTTCATCAGTACGTCCTTCAAGAAATTCTCTGCATGCAAAATCTGATAAGATTCCTGCAAACTCTGCTGACGTATCATTTTTCTTCGCATTATTAAATAAATTCACCTTACAAGGCAATATATTACGAAAAGATAAAAAGCTCTTCTGGCACAAACAAAGGACAGATACCTGTTTCCCACTTTTTAACAATGCATCTACTTCAGATTTAGTTTTTTTGATTACGTTATAATTAAAGTTACCACACAACCCTTTATCCGCCGAAAAGACAATAAGCAAAACGCTTGTCGCGTTCATTCGCCCAGTTAGCATTTCTGGTAAATGTTCTAATACATCAGTGCGTATGCCTGCGATCATCTGTCTCAAATGGTGCGCATACTGACGACATGAAACAGCTTTTTTTTCTGCTTTTCTTAATTTTACTCCAGCGACTAATTTCATCGCTGAGGTCAATTTTCTCGTTGATTTTACAGTGTTAAGCTTATTTCTTAATTCTCTTAAATTAGCCATTACTTGGTCTCTAATGCGTAATTATCAACATAAGTTTGTAATACATTCTTTAATTTTTCTGTTAACGCATCTGAAATTGACTTTTTATCTCTTATCTCAACTAATATATCTTGATATTCGATTCTAATTTTTGATAAGACATACTTCTCAAATTCTCCGATTTTATTTACAGCTATATTATCGAGAAAACCGTGAACTCCTAAGAACACACTAATAACTTGTTCTTCCAGTTTCATCGGCGCGTACTGAGGCTGTTTTAGCAGCTCAGTAAGTCTATCGCCGCGATCAATCAATTTCTTTGTCGACGCATCCAAATCTGACGCAAACTGCGCAAAGCTCGCCATTTCTCTATACTGTGCCAATTCTAACTTTATTTTTCCTGCAACCTGCTTCATACATTTCGCCTGAGCTGCCGAACCAACGCGACTAACTGACTGTCCTACATTAATAGCCGGTCTTATACCTTTATTAAACAATTCATTTTCTAAGAATATTTGGCCATCAGTTATAGAGATCACGTTGGTTGGAATATATGCTGACAGGTCTCCAGCTTGCGTTTCTATAATTGGAAGGGCTGTCAATGATCCACCGCCATGCGCATCATCCAACTTTGCTGCTCGTTCAAGCAACCTAGAGTGCAGGTAAAACACGTCACCAGGATACGCTTCACGTCCTGGGGAACGCCGCAACAATAACGACATTTGCCTGTATGCTACTGCATGCTTAGATAAATCGTCGTATATTATTAACGCATGTTTCCCGTTATCTCTAAAATACTCACCCATGGCGCATCCTGCATATGGAGCCAGATACTGCATAGATGCCGGGTCCGACGCTGTCGCTGCGACCACTGTCGTATACTCCATCGCGCCACATTCCGTTAATGTTTTCACTATCTGTGCCACAGAAAACCGTTTCTGTCCGATAACAACGTATATGCAATACAATTTGTCGTTATCAATGTTATTTTCAAACGCATTCTTTTGGCTAATTATTGTATCAATGGCTATGGCCGTTTTCCCTGTTTGCCTATCACCGATAATCAACTCTCGTTGGCCTCGTCCTATAGGCACTAGGGCATCAATAGCCTTATAACCTGTTTGTACAGGTTCGAAGACCGACTTCCTTTCAATAATCCCTGGAGCCTTTACGTCCATAGCTCTGTATTCTGCTCCTGATATAGGTCCTTTACCATCTATCGGTTGCCCGAGCGCATTCACAACACGCCCTAACATACATTCTCCGGTCGGTACGCTCATTATCTTGTTTGTGCGTTTTACTGTCATTCCTTCGTGAATCCTTCTATCTTCACCCATAAGAACAACATCTACGGTTTCACTACCTAAACTAAGAGCCAGTCCGTTCACGCCTGACTCAAATGAAACCATTTCCCCCATTTGCACACTTTCTAAACCATACACACGAGCTATACCATCCTCTACAGACAAGACAGTTCCTATCTCTATCATTTCTGGTCCTGGTTCGAATGATTTTATACGAGAAAACAGAACAGAACTAATTTCTGACGGCTTTATTTTCATTCTTTTTACTCCTTCATCAACGCAAGCAAACGTGCGATTTTAGATTCAACCGAATAATCTAATATTCTACTCTTATGCTGTATTCTAACCCCATGAAACTTCTCTTCACAAGGCAGAAAAATGCATTCTGCATTCTGAGAAAACGCATCTTTTATTTTTGCAACTATACTATCCATATCACTTTTTTCGTATTCGTTCGACACTGTAATATAGAATTTCTCTCTCCCAACAATACTGCGCAACAACTCATTGTATGCACGACATATGTCTTTCATTAAATATGCTCTATCATTCTTTATTAAAAGCCTTAGCATATTATAGACTGCAGAATCTATTTCCATTACATCTTTTATAACTTTTGCTAACTCATACGCTATACGTTTTATCGAAACAGCAACGCTAAGGACCTTTTTCACTGAAGCGTCATTAATCAGATTCTCTATCAAAGCCATATCATCAGATATTTTGTTTTGCTTCCCAGTATCAACAGCAACCTTCCACAAAGCCTTCACATACCTTTCTGCTAATTTGCTAGAGTAAGTAACTTTTTCTGCGCACACACCCATTGTTTCTCCTGGAGAAAAACTTCAGAACACGATATTCGCCGCTATGGTATCATAACACTGAAAAGTTTTCAACATATTCTTTCGGGCCTAAAAAGTTTAAGGTGACTTTTGACTTCTCGTGATAAATATATACACGTTAATTCAAAAAGCAAAATACATAATTTATTTTAGCGTCTTAATAAAATTGGTTAAATTGTTTTTCAAATGCAGATGCGTAGTATCCATTACCTTCGTTGAATTTATTTCATCTGAAAGGTCCTTACCGTACATAATCGATTCTACATAGTTTTTCCATGTTTCTGCAGGCAAAGTTCCACCTGTTATTTTTTTTGACATTGGCTTGTTGTCGTCATTTCCACACCATACACCAACGACTAAATTATCAAACATACCAATATACCAAGCATCTATACTATCATTCGATGTTCCTGTTTTTCCATAACTATACGTATCTACCATTGAGCGTTTGCCTGTTCCATACTTGACGACACTACGCATAATTGTTTTCATCTTGGCGCAAGAATCACAATTTACAACACGTGCTATAACCTTTTTCGACTTGTACAACATTTTCCCATTTTTAGCCCTAATGCTAATAATTCCATAAGGCTCTACTTTTTGGCCGTTACTTAATATACACCCATAACATGAAGATAATTCAAGTAAATTTGTACCGCCAGTACCTAAAACAAATGTCCAATCATCAGGTAATTCTCCGGAATAGCCAACGCTTCTTGCTAATTGTACTATTCTTTTTCGTCCAACTTGCATTGCTAGTTTTACTGCAGAAGTATTAACTGAAAATGCAAATGCATCATTTAATGTTAATTCGCCACGCGACTTCCAGTGATAATTCTTTGGAGACCAACCTCGAAATGATACTGGACCGTCAGAAATTTTATCCGAAGGATTCATCCCACATTCAAACGCTGCTAAGTATGTAAAAAACTTAAAAGCAGATCCTGATGATCTAGTTGCTAAACAACGATTGTACTGACTTTGTCCATATGTATGTCCACCGACCATAGCTCGTACAGCACCAGTACTATCTAGTGCGACAAGAGCCATTTGTCCTACACTATTTTTAATTCCTTTGTTAATTAACGCTCGTCTTACGTTCACTACAGCATTATTTTGCAATCTTACATCTAATGTAGTTCGTACAATAATATCTTCATAAGATAAGCACATATTCGGAATTTTAGATAACAACCAATCTGTAAAATATCTGTTATCTGAAGTAATATCTGCAACATAGCCTCCTGACTCAACAGTAGTAATGCATTGTTCTAAATCCTTCTTTGATATATATCCACATTCATACATTGCATTTAGAACAAGTACCGTTCTTTCATCTGATTTTTGCTGATTACTAATCGGCGAATATGCAGATGGTGATTTCAAGCAAGCAGCTAATTTGGCAGACTCGTACAATGATAAGTTTTTAGCACGTTTTCCGAACAATCTAAATGCAGCAGCATCTATTCCATAAGCGCCACTGCCAAAATATATCCTATTCAAATATATAGTTAATATTTGAGATTTTGAAAATTGATGTTCTATCATGATGGATAGCACTAACTCTTGCACTTTTCTTTTTATTGATTGGCTCGGCGTTAGAAATATGTTTTTTGCAAGTTGTTGCGTAATTGTTGACCCACCATGTAACCGATTACATTTATTGAAAATATTGTTATAAGCCGCTCTAATGATACCAAAAAGATCAAAACCTACATGCTGAAAAAATCTTCGGTCTTCTATTGCTATGATCGCTTGGTAAACATGTTTAGGAAGCTGCTCAACAGTAACCATTTTTTCGAATAAATCGCCATATGTAGCGATGACTGTTCCATTGTACGCTTCAAATACTACGCTCGAACGTCGAGTCGAAGTCTCTAAGTTTTTTAATGATGGTATATCGTAACATATTATTACAATGAAAAAAAACATCGAAACGAACACGAAAGAAAAAAACATCACAAACGTACAACGACTACGTTTCTTCTGTTTGTTCTTTACGCTATACTTTTTTCTCAATACGTTTCTCTATTATGCATCGAGGTTCATAACTTTCAACGCGTTTTCCTGTATGAAAGCTCTACGCGGTTCAACAACTTCTCCCATTAATGTCGAAAATATTTGGTCTGCTTCCTCAAAGTGTTCGCATTTTACCTGCAACAACGAACGTGTATCAGGATTCAGAGTCGTATCCCATAATTGATCAGGATTCATTTCACCTAAACCTTTGTAACGATTTACTGAAATGCCGCGTTTTGCTCCTTGCTCAAAACTACTTAATAGATCACTATAAGTAAATACTCTAAATGAAACATCCTTCATTTTTAGAGTAACATACCTATCAGCAAACTCTCGGAACACTTCTCCTAGTTCGCAAGCTGTTACCAACTCAGATGCTCCTATGCGATGTTTGAGCAGCTCAAAGAATTCTTCTACGCCACGTTCTTTTCTTACAAACAAAAAACGTGTATCTTCGTCGACAATACGCCATTCCCCACCATTATTCCGTTTCAAGGCGATTAACAAGTTTTTTATATTGGCTTGAAACATCGCATGATCCTTTAGCATACCAAACATTACTAAGTAATCAGCTAACAAATCATTTTTTATATCATTATATAGATAAACTACCTTCTGCCTGATATCATTAGCAACAGACAGCATTTTTTTCAAAGCTAGGTGATCGATAACATCCTCACCCAACTGCAAAGATGTTAATTCTATCGATGAATCGATGAGATATTTTTCTAATGCTGCTTCATCTTTTAAGTAGACTTGAGAGCTACCTTTCTTAACACGAAACAACGGAGGCTGTGCGACATACAAGAAGCCATTTTCTATAATCTTAGGCATTTGCCGATAAAAGAATGTCAACAATAACGTTCGGATATGGCTACCGTCGACATCAGCGTCTGTCATTATAATTATTTTATGATACCTTATCTTTTCTATATCGAATCCATCATCACCAATGTTGACGCCAAGTGCAGATATCAATGTCCCGATTTCAGCTGAAGACAGAATTTTATCAAAACGAGCTCGTTCAACATTTAAGATTTTTCCTCGCAGAGGCAAAATAGCTTGATACTTTCTATTTCGACCAGATTTAGCTGAACCTCCAGCGCTGTCTCCCTCGACAATAAACAGCTCGCATAAAGCTGGATCTTTTTCCTGGCAGTCAGCTAACTTTCCAGGAAGAGTTGAGATTTCTAATGCGTTTTTTCTTCTAGTTAATTCTCTAGCCTTTCTTGCTGCTTCTCTCGCAACTGCGGCCTCAATTATCTTTGACACGACTTGTTTTGCATCGACTGGATTCTCTTCGAACCAAACAGATAGCTGCTCGCTAACTATTGCTTCCACGATAGGGCGTACTTCCGAAGAAACAAGTTTATCTTTAGTCTGAGAGGAGAACTTCGGATCAGGCACTTTCACCGAAATTATGCTAGTAAGTCCTTCTCTAGAATCATCACCATTTGGTATGATCTTTTCTTTTTTTGAGTTAGCCAACAAATACGAGTTGATAGTCCTCGTAAGTGCGTTTCTAAAACCAGCTAAATGCGTTCCACCATCACTTTGATGAATCGCATTCGTGAAACAGGTCGTATTTTCATGGTAACTGTCGGTCCATTCTAGAACGGCCTCAACATATATACCATCTTTTTCTCCCTTTATCGCAATTGGCTTAGAAATCAACGAGGTTTTTGAAGAATCTAGATACTTCAAAAATTCGACAAGTCCACCTTCATAATGCATAACTCTTTGCACGACCTCAGCTGAACGCTCATCTACTAACGTTATACAAACTCCAGAATTTAAAAATGCCAATTCCCGCAAACGACGTTCGAGGCGTTCGAATGAAAAGTCTGTAATTTTAAAAATAAGAGAAGATGGCCAAAATCGCACCATTGTACCATGCTTCTGCACATTATCTTTTGTTTTAGTCAACGGAGTATCAACCTCGCCGTTTCTGAAACGAATAAAATACTCACCACAATCTCGCCAAATCGTAAGGTCTAATCTGTCAGAAAGTGCATTTACGACAGAAACACCAACGCCATGCAGTCCTCCGGATATCTTATACGAATTTTGATCGAATTTTCCTCCTGCGTGCAATCGTGTCATTATGACCTCTGCTGCAGAAACCCCTTCTTCTGGATGAATATCAGTAGGAATTCCTCTTCCGTCATCGGCGACGGAAACAGACCCATCATTATGTATGCACACAGTAATATTTTTGCAATGTCCTGCAAGTGCTTCATCTATAGAATTATCGACGACCTCAAACACCATATGATGTAGGCCTGAGCCATCATCTGTATCGCCGATATACATACCAGGACGTTTTCTGACAGCATCCAAGCCTTTCAGGACCTTTATACTCTCTGCACAATACACTTCTTCCTTTTCAGACATACCGACCAACGCCCCTTAATAACTGCATGCATTGTATCATTTGTACTTAGGATATTCAAGACGCAAACAAATACTTTACAAACGAGAACTTTTTTTAACGCAAAGAGACAAAAATATTTTATAAAACCGAGCAAAGATCGATAAGCAACAAAAAAACGGCCTTAAGACTAATTTTTGTGAAACGGCACTATACAGCATAAACTACTACTTTTTAAATAGTATAGGCACCTTTACATTTAGCCCGTTGCATTTTTCACTTAGTATCACTTGGCATGCCAATCTTGATGTCATGGACACACCTTTTGCCATATCAAGTCCTGATGACTCTAAATCAGAAATTTCATTCAATTCAGATTGATCTTCTATTTTGACGTGACAACCTCCACAAATTCCATTTCCTTCACAATGACTATGTAGATGAATTTCGTTATCTTCAGCAACATCCAATAATGTTTGTCCTGGTATGAATTTTACCGAAATTTGATTTCCTGCCTGATCTTCAAAAATTATATGTCGCATACTATTCAAAAATCTCCTGTTGTATTTTTTGGTTTTCCACCTTGTTAACGCCTAAATATCGATATCCTTCACTCGAAAGCATCCTTCCTCGCGATGTTCTTTGCACAAGCCCCTTTTGTAAAATATATGGCTCAATTACTTCTTCAACAGTATCTCGCTTCTCAGACAATACTGCCGCAATTGTATCAACTCCAACAGGTCCTCCATTGTAAAAATCAAGTATACACCGTAAATACTTCATGTCTAACGTATCTAGTCCATTTTTATCTACGTCAAGTCTTGTAAGGGAGATATCAGCGATCTCTTGATCTATTTTTTTCTTTCCGTGGACAAGAGAAAAATCCCTAACTCTTTTTAATAATCTCACTGCAATTCTCGGCGTTCCTCTAGAACGCTTTGCGATTTCGAGAGCACCGTCTTCATCTATTGCAATACCTAACAGCTCAGAATTTCTGGTAATAATAAATTTCAATTCATCATACGTATAAAACTCCAAACGTAATGGTATCCCAAACCTATCACGCAGAGGCGAAGATAGTAATCCAGCTCTAGTCGTCGCTCCTATTAACGTAAATTTCGGAAGATCTATTTTTATTGATCGTGCGGCAGGCCCTTCGCCAATCATTATATCTAATTGAAAATCTTCCATTGAAGAATATAATATTTCTTCGACTGAAGATGGCAGCCTGTGAATTTCGTCTATGAACAATACATCATTTTCCTGTAAATTTGTAAGAATAGCAGCTAAGTCGCCAGCCTTCAGCAATATAGGTCCTGACGTAGATTTAAAACCGACATGTAGTTCGTTCGCTACTATCTGCGCTAATGTCGTTTTTCCTAATCCTGGAGGCCCAAAAAATAAGACATGATCCATAGCTTTCTTTCTTGTCTTCGCAGATTCAATAAAGATTTTAAGATTATTCTTTAGATGCTCTTGTCCGATAAATTCGCTTAGAACAGACGGACGTAATGAATATTCCTTATCCTCTTCTAATTTTGTTTCCCGTAATAAATTATTCTGTTCCAATGTCATTTTTTACTTTCAGATATTTTTTTTAGCGCCAATTTCAGTAATGTATCAAAGCTATTATCATCATGTAATTCGATAGAAGATATAACATCATTTATATCAGGCTGCGCATAACCTAAATTCGCTAGAGCAGATTTCACGTCAAGCACAACAGGTGAAACAGTACTTAGTCGTTCGCTCGTATATACTGTTTTATTTAAAATCTTACCTATTTTTGATTTCAGTTCAGCAATAATTTTTACAGCAGCTTTTTCTCCTATACCATTAGCTCTACACAACATCCGTTTATCATCGTTGACTAACGCGTAAATCAGTTCATCATCTGTTAACGTAGACAAAATAGCAATTGCAGAGCGTCCGCCAATTCCCTGCACAGACATTAACAAATTAAACAGTTCTCGCTCTGTTTCCGTTAAAAAGCCGTACAAAGTTAAGCTTGCTTCTCGTACAACAAATTCCGTAAATACGAAACATACTCCACTGTTTTGTTTTACATTTGAAATTACACGTTGAGAACATATTATTTTATAACCAACACCGTTCGTTTCTAGAACGATCTCAGTTTCGGAAATTTTAATAACGTTCCCACGTAAACTAGCAATCATACTTACACCAACAAGTACAGTTCGATATTACCAAAAAGTTTCTCCTAAGGCGATACTTCTTCTTGTATTGCTCCTACTTTTTAGTATAACAGATTTGTCCGTGATAAATTCAATTATTTTTTCATTTATTATATCTCCAACTTTCACTATTTTGTTGTTTATCAATGCCGATTCTCCTATTATCCCATGCAGGGTATACTTTTCTTTTTGTTTTAACAATTCATACTCAAATAAATTACGTGAATTCTCATTTGTTATTCGCCTATTACGAGTAGCAGAACATTTTAAATCGCAATAGTAAATATTCGCTTTTAGTTTTAAAACAACTAAGCCATTCTCACGCATTAAACTTAGCGCGTTGCATTTTAATACTCCATTTATCCCATTTTCTAATAAATGTAAAAATTGATAACAATTTTTTTCGCATACGCCAGTTAATTTAAGCGCAATTCCTCTATGCATATATTCCGATTTTTCATTCCGAAATTCTGCTATTTTAACGTGTGATGCTTTGGCTATCGTATCAATTTGCTGTTTAAATAGATCGTCATTTACGTAATTAAGACTATTATTTTTTGTAACAGCATATGATTCATAACTTTTTATTAGGCTTTCGTATTCTCTTATATTATTTTTTATATCTTCCGTTTCACTTTCTAACTCATTAGTTTCAAATTGCAAATATATCGCGATGAATGATGCAACAATTGCAATTAATGACCATAAACAAGATACCTTTTTCATATCTTTATCTCAATGCGTTGCATACTAATTGTTGAATCAGTAGATAATTTTCCTTTTATACGTTGTAGATCTTCACGCGAAAAGTCTTTACCTACTACAATCTGCTTTGCATCTTTTAGAACTATTTTTTCTATTACACCATCTTCAATATGCTCATGTATGCGCATTAATGTACAATTTGAAAAAGAACGCTTGTTTACGTTAAACAAGAAATTTCGCACTTGCGTATTAGATATCCCTGAAAAGGCCTTCGTATATGACGCAAGTAATTGCTTTATTGCTACGTAGTTATTTTGCATTCTTGTATAATTTACATACTCAATTCCTATTGCTAGCAAAGATAACAAAGATATGGATGCAATAGCGACAACGTTGTATTTTGGGAGTTTTATAAGTTTCGTACCAAAGATACATTCATATACTTGTGCCTTACTAGCATATTCTGCAAGCATAGCAAACACATCATCATATTCAAGGAATTCTACTACATTATTTGTAGAAATGTTTCGTACATTCGTAATTATTTTTATATTTCTAAAATCAATAAACCTATTTATGTACTTGATCGTTCTAACTATTTCTAACTCAATGTCAGTCGCAAATACAATACGAGAATTCAGGATCATATTTTTCTTGCCTGAGACAATTTTCACAGTATTATCTACTCTTGTTACAATGAACATCCAATCAGCGATGTGCTTGCAATAGTTCATTATCACATATTCTATTGGACATACAGTTTGTCTCGTCTGTGTAATATACGAATTATAATTGTTTAATTTTACTGTTACTATATACCGTTCTGTAATCTTAAATGCGTCTAGACCATAGAGTATTATATGTTTATCATTAAGAGCATGCTTTCGCTTTAAATAAAATATCTTGATTGCATCCATTAATGATGATTTTGGAAGACGACATATTTCGTATACTACATCATTACTATCTATAAAACAATAATCTGCCAATTCTGGATACCTTAGTGTATAATCAGTTCTTACTATTTCCATAGTTTATTGCTCAAAAATATTTATAGAACTATATAGAGGATAAAACACACCTAATAAAATCGTAATCAATAATATTCCTGCACAAAGCGTGATGGTAATACTAACTTTCATGCCTAATTTTTTTATAATAAAATTTATTTCTTCTTTTTGATTTTGAACTATAAATTGCAAGATATTTTCTAACTCGTTGTTTTCTTCTGCTATTTTTATAGAATGTATAGTACTAGCAGAAAAAATCGTTATTTTACTTATTGCAGTCGATAATTTTTCGCCGCATAAAATATCTGAAAGTAAGTTTTTAAATTTGGAATAGTATGGTGTTTTTTCGATTGTACTTTTTATAAATTGTAAACTTTTGGTAAGATCTAGTTTTGCTCTTAACGAAATAAATAAAATAGTACAACAATGCCATTCATATATTCGTTCTATTAATGTACTTAAATGTGGAACTTTTGCAGCTATATGAAGTAGCAATCGCCTAGGACAAATAATTAAGAATGACGTAACAGATATTAACATCATTATAATAAAATACGGATTATTAGGAATCATTGTGATACATAACTGTGTTGCAAAAGAATGTTTGCAATTATCAGATACTAATTCACTGATTTGTGGCCCTATACATGTAATACAAAAAATAAATGAAGCAATTGCTACTAATAGTACAAATATTGGATATAGCGCAGCCTTTTTTATTTTCTTACGTATATTTTCCTGAAATTCTAGATATATTATGATGCTTGCTATCGATTCATATAATTTACTGCTTATTTCTGCAGAATTCATTATTGATGGTATAACATATCCAAAAATACGAGGTTCAATAGAGAATGCTTCATATAAGCTTTTGCCATTTTCTAATTCATACAAAACATGCCCTAATACTGACTGTACCGTAATATTTTTTGAAATTGATATATAAGTAGATATTGCTGTAAGTACAGGAACACAGCACTGTATCTGAAATAACATATGTCTGAAGAACGAAATAAGCTCTTGTGTAGAAAATTTCTTAGATAGCAAATAAACTCTATTAAGAGAAACTACGTATATTCCACGTTTAGATAATGCCTTCATGCATTCTAACGTATTATTACCTAACGTTATACCGAACGTCCTTGTGCCGTCTTGCAATAATCCAATATATTTAAATGTACGCATCACCTAACACTCTAATTATTTCTTGTGGATCTGTAAAATTCAATGCATCTTTCACCGATTGATGAAACGTTTTTGTTAACGGAAATTCAAAAAAATTTGAGGAAATTTTTTGCTCTATCACTTTGTTTACACAAAAATATTCAGTTAACGGAATACGATCTTTATAATCTTCCTCACTTTTTTTACGTACTAATCTTTGTGAAAAAATACCTATTAACTGAGATGCTAATGTCTGCATATCAACGCCAAGATTTGCCAGACGCCGTAACGCATCTATTGGAGATGTAGCATGTAATGTCCCTAAAACTAATCTACCAGTTAAAGACGCTCTTAATATTGCAGCTGCTGTACATTCGTCGCGAATTTCGCCTACTAGCATAACGTCTGGATCCTGGCGTAAAATCGATTTAATGCCATCAGAATACGAAATAATGCCTTCGCTTTTTATATCTAGCTGACGTATGCCATAAATTTTGTATTCAATAGGATCCTCCAGTGTCATAATATTTAATGAACCATCGTTAATTTCCTGTAATAATGAGTATAACGTTGTAGTTTTTCCTGATCCTGTCGGTCCTACTATTAAAAATATTCCACTCGGTTTACGAATCACATTAGAAAGAAAAGATGTATCTTCACTAGAGAAGTTAAGGTCTGCTAGCTTTCTCAAGCCAAAACTAGCATCTAAAATTCTGATTGCTATACATTCTCCAAATATACTTGGATGAGTTGATATTCTCATATCTATGCACCTGTTATTAATATTTAAAGTAGCATGTCCACTTTGAGGTTTTCGACTATCAGCAATGTTTAAATCAGACATTATTTTAAGTTTAGATCTAATCCTTCCCCACATAATAATCGGAAATGTACTAAATGATTTTAATACGCCATTTTTTCTTGCGCGTATTTCTACGATATTATCGTTTGGTGTAAAATGTAAATCACTAACATTTTCTTCTACCGCTAAACGTATAACACTATTCAAAAAAGGTATTGCCTCGGAATGCTCTATAGCACGACATTCAGATATTATGTCTTTAATTTTTTGTTTATCAGCAAGAAAAAATTTTACTTTATAACATTTTAATGCTGATATTAACGCATCTGTTGCTACAATGTCCCCAGGATCACTAATTGCGACACAAATAGTTGATTGCGTAACTTCAAATGGAATTGCTTGATACTCAGAGAAGATATTATTCGTTATAAGTATTTCATGACATACATTTTGCAGATCCAAGTCAATATAATCAATTTTATAAACTATGCTAAGTATTTTGCAAAGCTCAATATCAGAAACAAATTTCATTTGAACAGCTAATTTGCCAAACAATATATTAGAACTTCTTTGTTCTCTTAGTATCACATCCATTTCATTCCGCGAGATGTATCCCAAAGACACCATCAATTCACCAATTTTATAGTTTTCCGTAAGATGTATTGAACCTTGCGCCATATGATCAATATGTTAAAAATTATTAATCGACTTGTTACATATAGAAAGTATAACGATATTATATTAAAATCTTATTAATGCAACATTTTATGGAGCTTACAATGAACGAAATTAGCGATGTTTCTAACGAAGAATTAAGTGAAGCCACGCCTATGATGCAGCAGTACTTTGCGGCAAAGAAAGCGCACCCAGGAATATTAGTGTTTTTTCGTATGGGAGATTTTTATGAGCTATTCTTCGAAGATGCAAAAATCGTTGCTTCAGAGTTAAATTTAGTACTTACGACCAGAGGAAAACATCTCGGAGAGGATATTCCAATGAGTGGAGTCCCTGTAAGTTCCGTAGATTATTATCTTGGCAAGTTAGTTAAACTTGGATATAAAATAGCAATTTGCGAACAACTTGAATCTCCAGAAGAAGCTAAAAAACGTGGTTACAAGGCCATCGTAAAGCGTGGTATAACAAGGATTGTAACACCAGGAACAGTAACAGAGGAATCATTACTTGACGCGAAAGAAGGAAATTTTTTAATGTCTATTGCTCCAAATATGAAAAAAGGCTCTGAACCTGATACAATATCATTTGCAGTAGCTGATGTATCGACAGATAAACTTTTTGTACATACCGTTACAGCTTCCGATTTTTTAAACAGTTTGGAACAGTACGCTCCTCAAGAAGTGTTATGCCCAGCTGCTATAGAAGGATGTAATTGGTTTAAGACAATAAAAAATTATGTTACAGGTCATATTACAATACTGTCTGATTCAAAATTTAATCCTATTACTGAAACAGATAGAGTAAAAAACTATTATCAAGTTTCCGCTTTAGATGGTTTTGGACTTACATCAAGCTACGAAATTAGCGCATGTGGTGCAATTATAGAATATATCTCTGTTACACAATGTACAAATGCTCAAAAATTATCAAAGCCTATCAAAATAAATCAATCAAAGTTCATGATAGTTGATTCTGCAACGCATAGAAATTTAGAAATTGTACGTTCCAATAATGATAACAAACATAGTTTATTGCGACATATTGATAACACATGTACAGCATTTGGAGCTAGAATGTTAATGGCTAGACTAGTGACTCCAATCATTGACATACAAGAGATTAATGATAGGCTTGATTCTGTCGAATTTTTTGTAAATAACGTCGATATTAGAAAAAAGCTGATGACAGTTATGAAGACGTGTCCTGACATAGAGAGAATTATTGTAAGAATGCGCTTTAATAGATATTCTATAAGAGATTTGTCAGCGATTCGCCAATGCATAATCGTTGTTGAATCAATTAAGGATATTTTTATAAATTTAAATATAAAAATAGAAAACAAATTTTGTGCATCGGAATTGCCTGATTTGTCAATGTTACTTTCGAAGCTTCAGTCTGCACTGGTAGATGATGTTCCAGCAACATATAAAGCTGGAGATGTTATAAAACGTGGATATTCTCAAAAATTAGATGAAATAAGATTTTTAGTAGAAGACGGTCACTCTTTAATTGCTGACTTACAAGCTAAGTATATATCAAAGTATGCAATCAATACGCTAAAAATTAAGAATAACAATATCTTAGGATGGTATATTGAAATCCCATTATCGCAAAAGGGTAAGGTCGATAATTTTCTAATACACAAGCAGACTCTCGTCAATAACGTAAGGTATGTATCTGATGAACTAAATGAACTGCAAACACGTTTAGAACAAGCGTCTACTGATTTAGTTAGAGTAGAAAATGAAATAATTACAGAATTGGTTAATCTTATTACTGAGCTTATGGATGATTTCGCTGATATCGCGAACTTTATTGCAAGACTAGACATAGCTATTTCTATGGCATCTCTTGCAACCAATTGTCATTATTGTAGACCTCAGTTAACAACTGATAAAATATTGTCGATAAAAAGTGGACGACATCCAGTACTAGAATCGCTAGTAGATGAATTTGTGCCTAATGATTGTGACTTGTGTGATCCTGGTCGCTTAAGTATCTTAACAGGGCCAAATATGGCCGGTAAAAGTACATATTTAAGACAAAATGCGTTGATTGTCTTAATGGCTCATATAGGTTCATTTGTTCCGGCACATTCAGCAATAATAGGTATTACTGATAGGTTATTTAGCCGTATTGGAGCTTCAGATGATTTGGCTAAAGGTAGATCTACGTTTATGGTAGAAATGATAGAAACAGCGTCTATCTTAAACCAAGCTACTGATCGATCTTTTGTTATTTTAGATGAAGTAGGGCGAGGAACATCGACGTATGATGGAATATCAATTGCATGGTCTGTTGTGGAATACTTATATAATACAAACAGATGTAGAACTATTTTTGCTACACATTACCTTGAGCTTCTTGGAATAAAAAAAGATATTTCAGAATTAAAATGTCAAACATTAAAGGTGAATGAATGCAAGGGGAGGGTAATGTTTTATCACTCGATCATTGACGGCGTTGCTGATAAGGCATACGGCGTATATGTAGCTAAATTAGCAGGATTACCAAAATCTGTAATACAAAAAGCGAATAGACTACTTGCAAAACTTGAAAATGGACCATTGAATCAAAAAAAATACATTTCACGTCAATTATCTATGTTTTCAGAATTTTCAGATAACACAGAAGATGATGATAGTATGTTATCAGCACATAATACTGATACAAAAAACGACGTAATCGCATCCATAACCTCTTTGGATTTGAATGAAATGACGCCGAAGAAAGCACTAGACTTGCTATATGACCTCAAAAGAAAGTTAGTAGATTAAATTTATATAACGAATGCTATAATAAGAATCATTATATATAACAATCCCATTTTTACAGCCTCGTCTTTACTCATGCAATTGCCGCCTATTTTCACATAGCTAGACTTACTGTCATTATTAATTTTTTTATCGCTCATAAGTACAACATCCTATAATGCTATACCAATTATCTCATATAAAAATTAAAAAATAGTAACTATACGTTACGAGTTAATTTAAGTAATAATTTATAGTAAAGGAATCCAGAATACAACGTAGTACAACATACGAAAAATGATGTACAATCCACTATCAATACTACATTTTTAAAAAACAATGTGCAGTATACTAAAACTATAAAAATCAACTGTACTGCGGTATTTATTTTGCTTTCAACAATAGGAGAAAATACTATTTTTATTTTATTGGCATACAAGAAAAAGATCCCAAGTATAATCATAATATCTCGAAATATTACAATTGCACTGACAAGCCAATATATGTGTCCAGACATCGAAAAATATAAATACATCGCCGTCATTAATATCTTGTCTGCTAACGGATCTAAAATTGCGCCAAATTTAGAGGTTATATTAAATTTCCTAGCAAGAAATCCATCGAAAAAATCTGACGCTACCGCAATCATAAAGATACAGAATGATAGACGAATATCATTTTGTACTGCATACACTACTATTGGTAGTGGAGATACTAGCCGAAAGAAAGATAATGCGTTTGGAATATTAACAAAACTAATGAATGTCTTCATATCGATGCCTTATATTGAAGGAATTAAACAGCTCATCTAAATAACTAGAATAAAGATACTTAACAGACTCTTTTGTGAAAGAATATGGCATGTATTTTCTTTGTTGCTTTTTTAATGCAGAGTTTATTTGTGAAAATACAGCAGATATATCTTGAGCATCTACTACTATTAATTTATTACGATTCTGTATTACATCTATAGCAGCTTTTTTATTCTTAAGAAGATTAGATAAAGTAGTTAAGTTCACTCGATATGTTACGTTTGCGCTATATGACCTCGTACCAATAACCTCATTTCTTATCGAATAACCATCAATGCAATCTGCTAAATCTTTATTTGATATATTCACGTACCGCTTCGATCCACTATGGATTTTATCTGAAACAGCACGAATAGCTTCATCTTTACCTAAATCTAACGCCGCATTCTTTGCTAATTCAGAATCTTTGTTTTCGTTATATACAGGAATTTCAATTGCGACTAAAGTATCCTGCTCTATAGATCTAACGAAAGAAAAATAGAGCAAAATAAAGATTATGAAAATGTGCTTACTTACGGCCATTACGAAACGATTTCGACATCAGCAAAGAAAAACGAAATTTCCTTTTTTGCATTATCCAAGCTATCTGAACCATGAATAGAATTCTGCTCAATGTTTAAAGCGAATTCTTTGCGAATAGTACCTGGCGCAGCGTTAGCTGGGTTTGTTCCTCCCATTAATTCCCTGTTCTTTAAAACAGCATTTTCGCCTTCTAAAACTTGAACGATTACAGGTCCAGAGCACATATATTCACATAAGCTATCGTAAAAAGATTTATCTTTGTGAACTTCATAAAACTTCTTAGCCATTTCTCTTGTCATCCTTATACGCTTCTGCGCTATTATTCTCAGGCCTGCCTCTTCCAGCTTTTTATTAATCGCACCTGTAAGATTTCTAACTGTTGCATCAGGCTTTATTATAGAAAAAGTACGTTCGATCATAATTTGATACTCCATAAAAAACTTATAACACTTGTTCCCAAGCTTTTGTTGTTTGTTTCCAGTACGTTGCTGCGTGTTTATTTATTCGCAAGTTTTGACATAACTCCAGAGCTTGTTGTTCTAGACTAGTATCAAAAACAAAAACGCATCTCTTCAAATCAAGTCCACGAAAAGCATCTATATCGATACAATTCACGGAGATAAAAACAGAAGAGTTATTTGTATTTTCAACACTTGTTGTTAATATAACGTGTTGATAATCATGCTTTTCTACACCATGTGGAACGAACGAACTTGTAGAAAACGTCCACAAGACGCTATCTAATTCCTCAATCCGTTCCTGTTCATTCGCATATACAGTTACACGATTACCTGACATATACACTTTCTCTGTAAGCTTTGCGATTGTTCGGACAAAAACTTCAGGAAGAATCGAATAAAAATTATACTCCACAACGACACAAAGACGAAAACATTATTTATGATAACTGATTTACTATTAAAAGTCTATAAAATAAATTCTTTCCAACAAAACTACATAAATCGAAAAGTTCTAACCGTGTGTTATATTTTTAATGCACATCAGATACGCCTCATCAGTCGTACTAATATCTTTTTCTAATCGCAAATTATCTAAAACGATATTGTATCATTTTGAAAGCATCCATCTCGGCATCAGTGGAGAAGATATATTGGCCTCAGTAAAACCAGCATTAAGATTTTCCACGCAATTCCAAGCGATCATAGCAGCGTTATCTGTGCATATTTTTAGACTTGGTATAAAGAACGAAATATTATGCTCATCAGCCAATATCATCAACTTTTCCCTTATCAGCATATTAGCAGCTACGCCGCCTGCGACAACAATAGATTTGACGTCTACACTTTGTAACGCAAATTTACACTTTTTATAAACAATATTACATACAGTTTGTTGAAAAGAGCAGCATACATCATTAATAATCACATCATCAAGTCGTTCAGATTGTATAACATTCCGTACTGCTGTTTTTAGTCCTGAAAACGACATATCACATGTATTCCTATTACAAAGTGGCAACGGTAATTTATACCGCATATTACCATTCTTCGCATGTTTTTCTATTTCTGGCCCACCGGGATATTTAAGGCCTAGCATTTTCGCAACCTTATCAAACGCTTCACCTAAAGAATCATCTAGAGTCCGCCCTAATACTTGAAAATGCTTTGCTCCATGCACTACACAAATTATACAATGACCACCGGAAGCTAACAGAAGCAGGTAAGGAAATTCTAACTGAGGATTTTCTAATCTAGCAGATAATGCATGTGCTTCAATATGGTTTATCGGGAAAAACGGCTTATTTAACATTACAGCCAAAGTTTTTGCAAAAGTCGAACCGACGATGAGACCTCCCATTAGGCCAGGTCCACACGTTGCGGCAATAGCATCTATTTTATCGGGCGATATATTTGTTTTTCGTAACGCTTCTTCGTATACAAGTTCTATATTGCTAATATGCTCTCTTGCCGCTATTTCTGGTACGACTCCACCAAACTCTCTATGTAATTCTATCTGAGATGATACTACATTAGACAACACTTTTCTTTCTGACGACACAACAGCCACTGACGTATCATCACAACTAGATTCTATACCAAGAACTAACATTTCGTTAATGAGCTGTACCAGTTACTACAATCTTTGTTTCCAACAGTAACTAACGTTGGTTTACTAGACAGCAGCGTATCAGTGTATTGTTCAACCATATCTATAGTTACCTCATCTATCTTCCTTATAATTTCATCATTTAGAATTGGAGCTCCAAATAGTATTGTTTGGCTAGCACGTTGATCACATGTCGCAGATGTACTCTCGTGACTCATTAATAAGTCAGCTCTATACTGCGCTTTCGTACGTTCAAACTCAGCTTTTGTTATTCCTTTTCGCATTTTACAAATTTCAGAAAAAGTAACGTCTAACAACTCCTCTAACTTTGCAGGAGATGTCGCTGCATATATTCCAAACACTCCTCCGTGCATATAACTAGACATAAACGAATAAACCGAGTATACAAGACTGCGTTTTTCTCTTATTTCCTGGAACAATCGTGAAGACATTCCGTTTCCAAGAATAGACGAAAATAATGTCGCAGTGTAGTAATCTGCATCAAGATAACTAACGCCATTATAACCTAAAATAACATGCGTTTGCTCAAGTTCACACCTCTCGTCAAAAAAGTACCCACCATCATACCTAGGTTTTACATCATAAAACTTTCGTTGCGTTGCTAACTCATTACCTGCATATTTCTGGACTAAGTCAAAAACCGTCCTTTCTTGCACATTCCCAGCAGCAGAAAACACAATTGAGTCTGTAGTATAATTTTGCGCTCTGTATTCTCTCAAATCATCCGTTGTCATTTTTGAGACATTCTCGATACTTCCAAGTATCGGTCTTCCCATTGACTGTTCTTGAAACGCTATACGTTGAAAGTGATCAAAAATAATATCATCTGGAGCATCAACTGTCTGATTTATTTCTTGCAAAATGACGTTTCGTTCCTTTTCCATTTCATCTTCTATGAAGCTTGGGTCGAAAATAATATCAGACAATATATCGAGTGCTAATTCTATGTCTCTCTTTAGAACTTTCGCATGATAAGCTGTTACATCACGAGACGTATAAGCATTAAGATAACCACCGACGCTTTCAATCTCTTCGGCTATTTCACGAGCTGACCGGGTAGCTGTACCCTTAAACGCCATGTGTTCTATGTAATGCGATATGCCATGATTACTTAAAACCTCGCTAACGCCACCAGCCTTTACCCAAAAACCAAGGCTAACACTTTCTACGCAATCAATTTCTTTTGAAACTACACTAATTCCGTTATTTAACTTTAGTACCTTTTCGTTTTTCACTTTGATTCCCACTCTTTTTACCGGTAAAGCATCTCTTAGCTGTTTTACCAGAACAGTATATCAAATGTCCTGGTGACGAAACAATAGAATTTGGTTTTATTTTATTAAAGCCACATTGAAGAAGGTGTTTCATCCTTTCATCCCTCCAACGTCCTGTTCTGCCACCTAAAATGATAGCAATAATCCTTTTCTCTTTTCCATTTTCATTTCTTTTAGCAGAAGCGACAAGGTTGTAACCTGATGCTGCAACATATCCGGTTTTTATACCATCGACAACTATGCCGCCAGGTAAATTACCCAACATATGATTGTGATTTTTTATAACAGACCCACAGTACCTAACCTGTTTTATTGAAAATACAGAATAAAAATCCTTCATATTTATGAGTAATGCTCTTGCCAACTTAGCCATATCTACCGCTGTAGTATATTGAGCTTTACATTTCCAACCAGATGGATTACAAAAATTTGTATCATTCATACCAAGTATTTTTGCATGACAATTCATTAGTTGCACAAAGCTGCATACATCTTGCGCAACAGTTTCTGCCAATGCGACAGCAGCATCATTCGCAGATTTCACAACAAGAGCAATGATTGCTTCTTGAACAGATATACTTGATCCGACTTTAACTCCTAACTTGCTAGGTCTTTGACTATTTGCGTTTCGTGAAAATACAACCCTGTCATCCAATTTTAGTTTACCTTTTTCAATTGCCTTAAAAACGATATACAAAGTCATCATTTTAGCTAACGATGCAGGCTGTGTTTGATTTAGTGCATTTTTCGCATATAAAATATCACCAGAATTTGCATCTAAAACTATCTCGCTATATGGTGGCGTATATGTATTTGCCAACGCTGCTGGCAAAGAGGAGAAACTGATTAAAAGTATACAACAGAAAATAAAACGATACAAAACGCCACCATATAAACACTATCTACAATATATTGAAATGGTTAAAATTTCAATAACAAAGTCTATTTTTTTCAAAATAAATTTTCTATTTAATACTATCATCTGTAACGTTACAGTTCTTCTCCAACGGATGAGTTTTTTGATATATCTGCAACAATGATTCATTGTTAATCTGTGTATAAATCTGCGTACTATTAAGCGATGAGTGTCCGAGTAATTCTTGAACATATCGTATATCAACACCTGATTGTATCAAGTGACTTGCAAAGCTATGTCTGAGAGCATGTGGAGTACAATATTCTGGCCATATATTTTCTTTACGTAAACGACGTAATTTATGTTCAACGGTTGTAGCTAACAAACGTTTTCCACGTTCCCCCCAAAATAAATAGCATTCAGTATCATCCTTATCTATAAAAGGACAGAAACTTATATACTTAGTTATTGCGGTATATACGTTATCCAATAAAGGCGTCAACCTATACTTTCGTCCTTTTCCCAAAATAGTAAGAAATTCACCTATGTTTTTTAGCTTAAGATCTAAAGCCTCTTGAATGCGCAATCCTGCTCCATATAATAACGAGTACAGGGCCTTATCTCGCATTGTTACCCAAGGCTGTTCATTTTTTTTATATGAATCAGCATCTAAAATTTCCATAATAATACTGAAATTGATAGGGTGGGGGAGTAGCTGCTGCAACTTAGGTAAGTTTAACAAGTCTATATTTTTTATACATATATCATTTTCTTTTCCAACAAATTTCAATAACGATTTTACTGCCGATATTGATCTAGCATTCGAACGATAAGACCGTCCGTTATCTATCATAGTAGACAACCACAGTCTATAATCTGACGTTAGCAATGCTTCAACGTCATTTACGGATAAAGGCCTGTTTTTCCCAAAGAATTGTAAAAAACTACGCACGTCAAGCAAGTAAGCCTTTAATGTGTTTTCAGAATATCTCTTTTGGAAACGAAGAGAAGCATACCAACGACAAACATAATCATAAAACTCGCGAGTTACGTACGCGGCTAGCTCTGTTAATATGCTATCTTCTTTGTTTTGTTTACTACAGCTTTCCAGCGTCACGCAAAAACTTCTCTAACCCAACATCAGTTAATGGATGCTTCAACATCATTTCAAGTATTTTTGGTGGAATAGTAACTACGTCAGCTCCAATTTTAGCTGCTTCAACAACATGTGATACTGAACGCACAGACGCAACGATAATTTTTGTGTCAAAATAATTATAGTATATGTCTCGAATATCCTCAATTAATCGCAATCCGATATCGCCAATATCATCTAACCTTCCGACAAAAGGCGATACGTATGTTGCACCGCATTTCGCAGCGAGAATAGCCTGAGCGGCAGAAAAACATAGCGTCATATTAACAGGTATACCGTCAGCAGATAGATCTTTACAAGCGTTCAATCCATCTTTCGTGATAGGAAGCTTGATTACAATATTATCGCTAAGCTTTCTGTAGCTCATTGCTTCGGACATCATCTCTTCATACCGCGTTGCAATGACCTCTAAACTTAGTGGGCCGCTTTTGTACTTTAGTATTTCTTTTGCTACATCACATACGCTCCTATCTTCTTTTGCTACCAATGACGGATTCGTCGTTACTCCATCAATGAATGCAGCTAGTTCTTTCACATCATCAGCATTCGCTGTATCAAGAAAAATCTCCATATCCTTTACTCCATTCGTAATTACAAACAAAATATTAACAGAAAAATATTAACAAATAGCTAACGTTTTGCCCATATTCTAAAAATAATTAATTTTTACTGCCTGTTTTATTTCTTTCATCGTTTCTTTCGCAATTTTTCTAGCTTTTTCTGTTCCATGACAGATTATTTCTTTTATATCTTTCTGACACACAGCCAAACGTTGTTCTCTGATTGGAGTAATAAGTTTTTGTAAAGTATCATTCAATAGTGTTTTCAATTTGACATCACCCAACCCGCCTTTTGTATATTGTCGTTTCAACGATTCTACTTCATCTTTATCTTCGTAAAATGCATCAAGATACGCAAATACAACATTTCCTTCTACTCTACCAGGATCGCGAACATTAACATGCCCAGGATCAGTATACATGGAAAACACCTTTTCCTTTATTTCTTCTTGAGAATCAGATAAAAAAATCGCATTATTCAATGATTTCGATGCCTTAGCCTTGCCGTCAATTCCAACCAGCCTTGGCGTATTACTAAGCAAAATTCGAGTTTCCTTCAAACAGTCTGTATTGTATATCCTATTAAATTTTCGCACCAACTCATTTGTTTGTTCTATCATAGGCGATTGGTCATCTCCAGCAGGAACTAACTCAGCTTTAAATAGCGTTATGTCAGCAGCCTGACTAACAGGATAGCACAAAAATCCAGCTGGAATTGACGAGTCGAATCCCCTTAGTATTATTTCTGATTTTATCGTTGGGTTACGCTCTAGCCTTGACGTTGTTACAAGATTGAGGAACAACATCGTCAACTCTGCCAATTCCTGAATTTGAGACTGAATAAATATCGTATTTTTTTCAGGCATTATACCAACGCCTATGTAATCTCTAACTACTTCCTCAACACTATTAGCAACGTGTTCTGGACGTTCGAAATAATCCGTCAGTGCTTGCATATCAGCAATCATTATAAATTGCTCATACTGTTCCTGTAATTCGGTCCTACTGCGTAGTGAACCAATGTAATGACCTAGATGCAACTTTCCAGTCGGACGATCACCAGTCAATATAACTTCTCGCATAATAACTCCTATTTTCTCGATAAACTAAAGATGGTGCCCCTGGCCGGAATCGAACCAGCACGCCCTTGCAGGCAATAGATTTTGAGTCTATCGCGTCTACCAGTTCCGCCACAGAGGCTCAATTCAAATTGGTTGCGGGAGAAGGATTTGAACCAACGACCTTCAGGTTATGAGCCTGACGAGCTACCAAGCTGCTCTACCCCGCGACAACCGAACTACGAGTATGGTACCACGCTAATTTTATTACGTCAAGCATTTTTTTATGGTCACATGAGATAAAATGCTTCGTTTACAAACGTAATTATGTTACAGTAGCACGTTATATGTAGAAATGAGGAAAAAGTGAAGTCATCAGCGTTAGCGGCTATACAGCGAACATTTCCGTGCGAATTAGATTTTCTAAACAGTATCCCACTGAATAGCATTGTTACCTGCTATGAAAGCGAAGCTGCTGCTTGTGATTCGCCGGTTATAATTCGATTGGCAGGACAGTCAGGTAGTGGAAAATCATCGCAACTTTTGCCTGCTGTTTCAGATTCATTATCTACGACGAGTTTTATGCATATAACTGTTGGTAAATTTGCGAAATTTCACCCAAAATATCAGGATTTTTTAGAGCATACGCCACAAAATGTAAGAGAATTAACTAACGGATTTGCATTAAGATCATTGCTGTATTTTTTGGAACATTGCATAAAAAAACGAATGAATATCGTTTTGGATTTAACATTTTTAGATCCTGATTTTGAAATATACATTTTTTCATTAGCTAAAGAATACGGCTATAGATGTGTAACCAACGTAATATGCATGCCGAAACGTCTTTCTGATAGTTTTATTTCAAAACGCGCCGAAGAAACAGGTCGGCTAGTGTCAAAGAAAACAGCTTGGTATCATTTTTCAATATTGCCAGTTGCATTAAAAGCTATAATAAAATCTAATATTTTTGATGAAAAAGACCGTTTGATACTGTGGAGCAACACATGTTTAGAGCCAGTGTACGTATCAAAACACAATGATTCACATTGCATGAATGTGCTGAATAGATGTCGAGCATCAAGTAACATGAACTTCTACGATTTAGACGCAGTGAAAAAAGCAAAAACTGCGTGGTTAAAGGCTTTTTTTAAGGCGGAATAATATGTATAAGTTTTTCGATTCAGATGAGAATGAGTTACGCAATATTATTAAAACGTCAATCCAGAGGATGAGGCAAGAAGCCATCACTATTAGCTGTATAAAAACTGGGTGGACTAACGTTGTGTTTGATGTGCAGTGCTACAACTGCGAATATATCTTTCGCTTTCCTAGAACTTCGTTTTTCGCTAAAGAGATGATTCGTGATTGTACCATGTGTAACTTAATACATGGCAAATTACCAATGCAGACACCGAACATACGTCTTGAGTTTGACAATGGCAGGCCTTTTTCGATACACAAAAAGATCCTAGGCACAGCGCTCAGTGATTTCGATTATAATATGATTTCCGACGAAAATTTACGCAATATAGCGGATTCTTGTGGACATTTTCTAGCAAAATTACACGAGCTGCCTACAGGACTTTTGCCTGCTGATTATCAAATTACTTTGAACGACTATCTGCTTAAACTAGCAGAAGTACACAACGGAGACTATATGTCATCACTTCATCAAGGATTACAAGAAATTGAGGAATCATGTAGCGATATGTGTATTGTACACGGAGATTTTCACCCTGGAAATATACTTATAGATGCAGACATGAATGTTGCTGCAGTTATTGACTTTTCGTTCTCGTCGCTGTCTGACCGAAGCTCAGATATTGGTAGATTCCTTAGCAGAACTAATCACATATTTAGCAATTTGCTAATTGAGTCTTACAATAAATACTCTAGAATTAAGTGCAATAAAGAATATGTAAATACCATTGCAGATATATTTAAATATGTTGATTGTAAATATATAAATTATATGCATAAAAGTCATCCTTCTGTTGCTATATCTGATGCAGTGCTAGATCATGCTAATAGTTTTTTAAATTGTATAAATTTGAAAACAGCTTGTAATTAGAATACAGTTGTTAGATAATGAGTTTGATTGTTATACATGTTATACATTTCTTTGGGGTATTGATGTGAAGGGAATTTTATTAGCTGGCGGAACTGGAAGTAGGTTGTATCCTTTAACTAGCGTTGTATCTAAACAGTTGCTACCTGTGTATGATAAACCGATGATATATTACCCGTTATCAACACTAATGATGTTTGGAATAAAAGACATACTAATAATATCTACGCCAAATGACACACCAAATATCGAACATTTTCTGCGAAATGGAGAACATGTTGGGCTGAACTTGCAGTATGCTGTGCAAGAAAAACCTAACGGCATAGCACAAGCGTTTGTCATCGGAGATGACTTTATAGGTAATGATGATGTTTGTTTGGTCCTTGGTGATAATATCTTTCACATGGGTGATCAATTTCATAAATTTAAAGAAATTGTGAAAAAAAACCAAGGCAAGAGCGCTACGATTTTTGCTTATCATGTTTCTGATCCAGAACGTTTTGGAGTAGTAGAGTTCGATGAGAATTTGAATGCGTTATCTATCGAGGAAAAACCTGCATTGCCGAAATCTAACTATGTTTCTGTTGGTTTGTACTTTTATCCACCAGACGTCATTACAAAAGCGAAGGAACTAAGGCCTTCTTATCGCGGAGAATTAGAAATTACGGATTTAAATAACGCATATCTAAATGAAAATCGTCTATCTGTGGTTCCGATGGGACGCGGAAATGCATGGCTAGATGCAGGAACACCGGATAGCTTAATGGATTCTGGCGCGTTTGTTCAAATTATAGAAAAACGCCAGGGGCAAAAAATAGCCTGTATTGAAGAAATCGCATACAGAAATGGATACATAGACAGGTCACAAATGGAAAAAATAATAGCAGCTTTAAAACCTGGTATGTATAAAACATATTTAGAGAAAATAATCAGTGAAGATCATGAAATTTTTTAAGACTGATATTGATGGCGTTGTGATTATTGAACCTAACGTTTTTACTGATGCTAGGGGGTATTTTTTTGAAAGCTATAACGAAAAAGAATTTTTTGAAAATGGTATTACAAACCGTTTTATTCAGGATAATCAGTCAGAATCTTGTTATGGCGTAATTCGCGGTCTTCACTGCCAAAGAGGAAGTTATGCGCAAGCCAAACTCGTTCGAGTTTTATACGGCAAAGTTCTTGAC
Organism: uncultured Alphaproteobacteria bacterium; assembly: GCA_964566185.1. Lineage (GTDB taxonomy): Bacteria > Pseudomonadota > Alphaproteobacteria > UBA3830 > CAYLKK01 > CAZMHS01. The sequence continues at coordinate 70,158 of CAZMHS010000002.1, forward strand.
GTTGCTGTGGATATTCGACCAGGTTCTAGTACTTTCGGTAAGCATGTTTCTGTCGAGCTATCAGACATAAACAAACGACAGCTATTTATACCGAAAGGTTTTTTGCATGGTTTTTCCGTTCTAAGTAAAAATGCAGTTTTCATGTATAAGGTAGATGCATTGTACTGTAAAGAGAGTGAATATGGCGTTAGATTTGACGATCCGGATATCGGGGTAGATTGGAAGATACCATCTGCTGATATAACAGTTGCAGACAAGGACAAGATGGCTAGGAGTTTTCGTGAATGCTTTTGATAACTGGTGGTAACGGACAGCTTGCGAGTGCATTAAAACCTTTTTTAAAAGATGCTTTGTTTGCAGACAGAAAAGCTCTTGACATTACTGATGAAAAGATGTTAGGTTATTATATAGTTCCGAATCGTATAGATACCATAATAAATTGTGCAGCATATACGTCAGTTGATGGAGCTGAAGAAGACGGACAACGTGCATTTGACGTAAATGTTGTTGGGGCTAGGAATGTAGCACGAAGTGGATGTCGAGTAATTCATATTTCTACAGATTACGTGTTCGATGGTAGTAAAAACACGCCGTATTTAACGACAGATGTAGCAAATCCATTATCTGTATACGGAAAGACCAAGTTGCTTGGAGAAAAGGAGATTGAAGAAAATGCGGATGTTTACGCGATAATACGAACGTCGTGGTTATATTCCGCGAAAGGACGGAATTTTTTTACAACGATGAGAAACCTAGGGCAGAGTAAGGCGGAGGTTAATGTAGTTTGTGACCAAATCGGCACACCTACGTATGCGGTTGATTTAGCTAGTGCCATTGTTCAGGTTACAAAATATCTTGATAAAAGAAATACTGGGATATACCATTTTTCTAATGAAGGCGTATGCTCATGGTATGATTTTGCCTTTCAAATTATGGAAATGAACGGCTATTCTTGTGCCGTAAATCCAATATATAGCGTCGATTATCCGACTAAAGCAACAAGGCCAGCCTATTCTGTACTTGATAAGACGAAGATAAAAGACGTATTTAATGTAAAAACTAGACATTGGCAGAGAGGAGTAGAAGAATGCACAAGGTCATCTTAGTAACTGGAGGAGCAGGTTTTATCGGTTCGAACTTTGTTACTTATTTTTGTGAAAAGTATCATGAATATGACATAGTCAATTTCGATAAATTAACGTATGCAGCAGATTTAAATAACTTGCAAGAATGTGAATCGCTGATGAATTATCACTTCGTTCACGGTGATATTTGCGACTTTGACTTTGTCTTTAATTTTATGCAAGAGAAAAGAGTTACCGATATTATTCATTTTGCAGCCGAAAGCCATGTTGATAATTCGATAAAAAACCCTGGTGCATTCATAAATACAAACATAGTTGGAACGTTTAATTTGCTTGAAGCGGCAAGGCAGTGCTGGATGGATTCACCAGGAAATGTAAAAGAAAACTATAAGATGAGTAGGTTTCATCATGTTTCTACAGACGAGGTGTTTGGCACGCTTGGTAAAAGAGGCGAGTTCACTGAAGAATCTCCGTATGCACCGAATAGCCCGTACGCAGCAAGTAAGGCTAGTTCTGATTTTCTAGTTCGTTCATATTATCGTACCTACGGTTTGAATGTAACTACAAGCCATTGTTCAAATAACTATGGACCAAAACAGCATCCTGAAAAATTAATTCCTAATACTATACGCCGAGCTCTTGAAGGTAAGGCAATACCTGTTTATGGAGATGGAATGAATGTCAGGGATTGGTTATATGTTTCCGATCATTGCGAAGCTATAGACTTGATCTTTCATAATGGAAGATCTGGAGAAACCTACAACATTGGATGTGAGAATGAGATAACAAATATCCAACTTGTGAAAACCGTATGCTATATTTTAGATCGAAACTGTCCTAAGGAAAACATGCATTCTTATACAGAGCAAATTACGTTTGTAGAAGACAGAGCAGGGCACGATTTCAGATATGCAATCGATGCCTCGAAAATTTGTAAGGAACTCGGATGGTGTTACAATATATATTTTGAAGAGGGTATAGAAAAAACGGTTGAGTGGTATGTAAGGAGATATCGATGCGAAAAAAACTAAAAAAGTTGGTTGTAAAAACAATTACAGCAGCATTGCTGTTTCCGTTTCCAAGCGCGCGTCGATTTGTAAATAAGTTTCTCATACATAATTCAATTCGGCGTGCATTTTTGACGTGTGCTTACGTCATATTTAAACGAAAGTATAAATATTATTTATCATTAACGATTTGTATAAAAAATGAAGGAGAGTACATAAAAGAATGGATAGAATATTATTTAATTCAAAAAGTAGACCATTTCTACGTATATAACAATAACGGCACAGATAGCACAAAAGAAATCTTACAACCTTATATCGATGCAGGATTCGTCACATGGATCGATTATCCAGGAATTGGAAAGCAAATAGAAATATACAATGACGCTATAAATAAATTTAGTTATGAAACCAAGTGGATGGGATTCATCGATGCAGACGAATTTATAGTTCCCCAGAAGCACGAAGACCTAGCATCTTTAATGAAAGAATATGAGGAATATTCTCAGCTATACATATATTTGGTAATATATGGCAGTTCATTTCATAAAAAAAAGGAAGCAGGATTTGTCATCGATCGCTTTACATGGCATGAAGATATAACGCAACCGTTAACCCCAAGTTTAGGAAGGTGCATTATAAATCCAAGAAAGTGTTATTTCATGCGAATTCATTGTGCACGCGTTTTTGGTAAAACAGTAAATGCGAATAAAGACATTTTAAAGGTTGATAGAGATACACCAGAAATAAAACACGTTGTCGATATAGTTAGAATAAATCATTATACTGTAAAATCGTATGAAGAGTGGCAAGCCAAAAGAATAAGAGGATATCCCGTGTCTATAAACGGCATTTCACAGCAGGTTCCTAACGAAAATTTTAATGTACATGACTTAAATCATGTCAATGAGCCAGAATTAATGAGGAAATACTCGTCAGCTATTCGTTCTAATATAGCGAACAGGTTTCGGACATTAGTGCATGTACACATTTATTACGAAGAAATGTGGGAACAACTGAAAAACTGTGTATTAAATATTTCATGTCCGTTTAAGCTTTATGTAACTCTAGTGAAGGAAAATAACGCTATCAGGCTTGATATAGAACGAACGTTTCCTGACGCAGAAATTATTGTTATCGAAAACAGAGGTTATGACATATGGCCATTTGTGTATGTGTTAAATAAAGTAAATTTAGATGAGTTTGAATACGTTATTAAGCTGCATACGAAGAGAAATATGCACAAATATGCCAGAATGAATGGGTATAAGTTCGGAGGTAGTCGCTGGCGCGATTATATGCTTTCTATAGTTTCTTCAAGAAATAATTTTGCAAAAACTTTGCGAGCTTTTGAGCATACCAAACAGCTTGGCTTAATCGCTGATTTTCGATTGCAGCATTCCAAAAAAGATCCTGATAAAGTAGCAAAAACGAAAGTACTTAATCTAGCCAAAAAACTAGGTATGAATGTCCCTAAATATACGTTCGTCGCAGGAAGTATGTTTATGTGCAGAGCGAAATTGCTGAAACCTCTACAAAATCTGAAACTTAGAGAAACGGATTTTGAAGAAGGTTGTAAAGGACATTCAGGAGGCCAAATGGCTCATGTGATAGAACGCTTTATCAGCTTATCTGTACTAAGTACTGGTTTCGAGATAAAAGATGTTATAACGCCAAATCAAACCATGCTAAAGCTGTATAAATTTATTACAGATTTTATCTTTTTGGCTAGGGTAACGCTGTCAGGTCATTTTATCGTAACAATATTTGCAATTCCTGTATTCTATATGCCATTACATATCGTTCGTAATATGAAGCGAGCAATATATGGATTAGTTAAGAGAATTGTTATCAAAATATATCAGAGTTGCAGAATCTGGGGCAGCTAGCCCAAATCCAGCAATAGTAAGGTCTATCAAGTCCTTTATTGTAGCATAACCGGCACCACCAAACCGAGAATTCCAATGTTTTTTTCTCTTGCCAGTAAATCTCGTGTAACGATATTAGTCTGTCTTTATAAACATCCCATCAAAAGTAGAGTCAGACACGAAATATTATTTCGCTTTTAAAATACAAAAAAATGTATCATAATTATCGGAGTATTTCATGAAATTGGTGTGTAATGGTAGACGTTATTGAATGTGCGAAGTCAGTAATTAGCTCTGAAATTGCCGGCTTAACAGAATCTCTTAAATTAATTTCTGACGATTTCAAAAAAGCTGTTGATTTGCTATTTGCAACGAAAGGACACGTTATAGTCTCAGGAATGGGCAAACCTGGACATATAGGAAAAAAGATTTCAGCGACGTTAGCATCGACTGGTACTCCGTCGTTTTTTCTTCATCCAGCAGAAGCTAGTCATGGAGATTTAGGAGAGATCTCGAAAGATGATGTGCTATTAGTTTTATCGCTATCTGGAGAAACGTCAGAATTGTTTCCTATGCTAGAATATAGTAAGCGTTTTGGAATTAAAATCATCGGCGTTACGGCTAATTTAAATAGTACGCTAGCTAAGCTGTCGGATTTCGTCATTCAGATTCCGAAATTAAAAGAGGCTTGTCCGAATAATTTAGCACCGACGACGTCATCTACGATTATGCTTGCGATCGGTGATGCGATTGCGGTATGTTTACTTGAGTTAAGGAATTTTTCAAAAGATGATTTTAAAGCTTTGCATCCAGGCGGATCTTTAGGAAAAAAACTCTTAAAAGTGTCAGATTTAATGCATTCGAACGTACCGATAGCTACAGAAAACGAAAAAATGTCTGATGTATTAATTCAAATGACAAAAATGGCATTTGGTTGTATAGGCGTTATCGACAAGAGTAACAATTTAGTTGGTATTATTACTGATGGCGACCTAAGACGTCATATTGCTGATAATATTCTGGAAAAAACTGCAGTTCAAACCATGACGGTTAGTCCTATCACCGTTAGTGACGGACTATTTGCTGCAGAAGCGATAAAAATTATGAATGATAAACAAATAACTAGCCTGTTCGTAACAAAAGATAGCAAACCTATTGGAATTTTGCATATTCATGATTGCCTACGCGCAGGAATTGCTTGATGCATAAAAATAGTAAAGTAAAGTCGCTAGCAGTATGCCTGTTTGCATTGTCGTTTATGCTACTTGGTTATTTTTTTGCAAAGACACGAGATAGCGATGGTGTTCAACAGACATGGGGTACCAAGGTAGCTGACAATGTTGCGGTATTTCGTAAAGTCGAATTTAATGTTGACGACGTAGAAGGGAGTAAAGCACGTATACTGGCAGATAAGATTAATAAAGATCGAGATAACGTATTTTTAAGCAGACCAATTATTTATGCTAATAAAAATGGTGATAATATTAAGCTAACGTCTAAAACGATGTCAACATCCGCCGGTAAGTGCGTTTTTGATTCAGACGTTCGTGTCGAATTATTCGATAAAATAAATATAAAAACGGATTTAGCACATGTAGATGTTAAAGCTAAAAAAGCAGAGGGAAAAAGTAAAATAAATGTAAAATATAGAGACATTTCTATAAATGCCGATTCATATTTTATAGATCTTAATTCGAATTTAATAAAATTTAAGAAGAATGTTATTTTACGCCGAATAAACGGAGTATTACACTGTGATGTAGCTAAGTGCTATCTCAGCAAAGATAGCGGACAATACGACCTCAAAAAATCTATTCTTGATGGAGCAATTTCATATCTTTCTCCAACTCACTGTATCTCCACAGATGGACGAATAGAAATTGATGAAAGCAACGCGGATTTTCATGCATTTACGACAGTCACCGGAGTTACGCAAAAAAAACGATATAAACTAGAATCGAATAAAATGAAAATTAGCTTTCGTAAGAATGAAATACAATGTATAAGGTGCAATAATGGCTTTAAGTTTTACATTGCAAATAAACAAATCAGCGGAAATAGCTGCGTATATAAGAACAATATTGTTAATGTCACAGGAAATGTTGTTATAAAAACAGAAAATGGTGTTGCGCGTGGAGATAAAGCAAGTTACAATGTCTCCACGGGGAAATTAAATATGCAGAATATTGGCGGAGTGTTGTTTAGAAATGGACGCAGTGCATAAATTTGAATGTATAAACGTATGTAAAAGTGTATCAGGACGTCAAATTCTTCATAACATTGACATGCATGTATCTCGTGGAGAGATTATCGCATTATTAGGCTCGAATGGAGCAGGGAAAACTACATGCTTTTCTATTTTAAGTGGTTTAATAAAACCAGACTCCGGAGAAATAAAACTCGATGGGGTAGACGTATCAGCGTTACCGATGTATCGTAGAGCTAGATTAGGTGTAGGATACCTCCCTCAAGAAGCGTCAACATTTCGTGGATTAACCGTTTTCGAAAATCTCATTGTCGTATTAGAGCATAAAAAGTGCAAGAATAAAGAAGAAGTTGCAGAACTGTTATTAAACGATTTTGCACTTTCACATGTGAGAAACACTAAATCTGTTCTTTTGTCTGGAGGAGAGCGTAGAAAACTTGAAATAGCAAGAGCATTAGCAAATGATCCAAAGTACATTTTACTTGACGAACCGTTTGCTGGTGTCGATCCAATATCCATTACAGATATGAAACAAACAATTGTTGGTTTAAGAAAACGAAATATCGGTGTTATTATTACAGACCACAATGTTAGAGATACTTTACCGATTGTTGATAGAGCTTATATCATTGATGGTGGAACTATAATCGCAGTAGGCAACATGAATGAAATCATTAAAAATGATAACGTAGTTGCCGCATATCTTGGAGACGTATCGTTTACGTGAAAATACGGTCCATCGACCGTACTTTCGTCATGGCTTCTGCGGCACTTTAATGTTGTCTATGGCTATTATATTATCAAATCCATCTATATTTCCTATACAGTAGAACACATGAAGGGCACAACTATTTCCTATACACTCATACATATGAGGAACGTACAAATCCAAGAATGGGACAAGAATATAATCCACATAATCAGAGCACATGTTTAAAAAGCGGCACCAAAATTGGTTTTCCATACACGCCTTAACTCCGGCCTCAAAAATAGAATCACGCTTATCACAACCACACGAAACAACCTCCCCATAAACTTTTTTGCGTTCACTTACACGCGAACTTTCCATAGCGACGCACGTATTTTTAATATTATCTTTCAAATCCACCAAATCCTTACACCATGACAAAACCGGTGACCTACCATTCGCACTCGCACAATCTAATGCTTTTATTTTTTCAAAATACCGCCCCAATATCTCCGAGAGGGAATCTGGTACACTTGGCCTACAATTCACCCCCTCACATACATCCCACATCATACGTATATCAACTATATCCGCCTGTATTTTTTTGGCAATCCCCGCAGAACGCTCCCGAACTGCCTTAAGCATCCTATGAGATTTAGAGTACCTTGAATCATCATCAAGATCATAACTTACCACACGAGTCGCACTATCCCGAATCCCATCCTTTTCAAACCCCGCAAAATTCATCTTCATACATTCACCAACAGTATCTTTCATTTCTTTTCTAAGATCACTAATCCCAACATGACCAGTAAGAAATTCACTCATACCGTCTTTAGACTCAACGTCCTTCTCAATATTGCCCACCGTTGTCTCAACAAACTGTGGTGACAAAAGTTGTCCGGATACAAAGTTATACTCTGGAGAGTTCCACATACCGCAAGCGATATTTGCATTTCCTGCACTTGCTAAAGCAATACCAATAGCAACATATTTTACTATATTCATAAAAAAACCTTTCATTATTACGCAATATATGTAATATATTACCTAACCATTTGTCAAGCTTATTTTTACAGAAAAATATACTTTCTTAGAAATATAGATATACGTACCACTTAGTGATACAATTGTACGAGAGTTGTTGTAAGAGTTGTTATGTTATCATCAGATGAAATCATTAATTTGTTGAGTTTATATCAGGTGAACGTAAATAAATCGCTAGTAAAAAAGGCGTATATGTTCGCTATGGAAGCACACGGAGAACAAAAACGAGTATCTGGGATACCGTATCTATCTCATTCTACAGAAGTCGCAGGAATCCTCCTAGGTATGCATTTTGATGAAAATATGATAATTGCCGCCCTGCTTCATGACGTAGTAGAAGACACGCGAGTTACGCTAGAATGCATAAAAAATGAGTTCGGAGAATCTATAGCTTCGTTAGTAAGTGGTGTTACAAAATTAAATAACGTAGAATATAGCTCAGGACATGATAAGCAAGCTGAAAATTTTCAAAAGTTTATTTTATCAGTTTCTGGCGACATACGCGTCCTAATTATTAAATTAGCTGATAGATTACATAACATACGCACATTGCATGCAATAACCAATAAAGAAAAGCGTAAGAGAATCGCTATCGAGACACTCGATATATATGGCCCACTTGCAGAAAAAATCGGCATGCAAAATATTAAAGAAGAACTAGATGATAGAGCTTTTTATTCACTGTGTCCAAATGAGTATAGCACAATTGTAGCTAAACTTGAGCAAATTCGCAACGAAGATAAAAATTTCGTCAATAATTTCATCCAACAGCTAACAAAAAAATTAAGTGAACATGGCATAAAGTCGTCAATATCAGGTAGAGAAAAACGTCCATATTCAATATGGAGAAAACTAAGCGCACACAATATTACTCTGGAGCAAATTAATGATATTGTAGCCTTTCGAGTATTAGTTGATACTGTGGAAGAATGTTATAGAGTTTTAGGAGTAGTGCATGTTACGTTTCATATTTTACCTGGACGCTTTAAAGATTATATCAGTATTCCTAAACTTAATAATTATAGATCATTACACACAACAATTTTAGGTCCATCAAAGCAAACGTTAGAAGTTCAAATAAGAACGTATGAAATGCATAAAGAAGCTGAAAATGGTATCGCAGCGCATTGGTCATACAAAAGTGGAGATGTAGTATGCACTGACACAAGTAAATTCACAGCATTAAGGAATCTTATTGATACTTTAAAAGATACTGCGCATACTGCAGACGAAATACACAAGATAGAAACATATATTGATTGTATATATTGCTTTACGCCGAAAGGAATGGTAGTCGCATTACCAATCGGTGCAACATGTGTTGACTTTGCATACGCTATTCATACATTGGTTGGGAACAAATGCATCGGTGCAAAAGTAAATGGCCGTGTTATGCCTTTAAATACCAAGCTAGCGAATGGTGATAAGGTTGAAATTCTTACTTCACCGCGTCAAAAACCAAATGTTTTGTGGTATGAATTTGTCGCGACAGGCAAAGCTAAAACAGGCATAAGAAAATTCATAAAAGAACAACGAAGTACCGAATTTGTAAAATTAGGAAGATCAATTGTTCAGAGGATTTTTGGAATGCTTGGACTTACATTCCGAGAAAACAATATTCCGTTAAGTAAATTTAATTGTGACTCTACACGTTTGTTTTATAAAAAAGTCGCATCAATGGATATCAATTTAGACGAATTGAAAAAAGCACTTTCGAAAATACCAGCAGACGTGCAGCCTTACGAAAAAGATGTTTGCATATTTGGCTTATCACAAGGAGTGTCAATTCATATTGCTAATTGTTGTTCTCCACATACTGGAGATCACGTAGTTGGAGAATTAGCACGAAATAAAGGTTTGTTAATTCATTCAATTGAATGTAAAAACATTGTCGATCGTAGTTCAGTAATAAATTTACGTTGGGAAATAGACGAACAATTTTGTAACAAATCGTTTATAGCTAGAATAAAAATCGTGCTTCTAAATAAGCCTGGAAGTCTGTCTCAAGTGTTAAGCGCTATAAGTAACCTCGGAGCTGATGTTACGAATTTGATATTTGAAACTCGTTCTCACGATTTTTACACTATTGAAATTAATGTAGAAGTAGACGATATAGTTCAGTTAAAAGAATTACAGTCATCTATTAGCACTAATCCACGTGTACGCAGTATACGACGAATATAATATTATAAAAAAATGTCGAGAAATATCTAAAATTTTATATATTCAGGCTCGTTTAGTAGGGTAAACTGGGCTGGTTGTATACAATTTTAACTAATTTTTTATCGCATTTTCAGGCGTTACGTCGATTTTTGGCGCTATTTTCGTAAAAATTTCTTTACAATGTAATTTTTAGGTGAGAAAATGTCTTTAGATTTATCATAGGAAATTGAATATTAGAGAGCGTGAGGCGTTGTTCTATCGGCTGTTTCGCGTTGAGATTTAGATAAATCGATTTTTTTTATAGGAGCCTAAAATGAAGAAACTTTTACTAGGGATAGTTATATCTAATCAAACATCTTACGGTTGTGTTAGCTGCGACGTGTATTTTCGTAATGATATCTCACGAACGCAGACACCGACTGTCGAGTATAGTTCGATTTCGTACGACAAATGCGCGTATAAGTGGTATTACGAAACATTTACTAAAAACATTTTCGAAAATACTTTAGACGGAGAAAGTCGTCAGGCATTTGAAGAAGATTTTATGAAAATAACGCAATCGAAGGTCGGAAGAACGCTGCTACATAGAATTTTCTGTGAGATTCGACGACGAAAAAGCGATGATAAAAACGCGAAATTACGCATAATTTCAGACGATATGGGGTTTGTGCAAGAAGATAAAAATGGCTACGCGACACTGAGATATTCAACCAAAAAGATTAATGCATGTACGATAGATTTATCGAAAAAGCATTGGTATTCGAGGCATCTTAAGCTTTCTCCGGATATAGAAGATAACCGGCATATTCATCTGTTTCACGAACTCTGCCACTGGTTTCATTTTCTGCGAAATCCAGAGCGCAAACATAAAGAAACAAATTTTCATGGCAATATATTAGACTATCCGTTAGGAAGGTATTATTTTAAAGGTGCAAAGCCTAAGTGGATGGGAAAAAGCGGAAATATAACGCATGAAACATGTTTATGGGTGCATGATTATGGCGTTGGAATAGAGGAAGTGCGTACTATATTTGGAGCACCAAATGATCAAAGCTATAGAGAAGGAGATGACTTATGTGAGAATTTGTATAGATATGATGTTGGAGCTCCGTTGTGGTATGGGCATGTAGCTTATGATAGTTATCATATACAACTTTTTAAATATCGTGCTGATATCGACGTCATAGATCGAGCAATAACAATATGCAAACAGAATTATAAGCGTTATAAATAATATATTAAATGTATTACAATATACTATCATCATATCTTTTTTTAGGAGATATGATGAGAGTAATAATGTTAACTGTTTTCGTCTGTACAGTTCTGAATGTATTTAGCATGCGTCAAATACATAAATCAGTCGAATTGTGGAACGGAGAAACAGAAGCAGTAATGGCTTGTGTTCGGCATGAGGATAGAAGATTTATTCTTGATGAAATAAAAGTATGTCGAGCTAGCAATGTTGATCAATTTCCAGTAGATTTAAGACAGTTCTACAAAGGCGTGTATGAATCTGAACTTTGTTCTGACACTTATTTGTATGTAGATTTGTTGTTTCATAGTTTGTTTTATAAATATTCAACATCTGATAAAAATTTTGAAACACGAGTGGCAAAATGCATGTCGATTCCATACGTTCGAGAATCGCAAACAGGCCTTGCGGTTGAGACGTTGATCAAGCGGTTGGAAAACATACGTATATTAGAAATTTTCGGAAAATCAATATATACAAAAAAGACGTCAGTATTACAAATTTTTACTCAAGAAGCATTAGATGCAGTTCGACTTATGAATAACGAGTGGAGCGATCATCACGACGATCCTGAGTACGACCATGGTGCAGCAAAGTATTGGTTTGCTGATTTAGACAGCGATCTTGAAACAGAAATTCAACGAGTAGAACCAATATTGCAGAAAATTGCTAGTCAATGGCTTCCAACTGCTAATCGACAACGTGCTCGCAATATCTTGTACGATTGGAGAGAGTATTTCTCTGAAAATTATGAGGAATACGCGTATTAATTGATGTATGTAATATGATGAAAATATTTGCTATAGAAAGAGCTAGATATAGCATACTCTTGCGCGTTGCTTTTCCTTTAAAATTCTGATACACTCAAAATGATGAGTGTCGTCGAGTTGCTGTGTTAACATCTGTTGAAAATAAGCTTCGTTCAATTTTGCGCGTGGCAGATTTTAATCATGCGTCTAGGAAGTGTCTATACTTTATACTAGTGATGAATGTCATATCGTCAGCTATGGTAACAATTTTCATTCCTGGTTTTTCATCAGCAGCGTCAGATCTACATGCAACACAAAGTTCACTGCAGTTAACAGTCGTGTTACATCTAGTCGGCGAGATCATCGGACGTTTCTTGTGTGGACCATTAAGTGACTATGTCGGAAAACGCAATGGTTTAATTCCAGCTGTAACGTTATCCATATTTGGACAACTTGGCTGCTTATGCTCAAATTCAATAGAAATGTTGATGTTGATGCGCTTTGTTCAAGCAATCGGAAGCGGCGTTGTGTATGTCGTGTCAGTAAATTATGTTGCTTGTCACTTCGACGGAATCGCTCGAAATAAAGCATACAGTACACTTGAAATGTATCAACCAATAGCAAACCTTACAGCTCCGTTATTTGGGAGCATATTGTGCATGATAGGTGGGTGGAGATTTATCTTCTTGTTTTTGCTAATTGCTCAGTGTCTAATAAGAATTTTCTTATCGCTATATATGCCAGATGATAAACCAATTGCACAAAAATTTTCTATTGGGTTGCTATTTAAAAATTATGCTTCAATCATTCGAAATAAAAAATTTTTAATATACGCTGTTATTCCAGGTTTTTCTGTTGGAAGCTACATGATTTTTTCGTCACATTCTCCAGAAATATATCACTATTTATCAGTCGGTAATGACGGCTGCGCATCATTACATATAGCGTCAATACAGTCACTACCTCTATTATTTAACGTTTTCTCCACCACAATATACAGAAGAATGTTACAAAGATACGGGCTGAAAATATCACAAAGAGTTGGGGCATTTTTTAATATACTGTTCACCGTTAATTTGCTGCTTATCATTCTAAATAAAACGCCATTTTGTTACACAAGCCTAATGTTGGCAATGTGCATACATGGAATAAGCTGCGCGTTCTTAGTTCCGGCATCAGTAACAAACGCAATGGAGTGCATTCAGGCAAATACTGGAGCTGTTGCAGCATCTGTTGTAGTACTTCGCAATGCGATTATGTCTGCATGCATTAGCATATGTACAATCCATAGCGGCATGAGCGCATTACTATATGAACTTTTGTTTCCGGCTATTTTTGTTCTAATGTTTTTATTCTTAAAAAGGATTGTATCAAATTAATTCATATCATTAACGTAATATTAACATATGTTGTATATACTCATATGAAGTGATATGGATTAAGCTATGGATGTTAGAGGAACAACACTTCTTGAATATGTTATGATAGCTTCGTTGGTTGCAGTTGTAACAATAACAGGAATGCGAGCTGTATCTTCATCTACATCGAACCAATGGAATTATGTTTCTGATACCGTTGTAAGAAGTATAGAGAAATAATACAATTAGTGTGTTGCATTTTTTGGAGGTATTATTATGAGTTTTTCTTTTTCTGGAAAGCATATGAATGTTGGGGCCTCACTAACTCATCACGCAGCAGAAATGTGTGAAAGTGTGTGTGAAAAATATAAATTTAACTTCATCGATGTTTCTGCAGTCATGGAAAAAAAATCGTTTTTATACATAACAGAACTTAAGGTGCAGCTATTTACTGGTGAAGATATTTTGGCTACAGGAGAATCAAAAGACGCGTACCAAAGTTTTGATACAGCGTTACATAAAGTAGTTTTACAAGCGAAAAAAAAGCGCGATATAGCTAATGAGACAGATAAGACGACAATATGTGAAATCGATGATTATTGTTTTGAGGATTTAGATACATACACGCAAGAAACAATAGAAGCTGTTCAGCTCACACCAAATGAAGCATCGAAATTGCTAAAATGTGAGAACAGTTCAATGGTTGTTTTTAGGAATAAAATCTCTAACTGTATAAACATAATGTTTAAAAAGTCAGACGGAACTCTAAACCTAGTTTGCTACAAGTAAGTCTTGACCTATCGCTAACAATGAAAAAGCGAAAAATGCTTTTTCATTGTTTATAATTCTACATCTTACTTTGAACATTCTTTCTGAATTTGATTTACAAACTCATCTTGCGGCATCGTACGTTGCGAGCCGTCATGCAGCCTTACTGTAACTGTAAGCTCTGTGGCTTCTTTTTCCCCTATTATCGCAATCATTGGAACCTTTTTCAATGTGTGCTCTCTAATCTTGTACGAAATTTTTTCAGCACGAGTATCTAGAGCACATCTAATGCCTGAGAGCTTTAACTTTTCAACCAAAGACGCAGCAGCATTATCATACGCATTCGTTATAGTAGCAACTACTACTTGCACAGGAGTCAGCCATAAAGGAAGCCACCCGGCATAATTTTCCAACAGAATTCCGACAAACCTCTCAAAAGAACCGAGGACTGCTCTATGTAACATTACAGGATGATGTCTTTCACCATCTTCTCCAACATAAAATGCATTTAATCTATACGGAAGCTGAAAATCAACCTGCAACGTACCACATTGCCAGTCTCTTCCTAACTTATCTTTTAACACAAACTCTAATTTAGGGCCATAAAACGCTCCTTCGCCCTTATTCACAGTATATGCTAAACCAGCTTCTACAGTTGCCTGTTGCAGCAATTTTTCAGCTAAATCCCAATCAGTGTCAGAGCCGGCCCTTTTTTCTGGGCGATCTGAAAACTTAACGGAAAAAGTATCAAAACCAAAATCTCTATAAACAGAACTTAACAAATTACAAAACCTTTTCGTCTCTTCGCTAATTTGATCTAATGTGCAAAATATATGTGCATCATCTTGCACAAATCCACGTACACGCATAGAACCATATAGAGAACCTGAAGGCTCATTTCTATGACAGCATCCAAATTCTGCCATCCTTAACGGTAGGTCCCTATAACTTTTTATTCCTTGATTAAATATTTGTATTGCTCCAGGACAATTCATCGGTTTAATTGCAACTATTCGTCCTTCTGATTCAGCAATAAACATATTTTCCCTATATTTTTCCCAATGGCCCGATGCTTCCCATAAAGATCTGTCGAGCATCTGCGGAGTACAGACTTCTATATACCCGTCATCTAGTACTCTTTTTCGCATATAATGCTTTATAATATTATACAATATCCAACCATTATGATGCCAAAATATACATCCTGGAGCTTCATCCTGCATGTGGAACAGATCCATTTCTTTAGCTATTTTTCTGTGATCACGCTTTTCCGCTTCCTCAAGCATATGCAGATACGCATCTAACTCGTCTTTTGTTCTCCACGCTGTAGCATATATTCTCTGCAGCATCTTATTTTTTGAATCACCTCGCCAATACGCACCAGCAACCTTTAATAGTTTAAAAGCCTTTGGAATAACCCCAGTAGATGGTACGTGGGGCCCCTTACACAACTCGTAGTAATCGCCTTGTTTATAAAGAGTAACAGTTTCTGCATCGATCGATTCTAGTATTTCCAGCTTATACGTTTCAGACCTTTTGCTAAAAATATTTTTTGCCTCATCTTTTGTAACAGTCAATCGTTCAATCTTCAGATTGTCCTTAATCAGTTTTTTCATACGAGCTTCTATCTTATCAAAGTCAGCCTGAGAAAACGAATAGCTGCAATCGAAATCATAATAAAAACCATCTTTAATTTCCGGACCTATCGCCACATTACATTCAGGAAACAATTCCTTCACTGCGTGCGCCAATAAGTGAGCCGTAGAATGGCGAATTATAGGTAACGCTTCATCGGATGTGATGTCGATAATACTTACACACTCGTTATCATTAAAAACAGTACACAAATCAAATAATTGATCATTTACTTTAGCCACTACGGCGTCCCTCTTGTTAACCTTCTTCGCCAACTCAAAACCAGAAATACCACCCATTATACACCTACAAAAATGACACGTTAAGTTTACATATATAAACAGGATATTTCAACCATAATGTAACCAAACTTTGTATCTAAAAGAAGTATACAACATATTAACAAAATTATCTAAAAGTAGTTAAAAAGCCCAGTTACAACTCTGCCACAAAAAAGTGCAATTAGCCTAAAACGGCTGTTTATTAGCGAACTGCTGCGACTTTCTATAGTTTTTGCACAAAGTTATCAACAGATTCTGTTAAAAGACCGAAAAAGAGTCTAACTACCAAGATGTTTTTAAAAAATCGACCTACATCTACACCTGCGTAAGTACATCACTTATATGAGCAAATTTTATAAAACACACATACTCATAAAAATGAGCTCAACAAAAAAACTCTTGATTACAAACAATTTTTACAATACGATGTACATAGTATGTGTTGTGTTGATTCTCCTGATGCGTCGATCAGGTTTTTTCTAGGAAAAAAGTTTCTCTGCTTACACTTCGACAGTGTATGTTCAACGCAGTTGTGGTCAGACGATCACATTGATAATGCGGCTTTTGCGAATGGGATTGATTATATTCTGGTTACAGCAGATCAACAAACCTCAGGGATTGGAACACACAACAGAAAATGGATGTCAGAAACAGCTGGAAATGTATATGCGAGCTTATCGTTTATTAGTAATACGACGCATCCATACAGAATATATTCGCAAATTTCAGCGCTTGCAGTGTGTGAATCCTTAGCAGATGTTATTCAAAAAGATCATATACAGTTTAAGTGGCCAAATGATGTCATTGTCAGAGGAAAAAAGATATCTGGATCAATCGTTCATGCAAAAAGTATAGCAAATAGATCGATATGTACTATTGGTGTTGGCATAAACGTTAATTTATCCAGCCAGCACCTTAGTGCGATTGATCAACCTGCAACGTCAATATATTCCGAAACAGGAAAACACCAAGATGTGCATGAAATACTTTCTAGATACGTTGAGGCTTACTTAGTTTTAACAAGTAAATTTTACGCTGATAGTACAGCTATATTCCAAAATTTTTATAATAAAATGGCATATATAGATGAACAAATATCTGTGTATGATGACTATTCTAATGCTAAATTATCAGGAACTATGGTCGGTGTAAACGATGATGGTTTTTTGTTGCTAAAAGATGAGACATCGACAAGAATTATCATGAGTGGAACCATTATAAAGTGAAACTATTGATATTATCTCTTATGTCTGTCATCAAAAATCTATTACTGCCTAGAAAACGTCCCGTCATTCTTCTTCCTCGCTGTCATCAGAAGACTCGACGTGTTCATCATCTTCTAATTCGCCTTCGCGAACATCGTCTGCACTTGAAGAGCTCTCTGACGATTCGTCTTCAGCAGAATCTACCTCTGAATCTTCATCATTAACCACGCTGTCATTGGCATTTTCCGTCATTTTTGCATCATCATTGTCATGTTGCACATGTTTGCTTTGATCTTCGCTAGCATTATCGACAGAGTTTGCATCACCAGCTGATGCTACATCAGTATTATTTTTTTTATTCTCACCAACTTCTTCAACAGCTGAAGTACGCGCGTTATCATCGCTGTTTATTTTCTTACGTGTTCTCGTCTTCCGTACATTTTTGTTTTTCTTTGCCTTATATGTTCTTTTTCTTCTTTCATCCATATTTGGTTGCAAAGCCTCGTTTTCAACATCAAATTCTTCCAAATTAACATTTTCTGTTTGTAGCACCTCATGTGACAATAATCTAACATTTTTAAAACCATTATCCTTTAACCAATGAATTAAATTTGTAGATGATTGCCTTTTCTTAAATGGGCCACAAAACAAAAAACACTCATTATCGTTCAACTTTGAACTTTGAATATGCATAGGATATCCTTTTGCCATCATTAGTTGAGAAATTTCTTCGCACATATCTTTTTGAAAATAGCCTAAAAATACAACATACCGCCTCATACGATTCATTGTCACATGTTCTTTGTTGAGTAATTTTACATCGTCTGTTAAACAGGCATCTGTCGTGTCATGAGAGGCGACTATTTCGTTAAGTAGACTATCTAAATTTATAGCAGATTTATCTTTTTTATTGTTATCAATTACTATATTTTCAGTATTAACATGCTGTTCTATCGTACTCTCTTTTCTCTTTGAAGACGGAATGAAATCTTGCAATTTATTAATGAATGAATCTTTTACATCTGTTTCATTTTCTATTTTTTTTGTTGCCTTAACAGCTTCTTCTGTCACAACAGAAACATTCGTCCCAAAAAACAAACCTGCGCAAAAGAACAGACCTCCAATTACACAAACCGCTAATACTCCAGCTGTAAAAACGACCTTATTCATGAATCGCTCCATAACATTACGTAATTATTTTATATGAAAAAGGTTTATAATTTATCAATTTTAGGGCATAATACTGACGTTTTTGTGGATTGATGATGGCGATTCAAAATTTTTGTTCAATAGTCTTAGCCGCAGGTAATGGTTCTCGGACGAAATCTAGTTTTCCGAAAGTATTTCAGTCAGTAGCCGGATTGCCGATACTTGGTCATATAATTTTAACATTAAAGCGGAGCTTAATTTCTCAACACATATTAGTTTTATCTGAGAATGCTCCTGTTGAACTACTAAAAGATAACTTGGAAAATGTGAATACAGTAACGCAAATCGAAAAAGATGGAACTGGTGGCGCAGTTGGTGTAGCACTGGATTCTATCAGAAATGATATAACTCATGCAGTTATTCTATACGGCGATACACCATTGATCAATAGTGAATCCATAAATATAGCACTAAATAAGACTAATGATAGTGACATAATGGTTTTGGCAATTGAAACAACAGAAAAGAATACTCTTGGAACGTTAGAAATAGATAAGCATGGTTTTGTAAAATCTATAGTAGAAAAGTGCGACGTAAATCGTTGTGAGTGTAAAAGAAATTTACATAATGTTGGCATTATTGCTAAGACCGATGTCTTAAAACAATTTTTGCCGCAGGTAAAACTAAATAAAGAGAAACGTGAGTTTTTCCTTACAGATATCGTTCATTTAGCGTACAATGCCGGACGTAAAACTTCATATACAGTATTACCAGCAGATGAGATGCATGGTGTAAATACGATGTCAGATCTAGCTGCTGTAGAACGTATCTACCAACAAAAGCGTAGGCAACATTTTATGAATTTAGGTGTAAAACTTATCGCGCCAGAAACTGTATTTTTCTCATACGACACTAATATTGAACCAGACGTTGTTATTTTTCCATATGTAGTTTTTGGACAAGGTGTTTCAGTAAAACGTGGAGCGACTATAGAATCGTTTACGCACATAAGCGGGGCAGAGATTGAAAACGCGTCCGTTGGCCCATTTGCACGACTAAGAGCAGGCACTAAGCTACATAATGACGTAAAAATTGGAAATTTTGTGGAAGTAAAGAACAGCGAGGTAGCTGAAAAGTCAAAAGTAAATCATTTAAGTTACATTGGCGATACTATATTAGGGACAAGAACAAACGTTGGAGCTGGTACAATCACGTGTAATTATGATGGATACAATAAATACAAGACTATTATAGGCGATGAAGTTTTTGTTGGTTCAAATTCTACCATCATAGCGCCAATAAAAATAGGCGACAAAACTGTAATAGCAGCTGGTAGCACTCTAACAAAGGATGTTCCGAGCGAATCTATGGCGATAAGCCGTAGCGAACAAAAAAATATCCTTGATGCAGGAAAAAGATATCACATAATGAGAAAGAAATAACATGTGTGGCGTAGTAGGTATAATTTCAAAAAGCAATACTCATGAAAAAGCGTTTACTATTTTAGAACGCTTAGAGTATCGCGGATATGATTCAGCTGGAATATCAAGCGTATACAATGGTGATATTCATGTTGTAAAAGCAGTTGGAAAAATAGAGACATTGAAGCGAAAATATAATGCGAATAAAATAAAAGGAAACGCGTGTATCGGACATATGAGGTGGGCGACGCATGGTATTCCTAGTGAAAAAAATGCGCATCCAATTGTTGCAGGGAATGTCGCTGTTGTTCATAATGGAATTATAGAAAATTATGCAGCGTTACGCGAAGAGTTATCGAAAGATGGAGTTGTATTTACGACAGAAACTGATACCGAAGTTATTGCTCACCTTCTAAATAATTTTACATTGTCAGAGGCTACACCGTTAGAAGCCGTTTTAAAGACCGTAAAATTACTTCGTGGATCATTTGCTGTTTGTGCAATTTTCAAAGGCAAAGAAGACCTAATAATTGGCATAAAGTACAGAAGTCCCTTAATCGTCGGTACTGGCGAAAATAACGTTGCATTATGCTCGGACTCAATAGCATTAGCAGGCTTGTGCGATAATGTAGCGTATCTAGAAGACGAAGAGATATGTTGCATATCGCAAACAAAAGTTGAATTTTATGATTTTTCTGGTCGCATACTTAAGAAACAGTTTGAAAAATTATCTGTCGATTGCGATGACTTAAACAAAGGTAAATATAAGCATTTTATGCTTAAAGAAATTTTAGAACAACCGACTGTTTTGCAAAGAACAGCAAAGGAATTATGTTTACCTGTAGAAGCAGAAAGGATTACAATCCTAGGATGCGGAAGTTCATATTATGCTGGTTGTGTTGCAAAATATTGGTTCGAAGAATTTTTAAAAATTCCAACGAATGTAGAGCTAGCCTCAGAATTTGCATACCGTGACGCGGTTATATCGAAAAATGAGCTGTTTTTAGCTATTTCTCAGTCAGGGGAAACATCTGATACGATTTCAGCGTTTAATAAAGTGCGTCAAACAAGTAGAACAGCATCGATTACGAATGTAAAAAACAGCACATTAGCGAGAAGCGCAGATATACAATTTGTAACAGACGCAGGTCCAGAAA
Source organism: uncultured Alphaproteobacteria bacterium (assembly GCA_964566185.1). Taxonomy (GTDB): domain Bacteria; phylum Pseudomonadota; class Alphaproteobacteria; order UBA3830; family CAYLKK01; genus CAZMHS01. The sequence continues at coordinate 91,200 of CAZMHS010000002.1, forward strand.
TTAGCGTTGCATCGACAAAGTCATTTACAGCGCAGTTAGTTACTTTGCTGTGTTTAGCGCTACAAAAAAAACCAGACATGAGCAAAATTTTCACTGCATATGATAACATACTTTCTAATTTAGAAGACGAAGTAAGAAATATAGCACAACATATTGCAAAGTACAAGAATCTAATTTTTCTTGGGAGAGGAATATTATATCCAATTGCAATGGAGGCAGCGCTAAAAATGAAAGAGTTAACGTACATTCACGCTGAAGCTTTTGCTGCAGGTGAACTAAAACACGGACCTCTTGCACTAGTGGATGATAACATTCCAATTGTTGCATTTGCTCCTAGTGGCAGGTTATACGAAAAGTGCATCTCGAATATAAATGAAGTTATGTCACGCGGAAAAAGTATAATCGTCATCACAGATGATAGATCTACATACTCGTTTAATGCCAAGATGCTCAAAATACCATATCTTGATGAGGTATTTTCACCATTTTCATTTTTATTAATATCGCAGTTACTCGCATATTACACGGCAGATATACTTGGCGTAAACGTAGATCATCCACGGAATTTGGCAAAATCTGTTACCGTAGAGTAAATGTCAGATTTTCGTATTTGTTAACGTTATTTTAATCGTTCTTTGATACCATTATGCTCAAAGGCGTGCACAAACGTATGTGTGTAAAAGCGTTTGTAGAAGTAATGCCAAGTATTATGTTTTAATTATTCTAAGGAGAAATTATGAATAACAAAAAAGCGCTACGAATTGCCATTTTTTCAACAGCCCTATCTGCGTGTTATGTACATCATGCATTATGTGAACCATCAGCTGATCAGCTGAGGAAGATATACACAGCAGCAGCTTATGTCAAATCAGAACTTGAGCTAGTTCATAGTCAAACAAGTGCGAAAAATGCATCGAAAGCAGACGTAAAATCAGCTGTTATATCAAAAGATTTTTTGGGAACTAATGTTGCTAAACTGAATAACATGATAAAGGATGATATATTTAAGAAAATTAAGGAAGAGCTAAACAAAAGTACAAAAAGAATAGATCTTCGTATAAAGCAGTTAGAGAAATTACAATCCATTGCTTTAAGTATGTTTAAAAAGAAAGATGAGCAAGCGCTAACATCAGTTTTAGATACATTAAATTCAAAAGTAAGATCTATTGTAAATGAAAAGCATAAAACACATTCAAGTGCTAGTACGCAAAAGCATTCATCACTTCTAGATAATGATGCCACAGACACAATTGATGCTAATACTACACCGATGCAATCTTCTAATAATGAAGGAACTGGAATTGTAGCACCGCCACCACCGCCTCTTCCAAATATGATGCAGAGTCCAAGTACTCCTCAATCTTCTAACAGTGCAGGAGTTGGACCTGGAGTACCTCCACCGCCACCTCCAGCTATAAATATGCCGAATCAAACAATCGGAACGAAACAACAATCACCTTCGAAAACAGAAAGTGAACGAACTAACATACCGAATGATTTTCTCTCACAAATTCAAGCTGGAGTAAAGTTAAAGAAAGTAGAAACTAATGACAGTAATACACCGAGCGTTAAAAAAACTAGCGATGTATCGCCTGTTTCGGTCGATCAACCAATGAATTTTGCGCAACAGGCCATTGCGGCAAGAGGTAAACTCAGAAAAACGCATGAAATGGCTGAACAAAATTCAAATGAATCATTAGAAACTGCAGATAATAAGTAGCACACTTACTACTTACAGTACGTAGGAACAATAGAGCGGACTATTTTTCCTACGTACAATAATCGAGCCATAAAATTATAGTGGAGATGTAATATGAAATGTTGTAATTATTTAGTTTTAGCGACTGCACTTTTTGTATATCAAAATGCAGAAGGACGTAGTTCGCCATCTAGTGATCAGAAAGAACAAGTCGTATCCAAAAATGAAAATGAATACAAACAGCAAATTTTAAAGCTGTGGTATTTTGGCCACGAAATAATCAAAGCTATGACAAAAATTGAAATACTACATATCCAAAAAGGATTACCAGAGTATGAAAGCAGCGCAAAACTTGCCGCAATAAACGAATACAAAAATTTTCGTCAAAGTTTCAATGCGAACAACCTCTCCGATATGACTTCTGAGAGAAAAAAGCTAGATGATTTCGCGCAAAAAAAGCTTCATAAAATACACATAAAAGATATACTTAAACTGCTGAGACAAATATACGACAAAAATCTAAATTTAATCGCCTCGATAGCAAACGCACATGAAAGATCTGAAAAACTTAAAATCTACAACGAGGTAATGGCGGCTGGAAGCACAAAATTCAGACCATCGAAAACGCATAATATGTACTTACAGACATATGAAACTGTAAGCGAAATAAAAAAACTTATTTTCGATATCGATATTGCAATAGCGCAACAAGTAGAACATAATGAAATAGCTGAAACTTTTTATGCTAAATACAAGAAGAGGCTAAGAACGCTCGCTAAACATAAAGAACAACTAAATAAAGAAGGTGTAATACTACCAAAATATAGCAAAAAAGATTCATTAGAATCCATTAAGAACCAACTTGATGAAGCTGTTGCGAAATTAATAAAACGTCTTAAAGATGAAGTATCAGAAATAAAAGATAAAAATAAAACCTTAAAGAGAAAAAAAGATAACAAGAGCATGGAATCAGCTGACATATCATGGCTCAATGCTGAAAAAAAACACAAAAAGCATCATTCAATAAACAAACATTACGAAGAAAATGACTCTAGTAACAGATCTGCCACTAACATTGAAAGTGAACAAGATTTCGCATATAACTCAATAGGGGAAAAACACGCAGTTGACGATAATTCCACATCCATTACTGGATATAATGAAGCAAGTGTTCTTAATGCAGATGAAGCAACCGATACATCATCTAGACAAGTAATACCAGATTACTCGGAACAGATGAGTGAAGTTAACTCTTTGGAACAAACAGAACAAAAACACGCAAAAAGGAATGAAATGACAGGAACTCAACCACATACATATTCTGATGAGCAAAGTAAAATGCTTTCTACACGGTCGGATTTATTAAGTCAGCTTCAAAATAGAAAACCGTTAAAGAAAGTAGGAATAAATGATAATACTAATTCGCAAAAAGACTCATTTTTGGCACAATTTAGCGAGATTTGTAAAAATGAAGATACCGACGAGTTAATAACATTGTTAGAAACCCAAAATGCAAAAAACTGGATAATCAACTCGCTAATGACCACTTGGTCTAACGAAGCTCTACGAGAAGTTCCTCAAGCTATATACAAAGAAATTGGAGATAGAATGACAGCAGAAGACATAAATTTACTTTTCTCAAACAACGTCCTTCTTGGGTTAATAACTTCGTACTCAGGAAAAGCAAGAGATCTTGCCGACAAAGCTACTGTAGAGGGCGCTCCTTTAATCGCTTCAATGGCCAGACGACGCCTCGACATTACAGACGACGATGATGACGACGACGATGATAGCAATGATGAATGGAATGATTAATAATGTTGCGCAGTCTAAATACAAAGCAGTACGCGATTGTGTTTATAGCTATGTTAATAATGTAGCCGCAACCGATGTACTAGCCTGTTTAGTACTGCGCATATAAACGATAATGAAACAAGCAATAGATAATTATTAATGAGAATTATATGAAAGTTGAAAATTTATTTTTGGTTATAGCCTCAGCTTTTTTGGCTGCGACGCAATCAGTTTCTGTTGAACAAAAAACAGAAGTAATTCATGAAATGAAAAAAGCAATAGGTGTAACGATTCCACATGAATTAAAGGAACAATCGACTCGTTATGCATTGAGAGCTCTTTTCAATCAGGCTGGAGTGTTTAACAGTTTTTTGACGGATGAGCAAAGATCTTATTCGTATACAAAAAAAATGAAGTATATCGCTCAAAAATTTAAAGAACAGCCTGACATACTAAGCCTAATTTTTTCTAAAATTTCACCAGAATTTTTCTTAGGACTAGATGTTATATCAGAAAAATATTGGTCGAAAGAACCGAAATTGTTGTCTCTTCTCGCTGTAGCTCTAGAAACGTCAGCTTTAGAAATCGCATGCACATTAAAAGAAACAGCGACAACTACACAGCCACCAAGTGTTGATAAATATCTAACGTATTCTTTTCCAGCAAGGGATTTTTGTTCAAATACAGAAATCCATGAACTTGTACAATACGTACGAGAAATTGCGAAAAAACTGCTCAACATTGCGGCAAACGAAAATAACAAAAATGAATATAAAAAAGCTATCAAGTACGCAAAGGAAAATATATTTTCAGACATAACAACTGAAGAATACATTGAGTCGTCATCTAACGAAATAAAGAACATGTATGAGCAGCATAAGAAGCAAGAAAAAAAATACTTCCAAACGACAGAACTATACAAAAAGTTTTTGCATTTTGAAAACAAATTAAAGTGCACAGCTGGCACTATTACTGATGCGTTAAGCTATCCGAAGACATTCACATCTCACATTGCGTATGATATATTACACGCTCAGAAAAAAGTAGCCGCTAATATCATGACAGCTAATGTCTTATCTCAGCTGCGAAATGATGATATGTACGAAAAAATTATGAAGTGTGAGGCACTTTTTTCATTACTTACAAAAGGAAAAATATGGAATGGAAAGCTAGAATCAATTTTCCATGCTATATCAAATTATAAGGTACATAAAGGTAACGAACAATTGATTCACTATATTGACATACTTGAGTATTTAAGTGAAGATGAAAATATGAATGCGATGCAAGACGCGTTACAAGATTTTTCACCGCTAAAAGATGTATCCTCGCTAAAGAAAAACTTACAGAAATTAAAGAAAAAATTACTTAAATTGAATAGGAGCAAAGACTCCACAAATAAACACGGCGGGTATTCTATTAGAAATGTTTTCAAGAAAAAGACGAAAACATACTAGGTGACGCGAACCAACAGTAACTTTACACTATACAAGACATAAAGTTACTGTTGGATAATAACTTCTTGGAGATGATAATGTGATCTATCTATTATTGTTAACAGCAGTAATTACTACACTTGTATGTATACACTATATTTTCAGAAAAAAATTATCCACATTAATAGCAGCAATAATTCTAACTTTACCTATAATATCTATATATTTTTTTAACACTAAAGCTGAAGGGGTAGTACAAGAGGCGATAATAGACATCGGTTATTTGCTATTAGGACACATTATATATATAACACCACTTACTGTACTGCTAACAATTCTAGCAGTACGCTATAAAAGATACAATTATAAAAAAATTTTGTTATACTGCAACTGTCTAGTTATAATTCTACTTACATATGGATACTACAAAGCTGAAGATATAAAAATAACACGGCTTGATATACCATTTTCTCATGACCTAAAAATTTGTTACATAAGCGATCTTCACGCTGGCTCAATTCACACACTTACACTACTTAATAAGCTGTCAGCAATATTAAAATGTGAAAAACTTGATCTATTAATATTCGGAGGAGATACAATAATGCATCCTGTTAAACGATATCAAGATCAATTGCGAAATACGTTACAAAGCATCACAACGACATACGGTAAATTCGCGATTATGGGAAACCACGAATGTTACTATGGAGTTGATAAGTCAAAAAACATACTAGAATACATTGGAATTAACGTCTTGCATGATACATATACAATCATTAAAGATCAATTATGCTTATTAGGAACAACAGATCACATAGATAAAAATAAAAAAGCTGTTACAAAAATTCTTCCAAATGTGACTCTTCCAGTACTTATGCTAAACCATAGACCTGTCAATCCAGATTCTATAAAAGATTGTAATTTTTTTATGTGTATATCAGGCCATACTCACGATGGACAGCTATTTCCAAATAATCTTCGACAAAAACATAAGACAGGAATTCTATCCAAAAAAGATAATACATACTTCTACATATCATCCGGCTTAGGTGTTTCTGGCGCTCCATTTAGGATTGGCACATCGCCAGAAATTGTAATTATTACTTTAAAAAAAGTTAGAAGTTAAGATGGAAAGCAATCGAAAAAATACATTTTTATTTATATTTTAACCATTTATTAATTAATTTGTTATATTATACACTTAAAGTCATCTGGTATCGTGTTTCATACAAGAGCGGCGCGAACTTTATATTCGTTCTTTTTATGTATTGTACTCGTTACTTCCGAATATCGGACACTAGCATATTTCGACTATATCCTCCCTTTGTTATTACACTTGTGCTGACGCGAGATGACTTTTATTTTACGATGATAAATGATTTCACGCTTATTATAAGATAGATGCGTTCAAATGTAAGCTTGTTACATACGATAACAACATCATAGTCAACGCACGATTAATTATTTTTGAAATAAAATATTTTGTATTTTTAATACTTCACAATATTTGCATATAGTGTTAAAATTTGTTGTGCATTATTGGTTTAGTCATGAATGATGAAGTGGTAACAAGATTTGCGCCATCGCCTACTGGTTATCTTCATATAGGTGGAGCAAGAACGGCGTTATTTAATTGGTTGTACGCGCGGCATTTCGGCGGTAAGTTCCGATTGAGAATAGAAGATACGGATAGAGAAAGATCGACTCAAGATGCCATAGATAAGATTTTTGAAGGATTGCAGTGGTTACACTTGAATTGGGACAATGGTGTAGTTTACCAATTTGCACGAGCAGATTTGCATAGATCTGTTGCGCATAGACTTGTAGCAGAAGGGAAAGCATATTTGTGCTATTGCACACAAGAAGAATTAGAAAAGATGAGGCAAGAAGCTTTGGCGTCAGGTCGCTCGCCAAAATACAACGGAATGTGGCGAGATCGCGATCCGAAAGACGCTCCGGCTGGTATAAGACCTGTCGTAAGGCTAAGAGCGCAACAAGATGGAAGTACTGTACTACACGACTTAGTTCAGGGTGAAGTTAGCGTTGATAATAAAGAATTGGACGATTTAGTTTTGTTGCGTAGTGATGGAACGCCAACATATATGTTGTCTGTAGTAGTTGATGATCATGATATGGGAATTACGCACGTGATTCGAGGTGATGATCACTTAACAAACACGTTTAGACAAATGCAAATATATGCAGCTTGTGGATGGAAAATCCCCCAGTTTGCGCACATTCCTTTGATACATGGACCTGATGGAGCAAAGCTATCAAAGCGTCATGGGGCTCTAGGGATAGAAAATTATAGAGATATGGGCTTTTTGTGGGAAACGATGTGCAATTATTTGTTACGTCTAGGCTGGTCCCACGGAAACGATGAGGTGATTTCTAGAGAAGATGCGATTAAATGGTTTGACGTTGATAAAGTAGGACGTTCATCGTCTAGGCTTGACATGGCCAAATTATCCAATTTAAATGGGCATTACATTAGAACAGCTGACAACGAAAGGTTGTCAAATGATGTCGTACCAATGATAGAAAAAAAATACTCTAGAAAGTTATCAAACGCAGAATACTCACGAGTAACACTCGGGATGTCAGAATTAAAACAGCGAGCAAAACTTCTTACTGACTTAGCAGAGATGGCAGAAATTTATCTAGATCAATCAGAGGCAGTAAAATGCACGGATGAAGAAAAAGTTATAATTGAAGCTGTAGTCAGTGAGCTATTCAAGTTAAATGAATGGGAGAGTGACGTTCTAGAAAAAACTTTGAGGACACTTGCTGGAAAATTAGAACTTGGTTTTGGGAAATTAGCTGCGCCTATCAGGTTTATAATTACTGGAAGAAAAATTTCGCCAAGTATCTTTGACGTTATGAACGTTTTAGGGAAATACGAAACGATAGAAAGGCTGAATAGTTCAGTTAGGTCAGAGTGAGGTTGCGGCTATTATTTTTTTCGTCGTATGGTCGCATTTAGAAATGCGCGCATGGTATTCTGAAGCTTATTAGAAATTTTGTATTTACTCTTTGAATTACAAAATTTGCATCGTTTGAATTGTTTTTCCGCTGCTACGATCAATGTGATCTAAGTATTGTATACGTCTATGATGAAAAGCTAAATCAACGCAGCAACTTTGCAGATCAGTTGTTCTGCTATCTAGATCATAGAGCCAGTTTTTTGTTGAAAATCAAATAAACACATGATAGACTACCGAAAGTTATTTTTCAGGAGGTATAGATGACAAGCAACGAGGCGGAACTGTCTGTCGAAAACAATAATGTATCAGTAGGTGGTTTATTCGAATCTGCGGATGTTGACATAAACTCGTTGAGACCTAAAATTACGGTTTTTGGAGTTGGCGGCGCAGGCGGTAATGCCGTGAATAACATGATCCGTGCTAAAGTAGAAGGCGTAGAATTTGTTGTAGCAAATACTGACGCTCAGGCGTTACTTAATTCAAATGCTGTAAACAAAGTTCAGCTTGGTTTGGGTATAACCAGAGGATTGGGGGCAGGAGCGAGGCCGGACGTAGGAAAAGCCGCAGCAGAAGAAGTGATACAAGACATTTTGGTGTACTTGAAAAACAGCGATATGGTATTTATTACAGCAGGTATGGGCGGTGGCACAGGAACAGGCGCTGCACCTGTAATCGCAAGATTGGCTAAAGAAAATGGAATTTTAACTGTTGGTGTCGTGACGAAGCCATTTCACTTTGAAGGCAGTCATAGGATGAGAACAGCAGATAAAGGAATAGATGAACTGCAACAGTATGTTGATACTCTAATTATAATACCTAATCAGAACTTGTTTAGAGTCGCAAACGAAAATACAACTTTTGCGGATGCCTTTAAGATGGCAGATGATGTTTTGCGATCTGGAGTACAAGGCGTCACCGATCTTATGGTAATGCCAGGACTTATAAATCTCGATTTTTCCGATATACGTACAGTGATGAGCGAAATGGGCAAAGCGATGATGGGAACCGGCGATGCCGAAGGTAGTCGTCGAGCATTGGATGCAGCTGAAGCAGCTATATCTAATCCGTTGTTAGATGATGTTTCTATGAAAGGAGCACGAGGAGTGCTTGTGAACATCACAGGTGGGTATGATATGACGCTGTACGAAGTTGATGAGGCTGCGAATAGAATAAGAGAGGAAGTAGATCCAGATGCAAATATCATTTTTGGCTCTACATTTAATGAAAAATTAAACGGACGGATTCGCGTGTCTGTTGTAGCAACAGGAATTGATGCAGCAAATATGAAAATAAACAACCTCGATAATCAGCACGAAGCACAATCCCAATTGACGTCAGCGGTAATATCAGATGCATTTGCAAATGTTGCCAAAGCTCAAGAAGAAGTATTACAAAATGATGAGGTTAATAATCAGAAAGCAAAAACAATTGACGTTAATATCGTAGATAAATATGCAGTTAATGTACAAAAAAGAAAGAAGAGCCCATCGTTATTCGAACGCTTAACTGGACGCATAAAAACACATGAAAATAACGATGAAGAAATAACTAATCTGCGAGTAAAAGAATCTGATCAGAAAAAAACTGTTGATGATGATTTAGATATCCCAGCATTTTTGCGTCGCTAATGTAGGATGCAGAAGTTAGCCAATAGGATGATTGTGGCACCTTTTCTTCAAAAGAATCGTGTTTATAACTGGTTGTTGATTTTTTCCGTGCTATTTTTATCGTCATGTGCGAATAGATATAACTTGACGTCAGTAAAATCAGTAACAGAAAAACCGTATGTAGAAAAAGGGGAGTGTTTTTGTCCTCAAACCAAGTATAATTACTGCGAAACAGGATATGCTAGTTGGTATGGGAAGCCGTTTCATGGCCGCCCGACTTCTACTACGTACATCTTTAATAAAGAGTTTATTACGGCGGCTCACCGTACACTACCTCTTCCTTGTGTAGTAGAAGTTACGAATCTCGCCAATGACAAAAAGATAAAAGTGTTTGTTAACGATCGTGGGCCATTCGTAAAAACCGACAAGCGAATTATCGACTTATCAGAAAGGACAGCGCGAGAATTAGGGTTTCACAGGCAAGGAAAGACTAGGGTGCGAGTTAGGTGCCTTCCGTACGAAAGTATGTTAGCAGCACTTTATTACGGGAAGACACCATATGTAGGATGTAAAAGAGTATTAACTAGGAATGAGTTTAAATATATAAAGAATGACATAATAAGAGACAAGTCGCTGCATTGCGAATCTTTAAGGAAGAAGAGGTGTATGAATGGCAAAAATATTCGGAACGGACGGAATTCGAGGTCTTGCAAACGATGGTAATTTAAGTATAGATTTCTTTTTAAAACTAGTACCAGCTGTTTTGGAAGGAAGAAGCGTAAAGCGCGTTGTAATTGGTAATGACACGAGAATCTCTGGCAGCATGATAGTTAATGCGCTCTCATCTATATTTAATGCGTATAGTGTGAATGTTTCTCTAGTTGGATGCGTTCCGACCCCATCTTTGTCATACATTACTAAACAGCATTCGTTTGATATTGGAATCATGGTTACAGCATCCCACAATCCATATCAAGATAATGGAATAAAGTTTTTCAATAGTTATGGCCAAAAATTTTCCATTAAAGATGAAGAGCAAATCGTCGGATATTTAAACAAGAACAGTAAAAGAACTACCACTCATTCTGAAATTGGTACGACAATTTATAGCAAAGATTCGATACAAGAGTATATAAAATTTATAACTGACACATTCGATGGATTAGATTTATCAGATCTTCGTATAGTTATCGACTGTGCAAACGGCGCATTTTCAGATTTAATAAAAGAAGCGCTGAATGTGTTCAGTGCAAATGTTACATATTTATCGAACACTCCGAATGGTATCAACATTAACGATAATTGCGGTGTTATATACCCACTAGGATTATCCAATGAAGTAAGACAAAATAAAGCTGATCTTGGTATAGCATTCGATGGTGATGGAGATAGAGTTTTAATATGCGACGAAAATGGTGATATAGTCGATGGAGATCATTTGATCGGATTTATAGCAAAATATACTGATAAAATTGATCGAGTTGCAATTACAGAAACATCGAACTTAGCGATTGACGCGTTTTTGAGTAAATTAGGAGTAAAAGTCATTAGAACTGCAGTAGGAGATAAGTTCATATCTGCATTGGTAGCATCTGGCGAAGCTACGCTTGGTGGAGAAAAGTCAGGACATATCATTGTTAATGAGAAACAGCCTACAGGTGATGGATTACTAGTTGCATTAACAGTAATTAGCCTATTAAAAACGACAAAAAAACGTGCGAGCTTAGTCATGAGGCCGTTTGAATTAGCTCCATCGGTATCTAGAAATGTATTAGTAAATGACAAAAGCGTAGTAGAGTCTAAAGCTATGAAAGATAAGTTAGCTTCATATGCAAATGACGATACAATTCGTGTATTAGTAAGAGCGTCAGGAACAGAGAATGTCATTAGAATTATCGTAGAAGGTAAAGATAGCTCGAAGATTAAGTTAGTCGCAGATGAGTTAGAAGAAATATGCAAGACGAATATAAAAAGCTGAAGCAAAAAATCGACAATTGCGCACAGCGAAACGCAACCTTTTATCAACAAACGCAACATAAAAATAGAGATGATTTTCGAAAGATAATGGCGTATGCTGTTGATTTTTTTTCTTGTGCATTAGCTGGAACTATCATTGGTTATATATTGGATGAAGTTTGTGATACAGGATGCGTATTTATTATTTCTTTATTTTTATTAGGAATAATTGCTGGAGTTTACAACGTATTGAAAAAATATGATTACTTGTAGTATCATGGCGACGTCCATGCATCTTAGCTTATAGTATTAGTATATTTGTGGAGAATATAAATGAACCCGTTACATCAGTTTGAAATTCAGAAAATTGTGAATTTTAATGTCGCTGGAGTAGATTTATCGTTTTCGAATTCGTCATTGGCAATGGTATTTGCGGTATTTGGAATACTAATGTTTTTTTATTTAGGATCAAGGCATAAAAATATAGTTCCTAATAAAATGCAGGCGCTTTGTGAAATTGCTTATCAGCTTGTCGGCTCCATGATAAGAGATAATATAGGTAATGCAGGTATTAAATATTTTCCGTTTGTATTTAGCGTATTTTTTTTCGTGCTATTCGGAAATTTAGTTGGGCTTATTCCGTATATGTTCACATATACAAGCCACATAATTGTTACATTTTCTTTAGCGTTGATTGTATTTGTATTCATAACGCTTATCGGCTTTTACCTTCATGGTTTTAAATTTTTTGGACTTTTTGCTCCAAAAGGAGTTCCGTTTGTACTAAAATTTTTATTAGTACCAATCGAATTGATTTCATATTTTTCTAAACCGATTAGTCTTTCAGTTCGTCTGTTTGCAAATATGATGGCAGGCCATACGATGATGAAAGTATTTGCATCTTTTTGCGTTATGCTCGGAGCTTTAGGAATAGCACCTATGTTAATAAATGTGGCATTAACAGGCTTCGAAATGTTGATTGCGTGTTTACAAGCCTATGTTTTTGCAGTATTGACTTGTTTATACATCAATGATGTGGTACACTTGCACTAGTTTTTTTAGGAGTATCTATAATGTCACCAGAAGCGGCTCGTATGATTGGAGCTAGTTTAGCGCTTTTTGCTCTATTTGGCGTTGGTTTAAGTATGGGAAATATATTTTCGACGTGGTTAACTTCTATAGCAAGGAATCCATCGGTAAAAGACAGTCTGTTTCCTGTTGGACTCTTGGGATTTGCTTTAACTGAATCAATCGCTCTCTTTGCATTACTTGTAGCGCTGCTTATTCTATTTAAGTAAGATCCATCGTGCCTCAGTTAGATGTTACGACGTATAGCTCTCAAGTTTTTTGGCTTGTCGTGTGTTTTTCTATCCTGTTCATATTTGCTAGGTCGTATGTTATCCCGAAAATGGATGGTATGATTTCTGACAGAATGAGATATGTTGATTCCATCCTAGCCCAAGCAGCAGAGATTACTAGTGAAGCTGAACATATCAGCGAAGAGTGTGAAAAGTCCATACTTTGCGCGAAAACTGACATTGCTAAGGCTGAAGAGTTAGCAATGGCAGAGTTAAATAAGGAGGTAGAGCTTGCCCAGTTGGACTTGAATGCTAAGAACGCAGACGATAATTCAGCAGCGCTTGGGTCTATCAACAAAGCTGTTAATGAGTTGTCAGCTCAACTGAATAAAGATGTTCCAGGTATGGTTAATCTAGCGTTCAATGTAATGTACAATTCTATTGAAAGGAAGTAAATGTTTACGCCAGAAATCTGGGTTTTATTGGCTTTTGTGTGTTTCGTCGTTTGTTTCGGCAGAAAGTTACATAAGGCTGTGGTCGATTACATAGATTTGTACATACATAATGTAAAGGCGAAAGTCGACGATGCAGAGCGTTTAAAAAAAGAAGCGACAGAGTTGCTAAAGCAAGCTTACCAGAAAAGAGATACAGTTAGTCAGGCAATAGATGAGTTACATATAGCTTCTAAGCATAGGTTAGAGCTATTAGAAGAAGCAAATCGCACGTATCTAAACAACTTAACTGTTAATTTTCAAAAATCATTTGATAGAAAAGTTGAAGCCGTAATAGCACAAAAGGTTGAAGAAGTAAAAAACCAAGTTATAGAACAGGTAATTTCTGAATTAGAGAAGAGAATCATTGAAGAAAAACCAAAAATCAGGGTTTCCCGAGATGACTTATCCCATTTATAAAGCGTCAGTTAGCGAATCGAATGTGAATTTCCGTTTTTCGATCGTTTTGCTGGTGCTGACACTTTTGTCAGGGTGTACGATGCGGTATGTTGTTGAACATGAGCGAAAGCCGATATCAGAATCATATACGTCGAAGTCATCAGGGAAACTAGCGTTACTAGTGCCTTTTAGCGGAAAGCATGCAAAAATTGGTGAATCCATTTTAGAATCAAGCATATTAGCTCTCAAAAAATCAGGAACAGACATAGAGGTAATCGTTATTGATTCAGAAAAAATAAAACATAATATTTCGGAAGTTATTCATTTAATAAGAAAAAATCGAATTGATTATGTTATTGGCCCGGTTTTTGCACAAGAAGCCGTGGCAATATCAAAAGAAGTACCAGATGTATCATTTTTTTCCTTGTCAAATGACAAAAACATCACAGCCAGTAACGTAATAGCATTTGGCCTAGACCCAGAAGAAGAAATAACGACTTTATTCGAGTATGCTGCAAAATTAGGAAAACGAAAAATTTTAGCGCTTATCCCGAATAGTAGATACGGTTCTGTAATTAATCGAGCGATCAACGCAGTCAATGTTCTAGATGTAAAGAAGGTACGCTATGACTCGATGTCAGAAGAGTCAGCAAACGCTATATTACAAGAGGATGAATACGATGCGATATTTAGTGTAACGTCAAGACATATACCATCTTGGGCTAATAAAAAAATGCTTGTTTTGCTGCCATACAACAAACAAAATGTTTTTGATAGCAATATAAATGATTCATTAATTTGCGCCCCTAATCAGAATTCTAAAAAAATATTTGAACAAAATTTTTTAGACAATTATGGACATGAACCTGAAGATATAGCAATTATTGCTTTCGATATTTTAGCGCTAGCAGTAGATATTCTTTCGCGTAATGGCAGTTTCTTTGATGTATTTAATAAAACATACGAAGGAGCACTTGGTACTTTTGTCGTCAATGAAGATCGAACAGTGAGTCGAGATTTAAAAGTATACAAAAATGTCCATTAGAAGCTCTACCTCAAATAGTCAATTACATATGTTGGCAGCATATCGCAATTTCTCATCACGCATAAACGTTTAGAAAGATGCAAAATAAAATCGTTTGTTGATATACCGCAACTAGAACAAGCCTGATAACTTCCACTCAGAACTAAGAGAGAATCAATTCCAACATTATTAGCTCCAGCTATATCTGTCCATGGAGTGTCTCCAACCATTAGGACTTTTCCAGAATAATTTTTCAACGCAGTATTGTAAATATTTTTGTATGGTTTTCCAGTATATACTACTTTTCCACCAAGTTGTTCGTATTTCATAGCAACGGCACCTTGTCTTAGAACATTATAAGTCTGGTCAGCAATTTTTTCCTGTGCGAAAAAGTCTGGATTAGCACATAACGCTGTTCCACTTATATTGCATAGTACTGTATAAATTTCATCCAAGATATGTTCATCATACGAATTTGTAATTGTACTCCAGTCACTCTCGATTAACTTATCTACGGAAATTTTCTCTCCATTATCATCATACAAATCATCTATATCTACATCCTTGTCATGATATTTTGGTATTCCGATATAAATATATTCAGCATCATCTAACGAAACACCATCAATAGCTTGGAATATACTATTATTTTTTGTGAAAACATGAGAAATATTATTCAGTCCACGTACGTATTCTAGCATTTCACCGCCAGAAGTCACAACATCATCGTAATGATGAAATTTTAGCATTCCCTTGCGGCAATACGAACTTTCAGCCTCACTAGACATGCAAGACGCGTTAGATAATAGGATTACAGTTTTACCAGCATCTCTAAGAGATATCAACGTATCTAATGCACGTTCGAAAAAAAAATCACCGTTATAAAGAACGCCGTAAACATCTACTAAGAAAATATCATATTTGCTATATATTTCCTTAACACTGTATATTTTCTTCATCGTGTTTTATTTGCAACCACATTAATATACGACACCACTTTAGTCACACCTGACGTCGTTCTAGCGACATTGACGACAATATCATTTTCTAGCTGTGTCTCAGCGACACCTAGAAGATAAACAACTCCATCGTATGTGGTTATGTTAAAATTCAAACAATGCACATTACCATCAAAAAGCATAGCAGCTTTAATTCTTGATGTTATAGTTGTGTCTGTAGCAGAACGTTCTAACGTCTCCTTATGACCGATTTTTAATTCATCAATTATTTCAGACACACCTCTTGCTTTAGCAGCTTCCTCCACAGCTATTCGTTTTTGTTCCTCATTTTCTACGTATCCAATGAGTAAAACGCGCGAATGTTTTACTGAAACTTCAATAGACTTTAGTAAAGAAATTCTAGACAGTATAGATAAAACATTTCCATGAATCACGTTATCACTAACAGTTCCTGACACGCCATTTCTGTTCCTCATAGCCACAGTACTGATAGCTCCACCGCCAACCACTAACACAGGAACACAAGAAGTTAACGAAAGGACGACGACAAATGTTGTAAAATTTTTCACTATTACTTTCTCCAACGAGCAACACGTGTGATTGTATCATTTTTACGTGCAATTGTTCAACAACAATAAAATCTAAAGTTCAAATCTACAGTAATAATTTTATCGAAAATAACTCTTGACATTCATGCCACAGTTATGTAACATGGCGGTGTGTTCCTCGATAGCTCAGTCGGTAGAGCAAGTGGCTGTTAACCACTGGGTCGGCGGTTCGAGTCCGTCTCGGGGAGCCATCTTTTCGCCTTAATCTTTGTAATTGCTTTTTTTAGTGACTTTTGGTGTCTTTTATTGTAGTATTTTCTTACTTTTAGGAGAGATGTTGTATGGTTGTGCTTGAATTTGAGAAGCCATTATTTGAACTTGAAACGAAAATAAAAGAACTGCGCAATTTAAATACTGGCGACTTAAGTATTAGCAATGAAATAAAAAAGCTTGAGGATAAGCTTATGAAATTATCAACACAAGTGTACAAAAACTTGAAACCGTATCAAATAGTTCAGGTTGCCAGGCATACGTCTAGGCCTCAAACATTAGATTATGTACAAAATCTTTTCACAGACTTTGTCAGATTAAGCGGGGACCGTTCGTTTGGAGAAGATCTGGCTGTTGTATCTGGAATTGGAAAATTTAACGGTCAGTCTGTTGCTGTATTAGGTCACCAAAAAGGCAGAGATACAGAAGAACGAATCTCGTGCAATTTTGGTATGCCGCATCCAGAAGGGTACAGAAAGGCTTGCAGAATTATGGAAATGGCTGACAAATTTAACATGCCAATCATCACGTTTATCGATACGGCCGGCGCGTATCCTGGAATAGGAGCAGAAGAAAGAGGTCAAGCTGAAGCTATTGGAAGGTGTTTAGAAGAATCTATGAAGATTAAAACTCCTATAATCTCGATTGTAATAGGTGAGGGTGGTTCAGGCGGTGCCGTCGCTTTTGCCGTTGCCAATAAAATACATATGCTTGAGTACTCAATATATTCAGTTATCTCACCAGAAGGATGCGCATCGATATTATGGAGAGATACGTCAAAAGCAAACGACGCTGCAGATGCCTTAAAATTAACTGCAGGAGATTTACTGAAGTATAATCTAATCGACGGCATTATAAAAGAACCACTTGGCGGCGCGCATAAAGATCATAAATTGACGATACAAAACGTAGCTGATGTTATACAAAAAGAATTAAGCACGCTAACTCATCAGTCATGTGATTTTGCAAAACAGCGTAGAGAAAAGTTTTTCGAATTTGGCAGACGGATATGAATGTAAAAATAAAAATTCTTAAAAATGGGTTTGGCATAGTTCCTAAGTACGCAACGCCTGGCAGTTCCGGAGCTGACTTATCTGCCGCTGTAGAAGACGATTTAGTTATAGATTCTAATAAAATAGCGTTAGTTCCATGCGGATTTAGTATACAAATTCCTCATGGATACGAAGGTCAAATTCGATCTCGATCCGGGTTGTCATTAAATCATGGAATCGTAGTTTTAAATTCTCCTGGGACGATTGATTCTGACTATAGAGGAGAAGTAAAAATCATTTTAATGAATCTTTCGAATGAAAAATTTACTGTCAAACGTGGTATGCGTTTAGCACAGTTGGTCATTGCTACAGTTCAACGAGTTAGTTTCATAGAAACAGAGGTGTTGGACTGTAGTAATAGGTCCGAACAAGGCTTCGGATCTACTGGATTTTAGGAGTAATATCATGAAAAAAATTTGTTTATTATATGGAGGAGAATCGACAGAACGATCTGTATCATTATCATCCTATCCTAAAATACGTGATACGTTAAACGAACTAGGTTATGATGTCTGTTGTGTAGATCCAAAAGATGGAATAATGCAATTGATATCAGAACTGAATGAGTTTAAACCAGATTGTGTATTCAATGGATTATACGGTGGTTATGGAGAAAGTGGAGAAATTCAAAGTATATTGAATTTACTCAGAATTCCTTACACGCATTCTGGTGTTACAGCATCACGATTAGCGTTAGATAAATCAGTATCAGATATTATTTTTCGTGAGCATAGAATTCCTACGCCAAAAACTGCTGTTGTAGCACCAGATGATATTGGAAATATATCTAATTTTCAGTATCCATATGTAATAAAGCCTGTATCTGGTGGTTCATCTGTCGGAGTATACATAATAACTTGCGAAGCAGATTTAGAAAAAATAAACTGGGAGTTCAGTGACAATGCCATCGCTCAGGAATATATTTCTGGAAGAGAACTAACTGTCGGAATACTAAACGGAAAAGCGCTAGCAGTAACAGAAATTACACCGAAAACAGGATTTTATAATTACGAAACGAAATACTCTAACGGTATGGCTGAACATATCTTGCCAGCAAAAATTAGCAAAAATGATATGCAAAGCATAATGCGTTACGCTGAGTCTGCATATAACGCATTTGGTTGTAGGGGAATAGCAAGAGCAGACTTCAGATATAATGACCAAACTAGTGAAATATACATATTAGAGCTCAATACTCAGCCTGGCATGACAGAGTTATCGTTATTCCCTGAACAAGCAAAGTATCTTGGAATTTCGTTTAATGACCTTATCAAAATTATGGTAGACCAGGCGTGCTACGATATATAAAACGTATTATATACAGTAAAGTTTGGTGGAAGTTTGTATGCATAGTTCTATGTGCGTGTGCGTGCTATTTTTTAATACGAGAAACTCATATAATTGATATTGCTTACAAAACATTTACTGTAAAAAGCGTAAGAATATCAGGTGTGCGTAATTTATCAAAAGACGATATTTTCAAAAAGTCAGGTTTGCGATACGGAAGATGCATTTTTGATAAATCAGTAGATGAAATTCGTGCAAATATAGAATCTATTAGCTGGGTTCATTCTGCTGTAGTTAGAAGAACCATACCATCGCAAATAGATATTTTAATAAAAGAACGCACGCCAGTAGCATACTGGCAGCATAAGGAAGAGCTTTTTTTAGTAGATGATTCTGGAACATTGTTACCTACAAATATTGTTAAAGCATTTCCAGCATTACCAATTTCTGTAGGTGAATACGCTTATAGAGCTATACCGAAATTTATTCAGCTTTTAGAACGCTTCCCATTGATTAAGCAACAAATAGTATTTTGTACATTTATGGGTAAACGAAGGTGGGATATTCAGATCAGCAGAGGATTACTCATAAGGTTACCGGAAGAAAACGGAGATGATGCATTGATTACATTAGAAAAAATGGGAAATAAGAGCTGTAATTTTGCGAGCGATGTATCTGTTATAGATTTCAGAGTTCCTGGACGTGTTATAATCACAAAAAAGAAAAATATGTCTGCAGAAACAAATGAAAATGAGATATAGATAGAGTATGAAGATAAAACGACAAGAAATAATATGTGTATTAGACATAGGAAGCACAAAAGTGTGCTGTTGCATAGCAAGTGTGTCCAAAAACAACGTGTTGATTATACATGGCTTAGGGTGTTGTTCGTGCACAGGTATTGCTTCTGGCGTAATTATAGAAATGGAATCTGTCTGCAAATCAGTATCTACAGCAATAGAATTGGCTGAAGCACAAGCAAAATGTAGAGTAGAATCAGTTTATGTTTCAACATCCGGGAAAAATATCAATACGTATATCAAAAAATACGAAAAACAAATTGGCGGAAGGTTAATATCAGAAAACGATATAGTAGACATGCTGCGTAACGATGACGCAGCTAATTCTGAATACGTTATATTACATAAAATACCGATTATATTTAGTATCGATGGTATGAATGGCATAAAAAACCCTAAAGGAATGGTTGCAGAAAGAATCGGAGCACACGTCTCGATTATAGAAGCGAAAAAAACGCAAGTCAGTAATTTGTTTATATGCTTATCAAAATGTCATCTTCGGATAGACGGTATTATCGCTGGGCAATACGCATCAGGTTTCGGAATTGTAGATGATAAAGATACAGAAGATAATAGAACGACACTAATTGATTTTAGTGGTAGCAATACATCTATTTCGTTTTGGTACAATGGAGCATTGTGCGGAATAATTGTAATCCCAATTGGTGGTGGACATATTACAAAAGATTTATGCAACGAACTATGCGTTTCGTACGCAGATGCAGAAAGATTGAAAGTATTATATGGATCAGCAATGTCGTCAAACTATGAAGACGATGATAGCATATTAGCAGCGATGGTTTCTAACACTAATCACATCGATATGCAACAAGTATCGAAAGAAACGATAAATAAAGTCGTTCAGCAAAGATTAGATAATTTAACGGACTTGGTTGTTTTAAAAATATCTAACTCGGAATTTTCAGACTTTGCGAATCGTTTTATAGTAACTGGCGGAGCAAGTCAATTTCCAGGAATGTTAGATTTATTAACAATGAAACTGAAAAAGAATGTACAAAGAAAAAGTTATGAAGATATCATATGTAAATTTGAACTTACCCCAAATTACGCAACTATCGTTGGATTATTAAAATATGCAATGAAAGACAGAACAGAATCAAAAAATCAGACTCTTGAAAAATACTTACAAAAATTATTTTCATTTTTTCGAACGGAATCGTAATTTTCTAGATAATTTTTATTTTGTTAACGTGTTGTTAATTAATTTATTCCAAAATTAGACTTGTGTTTATTGTTATATAAAATGCAGACAGAGTTATTCGAAAAAAACGCCTTGTTAGTTACTAGAAGTGACGAACAGATACTACTATATACAGATATACTATCTGCAAATGGATTTGCGGTAAAAAGTATACTAAACATACATTCAATTAACGAGTCATTAACTCAATCGACAGACTTAGTATTAGTAGACTATGCTGATGACGTCATAAAAAAAATTCAAGAAAGAATAAAAGAGTTAAATCGCAAAATACCTGTTGTATATATCTCTATAGACGATAATATATCTAAGATGGATAATTGCGTAGCATTACATAAGCCAATCCTTATAGATGATTTGCTAGCAGCTGTGCATAACGTCGTTTATTGTAATGATAATGAAATTATAGACCAGTGTATTCAAACGCAACGATATTAAATATTTCTCGCAGTGATATTTCACGTCTTAAGCATAAGCTGTACAATATTATTAATAATGTAGATGTTATTTACGAAATTCCGCAAGGAAGTATATATAGCGACTTTCTGATTATTATATCTGACTGCTATGACGCTATTCCATTTAGAAACTTTAGCAATTCTCTAATTTTTTTCATAGGAGATAGTAGACATAAATTTACAGAAGAGTTTGTAATTTATAATTCACAATCCATTGATAAGGCAATCGACGATATAGCAGATCAAATAAGCATTATAAAACAGTGCTGTACATCATATGAATGTAAAAACTTAGTGCTAAAACTAATAAAACAAAATAATTATTTAGAAAAAATAGCAAATACTGATCACTTAACAGGAGCACATAACAAACGTTATCTGATGGATAATATAGATCCATTAGAATATTCTTTGATATGTATACTCGATGTAGATAACTTCAAATCTATAAATGATAGTATTGGACATATCGCAGCCGATCATGTGCTAAAAATGATCGTTGACATGATATTTAATGAATTACTATCTGAAGAAGATTTAATTCGATTTGGTGGTGATGAATTCATTGTAGTTAGCAAATGTACAGAAATAAACTTATTTATAGAACGCATGTCACTAATTTTCAAAAAGATTTATCAATTTTTTATGAAGAAAGATATCGTTATAACAATAAGTTATGGCGTCGTTGAATCGAAAAAATTTAACAACAAGCTAGATGCAATCGCTGCAGCAGATCAAGAAATGTATCGAAATCGATGTTTTAAAGAAAGGAAGCTAAAAAAGAATATTTAAAAATATATACAAAAACATCAAAGGTCTTGACTTTCAACAATTTTTTAGTTATACTGCGCTCGTTTAATACAGCTGCTACAAACGTGTAGTTTTGTTGTTTTCTTAATATTTTAATCGAATTAATTTAGGAGTACCACATTATGTGCAAAAACGGCGTAATTCATCGTCTTGAAAAAATATATCGCCTTGCAGAAAGCCAGGATGATATTAAATCTATGATAAAAATTATAGAACTAACATATAAGATCAATTCTCAAAACATTAAAAAATTCGACCAAAAAGATCTGTCAACAGAACAGCTAGAGGCGCTAATAGAACACCTAACAGCAACATAGGATAGGATAAAAAACGTCATGACGTAGACGTGGTGCCCGTGGAGGGACTCGAACCCCCACGCCCATCAGAGCAACAGATTTTAAGTCTGTAGCGTCTACCATTCCGCCACACGGGCAACGTTATGTACCGAAGTGTACACCTTTTCACCGGTATGTTCAATATCTTTTTGAAAGAAGTACGTTATAAAAAGAAACTATCTTTATACAAAACAAACAGCGTCTTATTTTTCCTTGGAAAAAGTATTCTTTATTTCGAACTACTTTATTAGCAGCAAAAAACATGCTATACTGCGGGGAATTTTAGTATAAGAGGTTTTTAGATGGCAGTACCTAAGAAGAAGACGTCAAAATCTAGACGGGACATGAGACGTTCCCATCTTGCGTTAAAGCGTGTAGATGGCGTTGGAGTGTGCCCAAATTGCGGAGCACCACGTTTGCCGCACCATGTATGTAGGATATGCGGGCAGTATAACGGAAAACAAATCTTACAAGACACAAGAGCCGCATCATAGCATTACTATGAAACGCTGCATTGCGATCGATGTAATGGGTGGAGACAAAGCACCTGAAGAAGTTATAAAAGGCATATGTGGTTATGCTAATTCGGGTTTTTCTTTCCTGTTGTTTGGACAAGCGAGTCGTATTTCTGAATTAGTCAAGCATTGTCTCCCTTCTGGTTTTCCGTGCGAAGTAATAGATGCGCAAGAAGAAGTCAAGTCTGATACACCAGTTTCTCAAGCATTGAGGATGTCGAAAACGTCTAGCATGGGAATGGCAATCCAGGCAGTAAAAAGTGGAGATGCTGATGCAGTTGTTTCGGCAGGCAACACTGGCGCTTATATGGCTTTGGCTAAAATTATATTGAAAACGATAAATGGGATAGATCGCCCAGCTATAGCATCAACAATTCCAGGCAAAGATGGACGCTCGATCATGTTAGATTTAGGAGCTAATTCTGAGTGCTCTTTAAGAAACATGGTAGAGTTTGCAATAATGGGAGAGGCGTTAGCTAAGGCTGTGTTAGATAAAAAAACTCCATCCGTATCTTTGCTCAATATAGGCTCAGAGAATATTAAGGGACACACGATGATACGCAATGCGGCTGAAGAAATTCATAACATATGCAAGAATTATGTTGGTTACGTTGAAGGTAACGACATTATGTCTGGACATGTAGACGTTATTGTGTCGGATGGTTTTTCAGGAAATGTTGCCCTAAAATCGATAGAAGGTACGGCAAACATGCTTCTATCAATATTGAAAACAGCGTTTTCGTCTACAGTATTAGGCAAGGCAGCAGCACTATTAGCGACGAAACCGCTCAAGTCAATATTGAAAAAATACGATCCGCGTATTCATAATGGAGCAATTTTGATAGGTCTAAACGGTATTGTTGTAAAAAGTCATGGAAATAGCGACAAGATAGGGACAGCGTCAGCTGTAAAATTCGCAATGGATGTCGTGAACAACGCGATGCTAGAGACAATAAAAAACCAGCTAGACAAGACAAACGTCCTAACTGATTCATTACATTGATATGGACAAGTTTATGGCATCAACAATAATTGGAATAGGCAGTAGTTTACCAGAGAAAGTCGTAAGTAACGTTGACTTAGAAATGGTCATCGATACATCAGATGAATGGATTACGCAGAGAACTGGCATAAAGAGCAGGCATGTAGCAACTACAGATGAAACGACGTCGACATTTGCATCAGTTGCTGCCGCTAGAGCAATCACAGATGCCAACATATCAGCACAGAATGTAGACTTGATTATTGTCGGCACAGTAACACCAGACTATACGTTTCCTTCTGTCGCAACACTAGTTCAGAAAGATATAAACGCATGTAATGCCGTTGCGTTTGATGTTAGCGCAGCATGTAGCGGATTTGTGTATGCGTTAGACATAGCAGATTCGTACGTAAGGTTAGGAAAGGCCAAAACAGCGCTTGTTATAGGTGCTGAAACATTTTCAAAAATTATCGACTGGAATGATCGTTCTACCTGCGTACTTTTCGGCGACGGAGCTGGAGCTGTTGTAATCCAACAGTCATCTGATACAACAAAAGGAATTATTGCCTCAAAGATTTTTTCCGATGGAAGGTATGCAAATTCTCTGATTACATCTGGCGGCGTTTCGACCACTCAAGCAAGCGGAATCGTCAAAATGAACGGAAGAGAAGTATTCAAGCTTGCAGCACAGAAGATGAAATCAGCAATAGATAGCGTGTTAAACGAAGCTAATTGTTCAATAGCAGATGTTGATCTAATAATTCCTCATCAAGCAAATATTCGAATTATAGAAATGCTTGCAGATTTGCTGAAGATTGAAAAGAACAAAGTTGTTATCACATTAGATAAGCATGCGAACACATCAGCAGCCTCGATTCCGTTAGCACTGAGTAGTTCAAAAAATTTATTAGACGGAAAAAGTGTTATTTTAGTTTCTATGGGAGCGGGTTTTACATGGGGAGCAACATTGATCAAAATGTAGTTGATAAGAATCTTTCAAAAATAGAGTTGATAGATATACTACATGAAAAACTAGGATTAAAAATTAAAGTAGCGAATAAGTGCATTGATAAGATATTCAATGAGATATCCGATGAGCTATCAAAAGGGAACTCTGTTCGTTTATCAGGATTTGGAAGTTTTTTCCCGACAGAAAAAAAAGCTAGGATTGGACGAGATCCTGTTACAAAAAAAACAGTTATGATTTATGCAAAAAAAGCGGTTTCCTTCAAGTGTTCTGATATTTTAAAAGACATTTTAAACGAGAGCTAAAATGAAAATGTTTACGCATATTTGTTTATTCTTTTTACTAACAGCGTGCGAGGTGACACATCATCACCATGGCAGTTATGTAACAAAAGACGATACGAGTAAAATCAGAAAAGGAGACACGCAGCAAACAGTTCGTGAGCTCCTAGGAACGCCATTCATTGAAACCAAGGGAAATACCTGGTTGTACATAGGAAGATCTGAAGATAGAATGCCGTTTCGTGAGCCAATTTTCAAAGATCGTATGAGCTATCTTGTATCATTTGACTCTAACAATAAAGTCATCTCTACCGAAAAAATTGAATTGACGGAGAGCAATATACAGTTTGACACGAACAGCACTAGTATTACTCAAAAAACAAAGTGACTAATTATTATTGTAACAAAAATACTCTCTCCAATCGTATAAAATCTGCCAAGCACGGTGTTGCTGCGTCGGATGATTATACATTTGTCCTATGTATACTAATTTAGATTTTGCATCTTTTAAAGCGCTTTCAAGCTCGCTATCTAAATCAGTAAACCAGTACATAGCAGCACCATGGTCGTACTCAGGATCTTCGTGATGATCACGCCATTCTCTGTTCATCGAAACGACATTATCAAGATCGTCAGGTTGAAACGCATCTAAAATAGAAAAATCAAAAGGCTTAGTTGCAGATATATTCTTATGCGACCATTTTTTTATTTTTGGCTTTTCCTGATCATGTAATGCGTTTTCCAACCGCTTGATCAACGCCTCGACAGCAAGGCCTGTTTGCGATTCTCGAACGTATGGAATCGACATGCATTTTGCCACTCGTGTTTCAAAATTTTTATCAGATGTTGAATATTTATAAAACAAACTATGAAACAATAAGTCTACATGAAAAAATGTTTCAGAACAAAGTTCAGGTTCATATACGCTTTTATAGAACTGTCTTAAATATAACGGAAATTGATCAACATTTCTAGTTCGCCATAATCTTATTTCATCAAGAATAATTCTTCTATCTTCAGGCCGAACATAAGCCATTACTCTTTCTGTTTGTTCAATCCACAATTCGACAGATTTATGTATTTGACGCATGCTAAATGCATTCAGAACTGTACAGACGAAAACAGTTAACATTATTACTCTCATCATATCCCCTAAAAAAAGATATGATGATAGTATATTGTAATATATTTAACATATCATTTATAATGCTAGCGATTCTGTTCACATATCGCTATTGCTCGCTCTACGACGCCGATATCAGCACGATATTTAAAAAGTTGTATATGATAACTATCATAAGCTACATGCCCATACCGCAACGGAGCTCCAATATCCGTTCGATAAAGATTTTCGCACAACTCATCTCCTTCTTCGTAATTTTCATCTCTTGGTGCGCCAAATATTGTGCGAATTTCCTCGATAGCAATATGACCACCGTTATTCCATATCGATACTTCAGCCTGTATTTCTCGCTTTTGATCGCCAAACGTCGGCTTTGTACCTTCGAAATAGTACCTACCTAGCTGATGATCTAATATATTGCCCTGAAAATCAGTCTCTTGCCGTTTGCGCCCCGGATTTCTCAGGAAATGATACCAATGGCAGAGTTCGTGGAACAGATGAATATGCAAATTGTCTTTTATATCTGGCGAGAGCTCCACATGATCGCCAGACTTTTCATATATTTTCGGATCTATCACGCAAGCGTTTATACGATCCGTCGCAAACTGCAGGACAGGACGCGAAAGATCGTTTTCTGTACTAAATCCCATTCTGTCTTGCGTAATATACAGCTTGTTTTCAAACGTACTCGTATCCTTACGCTTGTGAATTTCTTCTAAAACTTTACTTAGAAGTCTCCTTCCAACGGCGCTTTTTGTGATACGCTTAAAATTCTTACAAAAAGCTTTTTTCGTTTTTTTATCCAAAGTTTTATCAAACTCAAATATATTATTCGTAAACACTTCATAATACGACTTAGATTCGTGTTCATCTGTAGATACAACCATCCCTAGTAAAAGTTTTTTCATTTTAGGCTCCTATAAAAAAAATCGATTTATCTAAAT
>CAZMHS010000003.1:0-70193 GCA_964566185.1 uncultured Alphaproteobacteria bacterium
ATCTTTCTCTCCACATAAAAACCAGTATATCACACTTCTTATCACTTGCGGGATTTAAAAAAGCACAAAAATATTATTAGCAACAAATTTCGTCAAAAAACGTACTTTCTGATTTTAAAATGATCGCCTTTTCTGAGAAGTGTATACTGACTAGGTAACAAGCTGTGATCTAAAAACGTATCACAACCATACACAGCGTCGATAACAGTAATTAATGCGTAATTTATAACATTGTTTTGAAGAGCTGCGTTATATAACATTGCTCCGCCAATAATCCACGCATCATTATATTTTGTAACAGCATCTTCCAATGAGCTAACTACGTCACACTTGTCAATCCGTTCTAAAGATCTAGATATGACACAATTTATTCTATTATCTAGCGGACGCTTCGGCAGCGAAAAATACGTATGCCGTCCCATAATAATAACGCTGTTAATTGTCTGTGAACGAAAAAAAGCCAAATCTTCTTGCAAATGCCACGGGATCTTACCATCACGAGAAATCCCGTATTCTCTGTCCACGCAAGCGATAAGTTTAATCACAAACGGACAACAAAAATTCTTGTCTCAAGCTATATTCTGTTTTTAATTTTCCTGTAAAATACTTTGTAACAAACTTAGCTGAATTCTTTTTTACTCCTCTGTGAGATATACAATGATGTGACGCTTCAATTAAAACAGCGACACCGGCACTATTCAGTGTACGATGTAATGTTTCTGCTATTTCCAATGTCAAACGTTCCTGCAACTGTAACCGATTAGCAAAACAATCCACAAGCCTCGCAATTTTACTAGCACCGACGATCAGACCTTTTGGAATATATCCAACGTGAGCCACACCAAGAATCGGGACCATATGATGTTCACAATATGACTCAAAATCGATATTTTTCAGAATAATCATCTCATCCATTTTGGATTCGTATGTAACACTTAAAATATCTTCTGGGTTTTGACTATAACCTTGAAAAAATTCTTTACACGCTTTTTCAACTCGCTGCGGCGTTTTTTGCAACTCCGCACTGCAGCTTATTTGCTCAAGTATATTTTTAACAGATTCTTTTATTTCCATTTTCACTGACCAAACTGTTGTATGTTATATAACATGGCGTAATGACCATTCAACGCTATTAACTCTTGATGAGTCCCGCTTTCTATTATTTCCCCATGTTTAAGTACAATAATTTTATCAGCGTCTAATACGGTAGAAAGCCTGTGCGCTATTATGATTGCCGTTTTTCCTTTTAATAATTTTTTCATAGCAATTTGTATATGCTTTTCAGATTCAGAATCCAATGCGCTAGTAGCTTCGTCTAACAACAATATTGGTGAATTCTTCAAAAATGCTCTAGCAATCGATATTCTTTGTCGTTGCCCTCCAGACAGACTAGCGCCATTTTCCCCAACGATAGTCTGAAAGCCATCTTCCAAATTCATTATAAAATCGTACGCAGCAGCTCGCTTCGCCGCTTCAATTATATCTTCTTCAGATGCATCTATATTTCCAAAAGCGATATTATTATAGACCGTATCGTTAAATAATGTTACATCTTGACTAACTAAACTGATATTTTCACGCAATGATTTTATCGAAACGCTTTTAATATCCTGCCCGTCAATCGTAATACGCCCTTTCTGAACATCATAAAAACGAGATATCAGATTAATCAACGTACTTTTTCCAGATCCGCTGTGTCCAACCAACGCTATCGTCTTTTTCGGAGGAATTACAAGATTAAAATCTCGAATTACATCGTCTCCTTTCTCATATTTAAATGTTACATCTTCAAACCTAATTTCTGCAGATGAAACTTTCAACTGCGCAGCGCCGATACAATCGACGATAGTTGGTTTATTATCAATTACATTATATATACGAACAGCAGCAGCAACACCTTCTTGCAGAGCTGAATTTGAGTTTGCTAAGTTTTTTATTGGCTTATACACCATTATTAATGCTGTTAAAAAACTTAACAACGTTCCAGGTGTTCTATAGCCATTAATTACGAGCCAACCACCAACTAATACAATAATCGCAACAGCTACACCAACTAACATTTCTATTATTGGATGGATCAAAGCTTTTGTTCTAGCTGACTTTATAGAAAGTTTATATACATTATCTGTAATTTCATGAGCTTTTTCTGATTGATAATTTTCCATCCCATATGATTTTATTAGTCTAATTCCCTGAAAACTTTGAACTAGAAAACTAACCCAATGCCCGGCAAGAATTTGCCCCGCCGTTGAAAAACCTCGAACTTTTTTCCCTATCTGAATAGTAGGGAAAACGGTTGCAGAAAATCCAATAATAACAAAAGTTGAAAACATCGGATCCTGCAGAAATATAACTACTATAATTCCAAAAACTACAACTACGTCCTTAAAAAATTCTGATATTACAAGCATCACAATGTTATGTAATATTCCAATATCATTTGTAAGCCTGGAGACTAAACGTCCACACGGCTCGTTAGTAAATGTAGCAAGATCAGATCTTAGCAAATGAGAAAACATGCGAATTTGTATTTTTTTCACTATTGACTGCCACAATTTGCTTAAGCATATAGAGCTGATATAATCTCCCACACCTCGAAAAACAGAAATCGCCAAGAAACAAACCGCTATCGTACTAAGCATAGAGATATCCTTACTAACAAAAACATCATCGATAATTGGTTTAACAAACTTAGCTGTAGCTACAGTACACAAACTAGATATCGCAGTACAAATAATAATAGCAAGAACTTGTCTAAATTGAGGTTTAATATATTCTTTTAAAAAACGCTCTATTGCCTTACTACCCACTATATCCCCGCAATCGTCATATCTTCTATAAATGCAGTTGGCGCGTCAACACCTGTTCTGTATTCTAGGTCGTTTGCAAAAACAACTTTTGAAAACATACTCAACATATTTCCAGCAACCGTCATCTCTTTTATCGGATGAACAATAGAGCCATTTTCTATTTTAAAACCAGATACTCCTTGGCTATAATTTCCAGATGCGATATCAATACCATTACCCATGACATTTGTAATTACAATACCTGATTCGACAGATTTTATCATATCAGCAACACAACACTCACCATTTGCCACATAAGTGTTATACGATCCGATAGAGCCAGAACTTTGAGCCCTTCCATTTGTTTTCATAAAAAGCTTTCCTGCAGATTCTATATTTAACAAAAAATTCTGCAAAATCCCTTTTTCGACTAAATTCATCTTCCCACATGCAACAAGCTCGGAATCGAACTGCGAATTCCTAAGCCCTCCTTGCATAAGAGGATCATCAATAATATTAACATTTTCACGAAAAATTTGTGTGTTTAGCCTATCATGCAGAAATGTATGTTTTTTATACACTAATCCGCCATTAATTGCTGTCAGCAAGTAGTATAGAAGCTGATTAGAAACTCTATTATCAAATATCACATGTCCAACAAATGATTTGATCTTTTTCCCGCCCAATTTCGAAGCTGCGCGTCTCCCAGCCTCCTGTCCAAGACAATTTGCAGCTTTAAGAGCATCAAATGTTTTACTGATAGAAAAATCATAATCCACTTCTGTATCACCGTCTGCAGACCGAGCTACAGCAGTTACACTGCCAGAATATTGTTCATCTCGGTTATACCCACAATTGCCATTTGAATTTTTAATGTAAATACTATGCACACGATGCGAAATAGATGCTCCTTCAGACGAAACAACATTTTTCACACTAAGAGCCGACTCCTCGCTTTCTTTTGCAAAATCGATCATTTTTTCTACATCATTTTCGAGTGTAAGCACGGCTTCTATGCAAGTATCTGAAGAAAAGGCCTCATCACACATCGGTAATCGTAAAAACTTATTTTCTGGAGCTAACTTCGCAAGCTCAACTGCCTTCTCTGCAAGTGACAACAGTCCGTTTTTATCTATTCTCTTTCCAGAAACCACAGACATTCTATTTCCAACGAACGCTTTAGCCTCTATCGAAATATCTTCAGATTTCTCAAGTTTTTCAAACTTACACAACCTAGTTCCAACGGAAGCAGTTTTACTACATGTAACGGAAGCCACGCACGACGTTGCGCCTCGTTTATTCATAGCATCGACCAACACATCCGCGATATCACTACCAAACACTTGAATACTCCATATAAATCAACTATACCGCTTCCAAATCGGATCTTTTAGCGAATTCACCAACACATTATGCGCATTTAATTCATCATTGCTAACACTAGCCTTGTGCACTCGCATAGCGCCGCAATTATGCACCATATGTCCACGTTGATTCGCTGTCGTCTGCCCAAGATATCCGACAGGCATACGTTCAAATAGCAAAGAACTCTGTTTTCCACCAAGAAGATTTATATAAACCTCAGCAAGAAGCTGACAATCTAATAAAGCCCCGTGCTTAGCTCGTACAGAAAGATCAACATTGAACCTCTTGCACAAAGCATCTAAACTGGCTGGAGCCCCAGGAAACATCTTACGAGCAAGCATCAACGTATCTACTGTATTCTCAATAGATAGCAAAGCACGACCGATATTACCCAACTCCATATTTAAAAATTTTATATCAAACGTAGCATTATGAATTACTAATTTATCATTATTAATAAAAGCCAAAAAATCATCAACTATTTCGTGAAACTTAGGTTTATCGAAAAAAAACTCAGTAGGAAGACCGCATATTGCCTCAGCCTCCTTTGGAACATCACGTTCAGGATTAATATACACCTGATATACGTTTCCTGTAGGAACGTGATCAATTAATTCAACACATCCAATCTCTGTAATTCTGTGACCATTCTTTGGATCTAAACCAGTAGTTTCGGTATCAAGGATTACTTCCCTCATCACGCTTCCTCTCACCATCAAATTCAGTGCACGAACGATTCAAACGAGCAATTGAGTTTAAAATACCACTAACGAACGAAACACCAGCATCACGAAAGAAACAGCTCGCTATTGTCGCATATTCGTTTAGCACAACCCTCCCAGGAATATTCGGGAAATATAAAATTTCACTCGCACCAAGTTGTATAATGCATAAAGCGACAGGATCGACTCTGTCTATGCTCCAATCGCTAGACAAATTTCGCACTATCACATCATTTACAGCATCGTAATTATTATCTACTATACAAAGCAGCTTCTTAAAAAACCTGCCATCTATACCTGAAATATCAACATCTGGAATCATCGGGCTATCTAACTCGTCACGAGATAAATACGATGCTATAACAGCCTGCATAGGTTCTTCAGATTTTACGTGTTGAAACAGCGCAAGCACGCCGTACAACCTAGCGATACTACGCCCATGTATGCCATTTCCCCTCATTTGCGCTCAAAAAAACGGAACCTTCGTAGGATAACATACACACATCGATAAATCAACTAAAGACTTAACGTATTGTGCGATTTGGTATATTTTTTAAGCAACACCACGAATGCGATCAAGATTCGCACATACAGACAGCCTGAACAAGCTCATTTATCAATTATTGATCTTATTTTGCAAACTTCATCATCGAAGTAAATCTACAACATTGACGTATGGCACATTTATAGTGAATTTGTAAACTTAAACGCAATTGCTGCCGTTATATGTTCATCAGATATCAATTCTTTGTCGTTGAGGTCAGCGATGGTTCGTGCGACTTTGATGATTTTGTAAAAACATCTAGCAGATATATCGTATTTGTTTACGTATTGTTGCAGTATTTTTTTTGCATTGTCCGTCATATACTGTTCTAAAATTGTGCCTTGAACCTCAGAATTCGTGTATATATCATCGAGATGCTTGTACCTTTCTTGCTGAATTGTTCGTGCCTTAATAACGCGCTGTTTTATTTCTACTGAAGTTTCAGATTGTGCCCGATTTACATTGATTAGGTCTATCTTTGTATTTTCGACCTGAATCAACATATCGAATCTATCCAATAATGGGCCTGAGATTCGCTGTATATATTCTGCGCCACACGATGGAGCACGCTTGCACTCTTTTTTACTCACACCTAAGAAACCACATTTACATGGATTCATCGCTGCTATGAGTTGAATTTTTGCAGGATATGTTACATGCGAATTAGCTCTTGCTATGCTGACTACGCCTGTCTCTAACGGTTGTCTCAGAGCTTCTAGAGCACTTCTTGAAAACTCAGGTAGCTCATCTAAAAATAAAACGCCTCTGTGAGCTAACGATATTTCTCCAGGCTGAGCTTTTATACCTCCGCCGACAAGCGCTGGTAACGACGCAGAATGATGCGGAGCTCTGTATGGCCTACTTGTAATGATTCCAGATTCAGGCAGTTTATTAAGTAAACTGTATATCATAGTTACTTCAAGTGCTTCCTTCGCATTAAGCGGTGGTAAAATACTATTCATTCTTTCTGCAAGTAGCGACTTTCCAACGCCAGGAGGACCAGACATTAATACATTATGTCCGCCAGCAGCCGCTACTTCTAAAGCCTGCTTCGCTATAGCTTGCCCATAAACTGTACTCATGCATAAATCATAAGTTTCTTCGTAAAGTTGATTGCGTTGAGGCATAAAATCCGTCTGTTCTATTAATTGCTTACCATTAATATGATTAATTAACTCAAGAATGTCAGAGGCTGCAATAATATCATTGTGTCCAGCCCAAACAGCTTCATGAACAGATTTTTTAGGACAAATTAACCCTTTATTCTCATTTTTTGCGAACATTGAAGCAAGTAATACACCTGAAACAGGTTTAATTTCTCCATCTAATGCAAGCTCGCCAAGTGCGACAAAGTCATCTGTATAATCTGTTTTAATAATCCCCATCGCTGATAATAGAGCGATTGTTATTGGTAGATCGAAGTGACTTCCTTCTTTTTGAATATCTGCTGGCGATAAATTGACAATAATTCTTTTAGATGGCACTGATAAACCAATCGCGAATAAACTTGCTCTTATGCGTTCTTTCGATTCAGCAACTGACTTATTAGGTAAACCGACAATGTTAAAAGATGGAAGCCCATTTAAAATTTGTATTTGAACTTCTATCCCAACCGCATCAATTCCAGCAAACGCAACTGTTAGAACATTTGAATGCAAAATACGTCCAATAAAATATTATCGATAATTTTACAGTACAATAATTAAAATAATATTTATGAACAGTTTGATTTCATGAAATAGGTTATCTATAATGTAACAAATTTTTCGAGGGAATTATGCGCTCATGTGGTAGAGCTGTTGATCAGCACAGGGATATTAGGTTCGAAACAAATTATATAAAAAATGCCGATGGTAGTTGTTTGGCGATCTTCGGTGATACAAAGGTTATATGTACCGCATCCATAGAAGATCGCGTACCATTATTTCAGAAAGGAAGTGGAAACGGTTGGATTTCAGCTGAGTATGGTATGCTACCAAGAGCGACTAATACTAGAACAGATAGAGAATCTGTAAAAGGAAAACAATCTGGCAGAACGCAAGAAATCCAACGTCTTATAAGTCGATCATTAAGAGCTGCTGTAAATCTTAGCGTGCTTGGTGAACGGCAGATAAAAATTGATTGCGACGTAATTCAGGCTGACGGAGGAACGCGTACAGCTTCTATTTGTGGTGGATGTATAGCACTTTACTTTGCACTTCAAAAAATGCGATTAAAGGAAAATCCTTTTCGGCATTTCGTTGCCGCAATCTCATGCGGAATTATGAAGGATGGACACGCAGTTGTAGATTTGGACTACAATGAGGACAGTAAGGCCGTTGTAGATGCTAATTTCGTTGCTCTTGATAATGGTTTATTAGTTGAAGTTCAAGGCACTGGAGAAAATGGAGCATTTACTGATGATCAGTTGATGCAAATGCTATCTCTATCTAGGAGCGCTATTAAAGATATTCTTGCTCTCCAAAAAGCCGCCGTTGCTAATGGATAAGCTCGCAATATATATTCATTTCCCGTTTTGTTTATCAAAATGTAATTATTGCGCTTTCTATAGTGAAAGATTTGATAATACACTGTATAGTGTTGTTGTAAAAAAAATACTGTTAGATATCGAGTATTTATCGGCTAAAACAGGATGTCGCGAAGTTGTAAGTATTTTTTTCGGTGGAGGTACGCCTTCATTAATGGCAGCGTCCGATATTGGAAAAATAATAGATTACATTGCGAAATTTCACATATTTTCTGATACTGTGGAAATTACGTTAGAAGCGAATCCTGAGACTATAAATGTTGATAAACTTAATGATTTAGCTCGTTCTGGTGTAAACAGAATTTCGCTCGGTATACAAAGTTTTTTAAGAAATGAGTTAGCATTCCTAGGTAGACGTTGTTCTGATGAACAGACATTAAATGCAGCAGAAGCTGTCAGTAAAATCTTCAGAAATTATAATTTCGATTTAATATATGGATTTTCTACACAAACGCCATCAACCATCGC
Source organism: uncultured Alphaproteobacteria bacterium (assembly GCA_964566185.1). Classification (GTDB taxonomy): domain Bacteria; phylum Pseudomonadota; class Alphaproteobacteria; order UBA3830; family CAYLKK01; genus CAZMHS01. Next base: position 8,416 of record CAZMHS010000003.1, read on the forward strand.
TTATTCGCTCAAGCAAGCTATGCAGTTTAGTCCAACGCATATATCATGCTATCGTCTTACTTACGAAAAAAACACAATTTTGCATCAAAAAATGTTAGCCGGCGAGCTATCCGACATAAGCGAAGACGACGAAATAAATTTATTCGATACGATATCTAGCATGTTACAAGCGAACGGGTTTCAGCGTTACGAAATTTCGAACTTCGCAAAACCAACACACGAATGTATACACAATCTAATGTATTGGGAATACAACGACTACTACGGTATAGGCGCATCTTCACATGGCCGTATTACGTTAAACGGAAAAAAATACGCAACAGAACATGCAAACAATATCAATGATTGGATAAAGTCAAATTGTAAACTCTACGAACTATCAAAAACAGACTCAATAAATGAGGCTATAATCATGGGCCTACGCACCGTTAATGGTGTAAACATATCAAAACTCCATTTATCGAATAAACAAGCGAAAAAAATCGACGATCTTGTAATGCAACAAGTAATGATGCTTGAAAACAACAGATTGAAAATCAAGAGCAAATATCTCGACGTATGTGACTACATCACTCGAGACATTATTGGCTGCTAATTAAACTCTATAGCAGAATTTTTGCAACAAGATGCACAACAGCCGCACCCTAAGCATAAGTCATCGTTGATGTGTACATTTCCGTTTTCATCTTTTTGTATGGCACCGACAGGGCACACCTCAGAACACTCCATGCATTTCATACATTTTTCAGTAATTATTCTCATGCTACGACCTTGAACAACAGAAGTGTAACATTGTATCGTATTCCATAGAAAAAGTCAATAATTAGAGAATTGTAAATCGTTTTGTTCTTACATTAAATTTATATGCTGCAAACTTAGACTGCCGACATCCTCAAAGGTGCAAACCACCATATACAAATGGGACTTAACACACGTTCGGCTTTTTATGGCTAATGGTTATAACTTTGCGTCTGTAGATTTTAATTGCCCGCATGCGGCTAAAATATCAGCCCCTTTCGATTTACGAATAGTGCACATTATGCCACGATTTTTTATGATATTTTGAAACGCCAATGTTTTGTCCTCAGTTGACCGAGAGAAAACACCACCAGGCCACTCATTATACATAATTAAGTTGATTTTACATTTTACACATTTTACTAATTCGCACAATTCTTTGGCGTGCTCTACAGAATCATTAATATCTCGTAACATCAAGTATTCAAATGTTACATAATCAGTATTACTAACTTTAGGATAATTTTTTACTGTGCTAATGAGTTGCTCAATACTGTATTTTTTGTTGATCGGCATAATTTGTGATCTAATATGATTGTTCGGAGCATGTAATGACACAGCTAGTTCTACTTTAAACCTTTTCCCAAACTCGAGTAAATTATCTAATATTCCAGATGTAGAAACCGTAATCCTATGTCTTGACATATTAATACCATTCTTATCTAGCATAATTTCTAAAAAATCAGATAAATTTTCAATATTCATGAATGGTTCCCCCATTCCCATTATTACAATATTTGTAATCTTGCTACCGTCACGCTCTAAAACTTTACGCCAGTACATGTACTGACATATTAATTCTGCGCAACTCAGATTTCTAACGAAGCGCTGAGTCCCCGTATTACAAAATTTGCACGCCATCTTACAGCCTACCTGTGTAGACATGCACAAAGTATTCCTATCATTATCATTTATCAAGACATTTTCAACAGTCTCTCCGTCGCTCAACCTCAATAGTGCTTTAATTGTTCCATCGGAAGAACGTTGTAACTGTTCACATTGTAGGTCAAACAAACCGAAATATTGCTTTAGTACATCTCTAGTATGTCTTGGTAAATCTGTCATTTCATCGATTGAAGTTACAGATTTATTATAAATCCAAGGGTATACCCTTTTCGCATCGAGCTTTGAAAAACCATTTTCAACAAATTCATCAATCAACTTATTAAATGTATAATTATATAAATTATTCATATTATTCCATTTGCGCTCTACAACATCCAATTCTTGCTAACTCATCAGCTCGTTCATTAAAGTCGTGACCTGCATGTCCCTTCACCCAACGCCATTCTATATTACGTTTACTACTTACATCTATAAGCTCTAACCACAAATCCTTATTTTTCACTTCCTGTTTTTTGGAGTTTTTCCAGTTATTTTTCGTCCAAGAGCTTATCCATGATGTAATACCATTTTTTACGTATTGACTGTCAGTACATAATACTACCTCGCTGTCATCACAAACACTTTTTAAAGCGTTTATAGCAGCTAATAATTCCATCCTGTTGTTTGTCGTAGACTTTTCTCCGCCGAATATTTCCTTCGTTTCATCGCCATAAATTATAACCGCTCCCCAACCTCCAGGTCCTGGATTTCCGCTGCACGCTCCATCAGTATATATGAGAATTTTTTTATCATTCATAATTTTATATTTCCTTCAAACACAAAATTCGCATCACCAATTATTTCTATAGAGTTATCTTCAATACTTACGACTAAATCACCAATACTTTGATGTACGATAATATCTTGTTTCTTCACAAAACCTAATTTTGCTGCAGCAATTGCCGCAGCACAAGCTCCACTTCCGCAGCCTAACGTAAATCCTGCGCCACGTTCCCAAACTCTTAGGAAGATTTCGTTTTTAGGTCCGACTGATGCAAATCCCACGTTAATTCCTCCTACAACAAATTCCTCAATTTTTCTTCCTACTTCGTACAACAATTCGTCTTTTACATATCCATCGTTTTGCATAAATAAAGTAATATGCTCATTTCCCAAATCTGTAAACAATATATGCGTTATATTTTTTTTCATACCAAAGATGTAGTCTTTTACACGTACTATTTCGTCAGCGCATCGTTTAACAGGATATTCGCAACATTTTGTTAAAACTGTGTTATTACTTATCACTTTTGTTTTAACAATAGCGCTTGCAATCCGCATTGTCACACTATCTTGTCCATATAAAATCTTCGCTAATAACGATAAACACCTAACGCCGTTTCCACACATTCCCGCTTGAGAACCGTCCTTGTTAAAAAACGTTACAAAAAGTTCCTGTATATCAGTTCGCCGAAAAAAAATCACTTGATCGCACCCAATACCAAATTTACGATTAGATAAAGCAACTGCTAAGTTCGATAAATCAAGCTTACTTTCATTGTGTTCTACGATAACAAAATCATTACCAAGCGACTGCATTTTAAAAAATTTCATACAAATTACTAAAAAACAACGTACTATGATAACATACAAATTACGTCATTTCGTGGCATATCAATAAAAAATTAATATTTATAGTTTAGAATATTAGTAACATATCCAGAGAGTATAATTATGAAATATAGAAAATCCATATTTTTTTGTTGTACGTTATTTTATACGTTGATGCTTTATCCAAATACTTCATTAGCTGAAAGAACAATTGTAAGACGCGCAAATAACATTGTTCTAAATGAAGGCTTGACTGACCAAAAGAGTTTTGATCTGTTTGATATCAAGAGAAAAATTGAACAACAAATACTGGAGATTGATAATAAGTACGAAAAAAGCTTGTCTTTGTATAAAAAAACCAAAGGGACAACATTTGCAACGATACTGGAATCATATTTAGGACTAAGCGATTTAGATGCCACAAATATGAAAGCCATAGACATTAAGTATCTATCATTTCTTTTTCAATTATGTAACAGCATATACGTCGAAACCGATGATCACAGCAGATACTTAAACGAGCGAGGCGGAGATTTATCATATGAACGTCATAGAAAAAGCTTAGAAACTAAGCGTAAAACTCTTGAAGCGCAAAATACAATGCTTGAAAACATTGTTTCTCAGATTGAAAATTTATCAAAAGAAAGCAATGTAGAATCGACAAAAAAGCTTGTTGAGAAACAAAGTGTAAAAACAAGAGGTGAATACGAAATAGATGAGAAGAATCTGCATAAAAACAAAGAAAAAGGTAACATTGTTATCGTGCAAAATACTATGGGTGCGCGCTATGTAGAACTTCTTGATTCATATAAAAAACTCGGATATGGAGGACACTTACAAAAAGGGTGTTCCATAGATCAATTCACAAGTGATGTTAGCAAACAAAAAACAGGGATAGAAAATCAGATCCTTGAACTGAATCGTTTGCTAGAAATTTACAATAACGAAAATGTAAAAATCTATGATACGAAGTTAAGAGCAATAGCTCAAGGACATAACCCGGTATTTCAGGGCGTTGATACTGCAGTTGTACAGGACGTGTTTTATAGGTCAGGAGAAGGATATCTAAAAAAAGGTATTAGGAAAGCCTTTGCCGCTATGAAGGCTGTTGAAAATAGCAAAAAACAGCTTTCCGGAGCTATTCTAAAAGTTGTACGCGATACTTCTAATGTAGACCTCTATTTTGTATTTTCTGGTTCAAATTCAAGCGCTGATTGGGAGCATAATTTAAAGTTATTTAACAAAGGCGGTGGTACTGATACAGGAATTCTTGCTGGTCTGAACACGCATCCAGGATTCAGAGATTCTGTATCTGAATCAATAAAAGAGTTTGGAACTAAAATTCAATGTCTCCATAAGTCTGTTGATGAATTAATAAAAAAGAACAGACTCAACGGAAAGCCTACGAATATTGAATGTGTATTCACAGGTCATAGTCTTGGAGGAGCCCTTGCTATCTGTTTCGCCTATCAACTCCACGACATGTTTACGACGCTATGTAATGGAGCTCCTGACGTATCCATAAAATTCAAAGTATATACATTCGGAGCACCTCCTGTTTTCGATAAGAAGTCTGCAACTATCGTTGCATCCACACTTGGTTCATCAAACATAATTAGAGTATTTAACGAACGAGATCCTGTCGCTAATTTCAGCTTTTTAAAATCAAAAACTGGACGTACAGCGTTAAGCTCATTGTTAAATTACCACCATATAGGAATCCCTGTTCCGTTAAGTTATAACATCGGAACAGATATAAAAGCATTTGGCGAAAATTTAGATTTATGGGCTCCTCATCTTGCAAAAGCATATACTAATTTATTAGTTACTAATAATGATGAGTTACAGAAGATATTCGATAGTGTAATGCTCGATACAACCGTTGTCGATCTTAGGCAATTGTGCTCGTATAAGAAGCATTTAGAGAGTCTGAAACAAGAATTAGAAAAATTAAACAATGGAGGAATTATTAATATAAAAAACGACGATTTCTTTGATTTCTTTTACAAGTTAGCTACAGCTGGCGTTATGATAGAAAAAAGCGCCGACAAATTAGATCATAGTACAAAAAAAATCAAGAGCATAAATGTCACGATTTCTCATGGCGGTAAAGAGAGGTCTATTGAAATAAATAGGTCGACATCATGTGATTCTACTAATATATTTCGAAAAATGCGAAATAATCTGAAAAAAACAGAACGAAAGGATGTTGATAAATTAATAGACTCTATAAAAAAATCTGGTGATACAAAAAAAATAGAATGTAAATGTTGTTTAATGAAGAAGTTATTTGTTACAGACGATCACGGTTTCCGTGGTAAATTAGATAAAATAAAGATGAAGGATAATTATTCATTTGCTGGAATTATAGATCAGTGTGATGGACACTGTAATAAATCGACTAAAGATGTTCTGTTCCCGAATAGTAAAACAGCAGAAGAAGCTTTTAAAGATATTGCTATCGATATGGGACTGGAAAAAGAATGGGAGAAACTTCAATTACGTTAAAAACTTGATTTTTTTCTAAAAACAAGATACAATATAGGCATATTTGACGGGGAGGTTGTATGTCTAAAGTGATTTTTTCTGGAGAAGTCGGCCGCTTAGAAGGTATGTATACGCATATAGCTTCTGAAGATGCCCATATAGCCGTCGTCTTGCATCCAAACCCACTACAAGGCGGCACGATGAGCAATAAAGTAGTAAAAGTTGCTCATAAAGCGCTGGTTGACGCTGGATGTTCTGTGCTGAGATTCAATTTTCGCGGTGTAGGCGTATCTGAAGGTACTTATAGCAACGGCATCGGAGAACTAGCTGATACAATGGTAGCACTAGATTGGCTACATAGAATGAACCCTGGAAATCGAAAAGTTTGGGTTGTCGGTTATTCATTTGGAGCACTCGTTGGCATGCAGTTGCTAATGAGACGTCCTGACGTCGGAGGTTTCATCGCCATATGCCCGCCAGCGAACACAAATGATTTTTCGTTTTTAGCCCCGTGCCCAACGTCCGGAATGATAATCAACGGAGAAGAAGATACAGTATGTCCTGTTGAACACGTTGGGCAATTAGTTAATAAATTAAACGCGCAGAAGTGCGTTAGTATACAGTATGAAGTTATCCCTGGCTGCAACCACACATTTGACAATAAGACGCAAATTCTACGACAGTTAATATATGATTATGTAAGCGTCCACAGAGAGTACACTCCTATAGATTTTGTTATCTGATCATTTGTTAGTTGTTTTGCATGTACGAGGTGTATTATGAGCAATTTAAAATCTAGTTTTTTGAATGAAGCCGTTGAAAGAGGCTTTATTTATCAGACAACAAACATGTCCTTACTTGATAGCAAGCTTGCAAGTTCGACATGCACAGCGTATGTTGGTTTTGATGCTACAGCTGATTGTTTACACGTCGGACACTTGCTGCCAATCTTTTTGTTACGCATGTTTCAAAAACATGGGCATAAAGGGATAGCTTTACTTGGCGGAGCAACAACAAAGATTGGTGACCCATCGTTTAAAAACACGATGAGGCCGATGCTTTCGAATGAAGTAATAGACGCTAACATACGCGGCATGAAGAAGTGCTTGTTGAAATTTGTAAACAATGATCATTCTTTACCAGAAGTGCAATTTGTAAACAACGCCGATTGGTTGGAAAATATAAGTTATATAGAGTTCTTAAGAAATGTAGGAATCCATTTTTCTGTAAATAGAATGATGACATTTGATTCTGTAAAAAGCCGTCTTAAAGATGGAAATAGCATAAGTTTCATGGAATTCAACTACATGCTCATGCAGGCTTACGATTTTCTCGTATTACACGATAAATATGGCGCAGATATTCAGTTAGGCGGGCAGGACCAGTGGGGCAATATAGTGTGCGGCGTTGAGCTGTTACATAAAGTGCACGGTAAAGAAGTCATAGGATGCACGGTCCCGTTGTTAACAACATCAAACGGTGAAAAGATGGGAAAGACTGTTAATGGCGCTGTATGGTTGGATGATAGGAAACTTAGTGTATACGATTTTTGGCAATATTGGCGCAATATTCCTGATGATATGGTCGAGAAGTGCCTGAAGTTATTTACAGATCTACCGATTGATGAAGTAAAGAAACTTGCTTCTTTGAAAGGAAACGAAATAAATGAGGCAAAAAAAACGCTTGCCGACAATGTCACAGCAATAACACACGGAAAAGATGCGTTACAAAGCGTACATGAGGCTGTACGGACTTTATTCGGAAATGACGATGCTGAAAATTGCAAAGATGCGCCAAGCGTTTATGTTTCACATTCTGAACTTGATAATGTATCTTTTTCGGAGTTATTGGTCCGTTGTGGAGCATCTTCGTCTAAGAGTGAATCGAAACGCTTATTACGTGGTGGTGCCGTCGTTTTAGATGGAGTTGTCATTGATGAATCTAGAAAACTTAATATAAACGACGCCAGCAAAAAGTTAGTAATTGGAAAGAAAAGAGTTTTTTTAATTCGGTTAACTGATACTCAATGAGCACAAGCGGTTGGATATTGCTTGATAAGCCGGAAGGCATGTCATCGAATAAAGCAATGTGCAAAATTCGCTCGCTGTTAAGAGTAAAGACTGGATACGTTGGAACGTTGGATCCGTTTGCACAAGGCATGTTGCCGATTGCTGTTGGAGATGCTAGAAAATTTATCCAATATGTGGATGATTCGGAAAAAGAGTATACATTTAAGATTACATTCGGAGCAGAAACAGACACTTTAGATCGTTGTGGAACAGTCTTAAATACGTCGATTGATATACCTGATTACTCTGATATAATCGATGTACTACCTACATTCGTTGGTATAATAAAACAGAAACCTCCAGCGTTTTCAGCAATAAGTATTAATGGTGTACGCGCATATCGCATTGCAAGAAATAGCGGAGCGTCAATTGAACTGCCTGATAGGAATATTGAAATAAAGAAACTAGAATATGATGGCTCATCATTCAGATGCGTATGCAGTAGAGGTACATACATAAGAAGTTTAGCTCGCGATATTTGTAAGACGCTTGGCGTGCTTGGGCATGTCTCATACTTACGTAGAGAACGCGTTGGTTTTCTTGATTCGACATATTCTAGATCTATTGAAAACATAGAAAAAAACGTGTACAATGGCACGATTGATTTATTGCCCACGGAGTGCGCGCTGGACGACATCTTGGCCGTAACACTTGGCGATGATCATGTGATTCGTTTGCAGAACGGATTGTCAAGAACATTAGATGCATCGTTTGTAGTTGGTAGTTTGTATCGAGTCTTTCGGTGTTCTGACGGTGTGTTTTGCGGTTTGGTTAGGGCGTATGATAGTAATAAAATAAGCCCTGTACGAATGTGTTGTTTTTAAATTATGGAGGTATGCGATGTCGCTAACAGTAGAACAAAAAAAAGAAATAATTGATAGATTTGCTACCCATGAGGGAGACACAGGATCTCCAGAGGTACAGATAGCTATCTTAACGTCAAGAATAAATATGCTTAGCGCTCATATGAGCGAACATGCAAAAGATTTCCACTCTCGTCGTGGTTTGCTTTCGATGGTTGGAAAACGTCGTAGACTGTTAGATTATCTGAAGAAGCAAGGACACGACAGATACGCAAAGCTAATAAAAGAGCTTGGGTTGCGCAGGTAGTTATAATATGGAAGTTAGGAAAGAAATTGAGTGGGGAGGTCGTACACTTTCCATCAGTACTGAAAAATTAGCCAGACAGGCGTCTGGTTCAGTTCTGGTAGGATATGGCGATACTCGGGTTTTGTGTACAGCTGTTGCCGACAAAAAAATGAAGGATGATGCGGATTTTTTTCCGCTCACTGTAAACTATATCGAAAAAGCTTTTGCTAATGGGATGTTTCCAGGTGGATTTAACAAAAGAGAGGGAAAACCATCTGACAGAGAGACTTTAATCGCACGCTTAATTGATCGCCCAATAAGGCCGCTATTTCATCCTAACTTCAAGAATGAAACACAAATAATTTGCACCGTGTTAAGTTTTGATCCAGCATGTCCTGCGGATATTCCGTCGATTGTAGGTGCATCAGCAGCGTTAACGTTGTCTGGAATTCCGTTTTTAGGCCCTGTTGCAGCAGCAAGAGTTGTATTAAAAGACAATGAATTTTCTATAAATCCACAGTTCGTAGCTGGTGACGACTTCATCTATGATCTAGATTTATGTATAGCTGGGACAAAAGACGGTGTACTAATGGTAGAATCGGAATGCCGTGAGCTTTCAGAAGATTTAATGCTAAGGGCTCTTAAGTTTGGGCATGATGCTTATCAGCCTGTATTAGATATGATTGTCTCGCTAGCCGAAAGCGCGGCAAGAGATGCCTGGGAAGTCCCTGAAGAACATGTTAAATCCGGTTTTGTAAGAGAAGTAATTAATTCAGATGACGTGTCAGTGAAAATAGCAAACGCGTACTCAGAAAAAATTAAGCTCGTTAGGTACGCAAAAGTAGATGAAGCGTTAGAGTTCGCTAAAGCGCTTATTATCGAAAAAGATAGTGATGTACCAGAGTGGCTAATCGGTGAAGTGTTTCACGAGGAATGCGCGAACTATGTAAGGTCCAAGATCCTAGATACTGGCGTTAGAATTGATGGACGAGCTATAGACGAAATTAGGCCAATTAGCTCTGAGATAGGGTTATTGCCGAGAGCGCACGGCTCAGCGTTGTTCAATAGAGGTGAAACTCAGGCACTAGGTGTGTGTACACTAGGTTCCGTTAGCGACGAGCAAATCGTTAGCACGCTATGTGGCGAGTACAAAGAGCGTTTTACGCTACACTACAATTTTCCTCCATACTCAGTAGGAGAAGTTGGACGTTTAGGAGCTCCTGGCCGAAGGGAAATAGGTCATGGAAAGCTCGCGTGGCGCGCAATACACCCCCTTTTGCCTTCTAAATCGGAATTTCCTTATTCAATAAGGAGTGTTTCAGAAGTATTATGTTGCAACGGTTCATCCTCGATGGCCACAGTTTGCACAACGTCATTAGCACTGATGGCAGCAGGAGTTCCTCTTAAAGCTCCAGTTGCCGGAATAGCGATGGGTTTGATCCACACAAAAGAGAAAGACGTAATTTTAAGCGACATAATGGCTGACGAGGATCATCTAGGCGATATGGACTTTAAAGTTACAGGGACAGAACGTGGAATTACGGCGTTGCAGATGGATATAAAGATTGCGAGCATTTCTTTTGATGTGTTGGCATCAGCTTTACAGCAAGCGAAATGTGGCCGTAAATTTATTCTGTCTAAAATGTCAGAAACTATTAGCTTGCCGAATGAGCTAAGCCCAATAGCTCCAAGAATCAAGACGATTCTTATAGATAAAAATAAAATTCGCGATGTTATTGGCCCTGGAGGCAAAGTAATCAAGGATATCATAGAAACCACAAAGGTCTCGATAGATGTTGATGATTCTGGCAGTGTAACTGTTGCAGCTCCTAATTTAGAGTCTCTTGAAGCTGCTATTGCTTACATTAATGGTGTTGCTGGCGATCCAGAGATAGGCTCAATATATAGCGGTAAGGTCGTTAAAATTACAGACTTTGGAGCATTCGTTAACTTCTTAGGACGAGATGGTTTAGTACACATTAGTGAACTAGCCAAAAAACGCGTTGAGAAAGTTTCTGATGTTGTTTCTGAAGGTGATTCTGTTAAAGTGAAGTTTCTAGGCTACGATAGAGGTAAACCAAAATTGAGTATGAAATCTGCAATACAAGAGAATAAACCTGATGCGTCATAGGAAGCTTTTGTTTGTCCTATCTGGACCGTCAGGTGTTGGAAAAACATCTGTAGCGCATGAATTACTAAAAGTAAGAAGGGGCATCGTCCAAGCGGTGTCTTATACGACTAGGTCTATAAGAAACAATGAGATTGACGGAATACACTACAACTTTGTTAGTGATGAACGTTTTTGTGAGTTGTATAGAAACGGCGACTTGGTAGAGTCCACAGAAGTTTTGAACAACAAATATGGAATAAGCAAAGGATCTATTCAAGCAACACTAAGCTCAGGAAAACATTGTTTGTTGATTGTAAACTGGAATGGTCTGATAAAACTGAGAAAGGTCTTTGGTGATATAGTCGTAGGTATATTTATGTCTCCTCCCTCAATTGATGCTCTTCGAGATAGGATAAAGAGTCGAAAGACAGAAACAGATGAAAGTATCGATAATAGAATGATTATGGCGCAAGAAGACATGAAATATAAAAGTTTATATGACCATGAAGTAATTAACTGCGATATGCAAAATACTGTTTTTGAATTAGCGAAAATAATTGATATGGAGGTGTAATATATGCAGCACTTTGAAAGTGAAAAATTAAGATTGTACATTCAAAAAATTGAAAACCTTATGCAGGATAAAGTTGAAGTACAAGAAAATATTAACGACGTTTTCAAGCAAGCGAAAAGTGATGGTTTCGATACGAAAATCATGAAACGTGTCATAAAGCTAAAGCAAATGAAAACAGAAGACAGAGAAAACGAAGACCTTCTCTTATGTACTTATATGCATGCTCTTGGTTTAGCTATAGGTAATGAAGAAGAGTAAGCGAGCTCTAGTTGCAATGTCTGGTGGCGTCGATAGTTCTGTCGTCGCAGCCATTATGAAAAATCGTTTACAGTGTGATGTCGTTGGAGTCACCCTTAATATGTTTGAGTCAGAGATGACTAAACAAGGTATTGTTGACGCACAAAAAGTTGCTGATAGATTAAAAATCGAGCATTGTATTGTAGATTGTGTAGATGTTTTTAAACGTCATGTAATAGATTATTTAAAGTCGCATCGTCTAAGTGGGTTAACTCCGAACCCATGCATTATGTGCAACGCAAATGTAAAATTTAGTGAACTAAACAAGTTTGCGGAAAGAAGCGATTGTGATGTTATAGCGACAGGGCATTACGCTAGGTTAAATGTTACTAACGAAAATATTGCGTTATCTCGAGCAACTGATGAACAAAAAGATCAAAGTTATTTTTTGTACAGAGTTTCGCGTAACATTTTATATAAGTGCAAATTTCCTTTAGGAGAATTATTTAAAATAAATGAAACACGTTCGATAGCAAGAGAATTTAACCTGCCGGTTGCAGCGAAAAAAGATAGCCAAGATGTATGCTTCGCAACAACTGACTGGTATCGTGTTTTTTCTCAATCGAAAATAGGCAATATCGCAACTGAGAATGGTACATACATTGGAACGCATAAAGGCGTACACAATTATACCATAGGCCAGAGGAGTGGCCTTGGCTTGTCTGGTGGCCCATACTTCGTAAAAAATGTTGTTGCACAAGACAATTTAATTATCGTTACGAAAACGAAACCGTGTAATAGAAAAATTACGTTAGCCAATACTACTTGGTTAAACAATCCGTTTTCTGGACGTTGCTACGCCAAAATAAGGTCGAGAAGTCCAATGGCACGATGCTATGTGGACGGTGACATCGTCACGCTTGACGACAAGGATGTTATATCTTTAGGACAACACTGCGTTTTATACGACCAAAACGGACAGGTTATCGGTGGAGGAGAAATAGCAAACGCATTTGATTAATGGTATATATCTCTGTAGACGCTATGCATTAATGGCATTGCACAGAATTTCTCTTCTAATGTTGGAATTGCTCTTGCGGTAAACGTTCCTTCTGCTAGCTCTCCAGTCCACGATTCTAAGGAACCTCCTGATGCAAGAAACATTCCGAATTTTACATTTCGCGAATCTTCGTTTGTGCATGTTAATATGATATCACCAATACCGCACAATTCGTATACTGTTTCTTTGTTACCACCAGCGCATTCGATTAAATCTGAAATTTCACGCAATGCATTCGTGATTGTTAATGCTAATGTGCTTTGTCCTCCTCCCATACCAATTATTTTACCGCATAAAATTGCTAAAACGTTTTTCATAGCTCCACATATTTGTGTACCTATCACATCTGTGTTGCAAAATATTTCGAATGTATCGGTCGAAAGACATTTCTCCAATTCGTGCAACATATGTTCATTAGTTCCAGACAGAGAAACACCAGCTTTCATGTCTCTGATAATTTCATGTGCAAACGATGGGCCGAATAAAACGAACAACTCATTTTTTAAACCAGAGTTAGAAACAATTTCTGTAGGAAAGTATAAAGTATTAAGCTCTAATCCTTTAGAACACAATATTATAGGTATTTGTTCGTTGATTTCGTGCCTCGCTAATTCACTGCATACACACCTTATAGAAGCCACAGGTGTAACGATGCATATAAGATCTACGTTTCTGCAATTTTCGTAATCTTGTGTACATCTTATGTTCTTTCTCAACATTATATCTGGAAAATACTTCGAATTTACGTTACACTCATTTACGCTATTAACAACATCCAAATTACGACTGATGATATTAACATTTATATTTTTCGAAAAAACTTGCGCCAGTGCTGTACCATAAGCACCAGCTCCAATAATACACATATTGTTATATTTCATAGAAAAATCCCTTATGCAAAATGAATTATACACTGTATAATACGCGAGTGGTTAAAATAAAGTTTAGAAAATGAAAAAATGGAAAGTTTATAGCGTTACTGATATTGTTTCGTATGCACGTTCAGCAGATTTGTTATCTTTGTTAGATGCTATTTTTGAAATATCATTATTGTGCTTACTATATACTGCAAATATTATTCTTAATTTCGAATATATAACCCCATTTATGATTTTATCTGAAAATATGCTATTCATATTTGCTTACGTCGGTGCGAGATACTTTTTGCCCAAGGCTGACTTTAAACTGAGAGTTACAGCTGTATTCGCATTATCTTCTGTGATAGCATTTCCAGCGTTAGTATTTCATCATACGTTTTTTGAAATTACAAGTACTACTATCTTCATGTTGTTTTCATCATTAATCATTGGTATATTATCATGTGCTTTAGATGATGATAACCGTATATCAGCATTGTTAGTATACCATGATGATGTTGGAGCAGAAATTTTATCAACAGTAGCTCGCGAGTACGATATTTTCGCCGTTATTCATACAGGAGCTAACTCTACTCATAACCAGCACATTTGCTTCAAATCATTCAAGTCTGCTTCGCGTTTTTTGAACATTATAAAGCACGTCGTTCTATTTAGGCTTCCAACTGCAGTTGTATATGTAGATGATAAGTATGATATTAATAGATTTTTTGATGTATCATCATTCGCAAAATCATTTAACTTATCTTTGTTTGATAAATTCGGAAATAACTTTACGGCTGACAGATTCTTGAATAAGTCATGCTTGTCCGAAAGTGAGTATTTAGCTGTAAGTAATTTACTAAATCGCAAGAAAGTAATAATTGAATATAATGGGAATCCTGTATTGTTGGAAACAATAAAACGGCTTAGTACGAATAATAGCATAGAGCTCATTGTTTCGTGTGTATGCCAAGAGCTGTTAATACATATCATGAACATCAAAAATGTCAGTGTAACGACATCTCCTTTGTACTTAGTGATACAGAGTACATCAAATGTTGATTATGTATTTGTTTCTTCTAAAAAAATATGTGACGAAACTAATTTTGAGCTAAAAAAATATTCTGCCGTTTGTAACTCTATTCAGTATTTAAATATCATTGATGCTTGTGACGAACGCAGAGTAAAGCACTTATATTTGATATCGCAATTAAGTCAAGATGATAATATGACATTAAACGATTATTCTCAAAGATTAGCAGAATCATGCGCTCAAAGTGCATATACTACTACAGCCGATTGTTTTACAAAAATCGTTTCTGTTAGAATTCCAGCTACATTTTCTGATATACGTAACGAAAATCATCAGAAATCAACTATACTTATTGAAAATAAATATGCAGAGTGCTCGGCTATATGTGATGCTCTATTTCGTTTGCTTATAAATGGAGTAGAACAAAAAAATCTTGGAAAATCATACCATATAACTGCAAAATCTAGCATAACGATCGATGATTATATTAAGTTATTATCTGTAACAAATGAGATCAATATTCGTATCTGTAAGCAACAGATAGATAATTCATTAACAAACAAAATACATAATCATACGATAGAAAATACTATACCAGACGTTTTTATTTCAGCAGAAGATTATAAGCGTTTTAGTATAGAAGATATAGAATCAATTTTACAAAGTAAAACGGAAAAGGAGCTTATGGAAAAATTAAATTTATATATAAACAATAGCATACATGAAAATTACAACACTTCGATTAGGGTATAAAATGAAACAGTGGTTAAACTCAAAAGGATACTATCAAGGAATATTTTTTCTTATTTTGATGATGTTAGTAAGTTGTTCTAACGACATACTAACGAAATATTTAGGACAAAGGCTAAGTCCGTTTGAGATGATGTTTTTTAGGTTTTTGTTTAACCTGCTAACCTTATTCCCGTTTATATTTATAAAAGGGAAAAGTGTACTAAAAACTAAAATGTTATCGCTTAATATCTTACGCGGTGTACTAGGAGTAATAGGTTTTTTATTGTTTATATACTCTATAATAGAAATCAAATTAGTAGAGGTTGTTACTATTTTTTGGACTATTCCTTTGTTCGTTCTTGTATTATCAACAGTTTTTTTAAAAGAAAAAGTCGTTGCGTCTAGATGGATAGCGACAATTATTGGGTTTATAGGATTGAGCGCTGTTACATTATTTGATTCAGGATGCGAGCTTTCATTTAAATTCGTATATTTATTACCGATAATTTCTGCGCTTGTATTTTCAATACAGGATGTAATGATAAAAAAAATGGTTCTTGTCGAGGAAGATCGAGTAACTATGTTGTTTTATTTTGCTCTCGTTGCTACAATATTAAGCATTATCCCAGCTTGTATGTTCTGGGAAACTCCAACACTGTTTGAGCTGACTATGCTTTTTATTATAGGTGCAGGTGGTAACTTAATGCAGTATCTTATATTTAAAGCATATAATGCAACTGACTTATCTGCGTTATCACCATTTAGGTATTTAGAATTTTGTATAACTGCCGTGCTTGGTTTTATATTTTTCAGCGAAATTCCAGGAATCAACGTTTTGATCGGAGCGGCTATTTTAATTCCAACAACATTGTATTTATCAATGACGGATAAGGCTCGATGACGCTGCCTATTGCACTTCTCGTACTGAACTTTTTAGTAGTAGTCTTATGTGTGTTTTATGTTAGAAAAATAAATCAAGCAGCAAAGTCAAAACTAGGAAAATACAATGAGCTAGTTATAGAAAAGGTTCGTTTAAGCGAACGTGTTTGTTTGCTCAACGACTTAGAGGAAAAACATGAAAAATTGTTATGCGAGTATAACAATGCATGTACAAGAATTGCAGAATTAGAAGCTACATTAAAGTCAGAAAGAGAATCAATAAATGATAAAATCACACTGTTACAGAAAGCAGAATCTTTAATGTCTGATAAATTTTCGTCATTAAGCGCGGACGCGTTAGCGAAAAACAATCAATCATTTCTTGAACTCGCAAAAACGTCTTTTGAAAATCTGCACAATGCTGCAAAAGTACAATTAGAGAATAAAACGAAAGAAATAAGCGATATCACAACACCAATAAAAAATGCGTTGTCAGATGTAGAAGAAAAATTACAAAAGATAGATAATGAGCGTACTTTTATATGCCAGTCTATTGGTGAGCAAATAAATTCACTAATAGTATCACAGGATAAACTTAAGCTTGAAACAAGCAAACTTTCATCCGCTCTAAAAGTTCCAAATATACGGGGTCGCTGGGGTGAGATGCAATTAAAACGAGTTGTAGAACTTGCTGGAATGACGAAACATTGTGATTTCCATGAACAAATGCTACTATCTGGAGATCATGAAGACTTGCGTCCGGATATGATAATTAATATACCTGGACGAAGAACAATTATCGTCGATGCAAAAACACCTTTAAGTGCGTATATGTCAGCGTTAGAAACAGATAATGAAGATGAAAAAAACAAATTATTGAAAAATCATGCAAAACAAGTAAAAGCACATTGTGCTTTGTTAGGAAATAAAAACTATTTCAACAAATGCAAGAATTCACCAGAATTTGTCGTAATGTTTATTCCAGGAGACGTTTTCTTTTCAACAGCAATGGAATATGATCCGACGTTAATAGAATATGCTATTGAGCATAATGTGATTATTTCAACCCCAACTACACTGCTAGCATTGTTACACGCTATCGCATTTGGATGGCAGAATGAAATTTTCACAGAGAATGCTAAGCAGATAATATCTCTTGGGAAAGATTTACAAGAGACGTTAAAAGCTACGGACGAGTATCTATCAGAATTAGAGAAAAATATAACGAATTTAAATACTGTGTATTCAAAATTTTCAAATTTCATCGACGACAAGAGTAGAAATATACTTGTGCAATTCAAGACGCTTGGATTAGAAACTAAAAATTAATTAGCTATCTAGCTTGCGAAAGAATCCTAATATAGTCATCTGTCGTTAATCCGTTTGAAGGTTCAACAATTAGACTTTGAGCAACGCCTGTAGACTTTTCTAAAGCAGTTACTGTAAGAATGCCGTTTATATCTATTTTTAAACTAACCGTAACCTTTGCTTCTCTTGCAGGAAGCTTTGGAATTCCGTATAGAACAAATCGTCCAAGAGATCTACATTTTTCTGCAGTTTTACTTTCTCCTTGTACGATATTAAACGATATACTAGTCTGAAAATCTTCTGCTGTTGTATATTCAACTGATTGCTCAAATGGAAGTGGTGTATTTCTTGGAATAATGTAATCTACACCACCACCAAGCGTTTCTATTCCAAGACTTAAAGGCGTTACATCTATTAGAATTGCATTCTTATTTTTAGAAAGAATTGATTCTGCATACAACGCAGCTCCAATTGAAACCGCTTCATCAGGATTTATATCATTCAAAATATTGCACTTCGTCCGTAAATAACGTTGCAACTCACAAGATTTCGTCATTCCTCCGACAAGGACAACAGCTCCTACGTGATCAAAAGAAATATTAGCATCATCTAACGCCTTCTGAGCAATAGCTAACGTACGGTCAGCATAACGCTTTATAATGGAATCTAACTCTTGCGCCGTAATGTAAAATTCTGCTGTAAACTGCGACAATGATAGGTAGACAGACTTTGTACTTTGTTCTTTTAGTTCTCTACTTGCGAGAAAACAAAGACGCTTGTCATGTTCGCTCAGCGAGTCTAAATTGACACCATATCTATCGCAGCAAAGTCGTGCTATATCTTTGTCGATATCGTCACCTCCCAGATTATTATCGCCAGATATAGATAATGTTTTAAAAACATGATCTTCGAGTTTCAAAACTGAAAAATCAAATGTTCCACCACCAAAGTCGTATACACAAAAAATACCATCACTACCCTTATCTAATCCGTACGCTAATGCTGCTGCTGTCGGCTCATTGATTAATCTTAGTACTTTGAGGCCAGCTAAAGACGCTGCCAACTTTGTCTCTATCCTTTGTATATTATCAAAATGAGCCGGTACTCCTATAACTACATTATCTATTTTTTCATTTACTATATTACTTGCTGTAGATACTAACTCTGACAAAATAACACTTGATATTTCGTACGGCTTTTTCTTTGTTTGTAACTCACAAGATGTTCCTATTTTTCTCTTTATTGATCTAATTAAACTATCTTCTGAAAGTCTTTTGTCGAATTTAAACACGTGTAATTCGTCTGAAGATGCATCGATAACCGAAGGCATTAAATGTGGATTTTGATTCCATGGAGCAACAGACAACACCGTCACATTTCCACCATATGCACTGGATATAACAGAATTTGTTGTTCCTAAATCAATGCCAATGTAATTCATTTAGCTCTCCAATATGCGTCTTATATACTTAGCCATATAGATTTGCTCAAAAATTCGTTTTTCGTCTAATTTCTTAGTAAATAAGTATAGAAGTGTAGAATATATATCTTTTTGCATATCAACTAGCAGTTTACGAGCTTCTGATGATTGATCAACGTTTGTAGATAAAGCACGTTCTGACAATTCAAAAAGCTCAGACGTAACATATGTAATTTCGTCTGACTTTTCACTGCATCCCATGACATGCATCATATATTCTGCTCTCTGAATTGGATCAGATAGTGTAGAGTACGCTTTATTAACAATAACAGACAACGAATCATCATCAGACGCATCAGGATGAACAGATTTTTGTAACTTCATAAACCGACTATCAAGAACCTCTTGATCTATTGCGTAAGAGACCGGAAGCTCAAATAGCTCAAAGTAATTTTTAGTCACCGCATCCACCGCCACATCCATGACATGAGCCGCAGCCTTCATCCTTTCCTGTACTAAACGACATCCCGCATCCACAACGATTCAATACATTAGGGTTGTTAAATACAAATGTAGACCCCATTGCTGTGGTTTTATGATCAACGACCATGCCATCTAGAAACATAACAGCTCTAGGTTCAATGTATATATTTACCGAGCCCTGTTCATAATGCAAATCTGCAGGATCAGGCTCTGATATGTATTCAACAGAGTAAGTTAAACCTTGGCACCCTCCAGGCGCGACAGAAAACCTAATTCCTACTATACTAGCGTCATCGGACATGACATTCTTAACACACTCTATAGCTTTTTCTGTTAATACGATACAATTCTCACTCATTTTTTATACTCCTTTCTTTGACTTATAATCTTTTATTGCATTTTTAACAGCTTCCTCAGCAAGGACAGAGCAATGTATTTTAACCGGCGGAAGTGATAATTCACTAGCTACATCTGAATTCTTGATAGCCCTTGCTTCATCTAAAGTCTTACCCTGCACCATTTTCGTTATCAATGCGCTTGATGCAATAGCAGCTCCGCATCCAAACGCCTTGAATTTAGAATCTGTAATTACGTTCGTTTCAGGATCAACCTTTATTTGCAATTTAATCATATCTCCACACGCAGGCGCCCCTACAACGGCCGTTCCAACATCGTTGGACGCATCATCCAATGTACCAACATTTTCTGGATTATTGTATAAATCTATTACATTTTTCGAATACATATTACGCCTCCCATAATGGACTCATGCTTCTCAGCCTACTGATTGTTGCTATTAGTTTCTCCAAAAAAATTTCTAATTCGTGTTTTGTCGTAAAACGCCCTATTCCAATTCTAATCGAAGAATGAGATAGTTCCACATCTTTCCCAAGAGCACTAATAACATAAGACGGCTCTAACGTTTCCGACGTGCACGCTGATCCCGATGAGACTGCAATATTTCCTAATCCCATCATAATTCCTTCACCTTCAACACCTTTGAAGCTAATATTCAAATTCCCTGGAACACGATTAGTTAGGCTACCATTAACGTCAACGCAAGGAATATTGCTTCTAATCTCGTCAAGTAACCAATTACGTAACTCTGTTATACGCTGAGATTCGCTCGCCAATTCAAAACCCGCAATACGACATGCCTCACCTAGTCCAACGCACAAAGGAGTCGGTAGCGTTCCAGATCTAATACCCCTTTCTTGCCCACCTCCATCAAATAGAGGCGTCAATCTAACCTTCGGTTTACTTTTTACATATAATGCGCCAACGCCTTTAGGCCCGTATATTTTATGTCCAGATATACTCATAAGATCTATGTTATTTATATCGATCTGTTTCATATCGATTTTGCCGATAGCTTGCGCTGCATCAGTGTGAAATATTACTTCTGGAAACCTCGATTTTATGAGTTTTGCTATTTCGTTAATCGGTTGCACAACGCCAATCTCATTATTTACGCTCATCACCGAAACTAGTATTGTCGAATCGTTAATTTCATCTAAAAGTCGCTCGACATCTAATATACCATCACTACCAACTGGAAGGTATGTCACAGAAAACCCAGAACGTTCGAGTGTGCGACATGTTTCAAGTACGCACTTGTGCTCTGTACAAACTGTAACTATATGATTCCCACGATCTTTGTAAAAGTTAGCAGCTCCTTTTATCGCAATATTGTTAGATTCAGTTGCTCCAGATGTAAAAATAATATCCTCTGCTTTCGCGCCAATTATGCTCGCTACATCACTTCGTGCAGCGTTAATAGCCTCAGCCGCATAATGACCCAACGCATGTGATCGAGAATGAGGATTCCAAAATTTATCGCAAAAATACGGAATCATCTTTTCAAGCACTCGAGGATCACACATCGTAGTAGCTTGATTATCCAAGTATATCCAGTCCATAACCTAGTGCTCACCTCCCTGCTTATATTATACTAATTATTTATATGAATATCAAAAATATTATTAAAAATGCGTTTCTTGTATTGCACAGGAAATACGACACATGAATAGAGGCATCGATTCACGCGCTATGTTGATCTAATCTATCTGCTTTTTAAAAACTTCTTCAACGTCGCTCAAACTCGGAATAACTTTTAGTTTCTCTCCCAACGGAGATTTTTTACCAAAAACTATGTTAAAAGGAATACCTCCTTGCTTATGCTGTTTTAAAAACAGCATAACCGAATCATTCGTGTGCGTTAAATCACCTTCCATACATACAGCATTATACTTTTGCACCAACTTTTCGAATGCCTCTGTGCTAAGAAGTATACTTTTATTATACTTGCATGTCATACACCAATCAGCTGTAATATTCACAAAAACAGTCCTACCAGACTTGACATATTCTTGCAGTTTGATCGGATCGAAACTTTCCCACATTTGTAATTTTTCAACAGACCTATTTCTATTCGCCGAATAGTCTTGCATAGTTAACGGAACAATGCAAGCTGCAATTCCTGCGACAAAGCACAAAAGCTTAGATCTACCAGCTGCAAAAAATAATACGACATAGCAAAAAATCAATAACGAGGCCTGATAATAATTTAGGTGGTTTGATAACAACCAAAATAACCAAATAAATGTAAGTACGACGCCAAGACCAAGAACATGTTTTACAATAAGGGTCCAAGCGCCTGCTTTGACTTTAATATTAATATCAAAGAAATACATTAACAAATAAGGAAGTCCGAACCCAAATCCAATAGCCATAAATATCGAAACAAATTGGATCATCGAACCATCTATTGCAACTGCCGTAGCAGTACCAAGAAATGGTGCAGTACACGGAATTGCTAACACTGTAGCTAGCATTCCAGACGATACGTGCTTTAAGATGTCTCCTTTTCCGTTTAAAAAAGCAGTATTTGCTGATACAACAATTCGCAATCTATCGTACACACATAAGCTAAATAAAAACACTAATAAAGTTGTTATATTCAGAAAATGCACATTTTGAAAATGCATTCCCCAACCTACACTATGCCCAAAATACTTCAATGATCCAATAGCAGCCGTAAATACACTAAAACTAAAAATAATCCCGTACCATGTATACAGCATATGCTTTCTATTAATCACATTTGACATAACAGAATGTAGTTTTAGTGATAATACCGGAAGAACGCAAGGCATACAATTCAATAATAACCCTCCTAGCATTGCTAACAAAAGAGTTATTAGTATTCCATAACTTTGTAAATCATCATCTTTTAATTTATCTGAAACATCCAGAAAAAATTCCTTTTCAACAAACATACATTGCTCATCTGAACAAGCTGGAAATTCCGCCTTTAAGTGAACCTTACCGACAATAGCATTAGGAACAAGAATTGTTGCCTTATATTCGTTAGCTTTTGATTTATATCCTTTCTTCAGCCTTATATCGCATTTTTCTGTTCGCGATGATATTTTTACGTCGCCATATATTTTCCACTTATTATTTGTTGCTAACTTTAGTTTGAAAGCTTTATAGCCGTCTTCTTCGATCGTTGGTGTAATGTTAATATAAATGTCGTTTGGGTTAACAGCATGAGATACATGAATGAAAAAAAACGTAATAATTGATATGAGTGCTCTATACATACGCCTTACCAAACGACAAATATAACATAACACACAATTTATAAAAATTATGTTAATATATCAAGTCATCGTTCGAATAATTTTTTTATATCACTTTCTGTAAATTTTACATAACTTGGTCGTCCATGACAACATTGAGCTATATTTTCATATTGCGACATTTGTTGCAAAATTTCGTTCATTTCTGCTTCATTTAGCACTTTTCCGGCTCTAATGCTACGATGACAAGCCGTCGTTGCATAAATCATCCTTATTTTTTCTTCAAAGCTCGATAAATTACAACACTGCTTCAGTTCGTCTATAATGTCAATCATGATATCATGTGGGTCGCTACCTGTCATCACTTCAGGAATTCCATTTACACGTATTAAATCTGCGCTTATTTTTTCAAAACTTATTCCAAGTATGTTCAACAGTTCTGAATTTTCTAAAACCAAATCTACATCAGCAGCTGATATGTGTATAAGTTCAGGTACGAGCAATTGCTGACTAGCTATACTCTCTCGTCTTAATAATTTTTCAAGCAGCATACGTTCACATACTGCATGTTGATCAATTATTAGCAATTCATCTTCTCTTTGCGCAACTATATATGCGCCAGCGATTTGCGCTACTGCATTACCGTAACAACTTTTTCTATCTACATTTTGGACATAATTATCTTGTTCAACTAATGCATCACCTAAAACATGTTCATTGCTCTTATCTCCACAAACAGCAGGAAAAAGCATGACATTATGATTATTGCAAAATGAATTTTGAGGTATCTCTAACAACTTATTAGAAGTAGTACTCCCATGAATACTGCTTTCGTATTTCGCTGCAATCATACTATTTGCAGAAACGTAATCACGTTTATAATTGCAAGAACTAATAGCATTCTTCTGCGCTGCTTCATTTTTTACTATAGTCAATCCTAATCTAATACTTGGACTGGAAGCGCGTTGTCCTATTCTGTTATTGATACTAGATTTAGTTATGCTAAATATCGTGTTCATAATAGACTGCGAATCTCGAAAACGAACCTCTGTTTTCGCTGGATGGACATTAACGTCTACTGCATCATTTTGCAGTTCTACAAAGATTAAACACACAGGATAACGCCCTGTTGGAATAACATCCCTGTACGCGCTACGAACAGCAGAAGATAAAATCTTATCTTTTACAAAACGTCCATTTACGAAAAATTTCTGATGTACACTACTTGATTTATTGTAATTAGGAACGCCAAAAAATCCTGAAACTTTAACGCCATTTTTTTCCTCAACGAAATACTCAGTATTTTCTGCAAATTCGTGACCGAATATTTGAATTGCACGTTCCTTTCGACCTCGTGTACTTTCTAAAGATAATTTTTCTCTATCATTATCGAAATAACGAAATGATATATTTGGTAACGATAATGACAAATTTAAAATAGCCTGTAGGCACGCTTCGGATTCATAATTCGTCGATTTTAAGAACTTTAATCTAGCAGGCGTAGCAAAAAACAAATCGCGAACTGTAATACATGTACCAGACATAAGAACAGTTGGCGATATATCAATATTCTTTCCGTCACACGAAAGTTGAAATGCGTCAACCTCGTCACACTTTTTGCTTTTTATCGTTACACGAGCTACAGAACATATCGAGGCTAAAGCTTCTCCACGAAATCCAAACGTATTTATGTTAAATAAATCGTCACCCGACAACTTAGATGTAGCATGACGCTCAATAGCTAAGTGAAGTTCGTTTTTATGAATTCCACAACCATCATCCTTAACCTGTATTAGACTTTTCCCTCCATCAACGATTCTAACTTCAATGTTCTTCGCTCCAGCATCAACAGAATTTTCTACTAACTCCTTTAGCACGGAAGATGGACGCTCAACAACTTCGCCTGCCGCAATTTGATTTATAATTCTAGTATCTAACTTACGAATCATTTTTTATTGTTACGTTTAAACAAGCTTAGGCTACTGTCAATAGAAATCAGACATTCGGCGATTTGGACACTATTTAACGCTGCTCCTTTTCTGAGGTTATCTGTAGCGCACCACAACGTAACACCATTCTCCACTGAATCATCTACCCGAAGTCTAGAAACGAAGATATCATCTTCATTTTGCACATCAATTGGAGTTACAATCGTATCCATATCATCAATAAATTTAATTCCAGAAGATTTCTTTAAATTGCGAATAATACGCTTAATGTCGAAGTTCTCATGAAACTCACACGCAACTGACATTCCATGTCCTATAAAGACAGGTACCCTAACAGAAGTTATAGCTACCTTAATTGAATTATCAAAAATCTTACCAATTTCACGCTTAATTTTGTACTCTTCATCTGTATCACCTGATTTTAACCGTACACCGATTTCTGGAATCACGTTGAACGCTATGGATTTTTTAAAAATCATAGATTTGGACGACGTATCAAAATAAGCCTGTTTCGTTTGATTATACAGTTCATCCATAGCCTGCTTTCCAGCACCAGAAACTGACTGATATGTTGATATTACGACACGCTTTATCCGCGTCACATTATTCATTGCATTTAAAACAACAGACAACGGACCAGCAATACAGTTCGGCGCTGAAATTATGCCATTCGCTCCACGTTCCAGAATACGAGCATTCACCTCTGGAACAATCAACGGGATATCGTTAATCAACCGAAAATACGACGTCTTATCTATTATGACACACCCATTGTCACAGATTTTATCTGCATACTTTTGAGAAACAGAACTACCAGCACACATAAAGCACATGTCTATGTTTGAAAAATCGAAACTATCGATATCACAAACCGTCAACAGCTCATCCTCTCCGAAAGATATCATTTTACCCTTCGAACGCATACTCGCAATCGCGTTAACACTACTTAACGGAAAGGCTCTTTCCTGCAAAATAGATAGAACGCTCCTACCTGTATTACCTGTTGCCCCAACGATTGCCACGTTATATTTTTTCTTCATTCCAAACCCGAATTATATCATGTAAACCTCCGTAAATTATACGTATGTAAACAAAACATTTCAATACAGCGTGTTAAAACTGACTATATAAACACAGTTGGAAAAAATGTTCTGTTAAAGAAAGGAAATGGTGCTGGGCAACGGATTTGAACCATCGACCTACTGATTACGAATCAGTTGCTCTACCAACTGAGCTAGCCCAGCGCACTTTATGTATATCATATATACGATAAAAAATCAAGCCTTTTGCTTGAACATCAAATTAAAAACAGATAAACAGATCACACAAATAACGACGCTATAACCAAAGGCAAATTCACACCCATAGCTATTCCACAACTTCCCAGCTAACAACGACGCGGCAAAATATCCAAACCCAACGACAGTATAATATATACCAATTGCAGTGCCTCGCAACTTTTCACACACAACTTCACGAATCAAAGACAAAAATAATCCGACAACGGACGCCATTTGTCCTCCCCAACAAAATGCACCTATAAACACAGGAACACCTGACCACGCGACTAACAACAATGTATTTGAAATCAACATCAATAAAACGCAGATTTGAATCATAACGCCTTTTCCATATCGGTCCGCTAAAATACCGATAGGATAAGCACATGCTAATTGCCCAACATTCATAGTAACTGTTGCGACAGATGATGATACTGGGTCCAAGAAATCGTTTGCTCTAACAACAAGCAATGCATCACTAAAATGCGCCATTTCGAATAAAAACGCAAAAAATATTATTTTCCAAAACTCCCAATTCAAAGATTTTACGTTATCTTTAGTAAAAGGATTACTGAATTTACTTTTCTCCTTCTTATGCAATGGTTCTTTAACCTTCAGTAATATCAGAATAGATACAACAGCAGGAATAAAAGCAAAAGCAAACATTGTTCGATAAGAAATACCAAAATACCCCAATAAAGCAATCGCGCATAACGTACCTATAAACGCACCTACTGTCTTTAACGACCTCGTCAAACCATAAGACGAACTAATTGTACGCGCGTCACTTACATCTGCGACCAAAGCATCTCTCGGAGAAGCTTGAATTCCGTTTGATATACGGTCCAAAGATTGAGCTATTAAGACTGTATATACAGAATGAGCCATGACGAACAGAGGTTTAATAAGTACAGAAAACACACAACCAAAGACCAAAATAGATTTTCTGTTCATTATAACGTCGCTAATCGTTCCAGCGAAAATTCTCGTCAGATTAGATAGCAATTCGACAAAACCGTCTAGAAGCGCAATCTTTAATGTAGATGCATGCAACTCATGTTTTAAAAACATAGACAACTGACTATAAATCATTGTCGTAGTAATCCCCATGAATAACCCCCACAATGCGATTAACCAAACATTGTTAGGAACAGATCCACTACTAAAAAATTTTTTCCAACATTTCTCTGATTCTATACGAGTGCGGTTCTTCATAGACATAATACGCCCTAAATACATCGCTTCTCATTGTCTCACTTTTATTTGTTCTATTCAATACAATTGTTTAACAGTTTTTAATAAATATGAATAAAGGCCGCTAAAAGCGGCCAAACCTACATAAAACGAGCTAAAGACGCAAGCAGCAACAAAGCAACAATATTAATGATTTTTATCATTGGATTAATAGCAGGACCAGCAGTATCCTTGTAAGGATCACCAACTGTGTCACCAGTAACAGCAGCTTTATGCGCTTCAGAACCTTTTCCTCCAAAGTTTCCGTCCTCTATATACTTTTTTGCATTATCCCATGCTCCACCACCAGATGTCATTGAAATAGCTAAGAATATACCAGTTACAATTGTTCCAAGCAACATAGCACCTAAGCTAATTAATGCCGAACTATGACCAGAAATCAAAAAGACAACGACATACAACAAAATTGGAGCAAAAATAGGCAACAGTGATGGAACAATCATCTCCTTTATCGCAGCCTTCGTCAATATATCAACAGCGGTACCATAATCAGGTTTTGCCTTTCCATCCATAATTCCTTTTATTTCCTTAAACTGTCGCCTTACTTCAAGCACAACAGCACCTCCAGCACGTCCGACAGCCATCATACCAGCCGCACCGAATAAATACGGCAGCAACCCGCCTAGAAATAATCCTATAACGACAAAAGGATCTTGTAATGAAAAGTCTACGTTAATTCCAGGAAGATAATGCTTTAAATCCTGCGTATAAGCTGTAAACAACACCAATGAAGCCAATCCTGCAGATCCTATTGCGTATCCTTTAGTAACCGCCTTCGTAGTATTTCCAACAGCATCTAAAGCATCTGTAACTTTTCTCACGTCATCAGGTAATTCTGACATTTCTGCTATTCCTCCAGCATTGTCAGTAACAGGCCCATAAGCATCTATTGTAACAATTGTACCAGCAAGTGCTAACATAGAAGTAGCAGCAACAGCTATACCATACAGACCCGCAAATTTATAAGCAAATACTATACCCAATGCAATCACAATTACTGGCAACGCCGTAGATTCCATAGAAATTGCCAAACCTTGAATAATATTCGTCCCATGTCCTGTAACGGAAGATTTAGCTATACTCTTAACTGGACGATATGAATACGATGTATAGTATTCCGTAATAAATACAATAGCTAAAGTAACTAAAAGCCCGATTACAGCACACCACACGATCGAACATCCCCAAAAGACGACGCCATCACTCCCATGGAAAGCAGCGCACATTGGAAACATCAATTGAGAAACGGCGAACATAAAACCAGCAGCAATAACAGTTGTTGCAAACAAACTCTTATAAAGAGCCTTCATAACGTTTTTATCTTCACCCAACTTAACAAACAATGTACCTATTAGAGAAGCTAAAATGCAAACGCCAGAGATAACTAATGGGTAGAAAGACAATATTGTTTTTTCAATCCCAGCAAAGAATATACCAGCTAAAACGATGGTAGCAGCATTTGTAACGATATATGTTTCAAACAAATCCGCCGCCATTCCAGCACAATCTCCAACATTGTCACCAACATTATCAGCTATTACAGCAGGATTTCTAGGATCATCCTCTGGAATACCAGCCTCAACTTTACCGACCAAATCAGCACCGACATCTGCTCCTTTTGTGAATATGCCACCGCCTAAACGAGCAAAAATTGAAATCAATGAAGCCCCAAAACTCATAGAAATCAAAGCCTCAGAAATTAATCTTGTTGGAGCGCCATAATAGGCAAGAACAAAATAGTAAATAGATATTCCCAATATAGCTAACCCTACGACCAAAAATCCGGTAATCGCACCAGATTTGTAAGCAACGTCGAGCGCATGAACAATGCCGCTTCTAGCAGCTTCTGCAGTCCTAACATTTGCTCTCACAGAAATATTCATACCGATGTAACCTGCGACGCCGGACAATACAGCTCCCAAAACAAACCCAATTCCACTCTGGTAATTGAGCAAAATAGAAACAAGCGCAGCAATCAGACAACCAACTACTGCAATCGTCTTATACTGCCTGTTCAAATACGCTGAAGCGCCAGCCTGAATAGCCGCAGCGATTTCACGCATACGGTCGTTCCCGTCAGGAAGCGAAAGCAACGAACGGATATTAAGCGCACCATACATTAGCGCACCAACTCCGCAACAGATGATAAATAATTCTAAAGACATAAAAAAAATCCTTATAAAAATGGTTATATTATATCATATTTTTTCTTTAAGAGCCACATATCGCAGAGGGAACAAAGGCATTCATCTATCGTCATGACAAAATTGCCTTTTTGAGAACTGTTAATATTTTCTTAACCTATAAATGTTACAATAATGCATATTACATAAGGAGGTATTTATGACAAAGATTATAACAGTACTAGCAGTAACGTTAGCACATATAACTACGTTTGCAACAGAACAAGCACATGAACAAATGATAGACGAAAAAACATATATTCAACCGATACAAATGCATACGCTTCCAGATAGTAATGATAGTCAGATAGCAATCGACATAAATGACTTAGAGCATCAAGCAATAGACTATAATGGCTACACATCCAATGGAATAACTGTCACACCAACAATTTTGGATAACATGGGCGGCCATGCGATGCTAGAAACATTGCTAAACACGCACCGAAAAGTATATTTAACTCAACCAATTGATCAACAAGCGCTATTGTTATCTAGAGCTACCATGGAATATATGGAAGGCGGAAACGCCTCATACTTTATGCAAAAAACGCTGCCATTTTTTTGGAATGCTGTAAATAAAGTCTCTCTTTTCGGCAAATACACGCTATCCATTACGTCTCCGATAATAACTGCAGCGTCTCTTCTAATAAACTCACTGACCGATGCAGAAACAGATTCATCACAATTTCAAACAGGAAACAACACGAATTTGCAACATATTTTATCAGGATTAAATATAGCTTCAATCGTGTCATTCCAACTTGGAAAGTATGTATTCAATAATATGTATGATTATTCATCTCAGCTAAAAAATTACTATTTACACGCCACATTTGAGAAAGAATATATCAGATCAACGTTTAAATACTCTTCAGACGAAGATAAAAATTACGACATGTTACCTGCAAAACAAAAACCATACTCAAAAGATAATATGGTATCTCAACAATATTTTGAAAAGCTAGGACCTATCGCAACAGAATTAGCTCGAGAAATTATTGCCGACGAAAATACAGATCAAAATGCTATGTTGGACTTTCAGCAATCAATAAAGTCTGAAAGCTGTCTTAAAAATTTTTATCGCAAAGGAAACATATTCTCTATTATGGGAGGCATATTCAGAATTGCAGCAGGAACTTGTGCCGTAGCAAACACAATAATTAGCACGACATCGCTACCGATGCAAGACGATATGTTAAGTAATATATTTGGAATTACGCAGTTTTGCCTGACTTCATTTTCTCTTTCGTTAACAGAACTCGCGAAGTATTTCGAAAAGAAATCTGGCACTATGAGCAAAAAATTTGTAATAGCTCCAGTGTTAAATACTGATCTGCTAAATACTATTACTGCACCACAACAAGAAGCAGATGAATAACAAAGCAAAAAAACATGCGTGTTGCACTGATTATTAAATTCTTGCGACACGCATACCAGAAGTTCGAATAAATAAATCTTAATAGACACGTTCAAAGCACAGCAATAATTATATATACAAAAATACAATATGCACATGAAATCGTATCAAGTACAATATCATCTCCTTAAATTACAATACGAAACTTGATCCATTTTACTTGAAATATCACATATCATAACATACCACACAAAACTGTAGCACAACTCACCTACTTACCTGCATAACTTCCAGAAAAGTACTCTCTCCAATCGTATAAAATCTGCCATGCACGATGTTGCTGCATCGAATGATTATACATTTGTCCGATGTATACTAATTTCGATTTTGCATTTTTTAAAGCACGTTCAAGATCGCCGTCTAAATCAGCGAACCAGTATTTTGCAGCGCCGTGATCGTACTCAGGATCTTCGTGATGATCACGCCATTCTCTGTTCATCAAAGCGACATTTTCAAGATCGTCAGGTTGAAACGCATCTAAAATAGAAAAATCAAAAGGCTTTGTTGCAGATTTTTCCTTACGAAACCTGTTTTTTGTCTTTGGTTTTTCCTGACCATGTAATGCGTTTTCCAATCGCTTGATCAATGCCTCAACTGCAAGACCTGTTTGCGATTCACGAACATATGGAATAGCACGACACAGCTCGACGTATATTCTGTCTTGTCGGAAGTTGCTTTTCGAACATAGATTAATAGCCTGAAAGTATAAACTCATATGTTGTAACGATGTTAATACATCAGAGTATCTGTCAAAAACCTCATTATCAATAATTTGTTTCTTCTCGTCTGTTGAATTACTGTTTGGCGGCGTATATAATCTGTCTATTAAATATGCGCGCTCGTCTATTGGAATCAGTTTTACAGCTTTATACACTATTCCGTTACCTTTTTCGTCAATAGCTCGTATCCCATATAGATTACCTAAAACTACGATGTTCAACAAAACAAAACACAACGCCCTCATTCTAAACTCCATAGTAAACAATGAAAGCGTACACTATAAGCGTTAAAATATCATTGATATGCTTCATAATTCGTTGAACACGTGTTGATAACGCGACGTATTACATTTATATCTGGTTTGTACTTACTTACTTGCATTTTTGGTCCGTCATAAGCTACATGCCCATACCGCAACGGAGCTCCAACATCCATTTAATAAAGATTTTCGCTCTCTAATATTCAACTCTTCATGATAAATCTAAAGACATTTTCTCACTGAAAAAGCATATTGTAAAGAATTTTTTACGAAAATAGTGCCAAAAATCGACATAACGCCTGAAAATGCGATAAAAAATTAGTTAAAATTGTATACAATCAGGCCGGTTTACCCTACTAAACGAGCCTGAATATATAAAATTTTAAATGTTTTTATTATTTAACGACATTTTGTTTACCAAAATATAAAGTATCGGAATAAATACACTAATAAAAAAAACACCACTTGTGCACCCACAAACCTCGACGATGCCTATGTTTCTTCGACTTATAGAACTTGCTCCAGTTGCGAATACAAGTGGTATTGCACCTACTACTGTAGAAAGACATGTCATGATTATTGGGCGCAAACGTAATTTTGCAGCACATATTGCTGCGTTTACGACATCATAACCTGAAATCATAAGCTGATTAGCAAATTCAACAATGAGAATTCCTTGTTTTGCTGATAGCCCAATCAACATTAATAGACCTATTTGGTTGTATATATTTAACGAAAAACCTGCTAATTTTAATCCTATAATAGCGCCAAATGCGCCTAACGGAACTGATAACATCATTATTATTGGAGATACGAAGCTTTCAAACTGTGATGACAATACTAAATATGATACGATAACGGCTAGGAAAAATACTAGCGCAATTCCACCTTCCGATTCAATAAAATCCTTAGATTGGCCATTGTAAAATACTTGGGCATGATTGGGAAGATATTCTCTTACAACATTATTTAAATATGCGATTGCTTGATTTAAAGAATATCCATTTCCGACTCCAGCTGAAATTGTAATCGCTCTATTTCTGTTAAATCTTTTTAATTTTTGAGCTGTACCTTTTTCAAAAATAGAAATCACACTATCCATATTTACTAAATTTCCAGCATTATTCCTGATGTATAAATTGCGAATACATGATAATTCTTTGCGATCACTTTGCGCTGCTTGTAATATTACATCATACTCCCTACCACTATCTACATACGTAGTAACTTTTTTAGATCCAAGCATTGTTTCAAGCGTTGAACCTATTTCTTGCACAGATACGTTCAATTCCGATGCTCGTTTTACATCAATATCAACAACGAACTGAGGCGTCGTCTCTTGATAATCACACTCGACATCCACTAATCCCTCAAAATTTGCACATTTTTCTAAAATAATATCTCTCCATTCTTTCAATTCATTATATTCATTACCTGTAACGACAAATTGTACCTGTGCACTTCCTTTTGAAGAAATTCCTGTAGGCAATATCACACTAGATTTTATACCAACAACGTTTTTTAACAATTTTCTATATTCTGATGCAAGTGTCTGCGCACTTATGCGTTTTTTGTCGTTTTTCAATTCTAACATTAGGTGTCCTGAATTAACTGTACCACCGTTACTATTCTCATTCATTCCTGGAACAGTATTCAAAATTCCATCAATCACATCGTACTCAGATGATAAAATTGTATTCTCGACATTTTTCATATATTCTAGAAATTTGTTAAAACCTATGCCTTCAGCAGCTCTTGTTTTTACCAAAATTTGAGATCTGTCTTCAAGAGGCTCATATTCACTTGACATATGATGCCAAAGAACTCCTGCAGAAATACTAAGAAGCAGAAAACATAAAATGGTTACATTTTTATGATAAAAGAGAGCTTTTAACAGTTTTTCGTATGTATTCGCAATTATTTTCATCGTGCAACTAATATATGTAACAATCTTACTACTTTCCATCTTTGTTGGCGTTAATATCCTTGAGCACAACATAGGTGTTAGTGTAAGAGCTACTATACTCGAAAAAATGATAGCAGAAGAAATTGTAATTGCAAATTCAGAAAACATTTTTCCTGTTTTTCCTGGCCAAAGACAAATAGGTAGAAAGACAGCAAGCAGCACTACTGTAGTAGAAATAACAGCAAAAATAACCTGCTTAGCCCCTTCTATCGCTGCTGTAAATAAATCTTCCCCATCCTCAAGTCTTCTGTAAATATTTTCTAGCACGACTATAGAATCGTCGACAACAGTCCCTATCGCCAATACCATTGCCAGCAGTGTAAGCATATTAATGCTATATCCAAGCATATAAACAATTGAAAATGAACCAATTATAGATATTGGTATTGTTATTGCAGGTATAATTGTAGCCCTTACAGAACCAATAAACACATAAATAATAAAAAATACTAATATAGCAGCAAGCCACAATGTATCATATACTTCTCTTATTGAATTTTTTATGAATATCGAGTCATCTTTTGCTATTTTGATAAACATCCCTGCTGGTAGTGAATTTTCTATCTGTTTGATTAACTTCTTCACATTATCGGCAATTTGAACTGTATTTGAATTAGATTGCTTCGATATAGAGATACCAACCATAGGAACTCCGTTGTAAGACAAGTCGCTACGTAGCTCTTTTGAATTTATTTCTATATCCGCTACATCCATTAATTTTATATGATCTCCAGCTTTATTCTTGCGAATCATTAAATTTTTAAAATCTGACACATTGTTGTACTTCCTTTGTATTACAACCGGATACTCCATATCGCGTGACTCTATCCGTCCGCTTGGATATTCTATATTTTCTCTTTTTAACGCATTTTCTATATCAGATACGGTTACCTTACGAGCTGCCATTGCGTCTTTATGTAACCAAATACGAATAGATTTTTCTCTAGCTCCTATTATTGATGCGTTAGCTACTCCATCAATTATGGAAAATCTATCAAGTAAGTATCTATTTATGTAGTCCGTTATTTCTATTCTAGACATGGAATCGCTAGTAATTATTAATGTCATAATTGGCATTGTATCTGAATCGAATTTCGCAATTATAGGACTATCAGCTTCATCAGGTAGTTTACTCATACTTCTGCTAATCTTGTCTCTAACATCGTTAACTGCGCTGTCTATATTTTTTGTTGCAGAAAACTCCAACCTGACTGTAGAACGTCCTTCTCTACTCGTTGACTGTATAGTATCAATTCCATCAATTCCTGATACTGCATTTTCGATTACTTGCGTTATTTTTGTTTCTATAATGCTGGCAGCAGCACCAACATATTTTGTTGATATTGATACAACAGGTGCCTCTATGTCTGGATATTCTCGTACTGGTATACGTTTAAAAGAAATAACGCCCATCAGCACTATCAACAACATAAGCACGATAGTAGAAACAGGGCGTAGAACGAAGAATCTACAAAAATTCATGTATCCATTTTATATTAAATTCATAAATTCCTTATTAATTGTTTTGCTTTTTCTAACGAAATATTTAATTTATCGCTGTTCGAAGATCCTCCTTGAGCGAAGTCATCTTTTCCACCGCCATGGCCATTTAATGGCTGTAGAGCAGCTTCTAACACGAGTTTTGCTTTACCTAATTTTCGAGAGTTAACTACAACTACATTTAAACGATTATCTGTATTTTTGTTGTATAGTAGCACGATAGTCTGCGCGTCCTCTTTCAGCAAACGATCAGCAACTATACGCAAATCTTTTGGATTTATATTAGATGTTATACACGTAGCTACAGTAAAATTATTAATTCGTTCATAAGATGCGTTAGCAATGGCGAAATCTATCGTTAATCTTAGCTTATCAGATGATAATGCTTTTACTTCTTCGAGTGTAGATTCCAACTTTTGAAGTACGTCGTTATCAGACGATTTCATCTTTATATTTATATTATCTAGTAGTTGCCGTGTATTGTTAATATATTTTAATAATGCAGTACCTGCTACAGCTTCAATTCGTCGTAATCCTGAACCTATGCTATTTTCTGATATAATTTTAAATAAGCCAATTTCTCCAGTGCTGCAAACATGAGTACCGCCACATAACTCTGATGATATGATATGACCAACTTCATCTGCGACTGAGACAACACGAACATTGCTGTCATATTTTTCGCCAAATAAAGCTGTTGCACCAGATTTTATTGCCTCTTCTTTTTTCATAATGCATTTTGATACGCAAAAGTTAGATAATACAAAACTATTTACTAATTTTTCTACTTCGTTAAGTTCATCTGTTGTCATTGCTACGTTATGCGAAAAATCAAATCTTAAATAATCCGGACAGACGTACGATCCCTTTTGTGCTATGTGACTTCCTAGTACATGTTTTAATGCCGATTGTAGAAGATGTGTAGCAGTATGATGCCTCATTGTATTTTTTCTGTAATCTTCATTTACCTGCAGTTCTACATTTTCGTTTACAGAAAATGATCCATTTTCTATATAACCATCGTGAATCGCTAGATTACCAACTTTTCTCGTACTCGTCACGCAAAAAGTTCCGAGGTGCTTCTTTATTTTTCCTATATCCCCGACTTGTCCTCCACATTCCGCATAAAACGGCGTCTTGTTTGTAATTATGCTAATACATGCGTTATTAGGATCGTTTGAAACAGACTCTACGCTACGTCCGTCGGATACAATAGCAGTGATTTTTGCTGTTGACTTTAACGACTCGTAACCGACGAACTCTTGACACGAATTAACAGCTGCAATATCAAAGAAAACTGCCTCATGCGTTTTATCGTACGTACTATTTTTCCAATTCGCCCTATTCTTTTGTTCTTGCATCGCTTCGTCGAAGCCTTTCTCATCGACAGTCATATTTTTAGATCGTAAAATATCCTGTGTTAAGTCTAACGGAAAACCATACGTATCGTACAATTTAAACGCTATATCACCAGACAACGTTCCATGTTCTGGTAGATTTACAATTTCATTATTCAATATAGTTAGACCGTTTCCTAATGTAGATAAAAACTTTTCTTCTTCTGTTTTAATCGTAGACTCAATCGTTGTGCGCATTGTATTTAATTCTTGATACGCATCACCCATAGCATTAACTAAAGATGGAACTAATTTGTAAATAAAGCTCCCGTTTATACCTAATGAGTTTGCATGCCGTACAGCTCTTCGCAATATTCTACGCAAAACGTAGCCACGTCCCTCATTACTAGGGAAAATACCATCACTAATCAGAAAACTTAACGAACGTAAATGATCAGAAATGACTTTGAATGATGGTCTATTACGATCATTCATCTCTATTCCTGAAATATTTTGTATGTCAGCGATAATAGATTGAAATAAATCAATATCATAATTATCCTGTTTACCTTGCAATACTGCAGCTAAGCGTTCTAACCCAATTCCTGTATCTATAGACTTCGCTTTTAGGTCTGTTCTAGATCCATCTATAAGTTGTTCGAATTGCATAAACACAATATTCCAAATTTCAACAAACCTATCGCCATTTTCATCTTTTGAGCCGGGAATACCACCAAAGACATTTGGCCCATGATCGAAGAAAATTTCAGTACATGGCCCGCATGGTCCAGAATCTCCCATAGACCAAAAATTATCGTTTGTTTTAATAGGTATTATAGTAAAGTCTTCTCCAGCAATTTTCCGCCACAATTCTTTTGCTTCATCGTCTGTATGATAAACTGTCGCCAATAACCTACTTTTATCTATACATAGTTCCTTTGTTAGAAAGTTCCACGCAAACTCTATCGCCTCTGCTTTGAAGTAATCTCCAAAAGAAAAATTGCCTAACATTTCAAAAAATGTATGGTGTCTACTCGTAAAGCCAACTTGATCTAAATCGTTATGTTTTCCTCCTGCTCTAACGCATTTTTGAGCTGTAGTAGCTCTATTATATTCACGTTTTTCCAATCCAATAAATACATCCTTAAATTGGACCATTCCAGCATTAGTGAATAACAACGTTTTATCATTATGTGGAATTAATGAGCTTGATGAAACAATTGTATGACCATTCCTATGAAAGTAATCCAAAAATTTTTTTCGAACACAAGATGTTTGCAACATACGTTCTCTCCAAATAACGACTTAGAAAACTAGACTCTAACACAAATATACTTTTAATAACACTACTATTATAGCACTAATTTTCAGAAAATTGATTTAAAACAATCCTTTTCCCATATTCTACATGAGGTTGCCCAAATGGATTTACGTTAAGCTCGTTGCAGACATTTATTATTTCTATCAAAAAATGCATAAATAGCCATCCAAGAGTGTATTCATCTATTGTTTCGCTTTCGAAGACTCTAATTGGTCGTCCAGCATGACGTAGTGACGCAACTGTTGCATTGGCTTCAGCTATAAACAATTCGTTGAGAGAATGAGAAACAAGCATTTTGCATGGAGTAGTACTATCAAAAAATAATAAATCCCGCTCTTTTTCTATAAATATTGTATAACATTTATCATCAGGACCTCCAGCATACAATTGCAGTTGGCTATGTTGATCGACAGTTCCTTTTGCTAGCAATGGCGTTATACCTTTACCATCTTTCCCTGAGCTTTCAGCGTATAATTGTGCAATCCATTCTTGAAATTTTTCAAGTTTTGACGAATAACACATAAAAACATTATTCGTACGCCCATGATTATATGATTTTATAACAAAATCTGTTCCTTGTTCAAAAGCCTTTGATTCTACGGCATCTTTGGCTCCATGCTTGAACTTTTTTATGTCGCATCCCATTAAGTAAGCCGGTAATATTCCAACTGGTGAAAATACAGAAAACCGCCCTCCGATATCTATATCGTGTTCTATGTATAGCGTGTTATGTTGACGACAAAACTTCATCAAAGTTGAATCTTTATTCTCAGTAATAACAAGAAAATGATCACTCACAGATGTATTGTTGTGATAAAATTTTTGTAAAATCAACGACAATTGTGCTAATGTTTCTACTGTTTCTCCGGATTTAGAAATTACCAATATCCCTGTGTCTGCGTATTGAAAATTACGAAACAACTGTATGAAATCGTATTGATATATGTTGTCGATAAAAGTTACCCTTGTATCTTTACAAGCACACTTTATCGCTTGTCCACATAAACTAGACCCTCCGATTCCTATTACTATGTAGCGCGAGTATTTTTTTGCCCATGCTAATATTTTGCTATCACTCGCCCACAAATCTTCTTGATATGCGGCAGAAATGCATGCGTAATCCCGAAGATTTGCGATATGGCGACTTACAACATCTTGATTAATGTATGAAAACATTCCTGCTATTTCTATTTGGTTCTATAACAATCCTATTTGGATCTTGATCAAATACACTTTTTAACATCGTGATTAGCTGTTCATAATCTATATTTATGTTATCAAGCCAGTGCTTTCGAAGCCTTTTTTCGACTTGCGCTTTTGTTGACTCAAACAACTGCTTATCTTCAGTAAGACTAACTATCAATTTACGTATGACTTCAGCCAATTCATCGCCCTTGATAGAATCATTTCTGGTCGATAAAATAACGTTCATGCCATCGAGAGAACACTTTATACGTTTATTAAATGCATTAAAAAACGCTTCTTCTATCATTAACTTAAAACACAAAGCTGTTTCACGACTATAAAATTCGCATGAATCCCAATATACACTTACTAGCTTATAATTACCATCATTGTGATTTTTTATATAGTCACAATGTCTTCTGTGCTTATCATTACGAAATAAAGGAAATGGAAAACGATTAAAATTTTTCTCCGCTTCTCTTAAATCTGAGCGTCTTTCATTAATAGCTTCATTCGTATCTGAATCGTCAACACGACAAATCTTCATGTCTTTAAAAAATTCGCACGTAGGCTTGCCAACACTGTTATTTACTTTTAGCTTGTT
Organism: uncultured Alphaproteobacteria bacterium; assembly: GCA_964566185.1. GTDB lineage: Bacteria > Pseudomonadota > Alphaproteobacteria > UBA3830 > CAYLKK01 > CAZMHS01. The sequence goes on from CAZMHS010000003.1 coordinate 48,550, forward strand.
ATTATTAGCGAAATGTTTTTCTAGTATAGCTCGTACATCTCCTGCATTAACATTTGTTGTAATATTCGCTGAAGCTTGAATACATTTTTCATCATTTTCGCAATGCTTAACCGCAGATAGGCTAAGTTTAAACTGCTCACATATTTTATCCAGTTCGTCTATAGTCGTAAAAGTATTACGAACAGATGTACTGGCATAAAATTCTCCGCGAATATCTTCCTTATTGTAATTTGTATCTACTTTATACTTCAATGATACGAAAGAAATATTTGCATCTTTATCAACAACCACTTTTATGTTGTCATATTTCTCTGAATTTTCGTTTTCCTCACATGGCTGATTCGAATGCACATTTATGTGAAAACAATACCCACAACTCGCACATGATAAAAGATAAGACATAACAACTAAACGTAACATAATTTACCTCCATACTATCTACCTAAATTATAAATAGAATCATCCCTTAATGCTGCATTTTTAGCATTAATTCTGCAATTGCACGACGGCGCTGCCATCAACACTTCATCGTCTGATAACTCGACGCGTTGGTCAGCAAATCTGCTGCAAGAACATAAAAACACTATCAAAAAGCTCATCAAGAACTTCATACTTCCTCCTAAGTTGCGTCTCTATTATTATCGAACAAAAACATTAACAAAATATTAAAATTACAAAAAACAATTGCACAATCAGCAATATTAAATGCCGGCCAATGCCATTCATTGACATAAAAATCTAAGAAGTCAACAACATAACCATATACTATACGGTCAATGACATTACCAATTGCCCCGAAGACAATCACAGTTATAAATGGAAGATATTGCTTGTGCTGTTTCGCCCAAAAAAGTATAAATATTACTACCGCACATACAAATATAATAATCATACTTTGTGATAAGTAATTATCAAGCACACCGAACGTAATTCCATAATTATGCATCCTAACGATGTTAAAACATGGAATTACATTAACTGTTTCGCCATATACCATAGATAAAACAACCGCACGCTTTGAAAAAAAATCCGCTAAAGCAACGATTATACCAACAAGCACAGCAAATCGAGATGATTGAAATTTCCTTATGAGTTTAAGATACTCATGCATCGTTCACACAAATCTTTACCATTAATATCGAAAAACTTCCAACAACGTTCGCACTTCGTGCCATCAAACTTTTCAACAATTACATCCAATTCATTGGAACCTTTCTCGACAACAATTCTCGATGCTATACATACCTCTTCCAATATGTCTGGTAATTCCTGTAATTCTGTATGTTTATTCGTCCTCAGGATCACAGATGCTTCTAAACTCGAACCTATAATTTTTTGCTGTCTAGCTAATTCTAATTTGTCGTTGATATGTTTTCTTATGTCTTTGATCAAATTCATAGTGCTCGCGACTTGTTCATTATTCCAAAGTTCACTTGGTTGTAGGTAATACTGCAAATGTACGCTACAATCTGAGCCATACAACGTACACCATGCTTCATCTGATGTAAACACGAGTATTGGAGCAATCCATCTAACAACATAATCAAATACATTCTTTAGAACAAACAAGTATGACATCCTACGTTTATCAGACACTGAATCACAGTACAATCTGTCTTTTCTGATATCAAAGAAGAAAGACGACAATTCATTTGTGCAAAAATTTATGACCTTTCCGAGATACGAATTGATGTCGTACCGATTAACTGTTCGCATCAATTCTTCATTCAATACGTACATACTATGCAAAATATATTTTTCTAACATAGGTAGATCATCATAATGCATATCTTTTACTTCAGATTTACATAAAACACCCAGCATATACCTTAAAGTGTTACGTATTTTTTTGTAATTCTCTTGGTGCTGCTTTAGGATATTATCACCTAGTCTCAAATCCCCTGTAAAATCACTACCAGCCACCCATAGTCTAAAGACATCAGCGCCAACTTTATCTATCAATGCTGGTAAATCAACTGTATTACCAAGAGACTTCGACATCTTATACCCACGTTCATCCATAACAAAACCGTGCGTAAGAACAGATTTAAACGGAGCTCTTCCATTTATTTTGCATCCAACTAATATTGAATGCTGGAACCAACCTCTATGTTGATCTGAGCCTTCTAAATATAGATCAGCTATATCATCCAACTCATCGCTATCTTGCAACACGAATACACTCGACGATGAACTTTCAAACCATACATCTACTATATCCATGGATTGTATATAATCATCAGGATCGTATTCATCTCCAAGAAAATCTTCAGCCTTTCTTGAATACCAAGCACCAGCCCCTTCTTTCTCGAAAATATCGACGATACGATTTATTACATTCTCATCACGCAACGGTTCCAACGTAGATTTATTCACGAAAATCGGCAATGGCGTTCCCCAAGACCTCTGTCTAGAGATACACCAATCTCCTCTATTTTCGATGAACGACTTGATTCGTTGATACCCCTGCGACGGTAACCACTCCACATGTTTTATCTCGTCTAACGCCCGTTTTCTTAAATTAGAATTATCTAAACTTATGAACCACTGAGGAGTCGTCATAAATATGAGCGGAGATTTCGAACGCCATGAGTGAGGATAACTATGCGTTATCTTTGACTTTGCTAATATACTATCTTCATGATCAAGAGCATCGATAACGGCAGACTCATCCTTGAATATATGCTTCCCGGCAAATAACGGAACGTCTTCACAATAATGTCCGTCTGGAGTGATAACATTTGGAACCTGTATTCCGTACTTTTTACATACGTTATAATCATCAACTCCATGTCCAGGAGCTGTATGTACAAAGCCAGTACCTGTATCCAACGTTACATGCTCTCCCTCAAGCATTGGTACTTTAAAACTATATCCGCTTCGAAACAAAGGATGCCGACATACAGTGTTACACAATTCATGCCCAACAACTTCTGCAATAACCTCATAATCTACATTACTTAGCAACGGTATGAAATTATGTAGTCTATCGGCAGCAACAACATATTTTCTATCTCCAACCACGTCTACAACTACGTACGTTGCATCACGCGAATAGCTGATAGCTCTGTTAGCAGGAATCGTCCATGGAGTTGTCGTCCATATTACGATATATGTATTACGCAATACATCAATATCTGTTGAATCCACGCCAAATAAAACATACAAGCTTGTCGACACTTTATCTGCATATTCTATTTCCGCATCCGCCAGAGCCGTTTGTTCAACTACTGACCAATATACAGGCTTTTCTCCAGAGTAAATACTGCCATCCAACAGGAACTTCCCAAGCAATTTTGCGACAGTTGCCTCTGCATGCTTGTCCATTGTTAGGTACGGATTATCCCAATCACCAAGAGTTCCGAGACGTTTAAAACCTGTTTTCTGCACTCTTATCCAGTGCTGCGCAAACGACGCACACATCTCTCTTAAGTCGTTTACAGATGCATCACTCCTGTTACTTGTCTTCAACGACTCAGCAACTTTCCACTCTATAGGCAAGCCATGACAATCCCATCCTGGGATAAATGGTGCATAATAACCTTGCATCCATTTCATTCTGAGGATAATATCTTTCAGTACTCTATTTAACGATGTACCTGCATGTGGAACGCCATTCGCAAACGGCGGGCCGTCATGAAGCGTAAACCGCTTCTTTTTATCAGACATATCACAACGCTTATGATAAATATCTTTTCTTTCCCACTCAGCGAGAATAACAGGTTCTCTTTCAGGAAGATTCGCCCTCATAGGAAACGAAGTATGTGGTAAAAATATCGTGTCTTTATAATTCATGGTACGTCATCTTACATTAATAATGTGGACTATTACAGTAGGGTGCAATCCCCTCTCATTTGCGATTACATCTTTTATGATTTTTGTCGCTGTTTTCTCAATAACATTATCGTGCATATCGTCATTGCTACAATTCGCAGCAATACTAGCAACTATATCAGATATGATTTGTTGCTTTTCTTCACGCTCAGTCTTTTCAAAAATGCCGACAAATGATATGTCATCACAGTTTACAGATTTCTTTTTTTTGTTTACCGTTAAAGATGCAACCACAACGCCAGATTCTAGCAAATCTCCACGTTCCTTTCGTATGTCACCATTTAACGGAACAAGTTGAATTCCGTCTACAAGAAGCGTATCAACTTGCACAGAATCTTCAATTTCGAAATCATCTTTCTTTAGACGTATAACAGCACCTTCATGCGGAACTAATACATTTTTGATTCCATTTGAAGACGCTAACATCGCATGATTATGAAGATTCCCAATCTCACCATGAACAGGAATCAAACAATTCGGCCTTACAAGATCATACATCTTTACAAGCTCGGATGCGCTAGCATGTCCTGACGCATGAAGCGTAGAATCCTCATCACTTATCACTTCTATTCCACGACTAATCAAAGCTCCCTGCAATGCAATAATAGCTTTTTCATTGCCAGGTATCGCTCTTGAAGAAAATATTACCTTATAACCACGTTTTAACTTAAATTCAGTATTTCTATCACTGTATGCCAACTTTGACAAAGCAGCCCCAGGCTCCCCCTGACTTCCAGTACAAACTAATAGAACATCCTTTGCGTCCATTTTCGCTGCTTGCCTCTCATTTAAAAACTGAGGAATGTCTTTTAAGTAACCGCAAGCCCTAGCAACTTTTTCTATCCTTCGTAGAGAACGCCCCATAATTGCCATCCGACGACCACTTTCTTTTGCAGCATAATAGCACGTTTCAAGCCTAGCTACATTTGACGCAAAACACGTTATTACCACGCCGTCGCCATCATACTTTTTTACAAGATTGATTAAATTTTCTCTTGTCAATGACTCACTTCCCATCGGTTCTTGTCTGTGTGCATTAGTCGATTCACACACAAAAGCAAGAACATCTTGCTCTCCAATTTTTTTGAAATCATCAATTGATGTAGAAGCCCCTAACACTGGTGAGTCATCAAAACGCCAATCACCAGAATGCAATATATTCCCGTATTGAGTCTTTATGAACAGCGAACATGCCTCCGGAGTTGAATGCGCAACAGGTATGTACTGCACAGAAAAATCACCAACTTTTACATCACTATACGGAGAAACCTTAGAGCATGCCATATTTTTTACATCAAAATCACGCAACTTTTCCTTTAGCATTTCGCAGACAATAGGCATCGCATAAATTGGTGGCTTGTTCAGCAATGGCCATATGTAAGGGATTGCTCCAATATGATCTTCATGCATATGTGTGAGGAAAATCCCCTTTATTTTATGCTTCATTTCAACCAAAACCGAAGGATCTGGCACTAAAACAGACCTATTCGAACCATCCAAAAACCCTATTCCCATGTCTACTATGATTAAATTTCCATTAACAGAATATGCGCACAAGCTCATTCCGATGGAACACCCACCAAATGTAATCATGTGCAACCCTTTTAAATTTTTTAAACATTTATTTTTCATAGTATCTCTCTTGATAAACCTTTTAATCTACAGCAAAAAAAACATCAAGCATTTACGCGCAACCAACGGCCGTCTCAGGTATTGTATCACAAAAGCACTACGACTTCCAACACGTATCTTTAAACAGAACCATTTAGTCACGGAGTTCGAACATGTTTTATCGCAAATACGTTATATTCTACATATTAACTAGCAATTTAGTTTCTTATTCAATGCCGTTAACCTATTGTTAATTATTACTGTTGTATACATATCATAATATTTTTGTAGGGTTAAGTATGGAACAGGTTGTTATAGTCTCTGCAGCTAGAACTCCGATGGGAGCGTTTTTAGGCAATTTTAAAAACCTAAGCGCGCCAAAATTGTGCGCTCAAGCGATCAATCGCTGTCTTAAAAATTATCATATCAACGATCGTATAGATCAAGTAATTATGGGATGCGTGTTATCCGCTGGCATTGGACAGTCGCCAGCTCGTCAGGCTTCTATTTACGCTGGTTTATCAGAAACTGTGCCAGCTACCAACATCAACAAAGTGTGCGGTTCTGGAATGTATGCTATTACAGCTGCTAAAAATGCAATTTTAGCTCACGACAGTGACATTGTCATTGCTGGAGGCATGGAGAGCATGTCACAAGCACCTTATCTTTTGCAGAAATGTAGAACTGGATATAGGTTCGGACACGATAAACTTATCGATCATATGGTCGTTGATGGGTTAGAAAACTCATTTGATGGACGACTAATGGGCGAATTAGCAGAAAAGGCCGCCGCTGAATATAATATTTCTCGCGATGAGCAGGATGAATATGCAAAAAATTCTTTTGAGAAAGCGTTTTCCGCTAATGAATCTGGCTTAGTTAATAACGAAATTGCGCCAATAGAAGTTCGTGAAAAGAGACAGTCCATACTGATAGAAAAAGATGAACCACCGTTTAAGGTGAATTTGGACAAGATCTCAACGCTTAGACCAGCGTTTATGAGTAATGGAACTATAACTGCCGCGTCATCAAGTTCAATTGCAGATGGAGCTGCAGCATTGCTAATGATGAGCGAAAGCAAAGCCGTTGAATTAAATTTAAATCCTATAGCTAGAATCGTCGCAACGACTTGTTATGCTCAATCGCCAGAATTATTTGCTACCGCGCCGATTGGTGCCATAAAACAAGTTTTGAGCAAGTCAGGATGGTCGATAGGCGATGTTGATTTATTCGAAATTAACGAGGCTTTTGCAGTTGTCGCGATGTCAGCAATGAAAGAATTGAATATTAATGAAGAATATGTTAACATATACGGAGGTGCTTGTGCACTAGGACACCCTCTTGGTGCTAGTGGCGCAAGGATAGTTGTTACTTTATTGAATGCTTTAAAAAATTCTGGGAAGAAAAAAGGGCTCGCTACGCTGTGTGTTGGCGGAGGTGAAGGGACGGCGTTAACAGTAGAAATGTTGTAATGTTTTTATGCCATTAGTTGTTTTATTTCGTATGAGGTATTGATGCAGGTATCAAAAAAACTATTTGATATGATGAAATGCGGCAGAGAGTTGTTAGGCTCTGATTACTCCATCATGTGTGGTGCTATGACCTGGATATCTGATCCTGGACTCGTATCTGCAGTTTCTAATGCTGGTGCGTTTGGCGTACTAGCTGGTGGAGCAATGAATTGTGAAGATTTATCGTGCTGCATCGCAAAAACAAAAAAATTAACTACTAAGAATTTCGGCATAAATCTTATTCTTGCCCACCCGATGATTCATGAGCTGGTCGACGTGTGTGGAGAACACCGCGTTTCTCACGTTATTTTTGCTGGAGGTATTCCGGAAAAAATTTTGGTGCAAAAAGTGCATGATTATGGAATAAAATGCATTGGTTTTGCGCCAAGCTTACCTATTGCTAAAAGGTTGTTAAAAAATGGAATTGATGGGTTAATCATTGAAGGCAGTGAAGCAGGAGGTCATATAGGTTCTGTTTCGACATTGGTATTAGTGCAGGAGATACTTTTTGAGCTGCAAGGAAAACCTATTTTTGTAGCAGGCGGAATAGTTCGCGGTGAAATATTTGCCTCAATGCTTTTAATGGGAGCTTATGGGTGTCAAATGGGAAGTATTTTTGCATGCTGTAAAGAATCTGCTGCTCATGAAAAATTTAAAAATGCATTTTTCGCAGCAAATAGCCGAGATGCTGTCGTATCAGTTCAATTAGACAAGGCTTTTCCTGTTACAGCCGTAAGAGCGATTGAAAATAACGCATATCGCGAGTTTGCGAAAAGACAAAAGGAGGCGTTGTTTAAGCTTGAAAGTGGAGAGCTTAGTCTTGAAGATGCGAGATTATCGTTAGAGCATTTTTGGGCTGGCGCATTGCGAAGAGCCGTTATCGATGGTGATGTAGACAATGGTTCGGTTATGGCTGGACAATCTGTTGGTTTAATAAAAGAAGAACGCGGTGTATCTGACGTATTATCAAAAATAATGGCAGAAGCTAGTACCTTTTTAGAAAAATGTATACGTTAACATTAAAGCAATATAGAATTGATGTATTTTTAGGTGTTGATGAATGCGAACGCCAGAAGAAACAAAGTGTTTTTTGTGATATTTTTATTTATTTCGAAGATCGACCTCTCGCGTGTACTTCTGACAACTTATCCGATACTATTTGTTATGATGAGTTGTTGAAAATTATCTCTAATTCTGTTGGAGATCAGCAATTCAAATTAATCGAAAAACTCGCTAAGTTTATATTTGATATCATCAAAACGAATGTAAAATATAAACACAAACTATCTGTCACAATTTACAAACCAAACCCGAGACAAAAGCTAGGATGTGCAGTTTTTACAGTGTCAGATTAACGATCGTACACTTATGATGAAAACTGCTCAGCAATCATTTTTTCTTCAAGTAGCTTTATATCGTCCAATAAAAGCGTAATCGACTTAGATTTGTCGATAGCTATTTCTGCTGAAGAAATTCGTTGAAATTCGACGTAATCTGCTACGACCTTTGTCGGACGCTTTATTGCGTTTAATACAGAAACAGATACCTTAGAGCTGTTTTTAATAATTGCACCTCCCCATCGTCTTGGTCTAAATGCACTGATAGCAGACAGTGACAGCAATTCTGAATCTAACGGTAGTACTGGACCATGCGCTGAGTAGTTGTACGCTGTGCTACCAATTGGTGATGATATAATTAACCCATCGCACATTAGTTCTTTTAAACGAACGACATTATCAATGCTTACGCGTAACTGCGACGTTTGGTTAGACTCTCTCATAAAATACACCTCATTGACAGCAATTGATTCAAACTCTTTTCCATCAATATCTACACATTTCACAACGATTGGGTGTATTTTTAACGATTGAGCCTTTTTAAGCCTAGTTAACAAATCATCAACATCAAAATTATTTGTTAGAAAGCCAAGGTTTCCCCTATTCATACCATATATAGGAATATTCTTACGATCTATATTTTCATGAAAAGCTCTGAGAACCATCCCGTCACCAGAAAGCGACACTATAACATCTGCACTATCTAGGCTATGCTGTCCATAACGTTCTGTGAATATTTTATGAGCCGCACGAGATTTCCTTGTACCGGACGTTAAAAAGTGTATTTTCACGTTCGAAACTCCAAATATTTATTATAAGTATATCAAAAATAAAAAGAATAAGTTATAGCTATATGTTAGGTATTATTACCAAACTGAATAAAAAAATACATTTGTTCACAAAATAGACAATCGAATATATTCCACCAATTCGCTGAAAATCTTTTTTATATTCATACCTGATAACATTTTTATAAAATAACTAAAAACATAAATAAAAATGTACTGTTATTTAAATTTATTGCGATATTTTTTTAGATTTTCTATCACGCTTTCTGGCATTTGCGTTAAAGTTAATTTTCTTTCATGTACTGTTATGTGTAAGTGCTTGATTTTTTCATGAACCTCATAGCGTCCAGACTTTCCCTTTTTTCCTCCGACATTAGAAAATATCATAATACTTACCGGGCGCACGCTTTTGTTATTATAACTAATCGTTATGTAGGGAGATATATAAGCCTTAGCTGGAAGTATCCACTCCATAATTTTGATGAATTGTGAATGTGTCGCTTTAAGATCATCGATCATTTTGAAATATTCTTGTGCCTTTCTGTTTTTCAGATCATTTGCAAGTTCTTGATCGTAAATAATTAACAGGTGGATTTTCGTTGGCATTCCAGTATTTGAAGTATATGATGTACTGAAGCACATACTTTCTAGCTCATAGTCTCTTTCTACCTGTCTGTTGGTTTTGCCTTTGAAAACGTTTCCAAGAAGAGACGTTACGACATTAAGAGCGTAACAATCAGAATACAGTATAAATGATAATATAAAATATAATGTTTTCATCTCTTTAAAATCTTTTCTTTTATTTAATAATATTTCATCTTTATAAATAAAAAGTTAATACTAACTAAGTATTACTTGTATATTTATACGTAATATAATTACTTTTATTTATATTATATGTTGTAATGTACTCAACGAAAGTTGTTGTTTTTTCAATCGTAGTAGTTTAAACTGTATGACATATTTTAGTGGTAATATGGAGGATACGATGAAAGAGCAGCTAAGTGATTCTGAAACAGAACAGCAGAGGTTAATAGAGTACACTGTAAGTATTGTGTTGTCATACTTAGCAAAACACGAAGTCGTTTCTGAAGATTTGATTACTTTGTTACACGAAGTGTTTGAAGCTGTCTCAAGTATGAATTCTAAGTGCATGACAAAAAGTAAGGAACGCTGCCTCCCTGCTGTACCAATTGAAGAGTCCGTTTTTCAAGAGTATATCGTGTGCCTAGAAGATGGCAAAAAACTCAAAATGCTTAAAAGGCACTTGATGACTTCGTATGGAATGACCCCTGATGATTACAGAAAAAAATGGGGATTGCCTAACAATTATCCAATGGTTGCACCTGAATATGCAAGCAGGAGGAGTAGTTTAGCTCGAACTATAGGTCTTGGGAAAAGCCATTCGGTTAGCGATAGTTCATCTAAAACAAATTGAATTTTTTACATTTATCATTTGAGCATTGTCCTGCAGACCTAGGAAGAATGTTCTGTCCGTTCCTGTCAAAAACACCTGGGTTTTCAGCTTTTTTAGTTCTTTACAAAATATATAACGTTTCGTATCATCAAGATGCACCATTAAATCGTCTAATAGTAATATTGGAATTCCGCTTCTATATGATTCATATACCTTCAAAGATGCTAATATAAGAAGAATTAGCATACTCTTTTGCTCACCAGATGAACAATTATCAGCGCTTATGTCCTTATTTTTTCCGACATACCAGTTCGTTCGATGTACTCCATATAACGTTGTTTCACGTAACCTATCGTCAGCCCTACTATTTTCTAGTAAAATTTTAGTTATATCTTTTTGTTCATTAAATTCACACTCACCGCAAATTGCTTGCTCAAAATCGCCTTCAAGATCTATATGCGGAAATAATAAGTGTGTATAGCATGTCGTAAATATACCGTTAATTAACTCGATAAATTTACGACGTTTCTCGTTAATTTTAATATATAGCTCAGCTATTTTATTCTCTATTGATTCTAGCCATATTTTATCAGGTTTATTTTGTAAAATATGCATACGCTCTTTTAATAATTTAGACACATGCCTTATTCTAAATTTATGATGAGGATCAATCCCTTCGACAAGATGATCGAAGAATTTTCTCTTTACTTGACTCTGTTCACACAAAATACGATCTATCTGTGGTGTAATCCATAATAACCATAGTATTTCTTCAAATTTTGTTAAAGATTGCATTATCGATCCATCGATCTTACACACTCTAGCATCATTTGCAACGCATGTACTTAGCGATGTAATGCTATTATTTAAGCAAACATCAGCATCTACGCTCCATTTCGATAATAGATTACAACTATTAAATCGCAGCTCGCTAAGACTTGCCTTTCTCAAACCGCGCGTTGCTGAAAACATTGAAATTGCTTCTAAAATATTTGTCTTACCTGCCCCATTATCTCCATAAAGTACGACAAAACTAGACGAAATTGGTAAATCTAAGAAACGATAAGAACGAAAATTATACAATGAAAGGTTTGTTAACCCATTGAAGCTCATATTCTCATTGGCATTATAACAAATTTTGCTGAAGAATCATCACTTGGTAATATCAATATTGAAGACAATTTACTTGAAAAAAATATCTTCAATTTTTCACTTGAAACAGCCTCTGAAACATCTATTAAATACCTTGCGTTAAAACACGCATCCCAATTATCATCGCAATTTTTTTCTATAATGATTTCGTCCTTTCCTATGCCACCATTCATAGCATTTATTGCAGAAATGCATATTTTATTATCTTTTACTTCTAATTTTACAGTTTTCGATTTATCGTCTGAAATTACAGACACCCTATCTATACTAGCAAGAAACGCCTTTCTGTTAATGGTAAAAAATTTATCTGTCATCTGCGGAATTACAGCTGAATAATTTGGGAATGTTCCATCAACTAATCTTGCTGTCAAAGTAACATTTCCTGCTTGAAACTGTACCTTGTTTGCATTCGTTGATATAACAACTGGCGAATCAATTTCGTCAAGTAACTTCCTTAATTCTAGTATCGTCTTACGCGAATAAATTCCTGTTGAAATTTCACAATTCTCAACAGCACACGATGATACAGCCAACCTATGACCGTCCGTTGCAGCAGATATTAATGATGTCTTTTCATCGTTAGTGTGTATATAAAGACCATTTAGATTAAACCTTGTTTCTTCAACTGCCATAGCAAATTTTGTTACATCAATCAAGCTTTTCAATTCGCTTGGAGATATCGAAAATGACGACGTTGCAGTAAAGTCATCTAAAGATGGATACTCGGACGCGTCAATAGTTTGCAATTCAAACCTAGACAACTCAGACTCTATTACCATCTTTTTTCCGCGATCTGTTAAGTACATAACGAGCTGCGTGTTTTCAGAAAATTTCCTAATTATATCAAATAACATTTGTCCGTTTATTGCAACAGATCCATACGTCTCTACCTGAGCTGCTATGCTCTCTGAAAACGAGTGATCCAAATCTGTCGCCTTAACAGTTATTTTCTCACTCTCAAACGTCAGTAGCAGATGCGACAGAACAGGAATTGCCGGTTTCTTATCTACGATACCAATCCCATGCGATATAACAGAAAATAATGCCTTTCTAGAAACAGTAGCTCTCATTTTTATTTTCTCCTTTTAAAAATCTATGTCAGGTATCTCTCTACTATCTGATTTCATCAACTTTTCATTTACCTTCACACCTAATTGCTGTTTCTTGAACATTTTCAGTTGATGAAACAACTCGCTCGTGCAGTTGTCGTATGTGCGAGAACTAATTTGCGCTATTTTTTCTTTATCAGCATTCTTTTCTGCATATACATTAATTACTTCGAATAAGATTACACCATCATCTGCAGCAATAGTGCCAGCATGAAGAACAGGAGTAGCAAAAACAGCGTCTATCAACTCTTTTGTTACAAACTTCTTGTCTTTAAATTTTTTATCATCGATCTTATCAAATCTACCTATATTACCAAGTGAATACAGCTTATAATTTGATTTTTCAGCTATGTAATCAATTATCACTCCAGAATCGATTTCACTAACATAAGCTTTCGCACGCTCAACCGCAGCTTCTTTTTGTTTATGCTTTAAGTACATGTTCGTTACATCACTCTTAACAGCAGAAAACGGTTGTGGATGCTGAGGCGTTATTTTTGTATTTTTCACCAACCAATATACCTTTTTATTTTGTCGATCCCGACCCTCAACAAACGTACTCTCACTATTTAACTCAAGAGCAAACGCCGTCTTCAACACGGCATCCATAAACGGAAGTGAAGTTGTACTTCCTGAAGGAACTGTGTAATTCCTGTTTATTCCAACGAAATCTGACTGTTTTATAGAATATTTCTTCACTATATTTTGCACCGAATCTCCAGCAGCGAAATCATCCTCTATATCGCGTATTAACTTACTTACTTTTTCTGACAGTGCAGAATCTGCAAGATAGCTTCGTATTTCATCGCGTTTCGTTGATATATCCGCCTCTTCAGATCTTGCTTTGTACTCAGACATAATTTCTTCATCTGAAATATTTATGTCCTTTTTCAACTCTTCTTCATCTATTATCAACACGGCGAAATCACGAGTTTCATCAACCATGAATTTACTTGTATTGGCATTATAAAATTCTTCTAAATCATCATCATTATATTGAACCTGGGCAAAAGCTTCATACGGTATATATACATATCTTGCATCACGACGCGAAAAAAAAGCTTGCAAAAAAACAGATATAGGAAACTTCGGCTTATAAGCCCTCAACGCAACTCCCAAGATCGAATGTTTTATATTATCTCGCAAGTACTCTACGAATTCTGACTCGCTCATCTTCGCGTTCATCATAACACTTCTCACGATGCGCTTATCGAATTCGCCTTTCTCATTACGAAAAGCAGGAATACTATACATGTACATTTTCACAAGATCGTTATCTACAGAAATGCCATATGCAGCCATCAACTGTTTTGTCAATTCATCATCTATCATCCTGTGCATAGTCATGTTAACAACAGCATCTTCATTCTCAACGCCAATCTTTCTTAAACGTTCTGCGGTACGCCTTGCCTCAAACTTAAACAAGTTGGGCCCAATTTTCACATCTCCTACCTTTACTACATAATCATTTCCGGTTATCTTATTTATCACATCAGACATACCAAAAAAGAACAAAAAAGTACAAGCGACTAGGCACAGCCCCGCTTTTATCCACACAGAATTTGCATTTTTTCTAATAAAGCCCAACATAAATATAGTTCCTTAAACTTTTTTTAGTATAACATATGTTATAAATTATGTCAGTAGTTAATTATGAGGACGTTTCGAGATGAAATTTGTGTGTGGTAATTTTAAGATGAATGGTAGCCTATCAAGCATACTAACTTATACCAATACGTTAAATACGCTAGATTCCAACGTATTGAAAAATGTATGCGTTTGCTTTCCAACACCTTTTTTATTAGCAGCAAAAAATGCTTTATTTTCTCTTGGTGGACAGAACTGTCACCAACTTAAAGATGGCGCATATACCGGAGAAACGAGCGCCAAAATGCTTGCTGATTGCGGATGCAAATACGTGCTAGTAGGACACTCAGAGCGAAGAAAATACAATAGCGAAGACGATAAAACAATTTACATGAAAGCTATAGAAGCGCACAACGCAAAGTTAACTCCAATCGTATGCATTGGAGAGAACGAATCGCAAATAGATAAAAAATACGATGTTCTAAGAAGACAGATTATGGAGTTTAATCCAAAAGTGTATTCTGAAGAAAATTTCTCAAGTATCATGTTTGCATACGAACCTGTTTGGGCCATAGGCACAGGACGCGCCGCGACATTGCAAGAAATACACTCTACGTGTGAATTTATATCTGAAACTCTAATAAAAATTTTTGGAAATAAAATTCCTGTATTGTACGGTGGTTCAGTATCTCCAAAGAATGCTGAGTCGATTCTAGAAATCAAAACCATAGACGGAGTACTAGTCGGAGGTAACTGCTTAGCTGTAGATAAATTTGAAGAAATTATCAATGTATCCGCAAGAATGGACGCTTGAGCATTTTTATGTAATTAACGATCACAAAAGTGTTGACTTTTGTTTTGTTTCGATGTACACTTGATAAGTGTTGGGGGTGTAGCTCAGATGGTTAGAGCGTCGGCTTGTCACGCCGAAGGTCGCGAGTTCGAGCCTCGTCACTCCCGCCATCTTTTGTTTTTCTGTGCAGAATTCGTCCTTTCCATGATGTTATGTAGAGTTGAAGTCGGTTGGGGGTCTTTTGCCTTCAGATATTAAAGTGCTATTTGGTTAAATTCGGAGGAAGGCATGTATATACTTAACACAGAGCGTGATACTATGGCGTTCGCAGAGTCTATAGCAGAGAAGTCTGTTATAGGCGATTGTTATGCGTTGCACGGTGATTTGGGTGTGGGAAAGAGCACATTTGTGAGATATGTGATAAAATACTACGATCATAGCATCAAAGACATACCAAGCCCTACTTTTTCGATCATTCAATATTATGATTCGTGCCGTGTACTGCATGCTGATTGTTATAGACTCGAAAGTGCTGAAGACGTAATTGATACAGGTTTGCTTGGAGATATTCCTTATTTTGTATCGTTCATCGAATGGCCAGATGTGATCCAAGAGTATCTTCCGTCAAGTACGCAACATATCTATTTTTCATATTCTAACAATGGAAGAATTGCAAAAATAACATGATCGTTGTTTCAGCACATGAGGATTTTTTAAACAATGTTGCTGAAATAGTTGTTGATGTTATAGAAAAACTTATTGATCCGTTAGAAGCAGCGAACGTACGGGTTTTTCTTCCCAATAATAGAAGCTGCAGAATACTAAAAGGTATTCTAGTAAAGCGCAACTGCGTAAACATCTTACCAAAGTTTGTCGTACCTATCGATGAGAAATCTGCCGCTGACAGTATAGCAGGAATATACGACGTATTTCAGTGTTTGGATGTTAATTGTACAAATATAGCAAAGTTCGAACTAGCTGCAAGCATATTTAACGAGGTGCAAAATGTAATATATGAAAAAATTTCAATAGATGAAGCTATAAATAAAATTGCAAATAACAACATGATTAAACTATTTCTAAAATCGTTTAATGCGGCAGCACATCACGTAAAAACTGCACAAGTATCATGTTGTACTGATTATGTAAAATATTCGAATGTTCCGTTTATTTGTGCAGGATTTAGTTATTCGCACACTTATGTTTTAGATTTCCTAAAAACAGCGAATGAAAATAAATGCGGAATTTTGGTGTTCCAGCAGCAAATAGACCATCATCACTTATTCTCAAAATTAATGTCATACATTGGAGAGAATAAATGTTTTCAGAATAATGACACGAAGTGCGATCCTTCAATGGTTGCGACTATTTGCGCAAATACGTTGTTAGATGAAGCGAAAACAATAGCGACAATCATTCGATCTCATATCGGTAAGAGTATTACTGTTGTTTATACCGATAAACAGCTTATGCATACCGTAAAAGCTTATGCAAAAAAATGGAATATTAACATTGATGATTCTGTTGGTATTCCATTTAAAGAAACTAGAGAATGTGTGCTATTTTTATTAATATTACAAGCGCTAAAATCTAAGTTTAGAACTAATGAAACATTAGAAATTCTCGAATATATTAATATATTCGATTGTGACAAGATAAAAAAATATGCGTTACAAAATTGGAAAGTCAGATTTATCGACATAGATGAATTCTACGAATATACACAACATCCTGCAATAATATATTTACGCAGTATTGCTAATAAATTTTCTTGTAATGATGTTTCATTTAATGAATATATCGTGTTTTTTGAGGAATGTTTTTACTTCTTCGCCGAATATGTAACCACTCAAAACAAAGATATATTGCGCACAATTTTCGAATATCTTTATTTATTCAGTAAGCATATTAACTCAATCGACGATTATTATCATATAGCAATCAAAATTATAGATAAGTTTTCTATTCGTAAACCTGTAGGATATACTCAAAACGTCATTGCTATTGGCCCGTTGGAAGCCCAACTTATTACAAGTGATATCGTTATAGTATGCGGTTTTTCTGACCAAAATTGGATTACTAGCTCAAATTCTTACTTGTTTTATAATGTAAATGATTTGCGACTAGATATCGATACCCGTAGAAACCACGATATAACAAATACTCTGCATCATATTATTCAATCATCTGAGCGTACTTTTATTACATATTCAAGCTCTACAAGCGACGGAATAAGCAGGTTAATTAACGAATTTTTTTGTGACGAACAAATCGATATTTTAAAACTAAACGGAGCATCTTGGACATTTTCTGATTCTATCGAAAAAACGCCTCTAACGACACCACCTTCTCCGTGTCCAGCGATACAATACAGACCTTTATGTTACTCGGCATCTGATATAGAATTGTTACACTCAAATCCTTACGCAACTTACAGCAAAAAAATTCTTAAATTAGAAGATCTTAATGATGTAACGAGTGAATCGTATAAAAGTAGGTTAAAAGGAACAATTTTTCACAACGCTATATCTATAGCTAAAACTCAACGCAGTGTAAGTAATCCAAACAGTCTAATAAAGAATGTAGAAAACATTATGAGTAATCTACAAATAGATCAGCATCATTTTTTGGACTGGTTATTAAAATTAGAATTAGCTGCAAATTTTGTCGCAGAATACGTTTCAGACGATGAGTTATCAGAAATCATTGGTTGTACAACACTTACTATTTCTGACTATTGTGTAACACTAAAATGTATTGCCGATAGCATTGTAATATCAAATGCTGGAATAGTTATTGTTGATTACAAAAACGGATCTTTACCATCATACAAGGAAATTTTGAGTTTGAAGAAACCTCAGTTGTTAGTTGAAGGAATTATTGCTTATAGAAATGGATTTTTCGGTATACATAATAAAGAAATTCTTGATCTTGTATTGATGCGCATCGGTAGCTCAAACAAATCTCAAAACTTTCTTAAACTATCCGAATGTAGAGATGTACAATCAATTGAACACACAATAGAAATAGCTGAAAAAGATATAATAAAGCTACTAGACAAGTTTTTATCAGGTTTATCGTCATATACTGCTATTTCTGGTGGTTATTACGACAGTTACGCTCATTTAGCAAGAGGTGCAGAATGGGGAACATATATGTAACAGATGTTTCAGCATCTGTATGGGTATCAGCTTCTGCAGGTACGGGAAAAACAAAAAATCTTATAGATCGCATTTTGGCGTTACTTGTTAATGGCGTGCAACCATCAAAAATATTGTGTTTAACGTATACGAAAAATGCAACTAATGAAATGTTATATCGATTGAATCAAAAAATTACATACTGGAGCGTTGCTGATGACGTCTGCGTGCAAAATGAATTAGTCAGCATTGGAATCAACAAAAATTTATATAAAACAGCTAAAACCTTAGCACAAATTAGTAGAACAGAACGATGGGTTAGAATTCAAACAATTCATAGTTTCAGCCAAGAAATTATAAACATGTTTCCTGTAGAAGCAAACATAATGCCAAACAATGATATTGTTGATGACACATCTAATTTACTTGAACAAGCATATATAGATACATTAAAAAACGAAAAACTTAAAGACGATTTTTTGTTTATATTTAAGTACAAAGATTCTTTATTAGATATCATTAAGGAAAATATTCAACAGATACAAAAATTTTTTGAAACATATGAATGGAATGACACAACTGCTATTTACGACAATTTTTTTGAGGTCCAATATAAAGATGATTATGAAATATTAAATTCTTTATGTACATATGAACACAAAACTTTGTGCAATCAGTTAAAGGAGTTTTTTGATAAACAATCTGATGTCGAAGCTCTTGAAATGTTTCCTTCATTTGATATATTAAATGTTTTTTTGAAAGCTGACGGAACTCCACGATCTCGTATCCTTCCATCTAGTATTATAAAAAAAAATAACCTAAGCGAATCTTTGGCGCTATTAACTAACTTAGCTTGTGACATGATTGAACATAGAAACAGACTGTTGCTATCTAGGCTGAATACATCATTCATGAAAATTACACACAGAATGCTTCAACATTACGAAGCAATTAAACGCACGCGTAATGCATTAGATTATAACGATATAATCGATACAGCTATATCTATAATGAAAAAATATGAACATGTAAGACATGCTGTCGATTGTATGCTCGATCATGTGTTAATTGACGAAGCTCAAGACACAAGTGCAACTCAATGGAATGCGATAGAATTAATCGTATCTGACTTTTTTACACATTACAAATCTCATAAAACGGTTTTTGTTGTCGGTGACAATAAGCAATCGATTTACTCATTTCAGGGAGCTGACTTCGATCTTTTTGCATCTATGCATGATTATTTTAAAAACGCTGTCACATCATGTGAACAAAAATGGCATGATGTTATATTGAATATGTCATATAGATCATGCCGCTCTGTCGTAGACTTTGTTAATAAGACTTTTGATCTTAACGAATCAACAGCACGTTCAGAAATTACTGGTTCCGTAGCAGTAAATAAATTATATGAATTACACATGTGCGATGATTTAGTTCCTCTCAAACGCGTTGCACAGGACGTAGTTAAGTTTATAAAGTCTACAATTGATTCACGAATTTTTTTACCATCCCGTAATCGTTCTGCTGAACCACAAGATTTTATGATTTTAGCCCAACGGCGTTCTATATTACAAAAATTCGTTACAGAAGAGTTAAAAAAACAGAACATTCCGTGTCTAGGATACAGTAAGATAAATATAAAATGTGAATTGATTGTAGAAGATATAATCGCATTAGCGCGATTTTGCGTTTTAAAGCATGATGATTTAAATCTTGCTATCGTCTTAAAAGGTCCGATTTTTAACATCAGCGAAGATCAATTGTTTGAAATTTGTGTGCATCGTAAAGAAAAATCGATCTGGAAATACATAACAGAGAATAATATTCTTGATGAACATGTTCGTAAATTAAAAAGTTATATATCGTATTCGCTAAGTAAACCATATGACTTTTTTATGAAAATAGCAGAATCTGGTGATTTGAAATTATTGTTAAGTAGGTGTGGTACGATTGAAATATTCAATACATTTATGGATATTTGTTTCAAGTATAATGGTCCACAGTCTCTTAGTAGCTTTTTGCGTTGGTTTGAGATTACTAACTTTTCAACAAACGTAAACAAACCATCAGATTTGAACGGAGTATCTATGTTAACAGTTCATGGAGCTAAAGGACTACAGTCTCCGATTGTTATTATATTAGATGCAGCGTTTTCTAACAAAAAACATAACCAACTTGTTAGTTGTGGACATAATTTTGTATTTTTATCCCATTCTGAATGTGCGACTGAACGTTCCAATGCTTTTAGCGATAACATAAAAAAGAAAGAGCTAAATGAATCAAAAAGATTAATGTATGTTGCTTTAACCAGAGCTGAAGATATGTTATCTATATTCGCTCACACGAGTTTAAAAAACATCAGTGATGAATCGTGGTACGCATTATTAAACGGACCTCAGCAAATTGGATATCTTACATCTATAACTCAAAGCACAGGAAGAAATATCATAAATTTAGTAGACTACCCTCGTTTTGTAAGTTTACCTACAGAACATATAGAAGATGAAATTGTTAATAACGCTGAAAAATACGGTAATTTTGTGCACTTTTTACTTGAGAAACTGCCGAAGTTAGATAAATCACTATGGAAACAATTTTGCGATGAACAAAAGATTGATGACCAAATTAAAGAAAAAGCATACAATGAAGCAACAAATGTTTTAGAAAAATTTCAATGGATGTTTGATCAACAATCTTATTCAGAAGTCGAAGTAAGTTTAAATGGAAAATTAAAAAGAATCGATAAAATTTGTGTAGTAGAAGGTGAAATATATGTGATAGACTTCAAAACAGGAAATGATCGCACACGTATCAAACATTACAAGAAACAGCTAGCGACGTATAAGAGTATATTAGAAAATAAAATGTTAGATAAAAAAATTCGTACTTTTATTTTGTGGACACACGATGCGCAGCTTATTGAAGTTAATCCATGTACAAAGAAGAATAGCGACCAACTAACGTTAAATGTTTTTTAACAAATAGTAACTATTATTTGTTCACTATAAAGGAATAATAAATGTTATTTGATAGCTTTGTTTTCGACGATGTCGATTTATGTAGTTCTATAATACGAAATATTTCAGATATACTTGATACTTATAATCATACAAATAATAACAACCTGCCATTCGCATTTGGAATTGTAGACGTAACAAACTCTAATGCTATAGTTTCAATAAAGAATAGTATATGTTGCGCGATCACATCATTTGAACAAAGGTTGTGTAATGTTTGCGTTGATGTTATAAAAAGTAATTCAAGTGACCAACTTACGATTTGCGTATCAGGAGAATACAAAAATGCAGGAAAAGTAATGAAGCTTTCATTCAAAAAGGCGATGAGCTCATAATTTTAAATTA
>CAZMHS010000004.1:0-53450 GCA_964566185.1 uncultured Alphaproteobacteria bacterium
TTTTTGATGATAATCCAATTTTTGCGAATTTCCTTTTTATTTTTTCCTTCTTCTCTTGTCTTTCTAGTTCTTTCTGTTGCTTTCTTCTTTCCTTTTTTTGTTGAGCCAGATCCTTTTGTTGTTTTGACGCTATTTGAAGTACTATGTTCCCATACACAGTTTGCAAACTAGCTGTATCTTCCGCGGTTAATTTCGAATAGCCTACGGCATTAGCTCCTTCTCTTACGATTTGTTCAATCAGTTTTCGAGTTACATTACTTCCGGAAATCTGGTTGTTTTGCGATTCATTAGCTAATACACGCGCTATTGCAGCTTGTGCATCATCTTTTCCAAGTTGCTTGCGGAGAGCTCGTGGTAATGCGAAGCATTTCTTATTGAATAATTTGAGAAATTTATCAACTGGAATAAGCACTTCTTTTAGCATTGCTCCTCTTTCCATGCTAGATATGCTTTCTTTTAGTTCAGGTATTCTTTCTGCCGTACGCATTAAAAACTGATAGCATGGAATGCATTCTTCTAACATTAAAGAGAGTAGTTCATGATACAATGTTTCTAAGCTGCCTTTACGATGAACAGATGCAGATATGTCAACTGTAATACGTTGATTCCAGTACTCAAAGTTTTGTGTTATCTGATCGTCTTGTCTTGAGGCATCTAATCGCTTATAAACATTGTACGCTGCTTTAAAATGCGTTTTAAGATCATTCGCTACAAGTTTCATCATAGCATGCATTTGCGAAATTAAGTTTTCATTTACTGCTTCTGTCGATTTTGAAATTGCTGCGTAATCTGTACTGTTTACTTGAACGTTTTGTTCTGCCGCAGTCGCAAGCGCAGCGTAACTGAAGAAACAACATATTGTTACACAGTGTAAATGTGTCGGGTACTTTTTCATAACTATCTCCAAAATATATGATGTTATGATATATTAAAATGATTTAAATAAGGTTAACAGGCGTAGATTTTTTATCTATGACTACTTCCTGGAAGTTTCCGGGCATCATATCGTCGAGTTTGTATTTTCCGTAGGATGTACGAATTAAGCGGTTTACAGTTAGCTCAAAAGCGGCAAAAACTTTTCTAATTTCTCTATTTTTACCTTCATACAACTCCACATTTAACCACGAGTTTGTTGAGCCGCTAGATATGACAGATATTGTCATTGTACCATAATTTACGCCATCTATACATATACCTCTACGGATACTAT
Organism: uncultured Alphaproteobacteria bacterium; assembly: GCA_964566185.1. Taxonomy (GTDB): domain Bacteria; phylum Pseudomonadota; class Alphaproteobacteria; order UBA3830; family CAYLKK01; genus CAZMHS01. Next base: position 1,211 of record CAZMHS010000004.1, read on the forward strand.
TTAGTTTGGAATCAGTTATTTTTCCGAAAACCCTAACACGATACGTTCTACGAATTTTATTTTTAGGTAATTCAAAATATCGTGAGACATTACCATTATTTGTAAAAAGCAGCAAGCCTTCAGAATTGTAATCTAGGCGCCCAATATATAAAAGGCGTCCTTGATTATAATTTATTACATCAAAAACAGTCTTTCTTCCTTGTGGATCTCGTCTTGTTGTAATAACTCCTCTTGGCTTATAAAATTTCCATAGGCGAATTTTTTCTGATTTTACGTTTATTGGCTTCTCATCTATATAAATTATATTTTCTTCATTCACAAAAAATACAGGTGAAGATATTTTCTCTCCATCTACAGAAACTCTACCGTCATTGATTATCTTTTCTGCTTCTCGTCTAGATGCAAAACCAGTATTGGCTATTGCTTTTGCTATACGTATCATGTTCATAATTCTATTATTAAGCCATCATACGCAGGTCGTATCGTATCTGGTAGCATGTGAACTAATGTATCATAATCCATTGAGAAGTCCATATGAGTTAAGTATGTCTTTTTTGGCTTTATATTTTCTACTAACTGTAAAGTTTGTTTTAAGTTCATATGCGCTTTACTCTCTCTTTCAAAAGATAGGCAATCGACAATTAATACGTCTAAATTTCGCAATTTATTCAAGGATTGTAAGGAAAGTCCTGAGACATCCGTAGCATATGCAAAATTGTCGATTCTAAATCCTGTACAGTTTAAAATTCCATGCTTCATATCTACGCAAGTTATTTCTATGCTATCTGATTCCTTATCAATTTTAAACAAATCTCCTTGTATCTCTTCAGCATGTAACGTAGGTTTATAAATCTCCTCTTGTGATGGATTGAAAAACATGAATTCTGCGATTTGTTTTACATAATCTAATACTGATTTTCTAGCATAGACATGAACAAGGTCATTCCTGCTATAAAAGATTGGACGTAAGTCTCCTATGCCAAATACGTGGTCGAAATGTGCATGAGTATAAAAAATAGCATCTATGTATGGCATTTTTTCTAGCCGTAAGAGTTGTGTCCTAAGATCTGGAGAGGTGTCAATTAAAATACAAAAATCTCTTATTTCTAGCAATACAGACGATCTCGTCCTATTATTTTTTGCATTATTCGGATCACAATTTCCCCATTTGTATATTGGATGTGGGACTCCTGTCGATGCACCACATCCTAATACTGTTATTTTCACAAATTCTTACTCCTATTGAATGCATGAAAAAAATTTGCAGCAATTTGTTCATTCAAGAAATTTATGTCAATTCCTTTGATCGATGCGATACATTCAGCGGTAAAATGTATCAGCGCCGGTTCATTAATGCTTCCCCTATGAGGGACTGGGGCTAAAAACGGCGCGTCTGTTTCTGTCAGCAGCATGTCTAGTGGAACGTATTTTATAGTTTCTCTGACTAAATTTGCATTTTTAAATGTTGCAATTCCAGAGAAAGATAAAAATAGTCCAAAATCTAAATATTTTTTTGCAATTTCAATACTGCCTGAAAAACAATGCATGATACCACGTGGTTTATTCGCCCGTAATAATATATCTAGCGTATCTGTTTCTGCGTATCGCGAATGTATTTGCAATGGTAAATCTAGTTCTTTCGATAATTGACAAAATATTTCGAACATTCTTATTTGTGAGCTTTTATTATAAGACTCAAGCCTATAATCTAACCCGCATTCTCCCAAACATACAACTTTTTTATCTTTTGCAAGTTTCTTTAATGTATCTACAAGCTGTTGTTCTGTCGTCGTTCGTAATATTGTATCTGCGTTGTCTGGATGTATGCCTACTCCTGCGAAGACTTGCAATGTTCTACATAACACATCTGAGCTATTTACTATTTCTATGTTTTTCTTGCTATCATCCAAGTTTGTTCCTACTGCAATGATATGTGTTACTCCGCTTGTTTCTGCTCTTGAAAGTATGTCTGAAACGCCAAACACGTTATTAGTTTTACGTTCATCGCAAAACGTCCGGTAATCTTCAAAATTTAAATGACAATGCGCATCTATCATTATTTGTCATCTTTCGGAAACAAAGGAAAATGATCTGGAAGTACTTGCGAGCTTAGAGGTTCTTGCAATTCTTTAAATAATTCACCTTTGGTGCGTAAAAATTCACACGCTTGTGAACATATCGTTGGCATAAATGGCTTTAAGCACATTGAAATACTTCTTGTTGCTTCTAATAATGCAGTGATTGTTGTGCAAAACGCTATGGTGTCATTATTTTTAAGCAATGCCCATGGTTTTGTCTCTTCAACGAATCTATTCGATTCTGTCACTAATTGCCATATTGCATCTAACGCTCCAGAAATATCCTGCATCTCAAAATATTTAATCAGTTCATTTGGTAGACTCTTAGCTTTTGCTATTAGATTATTATTCTTTTCTTGTTGATTATATGTCGGAGAGAAACCTTCGAATTTTTTGGCTAACGATATTACTCTCTGTACCAGATTCCCAAAATCATTTCTGAGGTCGTAATTTAGTCTTTTTTCAACAGCTTGTTTTGAAAAATCGCCATCTTCACCAAATCTTATTTCTCGAAACAAGTAATATCTAATCACGTCAGGATGATACAGTTTTGTTATTTCTTCTGGGTATATTACGTTTCCAAGAGATTTTGACATCTTTACTCCTTCACTTGTTAGCCATCCATGCGCAAAAATTCTTTTTGGTAATGGTAAGCCTGCTGACATCAGTAATGCCGGCCAGTAGATTGCATGAAACTTTAATATCTCCTTACCAACTAGGTGCACGCAAGTTTGAAATTGTTCAGGAACATCATTGTTTTTCGGATAGCCTAATGCCGTTAGGTAGTTTGTTAGCGCATCGATCCATACGTACATTACATGTTTTTCATCGTTTGGAACCGGTATACCCCAAGAAAATCTTGATCTGGATATACATAAATCATTTAATCCTTGTTTCACAATCGATTCAACTTCTCTCATTCTTTTTTCTGGCGCAATAAATTGAGAATTCGATCTATAGTATTCTAATAATCTATCTTTGTATTTAGATAACGCAAAAAAGTAACAGTCTTCTTCCATCCAAGAAACAGTATGCCCATCTTTTGTCTTTCCGTTGCAAACGTCAGCTTCTGCGACAAAGCATTCATCTACAGAATCGTACCAACCTTTGTATGTGCTTTTGTAAATATCATGAGCTATTGCATTCCAAAATTCTTGCGCTGCTTTTTTGTGTCTTTCTTCTGTTGTCCTTATAAAATCAGTATTCGACAGGTTCCAAATAGTTGATAGTTTTCTGAACTCTGCTGACATTACGTCGCAAAATTCTTGTGGAGATTTTCCTTGCTTTTCTGCTGATTGAGCTACTTTCATACCATGCTCATCTGTGCCTGTAAGAAAAAACACGTCGTGTCCGTGCATTCGCCAAAACCTAGATAATATATCTGCAGCGATACTTGTATATGATGAACCTATGTGCGGTTTTCCGTTGACGTAATAAATCGGTGTTGTAATATACTTCATTTCTTTATCCTTGAGTTGCTCTTTCTCTACTTAAAAATTCTTTTGCTAATTCAACATATGCTATAGTTCCAGCGCACTTATGGTCGAACATTAAAACAGGCAAGCCAAATGATGGTGCTTCACTTATTTTGATATTCTTTGGAATGACAGTTTTAAATACTAAATCTGCAAAGTGCTGTTGTACATCTTGTGCTACTCTATAGCTTAATTTATTTCTTGTGTCAAACATCGTGAGCACAATACCTGAAATTTTCAAATTTTTATTTATAGAGCCTCTGACGCTTTTTATCGTTTGAATCAACTGTGCTAAGCCTTCTAAAGCAAAAAACTCACACTGTAATGGAATTACTATTTTATCAGCGGTGTTTAATGCGTTTAACGTGATTAGTCCAAATCCTGGTGGACAATCTATGAAAATATAATCTGCGTCAGCATCTTTTAATGAACGTTTTAGGGCACTTTCCCTGTTTTTTTGAGTAACTAATTCTATTTCTGCTGCTGACAAATCTATTGTTGATGGCACGACAGATAAATTTGGAACACAAGTCTCTTGTTGTGTTTCTTTAAAGCTTCTTGCTCCAATCAATAATCCATAACTGCTATTTAAGCCGTTATTCTTTTTCACTCCAAGTCCTGTCGTCGCGTTTCCTTGCGGGTCCATATCTATTAAAGTTACACGTCTTCCGCATGCTGCTAACGCTGCCGCTAAATTAATTGCTGTTGTTGTTTTTCCTACACCACCTTTTTGGTTAATTATCGCTACTATTCTTTTTGTCACAGTTCTACTACCAATATACGTCCATTTACATCTGTAATACTATCATATAAATCAAATTTAAATCTCTCTTTTTCTTCTGCTTCTCTTATTTCTTGAGAGACTTTTGATCCTTTTAAATATACACCTTTTTTAGCATACATTTTCTGTATTTTTAAAATATTTCGTAAGCTTGAAAAGCCCCTTGCTGTTATAATGTCTACATCTCGTATTTGTTCTGTCGCATCTTCTATCCTGCTATTTAAAATGGTTGCACTTATTCCTAAGTGGTCTACAACGGTCTGTAAAAAACAACATTTTCGAAAATCTGCGTCTACGCAAGTTACATTGTATGAATTAGTTATTGCTAAAACTAACCCTGGAAAACCTCCTCCAGAACCTACATCAACTACATTACTGCCAACAGGAATATATCGAATTAATTGAAGACTATCAAGTATATGTCGCGACCAGATATTATTTATTGTTTCATTTGATATCAGGTTTATTTGCTTTTGCCATTTTACTAACAGCTCTTCTAATATCTTAAGTTTATCAATTGTTTCACGTGAAACGAATTGTTGAACAAACTCATCTTCTGTCATTTTTTTAACTTAGGAAGCTTTTTAGCTTTTTCGATCTGCTAGGATGTTTCAGCTTTCTAAGAGCTTTTGCTTCAATTTGGCGTATTCTTTCTCTTGTAACGGCGAACTGTTGACCAACTTCCTCTAGCGTGTGATCTGAGTTCATTCCAACGCCAAATCTCATTCTTAAAACTCTTTCTTCTCTTGGCGTTAAGCTCGCTAGTACAGCGTTTGTTGTGTCTTTCAAATTCGTATCTATAGCTACATCTACTGGAAGCGCCGTGTTTTTATCTTCTAAGAAATCGCCAAGATGCGAATCTTCTTCGTCTCCTATTGGCGTTTCTAAACTGACAGGTTCTTTCGAAATCTTGAGTACTTTGCGTACCTTATCCACAGACATATGCATTTTTTCTGCTAATTCTTCTGGCGATGGCTCTTTCCCGTGTTCGTTTAAATACGCTCTTGATGCTCTTACTATTTTGTTTATCGTTTCTATCATGTGTACAGGGATTCTAATAGTTCTAGCTTGATCTGCTATCGCTCTCGTTATTGCTTGCCTAATCCACCAAGTCGCGTATGTCGAAAATTTGTATCCTCTTTGGTACTCAAATTTATCTACAGCTTTCATGAGCCCGATATTGCCTTCTTGGATTAGGTCCAAGAACTGCAAACCTCTGTTTGTATATTTTTTTGCTATTGAAATCACCAGGCGAAGATTGGCTTCAACCATCTTGGCCTTTGCTTTAGTCGCTTCTCTATCTCCTTTTTGAATTGCTGATACAATCTTTCTGAATTCTGCAAGTTTTAACTCATACTTGCTTTCTATTCTTTTTATTAAATTGAAATGCTCGGAAATTTCTTCTTCCTGTTTATTCATAAAATTCTGCCATGCTACGTTTTTAGACTCTAGTTCTTTCCATAGCTTTTCGTGCTCTGCGTTGTTATAAACTCGCAAAAATTCATCTCTTGTTATATTGCTTTCCTTCGCAAGTTTGAGCATCTTTGCGTCAGACTTGCCTAGTTGCTTTGCGTCGTTTAACACATCTTTGCACAACATGGATATCATGTTTGGTGTAAAGTTTATCGCCTGTAAAATTTCTACCATCTCTTTTTTCGCTTGCGTTCTTTTTACAGGTCGTGATTCTTCTATCACGAATTTTTTCTGCTCTACAGCTTTCGTCAGTAGCTGTAATAGCTGTGGTTTCGCTGCTTCTTCTGATGGTGTTAGCCTTATTTCTCCAGAATCATCTTGTATATCGTCTCTGAGTTTTACCTCTAAATCCTCTTCCGAATCATTTGCATCCATCGCGTTGCTTTGTTGTAATTGATTTTCTTCTAACAAAATTTCATCATCGTCTAGATCTCCACCAATCCCCTCTATTTGAAATGTCTCTTTAATTGCTACTTTGTTATTTTGTATATCTTTAATAAGTTGAGCTAGTTGTTCATAAGTCGTTGGAAGGCTTGATAAACCGTTTAGAATCGCTAATTTACCGATGCTGATTTTTTTGGATAGCTCAACTTCACCGTCTCTTGATAGAAGCTCTATGTTACCCATTTCTCTCAAATACAACCTTACTGGATCATCTGTTTTTAAGACTTGTGCATCTGTATCATATTGATATGCGCCTTTTGTTTTATCTTCCTTTAGTTCAAGTTCTACTTTTTCCGCTTCTTCAGGCTCTATGACCTTGATTCCAATATCTGCAAATTTCTGTAATATGTCATCTAAGTAATCAACGCCCATCGTTTCTTTTGGAAGCAAATCGTATAATTCTTCAAAAGTAACGTATCCTCTATCTCGTCCTAACGATATCAGCTGACGCATTTCTTCTTCATGAGAATCTTCGATGCTTAATTTGTTTCCTTCAATCTTTGTATCTTCTTGACTATCTACATTTTTTGCCGCTAATACGCTCATCATTACCTCTTTTGCTTTTCTATTAATGCCTGTTTTAGTATCTTGTATTTATTCCAATCTTCATAAGACAACTCTTGCTTCAAAGAGCACGCAATCTTTTCAAGTTCTAGCTTTTCGGCTGTCGTCGTCATATATCTATCAAAGCAGTCATTCCAATATAACAACGCATCTTTATTTTGTGAATTTAACGCCAAACACTTTTCATTTAATAAACTATACAGCAAATCTGTAAGATCTTTATTGTATATTTTTTTTATTGCATTCTCAATAGTGTTGTTTTTAGCGTAGTCTTCTAATATTTCTTTTTTTATCCACTCATAAGATGAATTATAAAAGTCTAACATTGCAAATTTTTCAACTATACTATCAAATATATGCGGATTGTTTATAATAATAGCAAGTAGCTCCTCTTGCATTTTTATTGTTTTTGATTGTATAGTCTGCACATTTAGTGTCTTTTTTATTGTTCTCTTATGCTTTGTGTTATTTATATTTAATAAGCAATCGTGTTCTCTCTGTTTAAACCATTGCTTATACATAATTTTAATATTTTTATGTTGAATTATATCTATTGTGCTAGAGATCTTTTGTAATATAAGCGCAATATCTTCTGGCGTATTATGACTTCCAAGTTCAAATGTGCTATACCATAGCCAATCTTGCAAACTGTAAGACGATTTTATGATATCGTTTATATATTCTTTTCCTCCTCGTTTTATCGCTGCGTCAGGATCTTCTCCTTTTGGGATTTTCACAAAACGAAATGTTTTGCCTGGCTCAAGTTTAGGCATAATTCGTTCAAGCCATCTATTCGCTGCTTTTATGCCTGGCAAATCGCCATCTAACATAACGATTGGCGCATTTGATAATTTCCAGCACAAATTAATTTGGTGTTCACTTATAGTCGTACCTAGGCATGCAATAGTCCTATCAAAACCGACTTCATGCATTGATACAACATCCATATATCCTTCTACTATAATTAGTTCTTTATGTTTACCTTTTTTTGCTATGTTATATGCGTATAAATTATGACTTTTTTTGAATACATCTGTTTCCGGTGAATTGAGATATTTTGGAGGATGATCTTTTTCTATTGCTCTTCCTCCAAAGCCTATACAACGATCTGATGAATTAGATATAGGGAAAATCAGTCTTCCTGCGAACTTGTCGACAAATCTGCCTGATTTATTAAAAAAAACGCCTGTTTTTTCCAACGCAGATTTTGAGAATCCTTGGTCTACTGCTTCTTTGTATAAATCTGTGACGCTTGCATAACCTATTTCGAACTTTTTTATGCTATCTTCTGATATTCCGCGTTGTTTGATGTAATCAGTCAATCTTTTGTTTGTACATAACGATAAACTTTTTATGTACTGATTTTTTATAAATTGAAGCGCGTTAAGCTCTTCTTGAAACGAGCTTTTTTTACTATTTTTCGTTAACTGTGGGACTTTGATGTTTGCTATATCTGCTATTGTTTCTAAGGCCGTCATAAATTGAACATTTTCTGTTTGCATCACAAAATTAAACATATTTCCGTGCGCATTGCAGCCAAAACAGTAATATAATCCCTTTTCTGGATCAACTTTAAATGAACCTGTTTTTTCGTGATGAAAAGGGCATAGACCAAAATAATCTCGCCCTTTTTTTGTTAATTTCACCTTTCTAGAAACTACATCCAATATCGATATTCTAGTTTTTAAAATTTCGATAAAGTCTTGTAAGTCTTTCATACCTATTCTGTTTCTACGTTAGCTATTCGAGCTGCTGATACTACTTTTTCTCCTCTTTCTAGCCGGAACAATATGACACCTTGTGTTGCTCTACTAGTAATTCTTATTTCATCTACAGTACATCTAATCATTTTTCCTAAATTTGTTATGAGCATTATTTCGTCGCTATCATCTACAGGAAATACAGAAACTACTTTCCCATTTTTGTCGCTTAAATCTATATTCTTTACACCTTGAACGCCGCGACTTGTCGTTCTATATTCGTACGCGGAAGTCCGCTTTCCATAGCCCTTTTCTGTAACTGTTAACAACATTTGTTCGTGTTGTCTTAATTCTTCAAAGTTTTCAGGCTTTTGTATAGGCGTTTGCACTACATCTAAATCTAATTCGTCCTTTCCTCTTCTGAGAGAGTTCGAGTATTTTATATATTCATCTCGAGATTCTGGGTCTAAATTAGAATTATTTAAAATAGTCATAGAGATGACTTCATCGTCGCCTAACAGCTTTATCGCACGAACCCCTGTTGATGATCTACTTGCAAAAACGCGTAATTCATTTAAGGAAAATCTAACGCATTTCCCCATTTTTGATGATACCATTATATCATTATTTTCATCGCAAAATGCCACGCTAATTAAACGTTCTCCGTCTTCAAGCTTAATGGCAATTTTTCCATTCGATCTAATATTTATAAAATCTGCTAATTTATTGCGTCTGATCGAGCCTTGCGATGTTGCAAACACAACATCCAAATCTTGGTACGTGTCGACATCTTCCGGCATAAGCATCGTCGTTGCTATTGTTTCGCCTAATTTCAGAGGTAGTACATTTACCAAAGCTTTTCCTCTTGCTTGAGGTGTTGCTTGCGGTAATTTGTATACCTTCATATTATATACGATTCCTGTTGTTGAGAAAAATAACACAGATGAATGCGTATTCGCGACAAATAAATCATGAACGAAATCCTCGTCCTTAGGTATCATACCAGTTTTCCCTTTGCCGCCTCTTCTTTGCGTTCTGTAGCTGCTTAATGGAACGCGTTTGATATAACCCTCATGACTTACGACTACGACCATGTCCTCTTTCTGTATGAGGTCTTCTATCTCAACATCTAACTCATCTTGTTCTATGTTCGTTCTTCTTGGTGTTGCGAATTCTGCTTTTATTAGATTCATTTCGGTCTTGATTATTTCAAGAATTCTTGACCTTGAGCTTAAAATGTTTAGTAGATCCTTTATTTTATCTGTTAAGCCTGTTATTTCGTCTTCTATCTTTTTACGCTCAAGAGCTGTTAACCTTTGCAGCTTAAGATCTAATATTGCTTGAGCTTGATCTTCTGTAAGTCTAGATTTGCCATTTTGTACGATATTTCCACCATCATCTACTAATTTGATCAATGGCTCTATTTCTACTACGTCCCATAATGTTTCTACAAGTTCTGCTTTTGCTGTCGCTGCGTCTTTGCTAGATTTTATAATACTTATTATACGGTCGATATTTGCAACAGCTACGGCTAATCCGATTAATAAGTGCGCTTGCCTTCTAGCTTTCTGCAAATCGAAACGGGTTCTGCGTATCACGACATCTATGCGGAAATTGACGAATGTCGATACAATTTCCAAAATGTTCATTAATTTCGGTCGTCCATTAATTAGTGCAAGCATGTTGATACCGAAAGATGTTTGCACTTGTGTGTATTTGTACAATTTATTCAATATAACTTCTGGTACAACGTCTTTTTTTAATTCTACGACTACTCTGACTCCGTCTTTATCTGATTCATCTCGTAGATCAGATATTCCTTCTATTGTTTTATCATTTACTAATTCCGCTATTTTCTCCAACAACTTGGATTTGTTTACTTGATATGGAATTTCTGTAAATACAATCGATTGTCTATCTTTTTTGAATTCTTCAATGTGGTGTTTTGCGCGTATTGTAATCGAACCTCGTCCAGATTTATAAGCGTCATATATTCCTTTAACCCCAACTATTGTGCCACCTGTTGGAAAATCTGGGCCTTTTATGTATTGAACTAACTCTTCTGTTGTTATGTCTGAATTATCTATGTACGCTACGCAGGCATCTATCGCTTCTCCTAAATTATGAGGTGGGATATTAGTAGCCATGCCAACAGCGATTCCTCCAGCTCCATTTACTAATAAATTTGGAAATTTTGCTGGTAATAGGACCGGTTCTTGTAAGGATTCATCATAATTCGGCTGAAAAGAAACAGTATCTTTATCTATATCGTCTAATAAAGAGCTGCCTAATTTCGATAGTCTGGCTTCCGTATAACGCATTGCAGCAGCAGAATCACCATCCATTGACCCGAAGTTTCCTTGGCCTTCTACAAGTTTTTCTCTCATAGAAAATTCTTGCGCCATTCGTACCATCGAATCATATATGGCCGAATCTCCGTGCGGGTGATACTTTCCCATCACGTCTCCAACTATACGCGCAGATTTTTTATACGCTTTGTTGTAATCACAGCCTACTTCCTTCATCCCATACAATATTCTTCTATGAACAGGCTTTAGTCCATCTCGTACATCTGGTAATGCTCTTGCGACAATTACACTCATCGCATAATCTAAATAAGACTGCTTTACCTCTGTTTCTAGCGCTATTTGTACTATATCTTCTTCTTTATTTTCCGTAGACAACTGATTTCTCCAACAACTCTAAAAAATTATGAACGACTTAAAACGGTATGTCATCATCAATGATGGAAGCGTCAGGTGCATGCCCATCGAATGATATCGAGGAATCGCCTTTGTTATCGAATAACACCATTTCTCCTCTGAATCTTGACAACACTATCTCCGTAGTGTATTTTTCTACTCCTGTTTGGTCTTGCCATTTTCTGGTCTGCAGCTGGCCTTCTATATAAATTTTACTTCCTTTATGGACATATTTTTCTGCAACTTCTGCTAAATTCTGGTTGAAGACTACGACTCTATGCCATTCTGTTTTATCTTGTTTCTCTCCTGATTCCCTGTTTCTCCACGATTCAGTTGTTGCTACTGAAAATGACGCCACTTTTGATCCGTCTTGTGTCGTTCTTATCTCAGGATCACGCCCTACATTTCCAACTATTATTACCTTATTTACGCTGAATGCCATTATTTCTCCACAACAAATACCTGTGGCGATTATAATCCATTCTGCAAAAATTTTCTAGTGATTTCATTTGGAAATGGCGTCCCTAACGAGATTCGAACTCGTGTTGCCGCCGTGAAAGGGCGGTGTCCTAGGCCTCTAGACGATAGGGACTCGAAAACGGCTACAGTGTATCATCGTTACTTGTTAGATGTCAAGGCGTTTTTTCGCAATTTCATTATTCTATATTTTTCTACGAGTTCGTAGTTTGAATATTATTTCACTGTTGCCTCCATATACACTATTTTTTTTAAGCATTTTACAGTGTTTAAATTCTTTAACTTTATGCGTATTTTCGTCGGAATGCTAACTAGGTGAGACTTTAGTTCTTGTATATCTTTAAAGTTCACGTGTCTAGTTGAATCTATTTGAAAACTTGGAGGATTTTCTACAGATATGTCTTCAATGATGTTACTTGTTGTATCTCTACAATCTTTTGTTTCATATTTTATGTTTGGCAATTTAATGTTTTGTAAACACGTTGATATTTTTAGTTTTACGAACCTCTGATCTCCTGTCATTTTAATCGTTGTTTGGACAACCTTACCGATGATGTATTTATCTTTATTTTGTATACGTACAGTGTCGTCGACAGTGATGTTATATAATTTTTCGAATTTTCCGCATATTTCAATTTTCGTATTTCTTTGTTTCGCAAGCATGTGGTTGAATGCGCGTCTTGCGACAGATTGTACGACTTTTTCTCCGCTTTTACTTTCGAAAAAACTGCTATTACTTTTGCTGATTGTTAACTCGTTTAGCTTTATGTAAATATTTTTTTCTGTACCATTGTTTGACGTGTGATTGTTGAGTGTGAAGTTTAGAGTTTCCTCTATTTTCTGTCTATAATGCCAATGCAAATCAAAAATACCATCAAACCAAAATCTTTTTAATTTAACTGGTTCTTTGTTTACATTAAAGCTGCAAGAATGAGGTAAGTTACTTGGATATGCTCTTTTTATTTTAAACATTCCTATGCTGTAACAGCTTTTTGGTAATGATCTGGATAATTGCCACCATTGATTTTTTAGATTATTTAGTGAATTGACACGTTTTTCTGGAAACAAATTCGCTATAATCTGAAATACGTCAATCATGCCACTTCGTTCTTGGATCCATTGCGCTGTTACATGCATATTTACTTTTGATAGAGGTTCATTCATCTTCTTGATTGAACTTGACCAGTAATCTTCCATGCGTATGTCGTGTTTATATTCAGCATCAACGATATTAGATAATTTTACATCACCTGATGTTCTCGAAAAAAAGAATCTTGCAGGATACTCTTCTGTCACATCATTCATATTGCCATTAGCTAGTTCTTTGCTGTAATTCTTTGATGCGCAAAAATCTGATGCTATTTTTTGTATTTGTTCTTTTTTGAAATGCGATATAACCCTAACGACAGTGAACATGCTACTTGTACGAGATGGTGTTTCGTGTATCTCTCCTTTTAGTAGAATGTTGTTGCCGTACATGATAGTAGCCTCCTGGAGGCCGTCTGTGTTAAAATCGCTTTTGAGCATGACAGTTGCTGTTGCTAGCTCTCCTTCTTTTTGTGAAATTTCCAACTGAAATATTTCGTGGCAATCGCTTCTGCCTGGTGTTCTTAAATAAACGGACATATTTTTTCTCCTATTTTTACTGTTATATTTCAATATTCCATATATTGGTGCTTTTTTTCTTTGATTTATCAAGCATAAGATCTCTAAGACCCCATACAAGTGCGTCAACTCTATCAGGTGATTTCTTTTTTTCTTTTCCAAATGATATCATTTGCATTTCGAGAGTTCTAAACTGTCGAATATGAAATATTTTTTTCTTTGTATACAAATTGTAGATTGGAACTGCTCTTGCTCTTTTTGAAGATGTTGCTCTGACGCTTTTTATTTTCATATTCGGATTTATTTTTTGTAATAAAGATTTTACTACGTCACCTCCTTGATTGTTTTCAAAAACCACGTACTCAGCATTGTATTTTTCGTAAGCCAATGCTATGGTTTTAGCCCATTCATCTGGTGGCGCATGCGTAGATAGGTCCTCTATTACGTACGCATCATGCATCTCGTCTATTGCGCATACAATAATGCCAGTTTCATCGTGAACTTTTGATGAACTAACAGACGGATCTACGGCTATTATAATTTTTTCAAAATCGAAATTTGTCGTTTTATATGAATTGCTTATATCATCAAATGTCCATAATCCGTTTTCATTGTCATCAATGATTTCTCCGAAAATTTCTTGTGCTTCGATTGCTGTTCCTTTCATGTATTCTAATTGTTGCATGAAATTTTTTGATAGATTATTTTTGTTTTCTAACGTAGTTCCTCTGGTTAAAAAAACATCTTGCTGTTTCGTTAAATCCTTAAGAAATTTTATTGGCCTTGGTGTTGTCGTGATAATAATTCTTGGATTTTCGCCTAATCGCAATGCAAGATTCAGTTGGTCAAATAACGCTTTTGGATTAGAGAACTTTGCTATTTCATCTATCCAAGCGAAGTCGAATTGCGGCCCCCTTAATTGGTCGTAATGTTCGCCACTATAAATATTTGCGATAGCTCCATTCGGCCAAAGTAGTTGCTGCTTTGTTTTTAGGTACTTAATATTGTCTTCTATTCTTGCGCTTGACAATATACCGCTTTCTCCTTCTAGCATAACGCTTTGTGCTTCTTTTTGTGATGCGCCGATAAGCGCAATTCTTTTATATCGATTTTCTCTTACAAGTTGAAGTACTGCTTCTGCTGCAGCTCTTGTTTTGCCAAATCCTCTTCCGGCCATGATAAGCCATATATTCCAATTTCCTGACGGCATTTTCTGATTATCTCTAGCTAGCTCATTCCACGTTGGAGTCGTGCTCGCTACTCTGCTCTGGTACTCTGAACGCAGCACCGTCAGGAGCTCTTCCCTTGTTAACATAATGGAGGTCTCCTAAAAAAGTATGTAAATGATTATTGTAATGAATGGCTACATTATACTATTCTATAGTGGTGTATGTCAAGTGTTTTCTTTCGTTTTCTGCTTCCTTGTTTCTGCACTATTATTTTGTGTATAATACCAGCATGTTGTATTTTTTAGGAATAAGTTATGTCTAATCTTGCAGATAAAACAGCGCTCATTACTGGAGCAAGTGGTGCGATTGGAAGAGCTATTGTCGCATCATTGTATAATGCTGGAGCTCATCTGATAATTACTGGTACGAATGTAGATCGTTTGACGGAGGTTTGTAATTCTTATAAGGATAGATGTAATCTTATCAAATGTGATTTTAACAATCATGAGCAAGTTGGAAATTTAGTACAAAACATTGAAAATCAGTTTTGTAAGAAGGTCGATATACTTGTTAACAATGCTGGTACGACTGACGATTGTCTTCTAATGCGTATGAGTGATGAGTCTTGGAAAAATGTAATCGATATTAACTTAACTGCAACTTTTAAGCTAATGCAAGCCTGTATTCGTGGTATGATAAAGTCAAAATGGGGTAGAATAATTAATATTTCGTCTATCGTTGCATTTACTGGAAATCCAGGCCAAGCAAACTATTGCGCATCTAAAGCTGGGATGATAGGATTGTCCAAAAGCGTTGCAATGGAGGTTGCTAGGCGTGGGATTACTGTAAATTGCGTTGCTCCTGGCATGATAGCGTCAGCTATGATAGATAAGCTGCCTGAAGATGCTCAGCAAAAAATGTTATCTAGTATTCCTGTTGGAAGAGTTGGTGTACCTGAAGATGTGGCGAATTGTGTGTCGTTTTTAGCCTCAAAAGAGTCATCATTTATTACAGGGCATGTTTTACATGTTAATGGAGGTATGGCAATGCTGTAAGATTTTTGTTTAAAAAAAATCCGTTTTATGGTATTTGTCTATATTAGTTGTTTTATTACGAAGCTCAATAGTTACTGTTGTGCATTTTGTTGAATAGTTTTATAAAGGTTGAAAGATGGAAAATTCTGAGCAGAAGTTGAAAGAGTTAATAGCGAAACACCTCGATGTTGATATTTCTAAAGTCGTAGATGACGCTAGGATGGTTGATGATTTAGGGGCTGATAGTTTGGATACCGTCGAGCTTGTCATGGAAATAGAAGAGGCTTTCGGCGTTGAAATTAGCGATCAGGATGCCATGAAGCTGATTACCGTTGGTGATTGTGTTAACTATGTAAAGAATAATTCTAAATAGTTTTTCGGGATTGCATTATAATGAGAAGGGCTGTAATAACTGGTATTGGTGCCGTTTGTCCGTTGTCGTGTGACATTAATGAGGCTTGGAAAAAGCTAATTTCCGGCGAATCTGGTGTCAACGCGATAAACGGTTTTGATGTTAGTGACTTGTCTTCTAAAATCGCTGGGCAGTTGCCTACGCTTGATAACCCAAAAAACGCGAATTCAGTAATGAACCCGTTAGACTTTTTTTCAGGAAAGGAATTAAATCGCGTTGACGCGTTTATAGTATACGGTATTGCTGCTGCTTCTCAAGCTGTTTTAAATGCAGGAATCGAGCAATTATCTGATGAGCAGAAAGAACGCGTAGGCGTGATTATTGCTTCAGGAATTGGTGGTTTAAGTACGATATATGAGACATCTGTTGTTTTAAAGGAGCGAGGCGCTCGTCGTGTATCTCCATTCTTTATCCCTTCATCGTTGATCAATTTGGCGTCAGGTCATGTTTCTATGCGATATGGGTTTAAGGGGCCTAATCATTCCGTTGTTACAGCGTGTTCTTCTGGTACTCACGCTATAGGAGATGCTGCGAAAATGATTAAGTGTGGTGAGGCTGATGTTATGGTTGCCGGTGGATCTGAGGCTGCCGTGTGTCGGTTGGGCGTCGCTGGTTTCGCTGCTGCGCGTTCATTATCTTCTGCTTATAATGATAGGCCTAGTTGTGCTTCTAGACCTTGGGATAAAAATAGGGATGGTTTTGTAATTGCAGAAGGTTCTGCTTGTGTTGTTGTTGAAGAGTATGAGCACGCAAAAGCTCGAGGTGCTCAAATATACGCGGAAATTATAGGGTATGGCATGTCTGGTGACGCATATCATATTACAGCTCCTCCTGTTGATGGAGATGGCGCTCGTAGGGCTATGCAGATGGCGTTACGCTCAGCGAAAGTTGCTCCTGATGATATCGATTATATTAATGCACATGGAACGTCAACGCAGGTCGGAGATTTGGCTGAATTGAGAGCTGTTGAAAAATTGTTCGGAAATGTGAAAAATATTAAGATGTCATCGACAAAATCATCTACAGGTCATTTATTAGGTGCTGCTGGTGCTCTTGAAGCTATTTTCTCCATATTAGCTATGCGTGATAATGTGGTTCCTCCTACGCTAAATTTATATGAATCAGAAGATACGTGTATGAATTTAGTTCCTTTGACTGCTCAGGAGGCAAATATAAACGTTGTTATGTCGAATTCTTTTGGATTCGGTGGGACGAATTCTTGTATTGTGATGAAAAAGGTTTAAGACGAATATTTGTTCACGTAGAGCGTTATTAGCTCAAATGTTTTCAAACTCTTGTTGACTAGTGTTCATGTGGGACGTATAATTTGTTTGTGTAGTAAAATGAGGGTGAGTTGTCTGTAAAGCATTTTTTGCAATATTCGCGGGTTTATAAGGGAATATTTGTTGTATTTAGTGGGTATTTTGTTTTTGCTGCGTGTAATAGCTATTCTGATCCGAAGATTGACGCTGGTGAAGACGAAAAAGTCGAAACTAGTATTGATGAGAATCAAAGTACAAATTCTTCCGCGTTAGAACAACATGAAGCGAATGAGACGTCGGGTTTATCGGATAACTTTCTTTCCAACCAGAGCGTCCAAGTATTGGATAATAACGCGCAAGACATTAAGCATAATTCTGCTCTGAGAGACATCAAGGTTTCTAATAGCGATGCTGTGTATGTAGATGGCATTATTAAGAACAATTTTTACACGTCAGCGATTGATATTGGTATACCTGTTAAAGTTGTCAAATCTTTCATCGGTATTTTAGGTAAGAGGGTGAATTTTCGCTCTGGTTTAAGAAATGGTGATTCTTTTGCCGTTGTTTATGATAAGAAAACGTATGTTGTTTTGTACTTACAGATTAGCGTGCGTGGAAAGCAAATTACTGCATATAAAGGTGTAAATAGCGATAATAAATATTATTTTAAAGATGGAACACCGGTAGACACTAATGTCGTTTTTTTTAAAAAACCTATAGAAAAGGCTAGAATATCGTCACCATATGGATATCGCTTGCACCCAATACTTGGCGTGTTTAAAAAGCATTCAGGCATAGATTATGCAGCTCCTTACGGCACTCCTGTTTATGCTGCTTGTGACGGAATTATAAAGAAGCGAGGCTATGATAATTATAGCGGAAAGCATGTAGTTGTAAAGCATTCTAATGGATATGAAACAGTGTATGCTCATCTTAGCTCTTTCGAAAATGTGAAAATTGGTGAACATATTTTGTGCGGTTCTCGTATTGGACGTGTCGGATCTACAGGACGTAGCACCGGAGCGCATCTTCACTATGCTGTTAGGAAAAATGGAGTATATGTGAATCCTTCAAAGGCTATGTCTATTCGTGGACACGTGAAATTGTGCAGTTCAAAATATCGGAACTTTACTAATTCTGTCGATTCAGCAATACGAAGTGTTAAAGCTTCTGGCAGTAATATATAAGTGAGCAACGAATATATAATTTATACGAAAAAGGAGAACAGTTGTTCTTCAGATTTTTTCAGGATTACGGGGTTAGATGCCTCTAGAGGTGTTTGTATTTTATCTACAACGGTGTCAGCTGTATTCGTTGATTCTAGATATCTGTTAGCTGCAAATAGAATCTTAGATAAATCGAAATTTGAATTATATGAGCTAAATTTTGATAATATCAAAAATTGGTTGATTTCTCACTGTAATGCTTTAGACACGGTAATATACGATTGGAATATTTGGACCGTTGATGAAATAAAGCGTATAACTGTTTGCTCTCTTAAGTTTGTAGGAAAAGATTTGCAAAAATTATGTCATGAAGGGCACAGTGAGATAATTGAACTTGGCATAGAATTAACAGGGAAGTGTTATAAAGAAAAATTAGAAAGTATTCGTGACGTATTTAAATGTAGTAATGTTTTGTTGCTTACAGATTCAGATTCTATTTGTTGGTTGTTGAATATAAGAGGGAAATATATTAAAGAATCTTTATCTATTGATGGATTTGCTTTGATTCATAAAAGCGGACATGTCGTTCTTTATACAAATAAGTGTGTTAATAATACGAGTTTTTACAATAAACATATAGATAGTTTGTTGTCTGATTTGAGTCATCTTGAAAATGTTGCGACAGATATTCGATATTTGCCATGTAAGTTGTATGAATCATATAAAACGTTTATTTTTATCGATAATCCATGTATTAATGCAAAAGCTATAAAAAATGAAGTTGAAATACGAAATATTCGACAGATACACATTAACGATGGTGTTGCTTTAACAAAATTCATTTATTGGTTGTCTAATAGATTTAATGTTACGGAAACTGATGCAGCAAATAAATTACGTAAATTTCGAAAATTATCTCCAAAGTACATTGCTGATAGTTTTTCTTATATTTCTGCTGCTGATGAACATGCTGCAGAAATTCACTTTCATGGAACTGCTGAGAATAATAAAAAAATAAATGGTATATATCTATTCGATACTGGAGCCCAATATTATGGGGGAACAACAGATGTAACCAGGACTGTGTGTTTATGTACTCCTACTAAACAACAAAAAGAAATGTATACTAGGGTTTTAATGGGACATATTGATTTGTTTCTTGCTCATCCTGATAGTGATGACCTAGATCGATCTGCTCGACAGTATTTACGTGATGTAAATGTTGATTATGCGCATGGAACTGGGCATGGAGTTGGATATATGTTAAACGTACATGAAGATGGTGTATATATTTCTGGAAATATTGCAAAACAAATGCGTTTAAAAGAAGGTATGGTGCTATCTAATGAACCTGGGTATTACGAACATGGTGCTTACGGAATTCGTTTAGAAAATATGATGTATATAGCTAAACATAACGGTAAGTTAGTTTTTAAAAATCTTACGTTAGCGCCTTACTGTAATGAGTTGATATGTGTAAACATGTTGAAGAAGAAACATAAAACATGGCTAATCGATTACTACAAAGAAATTGTTTCACGAATATCTCCTCACATTGATGCGAGTGAGCAAATATGGTTGCAAAAATATGCAAATGAACTCATAGAAGTGCTCACCGTATAGTGTTGTACTATAATAGTATCTGCTATGCTGCTATTAAATTATTTTTTCAGTGCTACCGTAAACGGTCTATTCTATAACAATTGGTTCATGTTACTATGTTGTTATTTTACTATATTCCACAACAGGATTATTCTTTTTGCAATTTTGTTATTTTTAGCATGCTAATTTGATTTCTCTGTCTGCGTAATATTTCAAATCTATAACCATACAGTATATATATTGCTCCTGCCTCTGGAATACGGCGGACTTCATGCATGACTAATCCCGCTATTGTTGTAGAACAATCTTCAATTAAGTTCCACTCTAGTTGACGGTTTATATCTCTAACAGGAACTGTTCCTTCAACAATTACGCTACCGTCTGATTGAAGTGAAATGCCATTTTGAGTTGTGTCATATTCGTCTACTATTTCACCGACTATTTCTTCTAATACATCTTCCAGTGTTACGATTCCCATTAAGTCTCCGTACTCATCTACTACGATTGCGAAATGCTCATGTCTTTTTCTGAATTCTTGTAATTGCTCCAGAAGATCAGTCGTATCAGGGATAAACCATGGTGCTGCCATAAGTTTATCAATGCCTAGTTTTGATATATTTTCTGAGCCTATTCTTTGTGCCTCAGAAAGCAGTGAACGTACACGAAGTACACCAATTATATTTTCTGGACTATCTTTCCA
Source organism: uncultured Alphaproteobacteria bacterium (assembly GCA_964566185.1). Taxonomy (GTDB): domain Bacteria; phylum Pseudomonadota; class Alphaproteobacteria; order UBA3830; family CAYLKK01; genus CAZMHS01. Next base: position 21,855 of record CAZMHS010000004.1, read on the forward strand.
AACAGGTATGCGTGAATATGGCGTATCTAGCAATTTTTTGATCATTTCAGTTTTTGGCATGTCATAATCTAGTGTAGATACATTTTTTCGATGAGTCATTATTTTCGTAACATTATTTTTTCCTAAGTCGAGAACTCCGTTCAACATGAATTTTTTTTCTTGCCCGCTTTTATTGCCGTCATCGCTATGTAATTCTATTGCTCCGCGTAATTCTTCATCCGAGTGCACCATATGTCTTGTGTTGCTTACACTAATTCCAAGTAGGCGTAAACTGTACCTTGCTATCATTTCTAAAACAGATACCGCAGGTCTTAAGATTTTTACTAACCATTGGATAAACGTAATTACACTCATTGCAAATTCGCATGTAAAGTTTATGGCTAACATTTTTGGAAATATTTCACAATACACAGACATAATTATGGCAACGATGACCGGCAATATTGCAGAATCCATATATTCTGCAGAGAACCATGCTGTCGCGCTTGGGATTATATAATTAACAAAATTTGTTGCTACGAGAATTGTGCTAATAGAGCTTCCTAAGTGCTCTTGCGTTTTCCTTACTTTTTGTGCTCTTGTATCTCCCTTTTTCGAGAGTTGATAAATTTGTGCTCTTGATGCACCAGTGATCGCTGTTTCAGATCCGGCAAGAACGCCTGATATAAAAATAAATGCAATCAAAAAAGCAACAAATGCGATATAAATCATAAAAACCTACTACATCATTTTAATTAGTAACAAAATCAAATATACTCTATTTTAGAAGATATAAATAGGTTTTTCTTATGAGAAAGTTAAGCAAGTTGCTGTGTTATGTTATGCTTCCTTTAATTGTTGTCATTGCAATTGGAGTATTCGTTATTAATCCGCCTGTTCCTGTTTGTAAGATTAGAGTCGATCTTCCGATAAACCATGCAGACAAATGCTTGTCTAATAGTAAATGAGCCCTGATAAGTATTTTTCGGCTTTTTTGGTATCGCTTAAAAGCGAAAGAAACCTTTCTAGTCGTACTGTGGATGCGTATGAAGTGGATTTACGACAGTTCTTTTCGTTTCTAAACGATTGTGGTGGTGTAAACGCTTTAAATGTGACAGAAGAACATATCGCAAAATTTTGCGAACATCTGTCAGATTTGTCTTCATCTTCTATGCAAAGAAAGCTGTCTGCACTAAAGCAGTTTTATAAATTTCTTCTTATCGACGGACTGATTAATAGCGATCCAACGAAGAATATCGTAAGACCAAAAAAATCTCGTTGTTTGCCAAAAACGTTGTCTTATTCTGATACTCAAAAGCTTATGACCGCTACAGACATGTTATCTAATGAGGATGAATCTAAGCGTGTAAAATTGATGTTTTTGCTACTCTATGGATGTGGTTTGCGTGTAAGTGAGATGGTATCATTAAAGGTAAATGCTATAGATGGTAATTTTATAAGAATATGCGGTAAGGGGTCGAAAGAGCGAATTACTCCTATATCTTCTACTGTTAAGCAACATTATTTTGAATATCTAAGTATTCTTTGTGATAGTAAAAGCGATTGGTTATTTCCATCTGTAAATAACATGAAGAAACATATTACACGGCAAAGAGTTTTTCAAATTTTGAAAAATGTGTCGCTGATAGCAGGCGTTGACGTTACAAAAATTTCTCCGCATGTATTACGCCATGCTTTCGCAACACATCTTTTAGATAATGGTTGTGATTTGTTGAGCGTGAAGCATATGCTAGGTCATAAGCATATTTCAACAACAGAAATATATACACATGTTTCAAAAAGCAAATTAAAGAATATCGTGGAAGAAAAACATCCATTGGGAAAAATAAAATAACTTTTTACTAGTTAATATATCATGTGCTGCTACTGTTTACTCGATCTGCGCTTTTTAGTACAAAGTGGTTTACATCAAAGTCGATTCATTATAACATCTACAATGGGTTCTGATGTAATCAATATATGAATAGACTGTTCTATGAAATTGGAAGTAAAATATTGCGGCAGAGCGTTGTCATTACGGTAGCTCTAATTTTTTGTGTATGCGTGATACAGTCTTCTAAGTTTATGCATTTTATTAGTTCATCGCAAGCAACACTTGGACAAGTAGCTGAAATTTTGTTATTGCTGTCGGTTGATATGATTGCTATCGTTTTGCCAGTAGCTATGGCTATATCTATATGCATAGTGTTGTTTAAGTTTAAAAGATCAAATCAATTGCTGGCAATGCAGTCATTTGGAGTGCCTATTAAGTCATTGTTAAAACCAGTTTTTTGTGTTTCGTTGCTGTCCGCTTTATGTTTGTATTCTATAACACTTTATTTTTCGCCAATTGCTTTACAGAGTTTAAAAATCATGAGAGTCGGTATGATTAACAATATATCTTTCCCAAAACATTCTGGCAATTTATTAAATATCGGCGGTATTTCCGTATTTGCGGATAGGTATATTGGTAGTTTTAAATTTAAAAAATTAATTGTCATAGATAACAGATCACCTGGTATTTTTAGAACATATTCTGCTGATTCAGGTCAGTTGATAGATGGTGTAATTACAATGAATAATGGTGAAATCGTCGAATTTCAGAAAAAGACTAATCGAATATCATCTATAAAATTTCAAGAACATGCATATAATTTAAAAAATGCTATACAGCGAATAGATGAGTCGTATTCATCTCATGAAATGTCATCGCTTCGATTGCTTGCAAATTTGCACGATAAAAAATGTAATGCTGAGTTTCACAATAGGATTATTTCTCCAATGTTAGTTGTCTTGTTGGGGCTATTAGCATTGCTTTGTACATGCATAAAAAATAACGTGATGAGAGTTGCAAAGAGTTCAGAAATTATATTTGCAATATTGTCTATTACATGTGTTGAAGCTATATCATTAACTTTGTCTAACATAATGGCTCGTAATGAATTTTTTATTGCTGTATATTACGCTTTTGTAGTTATGTCGATATTATTATCGATTTTTTTGATTAATGTTTGTCTGGATAAATGAACGGCACTTTATTTAAATACTTTCTTAAAAGTCAGTTAAAAGCGATGGTTTTAATCGCTGCTGTGATCATTTGTTTTGTATTCGTTTTTACTTGTGCTGATATGATGAGGAGAGTGACGGCTGCAGTTGAATCACCTGTTCTTATTTGCGGATATTTAAGTTTGTTACGTATTCCGTATACATGTTGTAATTTATTCGGATATATGTATTTCATCGCTGCAACATTCAGTTTATGGAATTTGTCGCAGACGAACGAAATAACAATATTAAAATCAATAGGTAAATCACCAAAACAAATTCTTTTTCCGTTCTTTTTCTTGTCGGTACTTATTGGTATATCATACGTATTTGTTGTTCATCCTTTAAGTGTTAGAATAGATAGATTCGCTGATTATCAAGATAAGGCTTATTTGTCTAAATCTACATTGTATTCTAGAAATTTATGGATGAAAGATGCGAATAATAATGTATTTATTGGGCAGCTTTCACGAGATAGTATGAAATGTTTGCTAATTAGGGATGTCGTAACGCATGACGAAATGTTTGCTGATTCCGTCGATATAATAGGAAATCAGTGGCTGTTGAAGACAGGTTATAGTAGGGCTAATGGTGTTAATACTGTTTTTTCTGAGAAATTGATTAGAGCTCCAATAGGAAATGAAGAGCTGGAGATGTATTCTATACCGCCGCAAAAATGTGGTATTTATACATTGTTGAGATGCTTGGCATCTGAGAAATCGTTTGTAACAGATTTAAGCGGATATATGATAAATTTAAACAAAGTGTTATCTACAGGTGTAGTCTTCTTGCTGTTTTCTATTATCGCAGCAATTATTTGTTTACCAATAAATCGGTATAAAACAAAAACATACGTTTCTAGCAGCGTTGTATGCTCAGCTATCGGTTTGCACCTTTTTAATAATATATGCGGAAGTATGGGTAGGAGTGGTTCATTATCTCCGCTAATATGTTCGTGGTTGCCAACGATTGTTGCGTTATCTCTCTCTATAGCTTTGTTGATATGGAAGGAAGAATGAAAATAAGATATTTCATAATTATTGCGTCGTTTCTAACGTTTTTTACCAGCGATGCTGATGTGCACTTCGTTATGGAAGATGAAGAAAAAATAGAGTTAATACAAGCTGATACTTCAGAATATGTTGGCGCAAATATTATACTTTCAGGACATGTTTCTATAAAATACGGAGAAAAAACGGTTGAGTGCGATACATTAACATTAGATACAGAGCAAAAAAACATTATCGCAAATGGAAATATTGTAATCGATGATGAGCTTGGAAACTCAGTAACAGCTGACAACGTGCATATAAAAAATGGATTTAAAGATGGACTATTAAAAAAAATTAAAATTACATTAGTTGATAGATCGTATTTACAGGCAGAAGATGCTTCTTTCGTTGGAAAGGATTATTTTGAAATGCTCGATGCAGAGTATTCTCCTTGTTACGAATGTGTAAAAGGCGATCGATTAATGTGGCGTATTAGAGCTAAGCACGTTGAAAAAAATAACGATGTTGTAGAGTATAAAAATGCTTTTTTTGATATATTAAATGTTCCAGTGATGTATCTTCCTTATATATCAATTCCTTCTCCTACATTAAAGAGAAGGACTGGCTTCTTATATCCATTGTTTACGTATGCAAAATCTAATGGATGCGTCGTAGCTCCGAGATTTTTATGGTCTATCTCTAATTCGCAGGAGGCGATTCTAAAGCCAATATTTACCACAAAGTCTGGTACGGTTTTTTGGGGGAGTTATTCTCACCGGTTTTATTCAGGTGTTTTTGATTTAGACTGCAGCGTTGCGGGTACTAAATCTGCATATACGGTAAATAAGAATGATGTCAGCACGCCTGATAACAATGAGCTGAAAAAAATAGATAGTAATAACTATCGAGGGCATTTGTTTTCTAGTATTATGTATGATGTTGATAAAAGAAACCGGCTGTCTGCCCAACTAAATCTCGTGTCAGATAAATATTATTTAAGGAAAATTCCGTTTTTATGTGATGATGAAAAACGGCTGCTTGAGAGTAATATTTGTGCAGAAAACTTTTATAAGGATAATTATACTTCTGCCAAGGCGTTATATTTTCAAACATTGAGGGCTGATGAGCGTAATTCTGATGTTCCAGTCGCTGCTCCTGTGATATCTCATTCTTCTGTGTTTGACGTTTTTAACGGTCAGTTGAGCTGTGATGCACTGTTCATGCATTTAAATTTTTCACGAAAGTATGAGACAAATAAGTTGTTTGCTAATATGTCTTGGAAACGAGATTTCATATTGGATTATGGGCATGTCATTACGCTAGAAGGCGTTTTAAGTTCGTCTTATAATTCGATATCATACATACGTAATATGGATAACAATTCATCTCTTACAGATTTGTCCCCTATGTTAGGTGTTAAGTGGCAGTGGCCGTTGCATATTACATATAATGATTCTGTTTTTTATGCTATTTTAAAACCTGTTGTAGGTTTCGTGTATAGCCCTGTAAGAAAACTAAATTCTATATACAATGATGCTTATACGTCTATGTACTTTTTTGCGCTTAATGATGCAAATTTATTAGATGTTATACGATCTCCTTTTTCTAATCAAATAAATGATGGAACGAGAATTCCGTACGGTGTATTTTTTGATTTGTACAAAAACACAATGCGTGTAGCAGACTTATTTCTTGGTAGATCATTTAATGTTTCAGATGTGAAAAATAATATAAGCGATATGAAACATAAGCATTCGAATGTAATTTCGTCTTTTAATTTATATCCGGTTGAAAACATGACATTGTTTATGAATGGTAGTTATTCAACGCATGATGATGCATTTGCCAGAATCGAAGTTGGTGCAAAATATGATAACAATAAGATAAAATGCTCTGCGCGGGTATTTAGGTACAATTTGCAAAATTATTATAATCGATATAATACATATAAAGGTATTCATATGAACATCGAAGCTAATGTTACTAGAACAGTATCTGTTAATGGTAGCATTATCACTGGGGGAAGTAATTGTAGATTGTTGAAAAAATGTGTTGGTTTAAAGTATAAGAACGAATGTCTGACAGCAAGTGTGTTATTTGCCCAACACGAGTTTAAATCTGGAGATATAAGGCCAGATAGGTCTGTTACGTTATTGTTTATTTTTAAGAATTTAGGTAAGGCAGGATTTAAAATATGAGGCATGATCTTATAGATGTTATCAGATGGTATTATCTTTCAGGCGTATGTAATACGTCTGTAGAACCTTCTACCAATGGAGAAGACAGTTTCGATGTTTCGTCCATAAAAGATTTGCGTACGTTGAAGGAGGCTATGCAAAAAATAGATTGCGAGTTAAAAGCATCTGCTACGAATATGGTATTTGCTGATGGCTGCGTAACATCTGACGTTGTGTTCGTTGGTGAAGCTCCTGGCGCGGAAGAAGATAAACAGGGAATACCATTTGTAGGACAAAGTGGACAACTTTTGAATAAGGCAATAGAAGCAATCGGATTAAGTAGAAAAGCTGTGTATATTACTAACATTATTCCATGGCGTCCGCTGGGAAATAGAACACCAACTAATAATGAGATTGCTTTGTTCAGACCATATTTAATTCAACACGTGAAAATCATACAGCCGAAACTAGTCGTTTGCTTAGGAAGCTCTGCTGCCCGCGCTGTGCTGGCTCAAAATACTGGGATTTCAAAATTACGAGGCTCCATAATTCCAGGAGATGCAATATTCGAAAGCAAAATAAACATTATAGTTACGTTCCATCCTGCTTACCTACTGCGTTCTCCATCTAACAAAAGATGGTGTTGGGATGATTTCGTTCGAATTGCACAAGTGCTAAAAACACATACAAGCGTCATATAACGCTTGTATAGATATACTAGAATCCCTCTCGATCCATTCTTTTCCTTGCGAGCTTTCTCGCTCTTCGGACGGCCTCTGCGGCTTCTCTTACTCTACGCTCAGAAGGTTTTTCGAAGTGACGGCGCAATTTAATTTCGCGAAAAATACCTTCCCTTTGCATTTTCTTTTTCAATGTTCTTAATGCCTGCTCGACATTATTGTCTCTAACAAATACTAACATAACTCCTCAAAATAAAAACCAAACAACACTCGTGATATTATCTACGAGACGAAAAAAAATCTTTTAAAATTTGCGAAATACTCGCTTCTTTAACACCACCTATCACTTCTAACTTGTCGTTCGAGCATTGTACCATATTCTTTCTAAAAAGTATAGAGTTATGTTTTGCATTATAGGCGCCAAAGTATAATCTTTTTATTCTTGATAATAAAATTGCATTCATACACATTTCACATGGTTCTAGGGTTACGTATATTTCACATGTATCTAGGTGGTGAGTTCCTAATGTTTTGCATGCTATTCTAATAGCCAGCATTTCAGCGTGGGCTGTCGGATCATTCATACGCATAACCTCGTTATGAGCTACTGCAACTATCTGTTTTTCGTGCGTAGTTATTACTGCTCCAACAGGTACTTCATCATTTAGCATACCTTGCTGCGCAGCCTGTATTGCAATATCCATTGTTTTGAAATTAAACATTTCTATTAATTTCCACTGTAAATGATTGAATTACCATAAGTTCTGCGAACTTTCCCTTCTAACTCAAGTTCGACAACAGCCATTAAAACATACTCAGGTTTTGTGTTAAAAGTTCTTATTAGATCATCTATGCTTAATGAATAAGCATCTATCAACTGTAAAATTGCGCGTTTAGCGGATTGTACAGATTTTACATCAATATTACATTTTATATCTTTGACTTCAATCTCATTGCTTTCAAACAATAACTCGTCTTTTTCGTATAATTTTTTTAATATATCGGCTGAGCATGTTACAATATGTGCTCCATTTTTTATCAGTTCGTTGCCGCCTTGGCTTCGCACATCTAGTGGTGAATTTGGCACTGCAAATATCTGTCTTTTAAAATTACGCGCAAATGTTGCTGTAATTAGTGATCCAGACTTTTTTGCTGCTTCAACTACTAATGTGCCGTTAGATATTCCAGCGATAATGCTATTCCTTCTAGGAAAAAGGCTTGCATTTGGTTTCGTTTTACATGGCGATTCGCTATATATTCCGCCACTCTCTAAAATTTTATAATATAGCGTTTTGTTCTCTGGCGGATATATATTGTCGATTCCGCACGCTAGAATTGCTATTGTACCATATTTTATGCTACCCTTGTGCGCACTAGTGTCAATTCCCTTAGCGAGGCCTGATGTTATTGTTACGTTGTTTTTTGATAACTCATCGCAAATCGAATAACAGAAACGCATACCGTTTAGTGTCGCGTTTCGAGATCCAACAACGGCTAAAATTTTATTTTGTAGTAAGTTTAGTACAGCATCTTTATTTCCTATAAATGACAGTATTGGAGGTGGATTATCAATATTTCTTAACTCTGGCGGATATAAATCATCTTCAAAAAATACAAGTCTGGCTTTAATGGATTTCAGTATCTTTATTTCTTCAAAAATAGCTTCTTCACTACATAAAGCAAATTTTTTTCCTGAATTTTCTGATAAATGCTTTATAGCATTTTCTGCGCTCTTATACAGAGAAATTAATGACCAATACGTTGCATTGCCAACATTTTTTGACCTTATTAAACGTAACCTAGCAACTTTCTCATCTTTTGAGACGTTCATTCGTTTAAATTATTTTCAATAAACATTACAACTTTACATAGCCAGTTGGGTTCGTTGGTGTTGAATTCTTCATCAATTGAAGATACAGTTGTGGGAATTTCACGTCTCCGCTCTTTCCAACGGTCCCTAATACAGTACCAATATTTACTGTATCACCTTTCTTAACAAGTAGCTTTTGTAGGTGTGCGTACGTAGAGATTAAATCGTTTTGATGTTTCACAACAACTATATTTCCATATTCTTTTAATTGACTTCCTGCGTAAATAACCTTTCCATTTAATATACTGTGTACATCTGTTCCAAGCGGGGCTTTTATTACAATTCCGTCACTTTTATAGCCGTCAACAATATCTCCAAATTTTACAATAACCGATCCATTGTTTACTGTCTTACCAGTATACGATGCAGCTTTTTTAGTGGCTTGTGCCGGTTCTGGTTTTATTTCATTTGAAAACAAATCATCGCCTTTTATCGTATTGTGTGGTTTTATTGTTTTCCCTGATTGCTTCTTCACAGGAACTTTTGTTAACGCTGTATCATCTTTTTGGTCGTCTTCAATTAATTGTTCTTTTACGGTAATTGGTTTCTCATATTCGTTGTTTTTCGGAGATTCTTCTATTGGAGCGTATGAACTGCTTGCAACTCTAGGTCCGAAAACAACCTCTCCATTTTGCGGTACACGAATGATATTTGCTTCTTTTCCTACTTCAAAAGGAGCAAATTCTGTTCTCGAGCATCCGCTTAGCAATGATACTACGCAAATTGTTGATACTAAGCTACTATTTCGCATAAAATTCCTCTTTTAGAGTATCAAGGTACCCATAATTTGTAAGATCATTGTGTAATGGTGTTATTGATATGTAGTTATCGTAGTAGACGGCTTCTATATCAGTTCCACACGTAGACTCGCTGTTATGTATTAAATGAGATGTCATCCAGTAACACTTATATCCGTTAGGATCTGCTGATTGTTCAGCGTACCAATTAACGTTCACATGAGCCTGTCTAGTTACCCTAATACCATTGAGTGCATCAAGCGTGCAACATGGAAAGTTAACATTCATGACAGTATCAGTATCCCAGTCTCGCAAAAAGTAAAGCCTCTTGATGATGTCTGGAAGAAAATGCTCGGCTAGATTGTATTTTACAGGTTGTCCTTTTATAATGTTCTGACTGACAGCTATTGAACGTACTTTGTCAGACGACCCAGCAAATGCTGCTCCAATGGTGCCAGATAACATTAAATAATTCCCTACATTTGAGTCTTTGTTTATACCGGACAGGATAAGATCAGGTTTTTTATCAGTAAGAATTTTGTCTATAGCGAGATGAACATTATCTGTTGGTGTTCCTGTTACTGAAAACTTTCTGTCCTCCCACTTTTGTATTCTTAATATATTATCAAAAGTAGCTGATCCGCCCTTTCCGCTTTGTTCTTTTTCTGGCGCAACAACCCAAACATCAGGCGTAATAGACTTTGCTATCTTTTCAAGAACCTTTATCCCTTCGGCATGTATACCATCGTCGTTTGATATCAGGATTCTGATATTTGATAAGGACCTACTTTCTGTCATTTTTTATTACCTCCAGTCCGTTCATATATGGTTTAAGCACATTAGGAACAGTTACAGATCCATCTTCGTTCTGATAATTTTCTAGTATAGCTACAAGCGTTCTACCAACTGCAAGACCAGATCCGTTCAACGTAACGACAAAACCTTTGTCGGAGCCATCTTTGTACCGAGCGTTCATTCTTCTTGCTTGGAACTGTCCGCATGTCGAACAGCTAGAAATTTCTCTGTACGTATTTTCGCTAGGTATCCAAACTTCTATGTCATATGTTTTCCGAGCCGAGAAACCTATATCTCCAGAACATAGAACGATTCTTCTGTACGGCAGTTCAAGGTTCTCCAAAATACTTTCTGCTGCTGATGTCATTCTTTCAAGCTCCGAAAGTTCATCATCTGGGTGCACGATCGAAACAAGCTCTACCTTACTGAACTGGTGATTCCTGATCATTCCACGAGTGTCTCTTCCTGCTGCACCAGATTCAGCTCTAAAACACTGAGTATAGCTGGTGACTCTAATTGGTAAATCTGCAGCATCTATAATGCTATCCCTAACCATATTAGTCAGTGGTACTTCAGCTGTCGGAATCAGCCAGCGATTATCAGTTGTTGAAAACAAGTCATCTGCGAATTTAGGTAATTGCCCAGTACCATACAATATATCTTCTTTCACCAAATACGGAACATTTATTTCTGTGTATCCATACTTGGTTGTGTGAGTATCTAACATAAACGATGCGATTGCTCGTTCAAGCCTTGACAAGCTACCCTTTAGTACTGTAAATCTACTGCCAGACAAAGCAGCTGCCGTATTGAAATCGATTAATCCAAGCTGCTCCCCAATTTCATAATGCGGTCTTGGTTGAAAACCAAATGATCTTACTTTCCCGCACTTCTTTATTTCGACGTTGTCTTTCTCTGACGTTCCTAACGGTACTTCGTCCAAAATAGCATTTGGTAGCTTACTCATGACAGCATTTATTGAAAAACTCAAGTTTTCTCTTTGTTTTTCAAGATCGCTAACGGCAGCTTTTAGAGCAACTGATTCATCTTCTAGTTGAGAAGAACAAGTACCCGCGCTTTTTTCTAATGCTATTTGTTTCGCCAACGTATTTCTACGAGCCTGTAATTGCTGAAGTCTTGTCAACACATTGCGAAGTTCTTTATCAATAGCTAAAACAGACTTAGCTTCCGAAGCTAAGCCTCTAGCTTGCAATTTTGCATCAAAAATCTCCGGTTTTTCTCTTAGCCATTTTAAGTCATTCATAAAACTACCTATCTAACACTTCTACGCTAAATCATCGGTTGGGAGTAGATCTTGTTCACTCGTCGGTGTACAAAAACGAGCATTTCTTTTCGCGTTTAAATCAAAATTCTGCCCAATCATTTTTACATTAATCATAAATCCAACTGTGTTCGTCTGCTGAACTTGTGCGGAATTATCTTCGCCAGAATCTGTCGCGTTTACCGTTAATTTACCGGCACACGATTCTACACTCTTTTGTATCATTCTGTAAGCCACATTGCCTATATAGCTGAAAATCTGTTTTCGTAAACAAAATACAAGTAAACACACCGCTGCGCATACAACAAAAATCATTTTAGTCCTCAAAAATGCTACATCAATTATAGTATCTTAATCGCTAGTAAACAAGGCTAAAAATCAAATTTTCATACAGATGGTGGGCATAGCAGGGCTCGAACCTGCGGCCTCCTGATTAAAAGTCAGAAGCTCTACCAACTGAGCTATATGCCCAAACAGTATGGCAATTGTAACATACCATTTTTGAGAATACAAGGTTTTTTAATTCGTTTGTGTTTGGCGTTTCTTTATTGTTTGTTCTATAAATTTTTTCACTTGATGAAACGACTCGCTGTCTCCTTTATACGTTTCTCCGTAAAGCATGAATGCAGGTAGATATTCTGATTTTATTTGGGAGCTAATTTTTTTGAAGTTCTTTACAATAGCTTTTGTGTTGCTATTGTCCTCTGACGTAGTTTTTACTAGTTCTTTGTCGATTCCGAGATCTATGACTATTTTGTGCACTTCTGCTATTTGCCCTTTTGCTGACAGTTTTTCTATTTTTGATTGACGATTGAAATATGTCTCTATAATGCTGTGTTTTGTTTCTTCTGTTAGGCTTTGGATGTTGATCATTTTTACTGCCTCAAGTACTCCTGCCGTTTCTATATAGAATTCGAGACGTATTTTTACGTCAGGAAATTCTTTTATGATTTTGGGTAACACATTTTTGTGTACTTCCTTGCATGAAGAGCATGATAATGAAGAAAATAAAATAAGCTCATGTTTTGCTCGTTTCTTGCCAATATAAACACCTGTAAACGGTTGTTGCTCTTCTGTTGTGCTTCTATTATTTTTTGTATTATCTGTTCGCTTGCTTTCACTTTTTTTTCGTTTTGATGTTTGCTTTTTATTATGTTCTTTTGCGTCTACGGTACTGTTGTAAAATGTTCTTTCGATAGTTACAAAGAACAGTACTGGAATTAATGTAATTAAAAAAGCTGCGCATTTTCCGTCGTTATGACGCATTTCTTCTGTTTCCTCCTGGTGTGACTGTGCTAATATTTTGTATTGTATCGTTTTCGTGCTACTGTGATACACAAAACAAGCTTATACTTCAATATATTAAACGAAATTTGTAAAAATATTATTAGTTTTTTGCTTTTTTTGATCAAATTCTTGTTTTTATGAGTATGCGCTGTATATTTTCGTCTCGCAGTACATCATGTATACGCTGTAGTATAAAGTTTGTTTTGTACTGCACTGTAATGATAGCATGTCGCTTTACGTAAAGCGTTAGTGTGCTTTTGTCTACTGATATGCATTTTGGTGTTGAATCATTCGCTAATTCAACTCCGACAACTCCACGCCAATCTAAGAACAATTGTGCACCATAAGTGCTTTTGGATAAACTCATAGTTATAGAATTTATAGCTTCTGCCATCGTACGGCCGCGAATTCTATCGCTTTTGGTTTTAATTGATGAGTGTATAATACTGTCCATTCTTTCTAAGTGCTCTTTCGACTCCGTGAGCTGGGTTTACAAGGATTGTTTCGTACGCGTGAGCCCACACGTGCAAATCATCTTTCGAGTTTCCAGCGTAAGAAAAAGCTTTGTCGCCAAACTCGTGAACAAGTTTATTTGCTTTTGTTTTTGCTCTCAAATTAATACATCGATCGCTTGCAAATACTTCGTCGAATATTCCAAGGTGATCTGCTATGCTGTTTGCGTATCTATAATTACAAGCTGTTGCGAGGACGATTTTTCGTCCTTGCTGTTTTTGGTCCTTTATATACCTGATAAGTTGTGTGTTGTATGTCAACTCGTGCGGCGATATTTCTACTTCGTCAGCTAATCTGTGTTTCATATATGCGCGCCCACCTTTTGTTAGCCAAAACAAAACGTTAAGCATTTTGAATTGATTGCCACAAATATAATCACCGTAGGCGATCAAAGTCACATCGTTGTATATTAGCGTCCCATCTAAGTCTACACACAATGGGTAGTTCATTTCCGTTTTGCTACCCCGACAAGCGTTGGTCGCAAAAGTCTTCCATTTATTAAAAAGCCGCTTTGGTATATGTCTACAATTTTTCCAGGTTCTATGTCTTCAGAATCTACTTCGCACATTATCTGATGAAGATTATGATCGAACGCATCTGACCGTTTTGTTTCTATTTTTGTTATCCCGTTCTTCGATAATGCTGAGTGAAGCTCTTTTTTGGTAAGCTCTATTCCGTCAACAAACGCTTTACAGTGTTCATTTCCATCCATATTTGCTAATGCTCTTTCTAGATTATCTATAACTGGCAGTATGTCTTTCGCGAATTTTGTGATTGCGAATTTTATTGTCTCTTCTCTGTCTTTGAGCATTCTTTTTCGCATGTTCTCGACGTCAGCGTGTGCTCGCAGCAATAAATCTTTTAGGTTTTCTTCTTCGTTTTCTTGTGTAGAGTCGTCTTTCTTGCACTCGCAAGCGTTATCTTGATCATTTTGCTTGCTTGCTTCTTCTTCGCCATGATTTGTATTCATAACTAAATCTCCTGTAAACTAAAATTTTGACAAATTAGTTAAAATCATTTTTAATAACTATGAGCATTGTATGATAAAATGTAATGAAAATCAAGGAATGCTCTTTTAAGAATGCATTGTTTGTGTTACAATGGTCCTCGTATGTAAAGCATGCGGATTATGGTGGTGAAGTGGTTTTACCTCCTTCCGATCGGTTTTTGACGATCCGCAGATGTATAATCGGAGAATGTTTTTTTATGAATAACAAAGTAGATTTAAAGCAATTGTTGGAATGCGGTGCGCATTACGGGCATAATGTTCGTCGGTGGAATCCGAAGATGTCTCCATATATATATGGAGAAAGAGAAAAGGTGCATATAATTAATCTCGATAAGACTGTTCGTCTGTTCGAAGAAGCGTTGGATGCGATTTCTGGTATTGCCGCAGCTGGTGGTAGAGTCTTGATGGTTGGAACGAAGAGACAGGCTGCCTGCCGTGTAGAAGAGGCTGCGAAGAAAACAGGACAGTATTATGTATCTCATCGCTGGTTGGGTGGGATGCTCACGAACTGGAAAACTGTTTCTCAGTCTATAACGAAGTTGAATGAGCTTGAAGGACGTTTAAGCGATTCTGAAGTTTCTCTTAAGAAAAAAGAGCAGCTCGTGCTGGCACGAAAGGCTGAAAAGTTGCAAAAATCTCTCGGCGGTGTTAGAGAAATGGGCGGTTTGCCGTCTGTTTTGTTTGTCATTGATGTCGTAAATGAGGCTACTGCTGTTGCTGAGGCTAATAAGCTTGGTATTCCTGTTGTTGGTATATGCGATACGAATTCTGATCCTTCTAATATCGATTATCCTATTCCAGCGAATGATGACTCAATTAAGGCTATCGATTTATATTGCTTCTTAGTTGAAAGTGCAATCGTTTCTGGAATGAGAAAGGGATTGAGTGATGCGGGTGTAGATATTGGCAGTCTTGAAAACCCAGTTCTAGAAGATGTTAGTGTAAGCGGAGAGTAATAATGGGTATTACAGCTAATGATGTAAAGGTTCTTAGAGAAAGAACTGGCGCTGGTATGATGGATTGCAAAAAGGCGCTTGTTGCGTGCGATGGTGATATAGAGAGCGCTGTCGATTGGCTTAGGAAAAAAGGGTTAGCTGCTGCTTCGAAAAAAGCTAGTAGGGTAACTTCTGAGGGTGTCGTTGCTGTTTGTTCTTGTGGAAAGAATGCAACATTGCTTGAACTAAATGCTGAGACAGACTTCGTTGCTAGGAACGAGATGTTTCAAGTTTACGCTAGAAATATAGCGAAGCTTGCGTGTGAAAGACAGTGCGATTTAGAAACACTTAAGTCTCTTCCGTATCCTGAAAGCGATCGTTCAGTTCAAGATGAATTGGTTAATTTGATAGCTGTGATTGGTGAGAATTTGACCATTCGTCGTGTAGAGCACTTGTCCGTAACTAATGGCGTAGTAGCAACGTATATTCATAGCAAGTTAGCGGATAACCTTGGAAAAATCGGTGTACTTGTGGCTTTGGAAGCAGAGAACGCATGCTCTTCTGTAGAAACGATTGGAAAGCAAATTGCTATGCATATTGCTGCTGCAAATCCGCAAGTGTTAGCAGTTGAAGATTTGTCTCAGGAAAATCTCGAGAGGGAAAGAGCTGTAGTAACCGAACAAGCTAGAGCGACAGGAAAACCTGAAAATGTGATAGAGAAGATGGTAATCGGTCGCTTGAATAAATATTATGAAGAAGTCGTGTTACTAGAGCAGGCTTTCGTTATGGATCCTGATCTTAAGGTTAAGGCTGTCGTTGAGAAGCTTGCAAAGGAATGTGGCTGCAATGTAACGTTGCGTGCATTTAAAAAATTCGTACTTGGCGAAGGTATCGAAAAACAGAGTGTCGATTTCGCTTCTGAAGTCGCAGCTCAATTAGGTTAACATACAAGCCGCCATTTGGCGGCTTTTTTGATGAGGGTATATGTCTTTAAAGTTTAGTAGAGTTTTGTTGAAGCTTTCAGGTGAAGCTCTGCAGGGATCATCGGAGTGTGGAATCGATTTTTCTGTAATATCGAGGATTTGTAGCGATATTCATGATGCAGTTAAGCTTGGTGTGCAGGTTGGAATAGTAGTTGGTGGCGGTAATATCTTTAGGGGGGTATCGGTAGCTGCTAAAGATATGAATAGAGCCAGTGCAGATTACATGGGAATGTTGGCTACAGTAATTAATGCATTAGCTTTACAAAATGGTTTAGAAAAACTTGGAACTGAAACGGTTGTTATGTCTGCGATTAGTATGGTCGAAATCTGTGAGACCTATGTCCGTAGAAAAGCTGATGCTTATTTATCTCGTGGCGTAGTAACGATTTTTGCCGCAGGCTCAGGGAATCCTTTTTTTACGACAGATACTGCATCATCTTTACGAGCTGCAGAGCTTGGTTGCGACGCAATTCTTAAGGCAACAAAAGTTGATGGTGTTTATACTGCAGATCCGTGTAAAAACACAGATGCTGTGTATTTGCCGTCTGTTTCATATGGTGAAGTTATATCTGGGCGCTTACGTGTTATGGATACTTCTGCTATTGCTCTTGCTGAGGAAAGTAATATTCCTATTATAGTTTTTTCAATATATGAAAGAGGAAACTTAAATAAAATCTTGCATGGGGAGGGACATTTTACTACTATATCTTAAGAATATTGAAGGTGTTGTATGGTTGAGATAACTGAATTACGGGCGAAGATGGCTTGTGCTATTGACGCTTTTGTGCGTGAATTATCTGGCTTGAGAGCCGGGCGTGCGTCTGCTAACCTGTTAGATTCTATAATGGTTGACGCTTATGGAAGTAAGTCTCCGATAAAACAGGTGGCAAATATTAGTGTAGCCGATCATAGAATGTTAATTATTCAGGCATGGGATAAGTCAGCGATTAAACCAATTGAGGTTGCTATACAGAATTCTAGTCTTGGAGTTTCCACGCAAATAGAAGGTCAGACTATTCGTGTGATTGTTCCAGAGCTCAGTGAAGAGCGTAGGAAGGAAATTTGTAAACTTGCTGGCAAGTATGCTGAGAACGCAAAGGTTTCTGTGCGTAATGTTCGTCGTGATGGTATGGAAGGATTAAAAAAAGCTGAGAAAAATAAGGAAATATCTGAAGATGAAGCTAAAAAACTTTCTGATAATGTCCAAAAAATCACGGATGACGCGGTAAAACAGATAGATTCAATCCTTGAGAAGAAAAATACAGAGTTAATGAAAATTTAGATTTAGTATGCTTATTCCTAAACATATATCTTTTATTGCCGATGGGAATAGACGTTGGGCTAAGTCTCGTGGCTTGCCTGCGTTTGTAGGGCACAAGCGTGGAAGTGATATCATCTTAGACATTACAGAGAAAGCTGCATCTATTGGCGTCGGATATGTGTCGTTTTTCGTTTGGTCTAATGATAACGATATAAAACGTTCTACGCAAGAGAAAGAACATATCGTTGATATTATATGGAAATTTTGCTCAGATAGGATTGATCGCTTAAATACCATCGGTGCTAGAGTTAGAGTTTTTGGCGAACGGCCGTCGTTCGTTGATGATAAAACATACTCTTTGGTTACTAAATTGGAACGGGATACTTGTAATAATACAAAGATTACGTTGTGTCTGTATTTCGGGTATAGTGGGAGAGATGAGATCATTCATGCAATAAAAGAGTGTGCAAAAGATGTTTCAGACAAGAAAATAAATTTGCATGACATTAATTCTGATGTTGTAAAGTCAAAACTTTATGATTGCGATATCCCGTATCCTGAGATTTTAGTTCGTACTAGCGGTGAAAGACGTATTAGTAATTTTACTTTATGGCAGTTAGCTTATTCTGAATTCTTTTTTGTTGATAAATATTGGCCAGATTTTTCAGGCGATGATCTGAATTATATCATAGAGCAGTTTCAAAATAGAGAAAGGCGGTATGGAGTTTAATAAGTACGCTATTAAAGATTTAAATAATCGATTGTTGTATGCGGCTTTCGTTTTGTTCGTCGGTCTTGCATGCTTGTTAGCTAGTTCTTTGTCTACATTGATCGCTGCAACGTTCTGTTTAGCGTGTATCATATATGAGATTCTATTTTATACACCGCGTGGATTTTATGTGTTAAAATTTATATCGTCAATGATTTGCCTGTTTGGAATATTTTTATTTGTAGTATATCGCTTTATTTTTGGCGTAGAAGTTTGTTTGTTTCTTATTTGCATCGCTAGCGGTGCTGATATTGGTGGATATTTTTTCGGCAAGTTTTTTGGTAAGACTAAACTGTGTCCTAGTATTAGTCCAAACAAAACAGTTGAGGGCTTTTTTGGCAGTGTATTGCTCGGTAATGTATTAGCTGCGGTTTGTAATCACTATTTCGGTTTAATGGTACATTTTTTGGCTATACAATTCATTTTGTTTTTTGCAATTCTTGGAGATTTGTTTGAATCAAAGATAAAGCGCATGCTCGGTATAAAAGATTTTGGCCATTGTTTAGGTGATCATGGAGGTATGTTTGACCGCTTCGATAGTCTTGTTTTTGCATCTATTAGTTTTTGTGCAATTTGTGTAATAGGACGGTTTTTATGATTGATTCTCTTTGTTATGTTGTTTCTTTTTTATTCATCATTACTTTAATTGTTTTTGTGCACGAGTTTGGGCACTACATTGCTGCAAGACGAGCTGGAGTTAAGATTCTGACTTTTTCTATAGGTATGGGGCCTGAATTGTTCGGATTTTATGATAAGCACGGTACAAGGTGGCGCTTTTCTCTGATTCCTGTCGGAGGTTATGTTATGATGTTAGGAGATGAGGATATTTCTAGTGCGCAAGCCGATGAAAATGTTGAAAAATTATCAGATGAAGAAAAAAAACAGGCGTTTCATCTGAAAAGTAATTGGCAAAAAATGTGGATTTCATTTTGTGGTCCATTTGCAAATTACATCTATGCGTTTATTATGATGATTTTTGTTTTTGTTTTTGTCGGTACTCCGATTAATACCGCAGAAATATCTAGTGTTATGCCGGATAGTCCAGCTTATAATGCAGGGCTAAAAGAGGGAGATGTAATCAAAACGATTAATGGTCGTGAAGTAAATCGCGTAGAAAAAGTCACGATGATTATTAATTCATTAAAAGAAAAGTCGGTGTCTATTGTAGTAAATAGAAATGGCTCCGAAATGACGTTTAACGTGACGCCAGAGGAGAAGCATGGGCGTTCTTTATTTGGAAAAAGGAAGGTTAGTAAGCATATAGGTGTCGCTTTTTCGATGAGTAGATATGAGAAAGTCAACCTTGTTAATGCTGTTCGTAGCTCGTTTATAACATGTGTAGATTCGACAATCATGATGTATACTTTATTTAAAAAACTGTTTTCTGGACAGCAGTCTGTCGATAATCTCGGTGGCGTTGTTTATATGGCTAGTGTCGCTGGAGATATAGCAAAAACAGGTAATTTTGTTATGTTGCTAATGTTTACAGTGACGTTATCGTTAAATCTTGGGTTTATTAATTTGCTGCCATTTCCTGTTGTCGATGGCGGAAATATTTTAGTCAGCCTAATAGAGCAGTGTATAGGTAGATCGATAAATAGAAAATTGATGAATTATATAATGTCAATAGGAGGTGTTTGTTTGATATTTTTGATGTGTCTTACAACATTAAATGATATACTACGATTTAAAGTTGTGAATGATTGGTTCTTGTCACTGTTTAATTAGGGAGCGTATTAGATTATGTCAAGAGGCATGTGTTTCTTGTGTTCGTCTGTTGCTATTTTACCGTTGATTGCAGAGTCTAATGATAAGTGTTCTGTTAAGTGCTCATCGGTTGATATGTTTGAAAGTAGTAATCAACCTTCAAGGATAGAGTATCCGAATTTGCGCATTGACGGGTTAGATAAAGTGCATAGAGACGTAGTCATTAACTTGCTTGTTTCTTCAGTAAATGGAAATGTTGATGTTGATGAATCGATAAAGTCAATATATCGTTCAGGAATATTTTCTGATGTATCAATAACGTCGTTAGATCGTGGAATTGTTGTCGTTAAAGTAAAGGAAAATCCATCGATAGAACGATTAAGATTTGAGGGAAATGATAATATAAAAGATGAAATGTTAAAAAACGTTATAAACGATAGAATGGCTGAAGGAAAGATGTTCAATAAGTCATTGATTTATGACATTGTAAGCGATTTGCAAATTGCATATCGTTTTAACGGATATCCTTCTGCTGTTATAGAACCAAAAATAATTCGTAGAAATGGAAACAAAGTTGACGTCATCTTTGAAATTTCAGAGGGTAAGAAGGCATTAGTATCTAAGATCATTTTTACAGGCAATAAGCATTATGGAAAGGATGTTTTGAAAGAAAAAATAGAAACAAAGGAAAAAGCAACATGGCGATTTTTGAATAGCGATGTGTCAGTTTTCGGTTTTGAAAAATCGAAACTAGATCAGGAAGCGTTAAATGATTTCTATAAGAATAGTGGTTTTATTGATTTCAAGGTAAATAAGATTATTCCTGAACTTGATACAAAAAAAGAACACTCATATCTGACGGTAATGTTGCACGAAGGTGAGCAATTTAGAATAAGTAATATCGAAATAAAAAGTAAAAGTAAGCGTGTTGCGGCTCCTAGCATTGAACAATGCAGATTACCAGTAATCGTTGGTGACCTGTATAGTGAAAAGTCGTTGGAAATTGCTAGATTAAATATACTTGATCTGCTTGCTAATAAAGGTTATGTCTTTGTTGACGTGAAAACAGATTTGCATATTGATCGAGAGAAAAAATGTATTAATGTTAGTTTTTCTATTATTGATGCGCCTAGGGTTTATGTCGAACGAATAGAGATAGAGGGAAATGCAAAAACAGAAGACTCTGTCGTTCGTAGGTATTTGGTTATGCACGAAGGAGATCCTCAGTCTGAGTATGATATTTATAGATCAAGAGAGGCATTGCTTGAAACAGGTTTTTTTTCTGATGTGAATATATACAGTGAACGTGGTAGCTTCGATGATCGTGTCGTATTGAAGGTTGTAGTAAAAGAGTCTGAAGAAACAAGCACGATAAGTTTGGCTCTTACTGCTGCGGATCAAGATGGATTTGGCGGTATGATCGCGTATTCTGATACTAATTTTATGGGAAGGGGGCAGACGATATCTTCTGATGTTCAACTTGCTCAAAAAATGGTTAGCGGAACTGTTAGTTTGTATGAGCCGCGTTTTATTTGGGATAATGTTGCTGGTGAGATAGAGTTTGGTGGAGCTAAGCGTTCTAGAAAAAGACAAGAACATTCTGATTACAAAGATATTCACATTACCCCGTCTGTAATGTACGATATTAATCGTAATCTTTCACATAGAGTGTCATGTAATTTAATGTTTAGTAAAAAAGTTTGGGTTGGTAATGATGGACATCGATATAATCGTATTCCTGCATTTCATTCTGGTAAGACATTTTTGGAAGATGAATACGGCAATTTTTCGTCGTCAGAGCTTTCTTCTACATTAACGTATAAGGATAGATTTAAAACAAAACAAGGTGTTAGTGGATATTCTGTTTCCTTGAGAAATGCATATTCTGGTGTAGCTTCTAATACAAAATATTTTAGAAATTCTATATCGGCTGAGTATTTTACGCCATGTCATGCGATAGATAATAAAACAGCTTTTGTTATAAATGGTTGTTTATCAATTATGCATGATATAAAAAATGTTAGAGGATTTTTCCGTCATCAACCTGGAGCAGATGGGCAGTCATTTAGAGGATTCGATACAGTCAGTCCGAGGGAATCTTTTACAGGCGATTGTATAGGTGGTTTAAAAATGTGGAATATGAGTGCTCAGTTGCGTAGGCCGATTAGCGGTCAAGATCTTGGCGTATTCGGTTCTCTCTTTGTTGATATTGGTAGTGTTTGGGGTGTGCCTCATAAGTACAAAAACAAAACATTATCTTGGGATGAAACAGTTAATGGCGCTAACGTAAAATGCATAAATAAAATTAATGATTCAGCAAGTCCAAGAATTTCTCTTGGTTTTGCTATTGAATGGAAGAAATGTCCATTAGGTACGCCTATATCTTTCATCTTTGCTGCTCCAGTAAAGAAGTGTAGACATGATGTTCGGCGTGCGTTTACATTGGGAATGTGATATGAAAAGGAAGCTTTTGTTTTCATTAATAACGTGTTGTTTTTGTTGCATTTCTTATGCAGATGTAAGAATTGGTATTGTGAATTACACAAAAATTATCGATGATAGT
The DNA here is from genome assembly GCA_964566185.1 of uncultured Alphaproteobacteria bacterium. Classification (GTDB taxonomy): domain Bacteria; phylum Pseudomonadota; class Alphaproteobacteria; order UBA3830; family CAYLKK01; genus CAZMHS01. The sequence continues at coordinate 44,439 of CAZMHS010000004.1, forward strand.
AAGGTTGGTAAAGACGCTAAAACGAAAATAAAAAAATTAATGGATGATGTTCGTCGCAAGTTTGCTGTTTTAGAAGATATTTTAAGAGATTCGAAAAATAAAACGATAAATAATTCCAAGTCGCTTGGCGTTGTTTTTGGTAATAAGTCAGAGTTTGACATAAAAGTTTACGAAAATAGTAATGAGAAAGATAAGTATCTTATGTTACATTCTTTCGCTCGGCGGAAATCTGATGAGGTAGCTGAAATTGCGGCTGAGGCGAGGAGATTATTAGAACGATTTGCATATAGTATGATCAAACGTATTGCAAAGCATAAAAGTGTTGATATTATCGTTGATAGTTCTTCTGTTTTGTATAAGTCTGACGTTGTAATTGATATCACAAGTGATGTGATTAAATGTATGGATAGTAATTGTAATGAATTTAAATTACCGAGTAGGTTGAATAAAAAATGATTAGTACGTTTTTTGATAGTCCGCAAAATGTAAGTGCGGTTAAATTAGCTGAAGTGTGTTGCTGTAAAGTTATCGGAAATGATGCTGCCGTTGTTAATAATTTCGCGACATTAGGAAAAGCTAAAAGTAATGAGCTTTCGTTTTTTGGTAATGTAAAATATCTTGCTGAGTTAAAAGCAACGCATGCTGGTATTGTCATTTTAGACGAAAAGTATATTGATTATCTTCCATCTTCTGCAACTGCTTTGGTATGCAAAAATGTGATGGCGGCATATGCTAAAGCTGTAGAATTTATGTGTCCAGCTGCGGAAAAAGAAAGCAATATAGCTAGTACAGCAATCATAGACGAATCTGCAATAATTGGAAAGAATGTTTCTATTGGAGAGTATGTTGTTGTAGGAAAGGGGGCTGTTATTGGTGACGGTTGTTCTATAGATTGTTATACAAAAGTAGGCGATAAAGTGCAAATCGGCGTAAATTGCCGTATAGCATCGCATGTTTCTATAGAATATGCTATCTTAGGTGATTGCGTTTTTGTCCATTCTGGAGCAAAAATAGGACAGGCAGGCTTTGGCATTGTTCCTGATGGCGACCGTATGGTTTATATTAGACAGCTCGGGCGTGTTATTATAGGAAATCATGTGAGGATTGGAGCAAACACGACGATAGACCGTGGTGCGATAGATGATACAATAATTGGGGATGAAACGATTATTGATAATTTAGTGCAAATAGCGCATAATGTGAACGTCGGCCGGATGGTGACGTTAGTAGCTCAAGTTGGAATAGCTGGTAGTTCTGTGATAGGCGATAGGGCTGTGCTTGCTGGACAGGTCGGAGTAGCAGGTCACGTTACGGTTGGAAAAAATGCGATAGTTGCGGCTAAATCGGGGATAGCTTCTTCTGTGAAAGATGGCAGCATTGTTGGCGGTATTCCTGCTGTAGATATAATGGTGTGGAAAAGGCAGTCAGCATTCCTAAAAAAAGCAGTGTCGAAGAAAGACGCATAAATATTGGAGTTAAAGAATGAGCGGAAATTCTCTAAGTTTAGATGAAATAAAAAAGTGCCTTCCTCACAGATATCCTATGTTGCTTGTAGATAGGATCGATGAATATATCGTGGGAGAAAGTGCTGTTGGAGTAAAAAATGTTACGGCGAATGAACCATTTTTTCAGGGGCATTTTCCAGCGAAAGAAATAATGCCTGGAGTACTAATAATTGAAGCATTAGGACAAACAGCGGGCGTGCTTGTTTGCAAAACTATGGATTTAGATGGAGCTGGCGGACTTGTGTATTTTATGTCTATAGAAAATGCAAAGTTTAGGAAGCTAGTTGCTCCTGGCGACGTACTAAAACTGCATGTATCTAAAGAACGTTCGCGTGGGAATGTGTGGCGTTTTAGTGGGGAGGCTCGTGTTAACGGCGAGTTGGTCGCTGAAGCGGTGTTTTCTGCGATGATTGTGCAAAAATAGTGGAGAAGTGTCATTAACATTCATCATACAGCAATTGTAGATAGTTCTGCAGAGATAGATTCAGATGTCGATATAGGGCCTTATTGCATAGTCGGTCCAAATGTCGTTTTGCGTGCTCGTGTTAGGCTGGTATCTCATGTGTGTATTAGTGGTATTACTACTATTGGTGAGAATACAGAGATATATCCATTCGCGTCAATAGGATATAAACCGCAAGATTTAAAATATCGAGGAGAGAAGTCTGAAGTAATAATTGGAAAGAATAACTCGATAAGGGAGTATGTTACAATTAATCCTGGTACAGAAAATGGTATTATGAAAACAGTCGTTGGTGATAGCAATTTGTTAATGGCTCATGTCCATGTCGCTCATGATTGTGTGCTCGGAAATGGTATCGTGTGTGCGAATGCGGCCACTTTAGCTGGCCATGTAACTGTTAATGATCACGCTGTATTAGGTGGATTGTGTGCTATACATCAATGGGTAAGAATTGGTACATGTTCAATGGTTGGTGGCATGTCAGGTGTCGAGCGTGATGTTATTCCATATTCTACAGTTGAAGGAAATAGAGCTACTGTACGTGGGCTTAATGTTTTAGGCCTGAAACGTCGAGGAGCATCTTTGGACGAGATATCCTGCTTGAAAAAGATGCTTTGTGCTGTTTATGATGCGTCAAATACGATTAATAAAAATATTGAAAATATAGACGCTAATTATACTGTAAAATATAGTACTGAACAGGATGTCATAGATTTTATTAAATCAAAGAGCAGACGATCGTTTTGTCAGTTCTTCGAAAAAGAACAGAGATGCTAGCAATTGTTTGTGGCGGTGGACATTATCCGTTAGAGATAGCAAAGTGTTGTCAAAACGCGAATGTCGACTTTGTCTTAGCTTTTGTTCGTGGTTCCGCGGACGAATCTTTGCCGTGGCCTGTTGTTTCACGTGAAACATTCGATATTTGCGAGTTAAATAAACTACTTCATTTTTTACAAGATAATAGCGTAGATTCGTTAATATTTGCTGGACATATAAAACGACCGAATTTATTCTCTTTAGTACTTGATAAAACGGCTCAGGAATGGATAAAAAAAATCGGAACGAAAGTTCTCTCTGGCGATGATGGGTTATTACGGGCGATAGCTGACTTATTCGCTCTCGAAGGAATTTCCGTCATCGATCCGAAGGTGTATACTGAGACTCTAAAAGTAAATGATAACGTATTAACTGTAGCTAGACCATCACAACAGGATATGGTCGACGTTTTTAAAGGAATTAGCATATTAAATAGTTTGAGCTCCTATGATATAGGACAGAGCGTTATTATTGAAAATGGCATTGTGATTGGGATCGAATGCGTTGAAGGGACTGATGCACTTATTACAAGGTGCAGGAATATTAAAAAGACAAAAAACGATGGCGTTTTGGTGAAGATGTCCAAAATAGATCAGGATCATCGATTTGATCTTCCGACAATAGGCCTGAATACGATTGAAGCATGCCATCTAGCTGGGTTGCGAGGAATTGCGATAGAAAAGAGAAATAGTATCTTTTTAGATCGGGAAGACGCTATTTCGTTTGCTGATAAATATGGTATATTTGTCATAGCTGTTAATAAAGAACAGGAATTACGTGAATGCATAAGCGAGTATTTATAATAGCTGGAGAACCTTCCGGTGATTATATAGGAAGCAAATTGATAAAGGATTTGCGAGAATTAACGAATAACGGCATTGAAACATATGGCATATGTGGAGATTTAATGGCGGAAGCTGGTATGAAAGAATTTCTACATATGAGTGAAATTTCATTTATAGGAATAGCAGAAGTCATTCCGCATTTATTAAAAATACGGAAGCTTATTTCTCGTACAGCTTCAGAAATTGTAAAATATCGTCCAGATGCAGTTGTGACGATCGATTCGTCTGGTTTTACACATAGAGTTGCTAAGCGCGTAAAGCGGATAAACAAAGATATTCCGATTATCCATTATGTTGCGCCACCAGTTTGGGCTTGGCGTGCGTGGAGAGCAAGGTCTATGCATAAATTTTTAGATTTACTGTTAACGCTGTTCCCATTCGAGCCTAAATATTTCGAAAAATTTGGCTTGAAGAGTGTTTTTGTTGGGCATCCGATTGTTAAGGAACCGTACCTTGATGCGCCAACGCAGGATGAGAAACAAAGATTTAAAGAAAAATATAGAATGCTGAATTCGCATATTAATATTTGTTTTTTGCCTGGTAGCAGGGATTCAGAAATAGAAAAACATATAAATGTCTTTAACGACGTTATGCGTATTTTAAGCGGGAAATATGAACTTATAAATGTAATCGTTCCGACACTACCTAGCAAGTTTGCTCTTGTAAAATCAAAGCTTGGAAATTTTCAGTATTCGGTTGTAACTGATAAACGCGAAAAAGGGTTGGCTATGTATTTGTCCAACATTGCAGTTGCTGCGTCAGGAAGCGTAAATTTAGAATTGGCAGTTGCTGGAGTTCCTAGCGTTGTAATATATAAAACATCATCTTTGACAGCTTTTATTGTACGCAGGTTAATTAAAATTAAGATGGTTAGCATTGTAAATATTTTGTTAAAAGAATATGTAATACCTGAGCTATTACAAGAAAATTGCACTCCAGATAATATTGCTGCTTCAATAGAGGAGATGATATCTTCTAGAGAGAGTATCGTGCAAAAAGATGCGTATAAGCAGGTTGTTGATATGATTAAAGAACCTGGTGATATGTACGCGGCGAAAGAGGTTTTAAATTTGATTTGCGAAAGGTCTGGAAAGTGTTAGCAAAAGATAAAATTGAAGAAATGTGGAATGACAGTGCTGAATTTGATATGCGTTGTGTTGAATTAGTTATGACACGTTTGGACAACGGTGAGGTTTCTGTCGTATGTAATAATAATGGCGCATGGGTAGTAAACGAATGGGTTAAGAAGGCTATTTTGTTATATCTAAAAAATGCTCAATCTGCGTTGATTTGTGATTGTTACGATAAGGTGGCTTTAAAAACTAAAGGTTGGACTGAGTCTGATTTTATAAATGCAGGGTTCCGAATGGTGCCTGGTGCTATTGTTCGTCGTGGGGCATTTGTTTCTAATAATGTTGTTTTAATGCCTTGTTTCGTTAATGTTGGCGCATATATTGGTGAGAATACTATGATAGACACACATAGTACAGTTGGTAGCTGTGCTAGAGTCGGTGCTCAATGTCATATTTCTGATAGCGTCACAATTGGTGGTGTATTAGAACCATTGCAGGCTGTTCCTGTTATTATCGAGGATAATTGTTTTATTGGCGCTGGCGCTAGAATAACTGAAGGCGTATTAATAAAGACAGGCGCTGTCGTCGCTGCTGGCACTGTTTTAACGGGGTCTACTCCTATTATCGATAGAACAACAGGGGTTGTTTCATATGGCGTTATTCCTAGTTACTCCGTCGTGGTACCTGGTATGCGTTCTATCGGTGGTGATTTATCTACTGCGTGTGCTATCATCGTAAAACATGTTGATGAGAAAACAAGGTCTAAGACATCAATAAACGAATTGCTACGTTAGTAAGATAATTCCCTTTACTTTTTCAATAGCGTTATTGATAGTGTTTTTACCGAGTTGGGGTCCCGTTGTTCTTTAATGGCTCACAACTCTTCGCGTTTCGGCGTTCACCTAATCTTGATGTAAAAACTCGGTTGGTTGTTGATGAATAGTTCTTATACCACGACATACATACGGATGGATGGTGAAACAAAACCAGCATCAAAGAGATGTTTACTGAGTGGATAAAGATGCTGTTGTGAGAGCTGAAAAGTATGCTAAAAAACATAATAGAAATAGCAAAGTACATAATAAGCTATAATCGCAAAAGTATAGAACAAAAAAAACTCCGGCGCTAGATTCTCAGCACCAATAACAATGCAACAAAACCAAGAGCCCAAATAAAGCAAAACGCGACGCACTTATCATCAAATATCCAGCAACGAGCTTTTTCAGTTTCCTAGAAAGACTTTACAAATTTCATGATTTTATTTTAATGATTCTTTCAACGTGTTAGCGTCTTGTTCTAGTTTGTTTTTTTCATCATCTTGAACGTAATTCCGCAACCTTTCGTTTAGAGCGAGTATTTCTCTAACGGCATTCACAGTAGAACAATACAACATATCTGCATTATCAGCATCGTCGTAATCAATTTCGTTTACTCCGCCAAGTGACACTCTCTGTATCAATTTGTGAGTTGTATCTATCATCTCCATTGTTTTTACGGATGCATCGTTATACTTTTCAATAATTTCTAGCAATTCCGCTTCGGATTTAGTTCCGCTTCTCTGAAGATCATTCACTTTCGATGACAACAAAGCAACAGCACGTTCTTGCTCACTTACACACTTATATCCATCAGAAATATCAACGCATAACACAAGCTGAATAAAAGCAACGCTTGAAAGTATCATAACTATTTTCATAATAACTCCTCACTTCCTCATGGTTTTATTAATTCTATACCAATATGCGGATATTTACAATATCCAATTCCACTTCGTAAGACAGTCGATGTATATTCAAATTTTGGACAATCTTCTGACTGCGGATTCTCAACAATACATTGATATACAGTATTACTTGAATATTGTCGCATACTGTTACGACAGACTGACAGTACTTTTTCTATAACATTTTTATCCTCATAGAAAGGCGAGCTTGAATGCCCAAATCTCAGCGGTTGCTTGTTACAAAGTCTGTATAAATTTTCTGAAATATCATCACCGTTCATGTAATTCGCAACATTCGTATCGGACCCTAAAATAGTCCTAATCTCTTCGAAACCTACAGCAAACGATTCTCTGGTGTTTGCAACTATCCAAGGCATAGCTGAGAATTTCCATTTATCGCTTGTCTCTTGGGACCAATAGTAACTGCCTATATTAATGTTTGTTTTGGAATTATTATCTATACCATCTATACCATCTATTTTGATTTTTCCATTGTTTGCGTTACGTTCAAGTGAGTATCTTCCAATGTGCCTTAGAGAATGATACCAGTGTATCATTTCGTGAAATAACCCTACATCATCAGAACGCGGATATAATATTATTTTATGATAATCATTATCTTCTATTGGACCGATTGTCGTTATTTTCTTTGTAGGATACTGAATTCCAAAATTGATAGTTTTTTGTGTGAAGCTAAAAGAATTTCCACTTGGGCGCCAACTTATCATAAGATGTCTGCAATCGTTTCTACTATCAATACTTATCGAACAATTAATGCTAGCCTCCAAACAACCAGGTTTTTTAAATGTATTAGCATGTCGCCTGATCTCTATTAATAACCTATATAACAACACTCTACCTACATATGTTGACGCTATTTTCCTAAAATTCTTTTCAAAAGCATCTCTTTGATGAGAATAATTCCTCGGAAACTCACCATTTGCATCTTTTGTCAACAAATTTGATGTGTCAATAATCCTATATGTTGTATTACTATTGTCATATCCAGCTTTTATATAATCATCAACACCTGGACGATCTACGTTCCTAAATGGAATCACTCCAAACATTTTCATATACCACTCTGTAATCGGAGAACTTGGACTGTTATCAACATTAGCGCACGAATATTTAACAGCTTCATGTGTTGTTGGTTGAGAACCATCAGCTGGGAAGTAAATGTTGCCATCTAAATTCATTGCATTCATGACATCGTTTGCAGCTGCGGCTTCAGTTTCTGGTACGATGATGTGTAAACATCTCTGATTCTGAGTATTATTAACCACTTTATTTTGTATATTTATTCGTAATCCTGGAGTATTATTAGGTAAATCAAATACTGTTTGTTGTGCACACTCCGCATTTACGACAACTATTCCCAAAATTGCAATGCATAAAAATTTAACCTGTCTCATAATCCATCCATGTTGTATTATTTTTTCATTTTATCATACAAAAGTTAACAAATAGTAAAAATCGGTGAAATTTTCAAAAAAATTTGTTTGTGCTATTCAAACACTTATATTTTAGCATTTATGCTATGATTCGACGTAAGCACGCGTTGCTTCTCGGATGGAAGTTGAACTTCTGACTCTGTGATGTTGTCCTGTGCATTAGAGGTTTTTCGTAACTACGTTCGCTGTAGCGAAGAAAATGTGAAGAACGCAAAAGTTGATGAAGTTTTCAATGCTTCTTATAGATACCACTTCAAGTCAGAAGTATGATATAATTTAATTAGCTTAGTAGAAAGGTCATGGTATGACAAGAGAGATACGTAATACAGATCTACTGCCACCGTCGAATGACTACGTATTCGCGAATCTTTTTGGCAAAAAAAGTCACGAGAGGGTTTTAGTTTGCTTATTGAACTCGATTTTAAATGGCAAGCCTACTATTAAGAGCGTGAAATTAGAGCCGACGGAGTACAAGAAAACATCGATAGACGGAAAATCGATTCGCTTAGATATAGCTGCGACATCAGATGACGGAACGATATTAAACGTTGAAATTCAATGCAAGTGCAACGGAAATATTGGAGACAGAGCCTCGTTTTATAAAGCACGGCTGAGGAGCGACAAGCTAAAAGAAGGCGAAAATTATAGTTCGATACCGGATATTATTTCGATATGGATCTGCGTTGATCCAGAGACGAATCGCAAAGGCTGCTGCCACGAAATAGTCGATATGTATAAGGACAACGGAATCGATCCAGTCGAAATCGCCTCCGAAAAAATGAGGCACTTTATAATCGAACTAACGAAGCTTGAGGCGACACCGAAGACATTCCTGAACGACATGTTTACGATCTGGATGCAATTTATCAAAGATCCAGAGACAATACCTCCTGAGTTTTTAGAAATACCGGAGGTAAAAGAGGCGATGGACGAGCTGACGTATATGAGCTCGGATCCGGAAACTCGAGCAGTATACGACGCCAGAGTGAAAGAGCTGAACGACATCTACGCCGGCCAAACGACTAGATATAAGGAAGGACTGGAAAAAGGCCGGGCTGAGGGCATCGAAAAAGGCAAAGCAGAAGAACGCGCGAAGGCGGAAGCAGAAAAACATGCTGAGAAAATCGAGATGG
>CAZMHS010000005.1:0-10578 GCA_964566185.1 uncultured Alphaproteobacteria bacterium
GTTTTAATAACGCGCCTTATCACACGTACGTCAGCTTTATATGCGTACGCTTGCACTTTTGGTCCGTCATAAGCTACATGCCCAAATCGCAATGGAGCTTCAACATCATATCTATATAAAATTTCGCTCTCTAATATTCAATTTTTATGATAAATCTAAGGACATTCTCTCACTGAAAAATCACATTGTAAAGAAATTTTTATGAAAATAGTGCCAAAAATCGACGTAACGCCTGAAAATGCGATAAAAAATTAGTTAAAATTGTATACAATCAGCCCAGTTTACCCTACTAAACGAGCCTGAATATATAAAATTTTAAATATTTCTCGACATTTTTTTTTGAAAAAAATATCGTAGTTTATAACTTGTAAAATAATGTTGAATATTCTACAATTGTGGCGGAAAGGTGACAGAGAGGTCGAATGTGGCGGTCTCGAAAACCGTTGTGCGGCAACGTACCATGGGTTCGAATCCCATCCTTTCCGCCATCAGTCGAGTTAAATATCAAGTATTGTTTTAATCGTTAGATAATTTTTGCATGGAATATACATGTCTTACATAAATATTTTCTTGGTAAGAGATACGATGCTAAAAACTAGGTTCTTCATATAGTCACTAATGTGCATCTATCTTGTTTTCATTTCCAGCTATTAGCCTCATGATATTTGAACGATGTCTCGCAAATATTATCACGACGACAACCGAAAAAAAGATAAAATCATATAGCCCATATATATTCGAAAAAAAACACGTAAAACCAAAAGCGATATCAGCAAATAGCACAGCGACTAAACTAGATATTGACGATGTTTTATATAATTTGAAAACAAGCATCCAAACGGCTAGAGTTAATACTGCAAGAATTGGCAGAACAGCAGTTAGAGCGCCGAGAAACGTAGACACGCCCTTTCCACCATTAAAAGCAAGCCATACAGGAAACATATGCCCAATGACAGCAGCACAAAATAAATATATGGGATCAGCATCAGGCATAAGGAGAATAGGAATAGCACCTTTTGCCGCATCTAATGCAAATGTCATACCACCCATTAACTTACCTTGAGTACGTAAAACGTTAGTAGCGCCTATGTTCCCAGAACCACGAGAACGAAGCGACCCATCGCCAAAAACGTTGCTCAACAACAGACCAAATGGGATTGAGCCAATTAAATACGCAACGAATATCTCAAACATCACGAACACATTCTTTGCCGAAAACTTTCATATAAAGCAACAGTACATGCCTGCGCCGCATTTAACGTCGAGAAACGATCAGATGATGGTAATTTAGCGATGACATCGCACGACTCCATTGTAAGGCGACGCATTCCCTCGCCTTCACTTCCGATGACAAAAGCAAACTTTCCTTTTAGATCCATTTCATTTAAATATTTATCAGTACGTTCTCCCAATCCGATACACCAAAACATATTGTCTTTTAGATACTGCAAAGTGCGTGAAATATTAGTTACTCGTACTAAAGGTATTAATTCAGATGCGCCAGAAGATGCCTTTGCGACAACAGGAGTTACGTCCGGACTGCCAGAATCCTGTACAACTACGCATCTAGCATCAAATACTGCGCAAGAACGCAAAATTGCTCCAATATTATGAGGATCTGTAACGAGGTCAAGAATGACTATAGGTTTATCATTATTATCCTCATTGCGAACGATATCTTCTATATGTATAACGCCATTCTCTTGAACAAGCGCAGCGCACCCCTGGTGAATTGCGTCACGTCCAAATGTGCTGATAAAAAAGCCTTTATTAACAACTTCAATGTGCAACCCTCTACGTTCAAAAGAGCGCAGGCGTCCAGCAACGCTCTTCAAAGCACAAAGTCTACGAATATCTTTGTTTGGATTACTAATAGCAGCTTCTACAGAATGGATGCCATATACCCAAACATACGACATTACATTTTCCTCAACATATTCACGACCTCATGCTCTATTATTCGCTTAGCAATAGCAGGCAGATTCGCATCTAAATACTCCTTTACAGTTTTATGTACAATACGGTGAATGTAATCGTTATGAGACTGAGCTCGTTCGTTGTCTACATTCAAATCACTATCATCTGTCATATTATCTTGCTCCTTAATATAAATGTTATCATCATCTTCTCCGCCGTTGCGTATAGGTTTATTATCCTTTATTAATCTTAAGAAATCACCAACATCTGTTTCTTTTTTACGTTGCTTTTTATAAGTTGCATCTTTTTTTTCTAATTTAGTTATCGTTCCATTATCGTCTACCAAGTCTGTTAGGTCAAGGACAGAAGAATTTTTCTCGTTTTCAACCATTTTTCTGATAGATGCTAATATTTCGCCTTGAGATAATGTATCATTCTTATTTTCTTCAGTCATTACATATCCTATCGCTAATTCCTAATAATTTTTCATTTAAGCGCCCCATTAATCGTAACATTGACGCTTTTGCTAACCTAGACTGAGCAATAGAGCGAGCTAATGATTTTCTAGAATCGTACATTTGGTTCTCTCGAACGATAACATCAGTATTTGATTTCAATCCCAACTCAGACTCTTGTCTGTCGCCGTCAGCACCAATTTTTGCGCTTTTCACGGCAGTTTCCGCTGCTTTGATCATAGAACTAGCTATACGATAGTTATTGTAGTTGACAGAACATTCTTTCTTTACAGCATTTATTGTATCCTTTACATGGAAACCTGCGCGTTTAGCTGTTTCTGAAGCTATAGAAATATTAACAAAAGAATTCCCACCAGACTCACTGCTAGAAATGATAGGCACCGAAAGCTTTAGAGCAACACTGCACTGCTGGCCTCTGGAGTTATTTTGCCTCGAATCTGTGATACTTCTACTACGGTTACCATCTAACGTTAAATCAACTTTAGGTGACAAGCGTCCTTTTGCAACCTTTAAATCGTACTCAGCAGCTTTCTCAGAAAACTTGGCCTGAAGTATTCCTGGATTATAATTTAACGCCGTAATTTCCAACTCGTGTAAACTGTTAGGCATGTCAACGCTGATATCAGGAAGTTCTACATTTTCAGTAGGAACAAGGCCTGTTAATCTTGTATATTCCGCTTCAGCGGAGCGTATGCTTAACTTGGCTAAATCGGCTTCATATACAGCTTGTTCATAGTTTGATTCAGCCTTTGCCACATCATACTTTGTAGAAGCTCCTGCCTTCAAGCTATTTTTTTGAGCGTCTAATTCTTTCCTCAAATTAGTTTTTTTCATATCAGCAGACTTATAATCTTCTTTTGCATACCAAAGGTTTACCATACTTTCGAATACAGAATAAATTATATCGCTCTTATCGCTTACAAGTTTCCACTGTGCAGCAACAGCAGCAGCATCTCGTCCTTTTACATTATTGAGAGATGCAAAACCGTTAAATAAATTTTGTGAGATAGCTAAACCTGCCGTTATCTGGCTTGTATTTGAGTCATTTTCACTGCCACTTACGTCCTGTGAGTGGTTTGCTCCAGTACGTGTTGCACTTGCGGTAAGTTCTATGTTAGGAATGAAACCTGACGCAGCATTAATCTTATTCAACCGAGCAATTGCGCGTTCTTTCTTCGATACAGCATAGCTCGGACTATTTTTCAACGCCGCCTCAACAGATTCGCGAAAACTTGTTATTTTTTTTGAAGTAAGCACAGCATCTTGATTTTTCTCTCGATTACTATCTTGTCCATCATTACAGTAAGCACAGGTAACCGAACAAATGAAAGTTGATGTAACACACAGTTGACTCAAAAACGTTGAAAACCTCATAATTCACCACAGAAAACACTACGAGAAAGTATATCAATGCAATTACTAAAAATCAATTAATCCGTTGCGTAATTTGTTTATTAAGTAGCGGATTATTTTTTATTGAGTTTTCGTGCATGCTATTGATATCCCTAACGCAGACATACATGTTATTAATGAGCTTCCTCCATATGAAATAAATGGAATTGGAACCCCTACTACTGGAACCAAGCCTATTACCATAGAAATGTTAATGAATGCATGAGCAAAGATAAGCACAGCAGAACCAATACAGATATATTTTCCAAAAGCATTTTTACTACTGTTTGCGGCGAAAATAAGCCCTATTAGCAAGCAAATAAACAATATGATTATAAAACATGCACACATAAACCCGAATTCTTCCGCAATCGACGTAAAGATAAAGTCAGTATGCTTTTCTGGAAGAAAATCAAGAGCTACTTGCGTTCCATTAGCGAAACCTTTTCCGAATACGCCACCAGATCCTATAGCAATTTTTGACTGCAAAATATGATAACCTGTACCCAACGGATCTCTATCTGGATTTAAGAATGTCAAGATTCGATTTTTTTGGTACGTCTTAAGACACACCCATATTATAGGCAAACACGGAACTGCTGCAGCGGCACAATATGCAACATATTTCATCTTGAATCCAGCTACATACAATAATGTTCCACCAACTAGAGCTAGCAAAACTGCAGTTCCCAAATCCGGCTGTTTAAGAATTAAAAAAGCTGGAATAAATGTCATAAAAAGTGGAACCGTATAGTTTTTTATATCTGCTAATTCATTTGCTGATAACAAAGAGAAATATCTTCCTAAACATATAATTAGCGCAAGCTTCATCAACTCTGATGGCTGAATTGATACTATATATAAGTCTATCCAACGCTGCGCGCCAAGCCGTGTATCACCAATAACACTCACACATATTAAAGCAATAAGTGCAAACAAATATAATATATACGCATAATGTACCCATATCTTACGATTCGTCATTATTAGCACAAAAAAGATTATAAACGAGAATATAATTTTAATTACATGCCTAATAAAAACATTATCAATTAGCCCACCACTGACCGAAAACTGTCCAAAAATACTTATACACATTATACCAGTTAGAGGAAATAATACTGGCCAAAACTGAAAAAAAATATCAGATATTTGTGTTCTTATTTTTTTTATCGTATTCATTAATTAACCAATCGAATATCTCTCTTGCTACAGGAGCAGCAACACCACCGCCACTTCCGCCATGTTCTATTATTACAGCAACAACATATTTAGGCTTTTTATATGGTGCGAATCCTGCAAATATTGCATGATCGCGATCAGCCCATTTCAGCAAATTTTGGGAAATTCCATGTTCGCCAACTCTAAGTCTTCTTACTTGAGTCGATCCTGTTTTTCCAGCTATTCTATAATCAGTATGACATGATCTTCTCGCTGTACCCACAGCAGAATTACATACATCGTACATTGCACGTTTAACGATACCTGCAGCTTCTTTATTTAAATTCACATTATTCTTTATATCAGAACGATCAAACAACAATGTTGGCATGAATTCTTTATTCATTGTTATTAACCTCGCTACACCTGTAGCTATCTGCATAATATTTGCCAATACATACCCTTGTCCGGTTCCTACGAGGATAGTCTCATACTCTTTCCATTTTTGGCCGTAACGTTTTTCCTTCCAACTTCTATCAGGCACGTTTCCAAGCGACTGCGGACCAATCGCGTCACATGAACTCTCTCCGAAAGAAAACATTCTAGAATATTTCGCAATATTATCAATACCAAGTCTTCTAGCAACTTCATGGAAATAGACATCACACGAACATGCTATCGCCTTTTTTAAATTAACATGTCCGTGCCCTGCTCTATTCCAACAATGAAACTTATCATTTCCAAGCGACGTGCATCCTGCACAGAATACCGTTTCTGTTTCTGAAATTTTTTTTAAGTCTAATGCAGCATACGCAAGAAATATTTTAAAAACAGACCCAGGAGAATATAGCGCACGAAAAATCCTATTGTTAAGAGGAAGGTATTTATTAGAAATAATCTTATTCCAATCATCATGCGATATTTTTCTAGAAATTACGTTTGTATCTATTCCTGGAACTGAAACAGCGCTCAGAATATGAGCATGATCTAAATCTATAACGACACATGCGCCAGCTTCGTACTTTTTCATACAATTATACACGAACCTCTGTAGATTAAGATCTAATGTCAGCTTAATATTTTCTCCAGAAATTGAGTCAATACGTTCTAGTTCCCTTACAAACTTCATTTTTGCATTAACTTCAATTTTTCGATTACCAAATACGCCAAAAAGTATTTCGTTATATAAACGCTCAATTCCTGATTTTCCCTCAATTTGCATTTCATTATTCTTATTCATTCCCACATATCCAACTATATGTCCAGTAGATATCGGATCAACATAATTTCTTGTATATACATTTTCTAAAATTACATTATCCATATTAGACGCGTGTAAACTTATTTTTGCGTAATCATCCCATGATAAATTTTCTCTTATAACAAGGCTAGAATTTGGAGACATTGACTTTAATCTATACTTTAATTCATCGTTAGAAATATCTAATCCTATTATGCTTCGCAATTCATCAACTGTTTTAAGTATATTCGCATGTCGAATATTGGCTATAATCAGCCTATTACTCAATACGTTCTCGGCAATTTTCAATCCATTACGATCATAAATTTCACCACGTCTTGGATATATTGGGTATGTTCTAATTCTATTTTTCTCCGATAAAACATAGTACATATCAGAATCAAGTATTTGCAATTTAAACAATGCAATAGAATCTATAAAAAGCATTGCACACATAAAACATAATATAATCAATATACGTTTATTAAAATTCTGCATAATCGCAACGTATACTTAATGGTATATACATCACCTTTTCTTTAACAGATGCAGGTATTCGCTGATAATCTTTTTCTGTTGTAACCAACGGATAACCATATGCGCTCATATTTATAATGTCTGACTCCATATATGGATAATGATCTGGATACCCGAACGTCTTTACCACGTTACGATACTGCGTAACACTACGAAAGAATTTTTCATTCATTCCCAAGCCTGAAAAAGCTATTACAGAATCCGGTATGCCAGAGAAATCAAGCTCTGTTGTTACTAAAACCGGATCTATATACTTCTTTATCAACGGAATCAATCCGTGAGTATCATGGTTGAAAAAAAATACGTGATCAATATTTTTTAAACTATTTTCTAACGTATTTCTTAACGGACCAAATGGGAAAAGCACGCCATTCCCTTGCCCCTGGAAACCGTCTATAACTAAAATTTTTACGTTAGGCTTTATTGCTCGTTGTTCTAATCCATCGTCTAAAATTAGCGTATCTGCCCCAGAAGAAACAGCTATATCGTGACCATGTTTTCTATCAGCAGATACGACGACATTCGCATATTTTGATAAAAGCATAGCCTCGTCACCAACATCACGATAAGTATGAACATTTCTATCCACCAAAATCGGAACGTCGCTTTTTCTACCATAACCACGCAAGCAAATTATCGGTTTGTGATTACGCTTTTCTAACTCACTACATATATATTTAGCCATAGGAGTTTTACCAGAACCACCGACAGTAATTCCACCAATTGCTATCGTTTTTATCTGTGGTGTAGCAAAATACGGTTTATTTCTGTAGTAATCATGAATAAAAGACGAAACGCTACCTAAACACCTCAAGAAAGCATTTGACCTTTCATACCAAAATTTAGGCGTTTTCAGCATTATCATGATTTTCTCAAAACAACAACTGTCTCAACGTGATATGTATGGCAAAACATATCAAATGGCTGAATGCATTCAATTATCATTCCGTTATTTGTTAAGTATTTCAAATCTCGTGCTAATGTCGATGGATTACAACTAACATAGATAATATCAGATTTTGTAAGAGCTAAAGCAGAGTCTAGGCTCTCTTGAGAACAACCTTTTCTCGGAGGATCAAGTAGCACAACATCATATTTATTCTTCCGCTTAACTTCTTGCTCAAAGAATTTACCCGCATCCATACAAAACAACTCAACATTATCAATAGAGTTTAGCTGTTTTACATCATGAGCAAGTTTTACAGATTCAACATTTGATTCAACACTTACAACTTTTTCACAAACGCCAGACAAAATAAATCCGAATGCTGTAATACCAGCATAAGCGTCCAAAACTGTAGCATTTTTGTGTCTGGATTTCACCTGATCTTTCACAAAACCAAACATATTCCGTGCACTTTGTGGCGAAACTTGAAAAAACGTTGTTGGACCAATTTTAAATAAAACGCCACATATTTCTTCAAGAACGAATTTTTCACCACATACTAATTCTGTAATGTCACCTAAAATTACATTATTTCTCTTTGTATTAAAATTTACGCACACACCACATACATCATCAAATGCATTGAAGATAGACAAGCAAAAAGTCCTTAATTTTGAGCTAATATGAGTTGAATTTACAACGATAACAACCAAATGCTGTTCGTTATAATCAGACGAACGTATCATTACATTACGGACTAACCCATCATTTGTATTATCAGAATACGTTGTAAGGTTGTACTGTGTCATGCTATTTTTTAAATAACGAATTATATCTTCACAACGTTTTTTTTGTATACCGCATTCATCAACATCGATAATATTATGTGTTTTTTGCTCGTAGTATCCTATTTTAATCTCGTCATATGCACATCGTACAGCATATTGCACTTTATTTCTACAATGCTGTAAAGCTGTGCAAGGCACAACAGCATGCACGTCAACAGGGAAACACGCAAGTTCTTTTTTTACAAAATCATGCTTTATTTCTAGTTGATAATTATAATCAATGTGCAGCAATTGACATGCACCACATGTATTATAATTTTTACAGACTGGCTCAATACGATATTTAGACGGAACAATAATTTTTACGATATCAGCGTTAATATGTTTTTTGCTTACGTACGTAATTACAGCTTCAACTACATCTTCTGTACATGCTTGATTTACAAATACGACACAACCTTCGTGGTACGCTAAACCAAGGCCGAGATTAACCATTTTTTCTATTTTTAGAATAACTTTATCGCCAACGTTCATTTAGTTTTTTTATCTATTGCTACGACATAAATTTCTACAGATTCAGATCTACTAGCCTTTGGCTTAAAATACACAACTTTATTGAAATGAACCTTTAATCTATCAACATATTCTCGTTCACCTCCGCCTTGAAAAATTTTAGCAACGAAGTTTCCGTGTAGCGCCAAAACATTGAGCAAGAAGCAAAAAACATCATCTAATAAGCTCATAATTCTTAGATGATCTAATTGTCTATTTCCCGTCGTAGATGGAGCCATATCAGAGATAACCAAGTCAGCTTTTTGTCCAAGCATATTAACGATTAGTGCTTGTGTATCTAATACTGAAAAATCACCTTTTACATTAACAACATGCTTTATTGGTTTGAAATCCAACAAATCGACGCCAATAACTTTTTTAGCAGAACACTGTCCCAAATCTATCCTTTCAGATATTACTTGAGACCAACCACCTGGCGCTGCCCCTAAATCAATAATACATCGAGCATCCTTTAAAAAGCCGAACCTTTCGTCAATTTCAATCAATTTAAACGCAGACCTAGCACGATACCCATTTTGTTTTGCTCGAGAAACAAAAATATCACTATGCTGACGGCTCAACCAACGTTTAGATGATTCAGAAAGTTTCTCCTTAAATCTCATAATTACTTGTACAGCAGCTTAACAACAGATGCTAATAAGTCGATATTCGAAATAACACTAACTTCATCAAACTTGTTAGTAATTTTCCCTGTTTTTGTACCCATTACGCCACCAGCTTCCCTTATTAGTAATATTCCAACGGCACAATCCCATATATTGATTGTCGTCTTTTCACCAGGCAAAAACACATCGTAGCGCCCAGCAGCAGTATAAGCGAAATTTAACGTAGTAGAGCCAATCTTTCTAACTCTCATTACAGAACAAGCCATGCGACTTTCGGACGAATCAATAGTTCGTATCGCACACAATGATGAAGCAATGTCTCTACGTCCAGAAACGCGCAAGCGACGATCATTCATAAACGCGCCACGTCCTTTTTCCGCCAAAAACATCTCATCCTTAACAGGATCATAAGTTACACCGGACAAAATTTCGTCTTTTTCCACGTCCTGCAATGCAATTGATACCGCCCAATTTGGAAACCCATGCATAAAATTCGCCGTTCCATCCAAAGGATCGACAATCCAACGATATTTAGAATTTCCTTCTACGTCATTCCCCTCTTCTGAAATCAACCCGTAATCTGGACGTGCGCTCAATAATTCCCTCCGAATGATCCGATCAGAATTCAAATCAGCAGCAGTCACAAAATCATTATTAGGTTTACGAGAAACCTGTAAATGTTCCAACTCATTAAAGTCTCGCAACAATCCTTTTGATGCTTTTAAAGCAGCCCGACACATAACTGTCATAGCAGCAGACAACCCAGGATTTCTCGACGACAACATACTATTATCCTCACCAATGAACGCCTCATTGTACAAGAAAAAATAAGTTTATGAAACACTTATTTTTAAACACGAACCAACTTCCATCATAAGCAATAAAATACTAGACAAACAATGTGAAAATCTCGTACTCTTACAGACGTTTTATTTTTTAGGTTTATTTGAATGATTAAGAAAATTTCATACTTAGTACTATGTAGTATGTTGATTGGCAGTGC
>CAZMHS010000005.1:10678-51256 GCA_964566185.1 uncultured Alphaproteobacteria bacterium
GAATGATTAAGAAAATTTCATACTTAGTACTATGTAGTATGTTGATTGGCAGTGCGATGAAATGTGCCGTTGCATCTCAGCAAGAGCAAAATGATTATCTCATTCGCTACATTAACGCAGATAAATTAAGTGAAACGCGTCAATATGCTATTGATGTAAAAAATTTCACTGAGCAATCAAGTTGTATTTATAAAAATCTTGTTGATGAGACAACTGGAATTGGTTTAGGTGTTTCTAATTCTTCGCCTATTGCCACCGCTGAATTTGCAGATTTGTTTGGTGCTAACGAGTTAAAAAACCAAGGTTTTCATGAAATACAAGAAGGTTCACATGTGCTTACGCCTGGTTTCCAACCTGGAGCATTTTCAGCTCCAGTTATAGGCTCTAAAGGTAGCCAACTGATTTACGAAATTGCAAATGATTTTATGCACGTATTCGCTTGTAATGTATTTGCCCTAGATATCATAAATAGTTATATCCCATGGCTTGCTGATTACATTGGAAGATATGACGAAAATGCAGTCCAAGAGGTGTTTGCCTGGAGAAATTTTTCTCAGGACGCAATACAGGAACGACTTGATAGCCTTGGTGAAAGTTTTTTCATAGACTATCTCAGAACGGTAGATGTAAAGGATATGATAAAAGAGATTTTTATAGTACTATTCAACCGCAAAATTGGGTCTGCAGTAGAGCGATCTGCCAAAGCCCCTAACGTAGGAATAAATAACGCAGTACTAAACGATATACTTAATGCGTCCGATTTACGCGTTTGTAAAATTGGTGGATTCAGCTGGAATCAGAAGATAAAGGATACTTTCCGCACAGCCTTTGAAATGTATGGAAATAATATATCTAGCGAACAAACTCCGTTTGAAGTATTCTGTAACGCTATCACAAATGCTAGAAAAGCTGCAAAAGAACAAAGATGTTGTGAATGTTGTGCTGCTTCAGAAAGACCGCCACAAAGTGGAGACATTGCTCACACGGAACGTCGTTCACAAGCGCAACTAATGTCTGAAGATCAAGGACAACAAGGAGAGATTCACGAAGTAACCATTGGTTCTCTCAATATTCGTGTTACTAACATAAACGGCGAAGACGCACAGTTGCCAGATAACTTCGCTTATACGATGAATATAGGCGGAATGACAATCCAAATTACAAAAGCATAACAAATGCGTATGTGCTGATTGTAATATAAAAGCGCGAAATAAGCTATATGTAGTTCATTTCGCGTCATCAAATATTGATTTATCGAATGATTTCTGCTGACTCCCTTCAAAGATACTGCATAATTTTGATATACACAGCACTAAAGGTTCACCATCTTTTGTTTTCATCATCATTAATTCTGTAAAAGAAGAATCTTTTATGTACAACGCAATATTTAGCAATGTAGCAACTGGACTTTGAGGATCGTTGCGTTCGATAAAAGCAGCTATCTGATGTAATGCAGCGAAAGCCTGTTCTAATGTCGCATTTGATAAAGGATTATCGCTCTTTGTATTTTCTTGAGCCACGTTCTCATCTGTATTTGATGAATCTTCACTGTCGTACTCTTCTTGCTGTTGCTCTTTTTCTAATACATAAGATTCGTCATTTATGTCCCAACGCTTCAACCCCCTTTCAGCAATAATATTCCCAATAATTCCAATCACGTCAGAAATATAATTTTGCAGTAAGTGAAATGACGGCGACTCGTTGTTCATCTGACTACTTAAATAACTATCAAATTCCTTTATCAAAACTGATATTTTTTGAACAATATGTTCCGTGTTTATAAAAAACATATGATCTGTAGCCTCGACTGATTCATTAAGCTCATTAAATACGTTCATGTTATTTTGCCGTTGTGAAACATAACGAGCTTCAACCCAATTTGATAAACTACGACTTTTTTGCACACCATCAGATGGATCAGTGATATGTATAAGCAAGCTCATATCAGATAATTTTTGAATTAATGAAGCAATAATCGCCATACGATACTCAGCATCATCCTGTAGCGTTGGAAATACACCATCCCAAAATTTTGAACACAATAATTGTACTAACTTTAACCCTTGGTACATCCCATCCCAACCATTAGTAGCTGTATACGCCTCAGCTAACCAAGCTGCTATTTGCAGATCTTTTGACTGTGTCTTTAATACATTTTCGCATATGTTAATGACTTTTTTCCAGTCAGCTTTTTTAAATTCTGTTTGCCAAACCCCTTGCGGCAAACGCTGATCATCCTCACGTTTAGCTTCACGAATTTCATCATACGTTGTACTGTATTTTAAACGTACACCACATACAGCTTCATCAGATATTGGACTCAATAATTGTTGTATATCCATAGATACTTGCCTCAAAAGTTTATAGGCTGCAGAACAGGAGCCTTCTCTGGGAAATTAGGAATTTTATGCAATTTCCAATTTCCACTTGCACTCTTAACATTCATTTTTATATTCATATACACCTTCGCTGCTTTTTCAGCTCCACTTGATTGCTCTGTTACAGGAATTGAAAATTCTAACAATGTTCCGTTTTCAGCGGAAGAGTTTACCGTCGTCCTGTGATTGTTTATCATGTTCCATATTCCCCATTCCCCAGAATATGTAAACGTTACATTACTACCTAATACAGTCATATTTGGCAATTTACTAGGTTCTATTTCTATTTCGTCATTGCTTATAACAAAAGGAATTTCTATCGCCACTTCATCTCCATTGCGGATAACAATTTCATTTTCAGTATCTTGTGTTACACCATTTATGTAGACCTCTCTTTCAGAAATTGAATGTCCATATACTTCTCCATTGATATTTGCTCTTGTATTAATTTTGAATGACACTAAAGCATTCGCAGGATCATTGTCGTTGCAGTGAGCTAACCAAACACGCAAAAACTCTATCAATTCTGGCAAACTAGATAAAAATTCGAAAACCTCTCCATCGATATCGTATTTGCCCGTATCATGTTTAAAAGCACTAACTATATTAACATCTATCGAATCATATAAATCTATAAAGTTTTTTATAGAAGCAATCGTTGCATCTGTAGCAGTCGTACCAAAAGGAAAATGCCCGCTAAGTTGTTCATTAAAGTATGATGAGATGCTTGAATATGCATCGTAAGCTTTTTGGAAATTAATGTCTGTCGCTCTTGACATAATTGCCTTTGCAATTTTAGCTCTTTGATTAATGAAGTAATCACCTGCTTGGTTAGAAATATCATTTATTTCAGAGTCATTTTGCAACGTTTTTATTGATGCGTTACGACTTAACCTAGACATAAATTCTTCAAGTGCAGCAATTGAGTTGCCTGGCATTTGATTTTCGAATGCAAGAACTTGTTGCAATATGTCCTCCCATTTCGACAATTTTCCAAACACAGAAACTTTATTTTCTATTCCTGGTGCTCTTAATATTTCAAGCGCTGGTGCAGCTAATTCTTTCGCTAAGAATTTCATGCGTTGATACTGAGCAGATAGATACTGTTTTATATCAGATGAATTTGCTCCTGATCCAAACTTTGGCCCGGAATTCCCATCCCAATTTGTAAACGTACTATCGCCAATAGAATATGGCGAATATACGCTAAATAACGCATCAACAACATTTAATATGCTACTAGCCTGTTCAATTAATAATTCAGCAAATCCACAATCACGTCCGCCATGGCTCGTATAATCGTCGAAAAATATCGCAATTTTAGACGCATATTTTCCAATCTCTTTTAAATTTATAGCTTGTTTTCTTGTAATGCTTTCTGTGTACTGTACATTCCCATTAGAAGCTATATCTTCGTAATTCTGAGCTCTCGCTAAAACTGAAATTATTCCAGGGTAAATTATTTTTCTAATTATTTCTTCATAAATATCATGAAACTCTTCTCTAGTTATTTTCAATTTATTGTCTACGAAACTATTAAATTTAGTAATTATATTTGAAGCTTCTAATATAGTTCGAATATCCCATATTAACACCTGATCTGCAGCAATTGTTGAAGAAAAATCCTTTTGAAATTCCTGTTTTATAAATGATTCACTAGATATAAGTCCAATTTCTTTCTTAAATTGGTAGAATCCATTTGATAAATTTAGAGAATCGTTTTCGAATATACGACCGGTAAATGCTGTTGCATAAGTGTGTAGCTTGTTTTTAAAATTATTAAATCTCTGTTGCGCCATTCCATGTAATTTTGCATACATGCTATGTCCAAATGTCTTTGATGTTTCTACGCTTGATAGTACTTTATCATAGCCTGGCGTCGGACTAAAATTTTTAGCTTTTAACCATAAAAAATGCTCAGAATTAACCAAGCGATCAAGCGTATTCAACTTTTCATTAAGCCGTTTTAATTCTTCATATGAATATGGTTCTCCTTGTCTCTGAGAGGCGTATAATATGTGCTCTATATTTTCACATAATTTATCAAAAACCTTTTCAATCGTTCTATTAAACACATCATCCAAAAACGCGGTAAACAATTTATCTGCTGTATTGCGTAGTTGATTCGTAAACTGATCTAAGTGAAATTGTGGAGCTGTATACCGTGATGATTGTGGTCTATTGTTAAGTATTTCTGAAACATTAAACGTTTCTTGAAAAATTTCCTTAGTAATTGCATTTATTGTTTCAGGATCATCAAGCCTACGTATTCTATTATATTCAGCTTCCATACGCTCTAAACGAGCGACCTTAGCAACGAAATCTGTAAACGTGTTAAAAGATTCTAGCGAAGATACATCAAATGGATTGTTCTGTTTTTCTCTTATCTGCGCTACACTTTCGCTTCCAGCCAATTTTGCATTTAAATTTAGATCGAGAAACACAGTTTTTGTCGCAGAACTATCAAATAGTACACCGATTACTGACGATATTTTTGACTTTATATTTGATACCCACGAGGCAGGAACGAATACTGAAAAAAATTTT
The DNA here is from genome assembly GCA_964566185.1 of uncultured Alphaproteobacteria bacterium. Taxonomy (GTDB): domain Bacteria; phylum Pseudomonadota; class Alphaproteobacteria; order UBA3830; family CAYLKK01; genus CAZMHS01. The sequence goes on from CAZMHS010000005.1 coordinate 15,604, forward strand.
TCATTATCTATATGAGATACAAGTTGCAATATTTTTCTCGTTTCTTGCTTTAATATTTGTTGATCTGTTTGGTCTCGTATATCGTCTTCAATAATATTTATTTTACGTATAATATTAGCAGAAGTATTTAGTATCTTTTCAGCAGATTTTATTTCTTTATTTATCTCATTACTGGCCATATGCCAACCAACTGTCCATACAGCAGAACATATTACTGCAATACATCTTTTTATCCACGTATTTCTATCTACGTGTAATGTCGATAAATTAATTGGGTGAGCAATGTTCGCTTCCATAAGTATTTTCTCCTGAAATAAGTCATCTGCAAAACACATACCATGATGTATTTTTATATCTGTATACAACGTTGACTTATTCTCTATATTACTAATATTTAGTACAGCGCCATGCAGTTTGGGTGCATCATCTAACACCTCTTTATTAGTAGCGACAAAGTATATCCCACGAAGGCATAAAAAGAATGATTTATCTGTCTGTTTCATTAGAATTGAGACGTAATCATTTAAACGATCCAATATAGAATGAATTCCATTTTCTATAAAAATTGCATTTTTTAAAGTAGGAGAAACTTTTTTTGTTTTTGCAAATAACAATGCTGATTTTCGTAAACCAACGCTTATTTCTGTAATGGCATTTTCTAACCAATTTTTTTGTATTCCAGAGTCTATCGGCTCTGATGAAGACCAACCGATAATTTGTCTTTTTTCAGACGGAGAAAGTTCTGAACAAAAATCTGAAAAACCGTTAATTTTATCAGATTTTGTAATTAACATATATATTGGAACTCTAAAATTAAATATATTCTGTAGTGTTGAAATTTTAAATACAGTTTCGTTAGCATATTGAGAAATACTTGGAGCATCTTTTTGTTCGCAAAGCACATCCGCAGGAATAGTTAAAATTATTCCGTCGATTGGCCTTCTTGGACGAAAGTATAGAAAAACGGTTAATAAAAATCGCCAAAACGTTCCTTCTTTTTCAAAGAACACATTACTAGGCACTTCAAAAAACATACTATTGTCAAATAAATGCCATATTTCCTCATTAATACTTTCTTCTCCTGATAAACGCATGAAAGAGAGACCGTTTAACAAGGACGTCTTTCCAGATTGACTTTGTCCTACTACTAGATAAAGCGGAACTCTATACTTCCATAATCTTTCAAAGGTAGATGATTTCAATATCGACATAACCTGGAAAAATGATGTCAGAATCGGCCCGACTTTTAAAAGTTTTAGCTTAAATAATATTCTAGAAATACACTCATCATAAAAAGGAATCTGCTCTCGTTCTAAATTTGCAAAAGCTTCATCTATATTATGAGCTACGTGATGTTGCGTTGCACTATCATTTTTTCGTTGATCTTTCTTATTCTTACTAACATTCGTCAATATAAAAATTGTTGTAATACCAAGCAGTATTCCAAATACACACAATATAAAAACAATAATTGGTACGTACTGCTTATAATTTAATGGCAAATTCAGCATTGAAATCATGATTCTAAACTATGCACTACAATTTCTTCTATTTCTGCGATTTTGTTAAACAAACCTTCAGTATTAAAGTGCCATATGATAATTCCTATGGCCGTAAAGCAGACAATGTACAAAAGCAACATCCTATTCCAAATGTGAGGATCTGGCAATAATTGCCTATTCGTAGGTGCTATTATATTTGCATACTCTGTATCAAATAATCTATCGTTAACTACTGCAGCACTATGGTCTGAATGCACGATATACTCATATAAATTTTGTCTATACTCATCGATTTCATATACACCATCTGCCCCTATGTACTTTCCAGAATACCCTAACGCTAGCATCTTTAAATATATTTCACCAAGTGATGCATATATTGCGTTTCCCTCTTCAAGTAAGTTATCTATTCGTCTGAATATTTCTTGTCCAGAAATATGTGTATTGAAAAATGCTGATTCGAGTAAGTTACGCTCCCAAAATGATCGTCCCTTCCAATTTAAAATTAAAAACGTTTCATCAGCAAGTGAGCACATAGCGTATAACGCCTCATTCAATTCTTCTGTTATGAATGAATTTACGCCAGATGTATTATTCAATAACATATTTGTCTTTAGATATAAAAGCAGTTTTTCATGTATAGTTTTTGGATCTGTTGCTACACTTGTTTCAATTTCCTCTCTACATGTAAATATTAATTCACAAAAAGTATCAAAAGTTTTATTTAAAACCATTCTTTTTGATATTTCTCTGTGAGTTGTAAATATTTGATGGTTACTTATCAACATATAATACAATTTCTTCAGGAATCACAACCTGATCTGATGGATTGAAAAGATGTAAATCTTCTAATGCATGCACATACGGATTGTAACTACGAATCGCAAGCAACACCGCTCCTGACGGAGGTGTATAATTCTCCCCGTGAGTAACAATTCTTCTTTCTGCACCTAATACACGTCTGTCTTTTATGATTGACATACAACTTTCTGATGCTATTTGTACTCCATTAATCCAATCGAGCAAATCGTTATCAGAAGCAGAGAACGGACGCTTAATACTTATGACAAACTCCTCCTTAGAGAGCCATTCTTTCTTTATATTTAAAGAAAATACACCATTCTGGGATTTTGGAAAGGGCACAGTAACGAACGGCTGTTTTAAAAACTCGATAGAATTTTGCACAAACACACAAAGCTTCTGAAACACAGAAAACAAATCATCATGCTTATACTCAGGAAGTGATGGAACACTTTGAGCAACGTTCATTGACGCAGCCAGAGATGCGCTTCTCAGTAGAGCATTATAATATGCTAATGGTGGTAATCCTGGTATTTTTGCAACAGCTTCTAACTCCAGCGTAGCTTGAATTAATGTTTTTAGGTTTTGTTTTATCTCTTCCCCAAGCAAGAAAGAACTATTCCCCTGCCGATCTGAAAAAAAACTAATTTTATTTTTTAATTTTGCGATCAAGTCACGTATTAACTCTAATAACTTAGAGTGCTCCCCCAATGATAACGTCGGTGGTATATATTCAGAAATGCTTAATCCATCAGATTCTGACTTTTGAACTACGATTAGAGGAAATGACACAAAACGCGCATCTATTTCATTTTGCAGCATTAATCTCAATTTAGGTTTCAACACATTGAGATCAACATTTTTATTATCTTCGTTCTCATCACACACATTCGTTTGTATTTCGGATAAAAATCTTTGCCACTCTCCTGAAAGGGAACTAATTCCATCTTTGTGTTTTGCTATTGCAAGAAATACTGTGACAGGTTCAGACGTTTGCTCTAGTATTTGCTTCAGATCAATTGATAAATTTCCATCATGTTCACAATCGAAGTCGAACATCAAACCATCTTGAAATACCCCAGAAACCTTTAAAACTCTTACAATAGATGATGTAATAGCTGCAGTGTCTACTTTTAGCAGGTTTACGCCATAGCAAAAAGGAGAAAAAAATGAACAGAAACTATTAAGTAAACTCTGCAGCTTATACTCTGTTCTTTGAAAATGCTGGGGCTTTAACAGCATACCTTCGTACCATTGAATAGAGTAAGGTAATCTGCCTTCCACAGCCATCTCCAAGAACATCTAAACTTATTATTTATAATAAAAGTTAATAAAAGGTTAACAAACTAATAACTATTATAAAATTTATTTAATAATAAAATGGATTTATTAATAAAACATTAGTAAAATATAATGTATGGTAGTTGTAATATTTTGTTAGAGGTTATATGAGGGTATTATTAATAGAGGATGATTCTCCGACATCGAGAATAGTTGAATCCGTTCTGCGCAATGATGGGATTTGTGTAGATGTTGCAGAATTAGGTATAGATGGACTCGAAATAGGCAAAATGTATGATTATGATGCAATTATTCTAGATTTAATGTTACCTGATATTGACGGTTTTGAAGTCATCCGCAGGCTACGATCAGCAGATATTTTAACACCTGTTATTATATTATCAGGTCTTTCAGAGTCACGAGACAAAGTAAAATGCTTAGAAATTGGAGCCGACGATTTTATTACTAAACCGTTTGAAAGAAAAGAATTGATCGCTAGAATTCAAGCTGTTGTTCGTCGTTCAAAGGGACATGCTGAGTCTACAATAAAAATTGGTCGTCTTTCAATTAATTTAAGAACGCATGAAGTAGAAGTAGACGATAAACTTATTCACTTAACAGGAAAGGAATATACAATACTCGAATTGCTGTGTTTAAGGAGAGGAACAACATTAACGAAAGATATGTTCTTAAATCACCTGTATGGAGGAATAGACGAACCAGAACTGAAAATTATAGATGTATTTATTTGTAAATTACGTAAAAAATTAATGGACGCAATGGGCGGCGAAAATTATATAGATACAGTATGGGGACGTGGTTATACTCTAAGAGATCCAAAATTTAAAGATCAAGATACTATTTCAAACTTAGCTTCATTCAATGGATAAAAAAATACAGAATGATATATAAGTTTTTAAATAGAACTGTACAATTGGCCGGTAGACGCTATCACCGGCCATTAACATATATTTCCTAGCAATTGCGAAAAAATGTTTTTTTATAGCCTTTCTTTTATACATCTACTTATAGAAAGAATATTTAAAAATATACAGAAAAATTCATAGAAATTTAACATATATAATATATACATGATAATGTAGAGAGTTATTATTTATTATGAATATTCTAATTGTTCTTGTATTACTGTTTACTAATGGGTGTACACGAACCTGTTTCTTACAGGAAGTTCCCCATGGAGGTGCAGAATATGCAACTAACAATTATCATTATAAAGAAAGTGGCATTGCTCGTTATCAATCTTTATTACGAAAACTACATCAAGATGGTAAATGTAGCATTAATAGTGGCCCGGCTAGTAAGGTAAACGTTTTTAAATTAAGATTCTGTAATTACATGTTAGGATTTCGAAACGACGATAAGAAAGAGCTCATAGCACTAGCAAAAGAGATTTCAGATTATTATAAAAAAATTAGAATGTACGACTTCGCAAGAACATTTGATTCTTACAGAGATGTTTTATTGTACGGTAATGAAACAATTGCAGAATCATGGGATGATACGATGGACCTATTAGAGGCGTTCCACGCAGAAATTGAACGAAAAAGAAAAGAAGAACAATGTAGAATAGAAAAAGAGAAAAAAAAGAACGAACCATCGTTTTTCTCTAAAATATTTGGCAGTTCTAGCGGAAAAAGTACGAACGATTGCAACTGTAACTGGATTGATTCTCCTTATGTTGCGTCTGATAAAGTTGCTGTTCCAAATATTTTATCAGAACCTCCTGGAAGTTGTTCATCTAAAAAAACATTGTTATTCAAAAGGACACCGACATACGACCAGTGCTTCGGCGTTTCACCTACCGAGTGCGATTCCTGCCCTCACAATGGATCAATTACAGCGAAAACATACAAAAACTCAGATCAATCTGTAGAAGCCGCAATGCAATATATTAAATAGGCAAAAACTTACGCTCCAGACATAATTCTATTTACTAGCTGTTTCGTCGTCGGTATAAAACCGTTTTCGTAGAACGGATCTGTCGCAAACCTGTATGCGCTGTGACCAGCGAACATCAATTCTTCATCTGGATCAGCACCGTGTCCAATAGCCTGTAACGTTTTTTGTATGCAGAATGTCCGAGGATCAGGAAGCACTCCAGTAGATCCGCTTTCATTCTCAGACCAACTACTGAACCGACAACGGCTCAAGCAACCGCAACAATTCTTTTGATCTTCTCTAATCTGTTTAGCATGCTCAGGCGTTGTATAGACGATACTGTTATCAGGTGTCAGCATCGCTTCCGTATATCCACACTCTATAAGTCCAAGAGCTTTTGAAAAAGCATCATCGGCTACTTTAAACGATCGCCCCAACACAGACAACGTATTCTTACCTTCATCCGATATTGCCACTTCTCGTTCATTCAAGTCTAGTAGTTTTTTCAGAAAAGAGTTGTTTACAGCGGAGGAATAAAAACCTGTAGGACTTAATTTCGTTAATTTAACATCACCTTTTTTCAAAGACATAAACACCTCACGCCATTTCTTTGCAAGAGGGTTTTCCTGAACTAAAATCGGTCGCGTACCAAATTGAAACGCGACATTTCCTATATCGCTATTCCCAATATATTCAACCCATTCCTTTAACCACCATACTCCGCCAGCTATTATAATTGGCACATTTGCTAAACCGAAGGAATTCATGGCTTTTCTAATTTCAACAATCCTATTATAGGGAGACTGAGGCTGTCTTGGGTCATCCATATTAGATATTCCATTATGGCCACCAGCCCTCCATGGATCCTCATATACGACACCACCGAGAAAGTCCGTAAACTTATTATATGCACGTCTAAATAACGCAGCAAAAGCCCTAGCAGATGAAACGATAGGATAATAATAAACGCCATAAGACGATGCTATCTCACCTAATTGATAAGGCATTCCAGCACCACAGGTAACACCATGCACTATCTTGCTAGTCTTATCCAAAATGCCCTTCAAGATCTCTCTGCTTGCGCCCATCTCCCACAGAATATTCATATGGATACGTCCATTTCCGCAAGATGTTTCGTGTGCTATTTGAGCCTGTGTTACACCGCCTTTGATCGCATTTCTTACAAGTTCATCTCTGCGTTCTTTTCTTGTTTTACCAAGAAAACTGCAATTTGTTAATTTCATATTTTCGTCATAAAAATCAGCATTCACAGCAGAAAATGTCCCAACACCGCCAGCACAAGCCCAAGCACCGGCAGTTTGCCCTGTAGAAACAGCTATGCCCTTTCCACCTTCAACAATCGGCAGTACGGATTTTCCAGATATAACAACATCCTCTATGGTAAACACAGTATAACCTTACGCAATGTAGGAAGAGTGTAACAATTATTCAAAATATTCTCAAGTCCTTTCAATCAGTGGCGGATTCACTAGACTGAAGATTATCTAGCATCAACATAGATACTTATACTTTAAGCCAGTACCAGTAACAGCTCCCCGGCTCATCACCATCAAAATCGAGAAATAGTTTTTCATCTACAAATGATGATTTATATCCATAAGCCAAAACATCACCAAGAACAGAACTCATACGACGAAGCTTTTGTTCTAACTCGTTATCCCAACTACGAACCATACTTCCCAAGTTTCGTAGATAACAATTAAGTTCACTGTCCATCACGCCAATATCAAACAAAAAATAATGAAGAGCCATTTCTTTTTCTTTACTATTATTAATTGTTTTATATTGCTTACAAAACATATCAGCGCGCTCACTAATTTTTAGAAGAAATCGAGCAAACACAGCACACATTTCCATGTTTTTATTAATGTTTTGAACATTATTTCGGAAATAGTCAGCTAACACTTTTAATTCCAAAAAACCATCTTGAGTAGTATATAAAGACCAGAGATTCTCCTTCTCCATATGCTCAACCATCTTAGAAATGCTTCCATCTTTTTCATCAATTGAAACAAGCATCTGCAGTACCCTGGACGATGTGAACACATCCAATAATGCATCTTGCACGACATCATCTGACATGTCTATAAAGTAACCCAACCTAGTAAGGTCTTTACCAATTTTTAGATTCAACCCATAATCGCAATCTATTTTATCTACATATTTACTAACTACAGTTTGTAGATACATTGTTCTGTTTGCAGCATAAGGACTACAATCTTTCATGCGTGCTTTATACTCATCAACAAATATATTGTGCAGAACTGAACTCATGCGAAGAAATTTCTCCTCTAAATTTTTATCATAATTAGAAAAATTTCCCCCTATTTTTTGCCAGCAATCTTTAAATATATTATCCGCTTTGTTCATGTCGTTTATAAAGGCGTTAAGCGTTTCTCTTTTCTTTATTCTACTGTCACTAATTGGATCAAAAATCAATTCTGGCATAACAGAAATACGATAAATGTCTAAAATAAACCCGGCAAATAATCCGCATATTTCCATATTTTCGTTAATATCTTGAACATTATCTCGGAAATAATCGGCAATTCCGTTTAATTCAGAGAGGTCGTATTTTGTAGTCATTGATGGCAAACCACGTTTAGCAGTAACAACCTCTATATCATTCACGATTTTAGGAATACACTCGAACACATACGATAACGCATTTTGTACTACTACACCATCTGCTACGTCTATTTCGCAATCCGGCTCGAACCGTTTGCCCCAAATCTTTTGCTGGGATCTATAAGTATCCGTAACACTATCTATATACCGATCAACTATAGCGCACGCCTGCTGTCCCTTATTTACAGGATCTTTATTGTCATTCATACACACGCATGTACCTAAAGACAAAACACTACTCATTGCAATATAAAACAATATTCGCTTCATAACATTACTCTAAAAAAACAACAGCGACAGTATCACACAAAAAAACTATACTGTCAAACTACTTAAAATTAATATTATATTTACAATAAATTACAGTACATATACAATAACAAAATTTTATAAGAAAATACAAAGTTTATGAATACTTAAATCTGAAACGGAACATCTACTATTACTCGTGTTTTTTCAATAGATTCTTTCCTATATAGAAGAGCAGCCTTCATTATTGCCGCAGTTTGATTATGCAAAATATTCTGCCAAAATTTCCCAGGAACAAAGCTAGGCATTACAACAATCGCCTGTTTTCTATTTATACGATCAAATTCTGATAAAAATTCTAGAAAAGGAGTAACTACGGACCTGTACGGAGACTCCAATATAACTAAAGGAATATCTAATTTAAAAGCCCTCCAAGCCAATCTCAATTTGTCTGTTTCCTTCTTATTTACATTTACTACAACTGCCGTCACATTATTAGATAACTTTTCCGCAAATTTCAATGCAGCCATTGTCCCTTCGTGCATTCTAGAAATTGGTACGACGACAACGTCATCACCTTGTGCGACAGATTGCTTAAGCCAACGTCCTAGGCCTCCACTTTTCAGATCTAATGCTATGTAATTTTGTCTATACTGCCTATTAATTTTTTTAAACACGTACATCATCAAAGGAATAAAAATAAATAGAAACCATGCACCATGAAAGAACTTACCTTCTATTATGATTAGCAAAGTTATAAACGTAGCACATCCACCAAAGAAACTAACGATAGCCTTTAAGTAGCTAGATTCAGATCGTTCTTTCAAACGGTGAATAACCATACCGACTTGTGACAATGTAAATGATACAAAAACGCCTATTGAATAAAGCGGAATTAATGCATGCGTATCAGCATCAAACATAATAAGCAAAATCGATGAGACAATAGCAAGAAAAACTATTCCATTTGAAAAAGCCAAACGATCACCGAGGTTAGCAAAACTGGTCGGTATATATTTTTCCTTAGCCAACACACTAGCCAAACGAGGAAAACCTGAAAAAGATGTATTAGCAGCCAATAACAATATGAATGCGGTCATTACTTGAACAAAGTAATACAATACACCGTGCCCATAGACAGCTTTTGCAATTTGCGAAACGACGCTTTCAGTAGCCGACGGAATAATTTTAAATTTATACGCTAAATATGTTACTCCTAAAAATAAAAACGCAAGAATGCACGCCATAATAACAAGTGTAATTCTAGCATTCTTTACCCTAGGTTTTTCGAATACAGGAACGCCGCTAGCAATTGCTTCGACCCCAGTCAAAGCAGAACATCCTGACGCAAATCCGCGTAACAAAATAAAACATGAAACGCCACTAATAATACCATCAGCTCTAACATCTGGAAACTCTTTTACATCATCTGAAAAGAACACGCCAACGACAATCATCGCAATCATGCATAGTATAAATCCATAAGTAGGAATAGCTAGCAATCCGGCAGATTCCTTAGCTCCCCTCAAGTTTGTTATTACTATAAGAAGCAACACTACTAAGCACATATGTATAGAATAACCGTTCAAAGACGGAAAAGCTGATATAACAGCTCTCGCGCCAGCAGACAAACTAACAGATACTGTCAATGTATAATCTATGAGTAAAGAGGCTGCAACCAACAGCCCCATATTTTCCCCAAGATTTTTCTGAGCAACAGAAAACGCGCCACCGCCGTCAGGAAATTCACGTATAGTCTGCCAATATGATGCGCAGACTATCGCCATTAAAATACCTATAGCGAATGATATAGACAAAGCATATGAAAAAGCGCAACCAGCGCTCAAAACAATCAGAATTTCCTCAGTTGCATAAGCAACAGACGACAACACATCTGAAGAAAATATAGCCAACGCCTTGAATTTAGATAAACGAAAATTCTCCAAGCTTGACGTCTTCAATGGATCTCCGAAAAGTATCCTACAAATACTCACTATTATTCTCCACGAACTTGCTTTAGTTCATTTTGAAGACTTATCCGAAGCTCTACCTCTTTTGTATTATTTGCTAACAGCTCCTCAACTCGCCGTCTTAAAAAACGCAGCTCAGAAGCAATACTTTGAAGATTGTTATGCGCGCACACAATAAAACGCGCATCCACTTCATTTTGATCGCCAGAATTATAATCCAGCAACGCGATTGGATTTGCAGCGTCACGATCGCTCACAATCCAAACAGTCCCAACGTCGCTATCATTTACCACAGACCAAACACCACCGCTAGAAGCCCCGAACGCATCGACCAAAGATTGCAAACAGTCAATGCTCACGTCTAGCGACCTTAATTAATTAACGCTCTGCAGCTGTTCGACAGCCTCTTCCTCAGTCTGAGCGACACTGACGTTAATCTCAACAGCGATCTCAGGATGCAAAAACACTTTGACCTTGTGAACGCCAACCTCCTTAATCGCATGTTCAATAGACACATTAGATGGCTTAATATCAAAACCCTTACTTGTTACTTCATTAGCAACGTCGCGAGCAGTTACGGAACCATATAACGCCCCCTTTTCGCTAGCCTGTCTAACAACGACAATGCTCATTCCATTCAGCTCAATAGCACGCTTTTCAGCATCAGCCTTAGCTTTTTGATTAGCAGCTTCGATTTCAGTCTTTTTCAGTTCAAAATACTCTAAATTTGCTTTATTCGCACGCAAAGCCATACGTTGCGGCAGCAAATAATTCCTAGCATACCCAGGTTTTACACTCACCACGTCACCAACTTTTCCAAGTTTAGAAACATGCTGGAGAAGAACCAACTTCACCTGCTTCATTATATTACCTCTTAATCTAACATTTCCGCGATTATACCATAAGAAAATAAAAAAATGCAAGGAGTATCAAGAATACAATACGCTGACTTCAACAAAAGAGTTGAACGTAGTTATCATCACATTTGATACATTTTGATGTTTTAAAATCATTATCCATAAAAAAAGCAGTTTTTGAGTTTCACAATAGCAATAAAAATTTTAAGAGCAAGACTATGCTGTAATCATATCCTGATGAAAAAACGGTACCAGCACTTCTACAATGCACAGAACCGATTAAAAGAACTTAAAAGCTTTCTACATAAGACTAAAAAGTAATTTTATTATACTGCAAATACGCTGCAGCTAAACTTTTGCCCGCATTTTCAGCATTTTGGTCCTCCTTTTTTATATCCTCATCCGTCTTATCCCTTTCGCAATTACACTTTCTTCTATCACTCGAAATTTCAATCACTTCACTAGACTCGACATTTACAGACGGAATAGCATGACCAGATATCCGCGAAGCAGCGACAATATCGACAAATAACATACAGATGACATACAGCCACATCATACAACACCAGAGACATCATACTGTATAGTATAAAATAATTTTATTAAATGTTAATTAACACAAAGCTAGTTTCACTCAACGAAATTCATCGGATGTGCCCATTCAGGATCTATTCCGTCAAGAGGAGTAATTATTTCACGCTGATTAAAACCTGTAATATCAATACTATGCATTTTTTCTATTCCATTCCTATCCTGGTGAGAGAACATCAATATTCTACTATTCGGAGACCACGTCGGCCCCTCGACAAGATATCCACATGCTAACAACCGTTCTTTAGACCCATCAGGTTTCATAATCCCTATATAGAATCGCCCTCCACCAAATCGAGTAAAAGCAATCCATTCTCCATCAGGAGACCACACAGGAGTTGCATACCGTCCTTTTCCAAATGAGATTCTTTTTATATTAGAACCATCAGCATCCATAATATAAATTTGCTGTGAACCGCCTCTATCAGAATTAAAAACAATACTCTTCATATCTGGAGAATAGCAAGGAGATGTGTCGATACAAAAACTCTTTGTTAAACGCCGAACGCTCTTCGATTTCAAATGCATCTCATACACAGATGATCTCCCGCTACTATCAGTCATACTGTACACAATTTTCTCACCATCAGGAGAATACCTAGGTGCATAATTCATATTAATAGATCGAGGCAATATTTGTGTTATTGTGTTATTTTCAAACGAGTAACTATACAAATTCCCTGGCAATGCTCGTCGTTTTCCGTTAGTAACCCGTTCTCCATAAGAAAAAAATATCAATTCATCCTTTTTTGGAGAAAACCTCGGCGTTAAAACGATATTAGTTCCATCCGTAAGAAACTTATGATCATAACCGTCATAATCCATAATAGCTAAACGATGTACCTTCCGCCCATTTCTACGTTTTCCAACAGAAACATAAACAACCTTAGAATCGAAGTACCCATTACTTCCGGTTGTATGTTTATAAACATAATTCGAAACCAAATGAGCAATTTTTCTTAAGCTCTTAGATGAACCATTTATAATATACTCACAAACTTTTCGATGTAAGACGATATCGTATAGCTTAAATGAAACAGAAACATTATGATCTGCATTATAGTTCACCTTACCAAAAAGTAAATAGTTCACTCCAATAGCATTCCAATTTTGATACGCGACAGGAATATCGTAATTAGTAACACTTTGTAAAAATGCTTTCTCATTAACAGCGTTAAATAGTCCAGTACTTGTTAAATCATTTTTTATGATCAAACTCAACTGATTATTTTCATTCTCATTTCCCAAGAATGGACACACCGCTATAGTTACTGGATTCACAACACCTTTGTCTATCGTAACAGACTCTTCTTTTGATACCACGAACTCACATGAAATACATGAGCAAACAACTAACACAGAAAACAACAAATTCTTCATACACACCTCTCTAAATCGCATCCCTAGGATCAAAAACAATTAAAAACTTCTTTAAACGCCGTAACACATTCTTTGGTAGCTTCAACGGACTAGCTTGTAAAAGCGCCCTCATAGCACCATCTGCAGCAATTTTATAATTCCTGTCGCTATTATATCTAGCTATATCTTCAATTTCAATGTCAGATCGTCTCAAGCTACCGTCAGCTTGTACACTTATCCTCAATTTTACGACGTAACTCTCATAATTTTGCATTCCTGTAGGCACAAACCAATTCGGCATGATTTGTTTTTTTAACAGATCATAATCTCCACCTGATAAAGCGTCGCCACCACTGCCACCACCATCGCCCTTAACTTTAGATGATGCATTATACTTTTTCTTTTTCGCTTTTAAGACGTCCTTATCATTTATTGAATCTAACAAGTCATCAAAATTTTCATCAACGTTTTTTTGTTTTTTAACGAGATCAATAATTGCATTTTGCTTACGTTTCGGCGGTCTATCGACTTTATCGATTTTTGGCTTTTGTTCATTTTTTGGTTTCGTTTCAACCTTTTTTATTGGAATAGATTCACTTCGCGTTATACTATCCACACTGTTGACAGATGATTTTTCATTTTCCACAACAGGAGGTGCTTGATGATCCACATTTTTGAGATTTTCATCATTTTTCTGAATATTTTCAGGTTCTATTTCACTCTCTTTTTTTATCTCCTGAGTACTTTCCATTGGTTGAGCGTTACTTAACTCACCATTCCCTATTCCACCAATTTCTTTTTCAATATCTCCAACGCCAGCGATTTCAACCTCAATTGACTTATTTTGATTGATTTTCATCGGACCACAGCTAATTAACATGAGCACACAAAAAGCGACATGAACCGAACAAGATGCTATAGCAGCCCTATGCAATTCATTCGTCATTTTTTCTCCCGTAACGGCATATCAGTTACCAGTACAACCTTTTTAAAACCAGCACTGCTGATACTCCCCATTACACGCATAACAGAACCGTAACTAACGCCCTTATCACCTTTTACAAAAATTTTTGGATCCTTTGCATTCGAGCTTAACATAGCCAGAAGTTTAGCAGGTAGATCATCGACAGTAACAGGAACATCTCCAATAAAAATACGTTCGTTACAGTCAACAAATACGACAATAGATACATCATTATCATTAATACTAGGTGCAGCGACTTTAGGCAAATCAACTTTTATACCTATGGTAAGTAACGGCGCAGTTATCATAAAAATCACGAGCAAGACAAGCATAACGTCGATCAATGGCGTTAAGTTCATTTCACTCATTATTTTACGTTCTATTCTTCTACGTTCATGCATCTTCAGAATCCTCTATATATTTTGAAATTATAGAGTAAAATTCATCAATAAAATTATATAACCTATTCTGATATCTTGTAATTTCAAGTACTATTTTATTGTACGCAATAACAGCAGGAATAGTAACAATTAACCCAAGCGCAGTGGCAAATAAAGCCTCAGCGATTCCAGGTGCCACTGTAGCTAAATTCATATTAGCTTCACCAGCAATCACTCCCATAATTCCCCATACGGTTCCGAATAAGCCAACAAACGGCGCAGTAGAACCAACGGTTCCTAAAAAACTAACATATTTTTCTAGTGATTCAATTTCCTTACCAGCTGTAACATGCATCATACGAAAGATTCGATCTTTCAAAGAAACACTCATTCCAGCATTTTTTACAGCCTTAGAACTTGAATTTTTCCATTCTTTCATTCCAGTAAGAAAAACGAACACCAAAGGATCCTTCGGTGCTTTTACACTTTTCGTATATAGATTCTCAATGGATCCACAAGTCCAAAATGCTTCTTCAAATTTTGCTGCTCGACGCTTTAATTTTCTAATTACAGAGAATTTAGAAAAAATTATCGTCCAGCTCCATATTGAACAAAATACTAGCAAAATTATGATAAGCTTCACAGTCAATGAAGCGTTCACAAACAAACTAAACATCGATAGATCGTGGCTAGCAACAGCAGCAGCTAAATTCACACTTTCTTCCATTATTCCTCCTAACCTATAAGTAAATTATGTAACATAGAAAGCACAACCATTTCGTCCTTTTTTTCGACTGTAACGTTTACGCTATTATTAAAACAAAATATATTATAAACACTAACACCACTTAACGCAGCTGTTATAACATTATAAACATCCATATTTTTCCCAACCCCCAAGCCAACTACACTAATGTTACAAAACTCACTACTACGAAATGAAACCCTATACCGTTTCCCTAACACACAGGCAAGAACTTGACACACATTACGAACATCGCCGTGATTAACTGTTAATATAGCTAACCCATTTTTTCGCTCTATCTCGATTATCCGAATTAAATTTTCAACAAAAGCACTTTGAACTTTTTGTAAAGAGCTCTCAGAAATCTCAAATGACACCAAATTAGAGTTAGAGCATATTCCTATTATCTGACGCGTATCTGAAACGTTTTCAGATACGACTGTTCCATTTGTACAAATAAAACTTGAAGCCGCTCTAACAACTACTCCGTTATTCATAGCATAATCTACTGATTTGGCTTGTAGTACCTTCGCCCCATTTAAAGAAAATTCCAACATCTCAGCATAATTAATGTTACTAATTAATTTTGCTGTTTCAACTTTATTCGGATCTGCTGTATAAACACCATCAACATCTGAATAAATTTCGCACATATCAGCATGAATCGCTGCAGCAATAGCGACAGCAGTAAGATCAGATCCTCCACGACCTATCGTAGTAATGTCGTCAAACTGAGACACGCCCTGGAAACCGCATATTACAGGGATAATACCAATATCCACATCGCGCATAACGTTATCTGAACAAGCGTTAATGATGTTAGCATGTCCGTGTTTTGAGTCAGTAACGATTGGAACCTGCCAAGCAGAGTAAGACTTTGCATTCAACCCAATATCCTTTAAAG
This sequence comes from uncultured Alphaproteobacteria bacterium, assembly GCA_964566185.1. Taxonomy (GTDB): domain Bacteria; phylum Pseudomonadota; class Alphaproteobacteria; order UBA3830; family CAYLKK01; genus CAZMHS01. Next base: position 31,755 of record CAZMHS010000005.1, read on the forward strand.
CAGAAGTGATCAAACCTGCGGCTACCTGTTCTCCAGCAGAAATAATCACATCGTACTCGCGGTCTCCTTCGTAACTATTAACACTATTCGCGTACCCAATCAGACGATTTGTAACACCAGCCATCGCAGAAACTACGACAACGACCATATTACCTTGTTCTACAGAAGTACAAATTCTACGAGCAACACTCTTTATCCTGTCTATAGTACCAACAGATGTTCCTCCATATTTTTGCACTAAAACGCCCAAATTTCACCGTCAGCTAGAAAAATATATTTGCAAAAATTTACTATACACATCTGACAACTTATCACAATCACTAACGTGCACACATTCATTAGCTTTATGAATCGTTTCATCGATCATGCCAAGCTCTATTAATGGGCAAAGATCGATCATGAAACGTCCATCAGATGTCCCACCACCAGCGGATTTTTCTGGTTTATACCCCAACACGTCATATACAGCCTGCGAAGCAACATCTATCAAGAATTGATCATCGCAAATATACGCACGTCCACTATTTCGATATGATATATCTATATCATAATTTTTCGCTACTTCAGAAAACATCGCTATAATTTCGTCTCCTACATAAGCACCTGAATAACGAACGTTAAAATTCATCTCAGCGTACGCAGGAACGACATTCTCTGCGATATTAGCAGATTGTATCATTGTTGGAGATATAACGCACCCAGGGAAACGCTCATCTACTTTATCAAACCTAATTGCACTTACATCAGAAACAAAACGACACATTCTTTCAAGAGCATTATTCTTATTATCAGCGGTGACATAAGCAGAATGCATTTGTTCGCCAAATGCTTTTGCCACTATATTCACACTTCCACGATGGCCGACATACATCCTATCACAAATTTTTTTCTCAGAAGACGGCTCACCTATCAAACAATGGTCAGGAATCTTATTATGCTCGATAGCCCAATGCAAAACAGACTGCACCCCTTCGTATGTGCCTATTTCTTCATCGCATGTAAGAAAAACACTAATTTTCCCTCTAGTATGCTGTATACACTTCTCTAACGCAGCTAAAAAGCATCCAACACCACCCTTCATATCGGCAATTCCACGACCATATAAAAAGCCGTCTTTTTCTGTAGCAGAAAAAGGATCGTACTTCCAACCATCGCCAGCAGGAACTGTATCCAAATGCCCTAAGAAGCCCAAATTTCTTCCATTTTTCCCAGAATCATACTCAGCATATAGATTATGAACAACGTTTAACCCATCATTAGATTTGAACGTCAAGATTTCAGAATGAAAACCAAGCTTTTCGAACAATCCACTAACATAACGAACAATCGTATCATCACAGTGAGTGACTGACCGAATCGCTACTAATTCTTTACATATTTCAACAGCCCTTGACATTTTCTTTCAAATAATCCTCATAAGCAGTAAAGCCACCCTCGAACCAATCTACTTTTCCATCTTTAAATGCCAAAATATGCGTAGCGATTCTATCCAAAAACCATCTATCGTGACTAATAATTACTGCACAACCAGCAAAATTAATCAACCCATCTTCAAGAGCTCTTATAGTATCAACATCTAAATCATTTGTAGGTTCATCAAGCAATATCAAATTACCACCAATCTTCAGTGTTTTTGCTAAATGTACACGATTGCGCTCACCTCCAGAAAGCTGATTTACAAATTTCTGCTGATCTGTTCCCTTAAAGCCAAAATTAGATACATAAGCCCGACTATTAACTTTATGTTTTCCTAATTCTATCCAATCAAGTCCATCAGCGACTTCTTCCCATACAGTACGCTTATCATCCAGACTATTACGTTCCTGACTAACATATGCAAGCTTAACAGTTTCTCCAAACTCGATACAACCTGCATCAAGTTTCTCCTGTCCTGTCAGAACCTTAAATAACGTTGACTTCCCTGCACCATTTGCACCAATTACGCCGACAATACCGTTTGGAGGCAAGCAAAAAGACAAATCTTTAAACAAAACCTTATTACCAAATGATTTTGCAATTTTATCAGCTTTAATGACGACATTTCCCAACCTCGGACCAGATGGAATATATATTTTCGCAGTTTCATAGAAACGCTCAGCCTCTGCCACATCCTTCAGCATAACATCATAAGCATTAAGCCTCGCCTTACTTTTCGCCTGACGCCCCTTAACAGACATTCGAACCCACTCTAACTCGCGATCGAGGTAATTTTTCCTATCAGCCTCATGTTTTTCTTCCAAAGCAATACGTTTTTGCTTGTTTTCAAGCCATTGACTATAATTTCCCTCAAAAGGATACGCCGTTCCTTTATCGAGTTCTAATATCCACCCGACGACATTATCCAAGAAATAACGATCATGAGTTACTAAAACAACAGCGCCTTTATACTCTTTTAAAAATTTTTCAAGCCACATTACAGCTTCAGCATCAAGATGATTAGTCGGTTCATCTAGCAGCAATAAATCAGGCTTACTCATTAATAATTTGCACAACGCTACTCGTCGTTTCTCTCCACCAGACAATGTATCGATACTACGCTCACCACTAGGACACCCTAATTTTTGCATCGCAATTTCCACATTTCGCTGTAAATCCCAAAGATCAAGAGCATCGATCCGATCTTGCAATTCTGCCTGACGAACAAGTAACTCATTCATCTCATCATCTGTCAGTTCCTCGCAAAATCTGGCCGATATTAGTTCATATTCGTCCAAAATCTTTTTTTGATCAGCAACGGCTAACATAACATTCTCAAGGACCGTTTTTGTTTCATCCAACTGCGGTTCCTGTGCCAAATACCCGACAGATGCGCCATTGGCAGCCCAAGCTTCACCTTGGAACTCTGTATCAATACCAGCCATTATTTTAAGTAGAGTTGATTTACCTGTACCATTTTTCCCAATAACACCGATCTTAGCATCAGGAAAAAACGATAGCCACACATCCTTTATCGCTTGCTTCCCGCCAGGATATATCTTACTTAACCCCTTCATTACGTAAATGTACTGATACGATGCCATTTCTTACACGACCTTAATATCTACTATTTCTAGAAACTTTTCACCACCAGGAGACACAAATTTCACCTCATCACCCTTTTTCTTCCCTAAAAGAGCTTTTCCTAAAGGAGACTGTATAGAAAGCAACCCATGAGAAACATCGGCCTCATCAACGCCAACAATTTTGTATACTTTTGTCTCATCTGTATCGATATCACAAACAGTCACAGACACGCCAAATCGCACAGCATCGCCAGATAACTTAGAGGCGTCGACCACCTCAGCCATCGACAATTTCGCATCTAACTCTTTTATGCGACTTTCTATAAGCCCTTGCCGTTCTTTTGCCGATTGGTACTCTGCATTTTCAGATAAATCCCCAAGAGCGCGAGCATCAGAGATAGCTTTAATCACACTCGGTCGCTCAACAAGTTTTAAATTTCTTAGCTCCTCCTCCAAGGCTTTAAACCCTTCGGGAGTCATATATATTTTATTCATTTGACCTCCGGATTTTTATTATACGCGCTAATTGTACAATAATTTTTCACAAAAATCCACATTTTCTAACTACTCATAATTTTAGCATCAGTGTATCCACCAAAGCGTTTGACATCGTACATAATTTCATTTAAGACCTGCTGTAGGTCTTCTTCATTTTCGACATTGTAGAAATTTTTGTATACACCCCAGCTTGACGGATCCCAGCCTGTGTTTTCGTAATTTTCAGGTTTGTATCTATAATGAATTACGTATATACGACCGTTATTACCAAACGTTGCATTAAACTTCTTGATAATATCTGGAGTTAATCCACGCCGCAAAGCTTCTGTTGGAGTTACAGTTGGCTCAGACTTAGCAGTATCATATCCTTGATAACCAGCACCATATAATATTCTGTTTAGCTCATTAGTAACTTCTATTGTTTTTATCCTGATACATCCTGTAAAAGTAAGACTTAAATCGTTTTTTGTGTTATTTTCGTTAGCGGTAGACATTTGAAAACAGCGAGATGTGCCGTAATTAACTGTAGCAGCTAACGAAGAATTATTATATGTTGGCTGACAAGTTGTCATGAATTCCTTAGACCTCATAGAACCCTCAGTTCCCTCTTGTCCAGCCCAAGTTATATTATAATCTCCTAATAAATTTTGTAGTAAAAATGATAGTGTATCATAAAAAAAACGCCCCTCGCTAAAGCCAGAGTTTGCGCCACTATAATTCTTAAATATAACAGGAATATTAGCTGGATATGAACTGGTACTACAATAGCTATTCGTCTTCGAGTAAGGAGCATTTTTTACTTTTTCATGCCATGCAGTGCCAGCAGCAGTAGAACTAGAATCGAAATGAACATCAGGACCTGTAATCGATCTAGCGCCAGCAATTCCATTTAGGTTATTCGACCACTCTATATAGATTATCTTCACATTCATCAGAAAAATATCGATATTTGTTCCCTTATTTGTTCCCTTTATTGTTGAACGAGGTACATATATCATATTGTACCCATTATCAAGTTCATAACTTACAGAAGCGCCTCCTGTCATCATGAAATAATTAAATTTCACGTTGGATTTTTGTCTAGTTTTGGTTGTTGCTTGCCTGCCAGTTATCTGTCCAATTGTTGCGCTACAATTTGTATCGCTGTTTTCGGCGCCGCAGTTAAATGCGATATGTACAGCGTGATTTTTTACATACGCGCATACTTTTAGGTTATCCATTTTTCCTGATACGGTATATGTTCCAGTACTATGTTTTGAGGCAAAAGATGTATCATTTTTCTTAAAGAATGGTGTGGCGCGACAGTGTGTTCCATACAGAGAGTATGGATTACTTGAACCTGGTGTACTTACACCATTTGGATAACTATGGCCATTAGGCAACGAATTAACTTTTACATACTCGGTACTGCGACAGCCAAAATCTCCAGAATTGCTTTGTCCAACAAGCACGTTACTTGCATACGATAATGGCCATACTGAAACAGATCCATTCGATATTGTAATCGTCTCGTCAGAGTATGTTTTATTAAAATTACGACACAAGTAATAATTATTCGAATCAGCACGAAGGTATGAGTTTCCTTCAGATATTTTCGTGCTATAACACTCTAATTTTGCCAACACCGGTGCATCCGTTTTTGAATATGTAATTTTAACGTCTAACGTCTTATTTTCTTGCACGACACATAGCCAACGATTTTTCGTCGACTCCCATACTACACCTCCGTTACCACTAACCTTTGATACGTTACTTACAGTTTGATAACTTTCTGACGTATTGTAATAACCAGGATATTTGTAAATGTAAACCGCAGGCAGTTTCTTGCTGCTTGGTTGTCCACTTGAATACATTTTCGCACCACAAGTGCTTGTCGCTTCGATGCTTTGCAGAACGAGATTGTTTCTTATGCTTTTGCCTTGGGCCTCGTCAGATGGTACGGATCCATTTTTTGTAATACGCATGGCCGAGCCATCTTCTCCGTTTTTTGTGCATTTATGTAATTCGAAGTTGTAATTTCCGTCAGAAGATATGCTCGCAGACACGTTACCTGAAGTATTAGTTATTGCAGTATACACACAGTTAGCTGAAAAAGATACATTTCGCCCTTTTATGCCTTCTATAATTGTAATAGTCCCATCGTTGCAGTTGTATGTCTTTGTACAGTCTGGAGGAAAATCAACTTTTGCTCCATTCTGCGCGATTCTAGCGAGCGCTTGTACTTTTGGCTTGTTATTGTTTGGGTATAGCATATCGATGTATGTGCCGTTTTTGTCGTATATATATGCACCAGCTGGTGATGTATAAACGTCATTCATTTTGGCGATTGATACATAGGCGATTCCGTCGTAAATTTTTATTTCATTGGATGCTTTTTTGAAAGTGATTACAAGTTTTGTTTTCAATCCTAATCCTCCTGAAGATGTACTGATGCTATATATTTTTTTTTCTACAATATACAAGTAGGAATCTTCGCAGCACGTATTATCACTTGATGTTGGCAAACATCCAAAAGATTTTATCTTAACACAATACGGATCAACAGTATAATCTTTTGTAAGAGAAACGTTAGGGGAATCTCCGATCAGGAATAGAGTATAGTAAACTCCATTTTCTTCGTAGTATAAAATGTCTCCTGAAAAGTTAAGTATTCCAGAGTCGCCAAATGGTGTTTCTTTGTAGAGCCTAACATAAGGTAATTCTATAGTTACGTATTTGCCAGATCCATGCGTCACGCTTGCAGTCGAATAAGGCGTTAATTTTATATACTGCAACATATCGCTAATATCCGTTGCACCTGTTGGAAGACTAGGATCATTAGAATTATTCCACGACATACAATAACTATACGTTCTACTGAAAGTATTAAAACACGAAGAATCTGCAAATCCATCCGCGGTTGAGTCTTGATAATATGTACGTAATGCTAGCTTTTCTTGATAATCTGAGCTGAAAGAATGCGCGCCTCCCCAAAACTCTACATTAGTTTCTTTTAAATAAGCTTCGTAGGATACGTTATAGAATTTTTTTAGTTCGTAAGTTGCGGCGTTAGGCTCTTCTGTCCAGTTTGTTCCGGTAGAATAGTCATAGTATGCACTATATGACAAAGTTTTCCATTGCGTAGGCTCATTACTGTGTCTTTTTAATTTTATTGTTACGCTACGTGAAAAGTAACTATTTCTTTTGTAACTGGCACATTCTTCGCCACTCGATGGGCCGACACACAGATATACATATTTTTCGTCTTGTCTAATTTTCCATGTGCAATCATTTTCTTCGTAAGTCTCTTTCATATCAAGTTCGCAGCCGCCGAGTTCAAGTTTTATTATTACAAAACAATCATGTGTTCCTGAAACCGATATCTTGTAGCTTGATCCTGAGGACAAAACTGGAACTTTATAAGCATCTTCTCCGTTGTCAGCGTTATCATCTACTACAAAAGTTCCGCTAACTTCTGCTTCGACTCCTGTAACCTTTATATCTCCATGTCCATTGTTTTTGTAAATAACACAGCACGGTCCCTCAATTCCCCGAGCGACAATTTTCAAGTTTGCCGGTTGTGGCGTTTGTAAAGAAAAAATGCCATCAGTAGCATCTTTTGGGTATGAGCATTTAATCAATGTGTTTTTTTGATATTGTGATGTTAGATTTTTGTTCATGTAGTAACCGTTTTCTAATGCAAGATCGTAGCGATAATCAAGCAAGTCTCCATCGATTAAGTTAAAATGCGACTTATCATTAGAAAAGCCAAAATGCGTTAATTCATGCGGATGAAAAAGATCAGGTTGATTAACGAACAATATTAGAACCTTTTTGTTTCCATTTCCAGAAACAGTATATCCATCTCTTGCGACGAAACCGTTACTTAACATCGACATTCCGAACATTACTGGTAAATATACGAATGAACTACGATTTTTAAAATGCAAACCTTCTGCGGATCCAACACATTGCCCGAAAATATTCAAGAATGAGCAATACCTATACATTTCAATCTTTTTTGTCGTCAAACCTAACATCGGTAGCGCCATCTGTTGATAAAAATCTTGTGCTCTAGAAAAACCTGCAGCAATATTCGCATCTCCACCATACGCTATACCCATAGGATGTTCTAGAAATACAGTATTATTATCAACCTGACTCAGTAGCAAATTTTTTGCATCAGTATTTACAATATCACCGCCATCTCGCTGCGTTATTAGATCGCTCCTGTGCATCAGTCCCACTATATCAGAGCGTTCATATTGTGCGTTAGCTGCTTCAATATCATTCAACGATCCTTTTCCATTATTATATGTACATGATATCCATTTATACGACTCTGACAATGGAACCTGCGGATTTACTGCTACATAATTGGAATAATCATATGAACCGTGAGATATTGTTTGAATTTGCGGAACTTTAGCTTCCGTCATACACTGTTTAGACAAGTCATGACCGGCCAATTCTGGAGATTCAACAGCAACTTTTCCTGCATATGGTATAATGCCTATTCCGCATTTTTTATAACTCAGCATTTCTCTAATAAACTTTTTACACTCAGATTTAATTTGGTATAACGGCGTTTCCATCGTTGCGTCTCTCTGAGCAATAAAACCTGAATACATATCGTTGTCACGCCACATTGCCCCATCGTTTACAGGAATGCCTATCACTATATCTGCGTTTAACTGCGGTCTCGTCGCTGTGTACGACGCTTTATACATATTTCCTAATGACGATAACTTCGTTTCAACGCTAACTGTTAAGTTATCATCTCCACTTTCCGAAATTGTCATTGAAGTGTTATTTACATTATCACTATCTCTGTAAAATATTTTTTTTACTAGTGCTCCACTTTTTGAACCTGAACGACTCATAAAATAACCATATTCATTAGCTGACGCATAAGAATACTCTATTTCATCTGCATCTGGATCTATTGTACGATAGGATGCTGCATCCACTTCTGGACGAACCCAAAGTTCATAAAATACTCGATGTCTCCTACGACTAAATGCGCAATACCCAAACCACCTATGACGTAACTCACCGTATGATATAATCTGCTCCTTCATAGGAATCACGTCTGTTTTCAGCCCCACCAAAGACTTCATCGCTGCATTAAATGCTGTCGCTGCGCATCTCTCTGTATAATCTTTTTGATCTTTTAGCGAGACTCCACACATATAATTTCTCGCTGCTTCTAACGCCGATTGCCTCACCGCGTTCTCAAATATCATTCTTTCTAACGAACTCGATGTCCTATTTATCGAGAGGTATAATAACGACATCACTACTGGTATAAAACACGCTATTATTATCGCTACATACCCTTTTTTGTCCCTCATTTCATACATACCAATTACTATTTGTTCAACAACATAATAATAAACCGTTAATTTTTCGTTAATACTTTGTGTTCGTTCTTTTATTTACTCAACTTTACTGTTAGAATTGCTACAAAATTAAAAAAGAGTATTATGGATAAAATAGGTTTTTGGGGCGTATTTGCTATTGTCTTAGGAGCTCAAGTTGGTTCTGGAGTATTGATTTTGCCTGCGGCACTTGCTCCTTTTGGATTGTATTCAACAATAGGGTGGATAATAGCTTGCCTCGGTGCAATATCTCTTGCGTTTGTATTTTCACGCCTATGCGTAATGATTCCAAAGACAGGTGGTCCTCATGCATACGTAAAAGCTGTATTCGGAAACGTACCCTCATTCTTTACTGGTTGGACTTATTGGCTTGTGTCATGGGTTAGTACATCAGTTGTTGTAATTTCATGCGCAGCGTATCTGTCACCTTTTATCGATCATTGCGGCCACGGATGTTACTTATATGTAGAATTACTCATCTTAGTAATAATAACATATGTCAATTGTATAAGCGTAAGTTTAGCCGGAAAATTAGAGTTTGTGTTAACATTACTAAAATTTGCTCCACTAGTAATTATACCTCTTCTTACGTTGCCATTTTTCAATGGACAGAACTTCGCTGTTTCTCATACTCTACAAAATGCGCCAACGGCAACCATCATCAATCAAGTATCGCTACTTGCTTTTTGGGGATTTATTGGCGTAGAATGCGCAACGGCCCCAGCAGGTGCTGTTAAAAAGCCAGGAAAAACAATTCCTCTTGCAATAATAATTGGAACTATCACTGCAGCGTTATTATATTTCGGAAACTGCATAGGCATCATGGGCACAATACCAAGTGAAACACTTGCTAACACGAAAGCACCGTACGTAGCTTTTGCAAAAATAGCGTTCTCGTCACAAAAATCAGAATATATAATGAGCATTATCGGTTTTATAATCTGTCTTGGAACGTTAAACGCTTGGACGCTAACATCTGGGCAAATAGCTCTAGGATTAGCTCAAGACAAATTATTACCGAAAGTGTTTGCAAAGAGCAACAAGGCAAAATCACCGTATTTCAGCATATGCATTAGTTCAGTCGGAATCGCCATTATTTTGTTATTAACGCGACAACCTAGTATTGCAAAACAAGTTATACAGATCATAGATTTTTCCGTTGTTTCATTTTTAGCTATATATTTGGTATCATCTATATCACTGCTGAAAATATCGTATAAGCAAAAGGATTCATTCCATATGGTTATCAGCTCGTTTTCAGCAATATTTTGCCTGTGGATAATTTTTAATTCCGACGCAATAAGCATTCTAGTATCATCGTTATTCACAATTTCAGGTATTTTTGTATACCCAACAATAAAACAACAAATCGAATCTGCATAATGTTTACTTTTAATAAATAATTACGTGGTATACTGATAATAACAACATGGAGCAAATAAAAATGAATACTATAATTAAAAGCATAGCAATATGTTTGCATTCTGTTATATCATGCGCAGTTACTTACGCTCAAGGACAATTAGCTTCTAGCGTTATTATAGAACAAGAAAAACCGACACTGCAACAATCTGCATTGCAAAGAAAATTAATATCAACAATAAAAATAACAAACAAATCAGATTCACCTATTAGCGTTGAAACTGATATGTATAATTTAAATTGTACATTATCGCCATGCGTCGTAATCCCTCCCTCGAAACAGGACTACATAGAAGTATCGCTAAACGATGATACCAGCCTCACAGAACATGGAAAAGTAGTACTAAGAATCAACAAAATAAATAGTAACATGGACCCAGCAAAACCACGTCAGATAGAACATTTCTTAAAAGAAATATTAATAACCAAATAGCGGAATGAAATATTCAAACAGAAAAAACGGCTTTTTACTTATAGAAGCCGCTTTTTTCATTTGTATATTATCTGTTTTACTGTCAACTAGCATCAAAAAAATGCACATAATACGAGAAGAACGTAGTAATGAAATAACCAAACAAAACTATGAAACGATAAAAATAGCAATAGCATCATTTCTATCTAAAAAAAATAGAATACCGCGTCCATCAAATGATATGCGTACTGGCATAGAATCACCAATCACAAAACATGGATACATACCATACAAAACGCTTGGTATAGAACGTCGTGTTACTGTTGATGGACACGGTAAACCTATTTGGTATACACCAAATATAGATCTTACGAAAGATTTTAAATATATAAATTACGATAAACAAAACAACGATGTTGAATTTAATGAAGATCAATATTTTTGCCATTCAATTACATCAAATAACTTAAAAGTACGTCTATCTGATGGTCAAACATTAAACGAGGACATCGTCATTGCGTTTGTTATATCAAGCGACGAAAATCATTCGGAACATATACAAGCAGGAACATCAACGACATGGCTCACACGCGACGAACTGCTAATACGATACCTGAAAACAGCACCATGTAGAGAGTGTAAAAAAAGCCAACATATCGTCCTGAACGACGATGATGATATTTTCTAACGCTTAAAGCCTCGCAACAAACCAAGCAAATCACTCTGTTTTTTCACATTTTTCATCCTTTTCATCACACTTCGCATTCCATCATACTGTTTTAGAAGCCGATTCACAGCTTGCACGGATGTACCAGAACCTGAAGCAATTCGTTTTCGTCGAGAACCATCAATGATATATGAATTTTTCCTTTCTTTAGCTGTCATAGACGAAATAATTGCTAAATTTGTTTTAATAATATCATTTGAAACATTTTGTTTATTTAAAATGTCACTTATTCCTTGAAAATTAGGCAGATATTTGATCATACCACTTATTCCACCGAGTGAAGACATTTTTCTCAAGTTATCAGCATAATCATTCAAATCAAATACACCACTCATCACCCGTTCTGCTGATCTTTGCATATCATCGGCGCCCATAGTCATTTGCGCATTTTCGACAAGAGTCATAATATCCCCAATATCCAAAATACGATTTGCTATACGCTCAGGATAAAAACGCTCTATTTGTTCTAATTTTTCTCCACTACACAAATATTTTATAGGAACCCCAGTTGCAGCTTTCATAGACAAGGCAACCCCACCTCTAGAATCGCCATCAACGCGCGTTAATACAATACCTGTAATATTTAGGGTACTAGCAAACGTCTTAGCTATATTAATTGCTTCTTGTCCTGTCATTATATCAACGACTAATAGAATTTCATCAGGGTTAAATTGCTTTTCTAAAGCAACCAACTCTTGCATTTTCATTTCATCAATCTGCAACCTTCCAGCTGTATCTAAAACGACTAAATCAACGGCCTCACTGTTCGCAACATCCAATAAATTCTTTGAATTTTTCAATACACCAAAATGTATATCAGTCTCAAAGAAAGAACAACCTATTTTTTTTACTAAAACCCGCAACTGATCAATAGCAGCAGGCCTGTACACATCGACACTTCCAACGATTGCCGTTTTTGATTTATACGTTCGTTTAAATAAATGAGCAATTTTCGCCGCTGTCGTCGTTTTTCCGGCACCTTGTAATCCAACTAACATGATCTTCGTTGGAGTTTTAGAAAAATCAATGCCATTTGATTTCGCAGATAAAATATCGACCAGCTTTGCATGGACAATTTTCGAGACCATTTGCCCAGGCGATAATGACTTTAATATTTTCTCACCTATAATCTCATCTGCAATATCTTTAATAAAAGATTTAGCTATATCTATAGAAACATCAGCAGACAACATTGCAACTCGGATCTCTCTTAAAGCAGCATCAATGTCAGACTCAGTCAATATACCTGAATTTTTTATTCGATCTAAAATAGAAGACACCTTCTTAGCGAAGCCATCAAACATCGAACTAATCTTTCATACGGCCACAACAATGTTTGTAGCGTTTTCCGCTACCGCACGGACATAACGCGTTCCTATTAACTTTGATATTAGAAACATCATCCTTATCCTCACTCAAATCCTTTTCATTTTCAGAGGCCAGAGCATTATCGTCTGAATTTACAGCGCCAACAAAATCAGACTTATGAGTGTATTTTTTCAAAATACTCTCCAACTCCGCCAGTAAATCTGCATCAAAAGAATCGCCGTTATTACCACCACCGAATGGATCGTCGTCGAAGTAATACCCATCATTAGGTTCGGAAACCGAAAGAGTTCGAACAGTTTCTTCACGAATTACACGAACCATTCTCTCGAACAAAGAAAAAGCTTCTTGTTTATACTCATTTAATGGATCTCTCTGCCCATATGCTCGTAAATTTATCCCTTGTCTTACGATATCAAGATTTAATAAATGCTCTTTCCAAAGCTTGTCTATTAACCTCAACATCACAGATCGTTCCATATCTCTGAGAACATCACTAGGATATTTTTCCTCCTTTTCTTTTACTCGACCTTCAACTAATTCTATCATAGTTCGTCGCAATGACTCTTTAGTCCAAATTTCATTAGCATCAAAATCTTTTACGTCAGCGCCAAAGAAGTAGTGCATCGATTCATTGACAGCATTAAAGTCCCAATGTTCAGAAGGAACATTCTCCGGAATAGATGTATTTATAATCTTATCGATCACCTCATAACGCATATCGACTAGCTCATCTCGTAGATCTGTCTGAGGATCCATTAAAGCCAAACGCTGAGAATATATCACCTTGCGCTGATCATTCATCACATCATCATATTTCAAAAGATGCTTTCTAATATCGCAGTTTCGAGCCTCGACTCTTCCTTGAGCCTTCTCCACAGCTTTATTCACCCATGGATGAGTAATGGCTTCGCCTTCCTGCAATCCAAGTTTTTGCAGCATCGAATCGAGACGCTCTGCTCCGAATATACGCATCAAATCATCCTGCAAAGAAAGGAAAAACTTCGATGCACCTGCATCGCCTTGACGCCCAGAACGCCCCCTCAACTGATTATCAATTCGCCTGCTCTCGTGACGCTCAGTACCAATGACGAATAAACCACCAGCTTTTCTAGCTATATTTTCATCACGTTTAATTTCTTCTACAATTTCATGTTCTTTCTTCCGCCTTAATTCTGGATCTTCGATTCCAGCTGTTTCTTTGTTGATCCTAGCGTCAAGATTTCCACCAAGCTTAATATCTGTACCTCGTCCAGCCATGTTAGTTGCAATTGTCACAGCCCCAGGCCTACCAGCTTCAGCTATAATTTCAGCTTCGACGTCGTGATATCTAGCATTTAACACATTATGCTCGATCCCAGATTTTTTAAGAAACTCAGATAATTTTTCGGAACTTTCAATACTTATTGTACCAACCAATACAGGTTGTTTTCTTGCATGACATTCTTTTATCAGTTTTAATATAGCCTCATACTTTTCCTGATTTGTCCTATATATCTCATCATCATAATCTATACGAGCGACAGGGACATTAGTCGGAATAACAACCGTTTCGACTTTGTATATATCCTGTAATTCAGCAGCCTCTGTTTCTGCCGTACCAGTCATACCAGCCAATTTCTTGTACATACGGAAAAAATTCTGGAACGTAATAGATGCCAAAGTCTGATTTTCCATTCGTACTCTGACATGTTCTTTTGCCTCTATTGCTTGATGCAAACCATCAGAATACCTACGCCCATCCATCATTCTTCCGGTAAACTCGTCTATGATAATAATCTTCCCATCTTTTACGATATAATCAACGTCGCGTTTGAACAACAAATGAGCTTTTAATGCCTGATTAACATAATGCACAATATCCATGTTAATGACATCGTATAAATTTTTTGTCTTAGTAATCCCTCTTTCAAAAAGAAGGTTTTCTATAACATCATTACCTTGCTCTGTGAGCGTTACGTGTTTTTGCTTCTCGTCGATTTCATAATCAGTATTACGCAAAAGAGGAATTATAGCATCTACATTAACATACATATCCACGTTATCTTTTGCAGCCCCAGATATGATCAATGGAGTGCGAGCCTCATCAATTAAGATACTATCGACCTCATCAACGATCGCATAATTGAATGGACGCATAACAAGATCTTCTTTCCTAAACTTCATATTATCCCTAAGATAATCAAAGCCAAGCTCATTATTTGTAGCATATGTTATGTCACAATTATACGCTTCTCTACGCTGTTCATCGCTTAAAGAATTTACGATAACTCCGACGCTCATTCCTAAAAATCTGTAAATTTTCCCCATCCACTCAGCATCGCGGGCAGCTAGATAATCATTAACCGTAACAACGTGGACGCCTTTACCTTCCAAGGCATTTAAATATACAGCTAAAACAGCTACCAACGTTTTACCTTCGCCTGTTTTCATCTCAGCAATCTGACCGTTATGCAAAGCAATACCACCAATGATTTGAACATCAAACGGGCGAAGTCCCAAAACACGCTTAGCAGCCTCTCTAACGACAGCAAAAGCCTCAGGCAGCAAATAATCCAACGGTTCGCCATCTGTAATTCGTTGTCTAAACTCACTGGTTTTTTCACGTAATTCATCGTCATTTAGCTTAGAGAACTCTCCTTCGAGAGCCGAGACTTCATCAGCAATTTTTTTATATTTCTTAACGATTCTCTCACTAGGACTACCGAATATTCTCTTGGCAAATGTTCTAATCACGCTTCAGCCTCTTACAACACAAAAAACACTCTTGAGAGTATACACTATTTACTGAGAAAAATCAATTTCCAAGCAAAATTAAAGACATACCAAAAAGCAACAAAACACCAAAATGCTATCAACAAGCACCATCTAACGAAACTCCATGACGAGCCAAAATTTCCATAAGCTCACGCTTCAGTATACAAAAATTGTCTTCCGTAGTACCTTCAACACGAACAGTGATTTGGTCTTGGGTATTAGACGCTCTAACAAGCCACCACCCCAATTCATTTTCGACCCTCACTCCATCGATGTCAGAATACGTCACGCCGCGCTCACGTAAATAAGATTTAATATCATTGACAATCTTGAATTTATCGTTACAAACAACGCGAATTTCAGGAGAATTAAAACTATTAGTTAAATTATCAAAAACGTCACCGCCGTTATTTATAGCAGCTGTGTACATCTCTAATAATCTAATAGCCGCATAGACACCGTCATCAAATCCGTACCATTTGTCAGCGAAAAAATAATGGCCACTAATTTCGCCGGCTAAAATTGCTCCATCTTTTTGCATCCGAGATTTTACTATTGAGTGTCCAGAACGCTCCATAATGACTCTACCACCATGCTTTTTTATATCATCAATAACAGCAGAACTAGTTTTGACGTCAACTATTACAAAAGCATTATTATTGTTTGCAAGTACACAACGAGCAAAAACAGACAATAATTGATCACCCTGTAATATTCCACACGATCTAGCTACAACAACAAGCCTATCGCCATCGCCATCAAAAGCAAAACCAAGATCAAAATCTTCGGCATGCACAAAATCCGTTAATTTCTGAATGCATTCAGCAGTTGTTGGATCAGGCCCCCTACCTGGAAAATCACCATTAATTTCACAGTTAATAATAACATGCCGTCCTGGCAGCTTACTTATAATATCCTTTATAATTGGACTCGTCGCACCATTCCCAACATCCCACACAACGTTTACTGCACAGCTAATATCTACAGAGTCTAATATTGCCCTAACGTAATTCCGTTGATATCGATTTTGTAGTAATATTTCACCCCCTATACCATCATAAAACCGTTTCTCACGAACCTTATGATATATCTTACGAATTTCATCACCAAACATCGATGATTCACGATTTATAAACTTAAACCCATTGTGTTCCTTTGGATTATGCGACCCTGTAATCATTATCCCTAGGTCAAAATTTCCTGTTGCGACAGCGAACGAAACCAAAGGAGTATGACAAAGTCCTATGTTCGTCACGTGAGCTCCGGATCTAACAAGTCCACTAACAAGATGTTTCGCTAGTCTAAAAGACGAAGATCTGCCGTCATACCCAACAACAACGTTCTTGACTACATCAGAACTAACAGCTCTACCGATTAAAAACGCATCTTCATCACATAAAGTCGAGCCATAAACTCCACGAATGTCGTACTCCTTAAATATACCTTCGCTTATTTCATGCGACACCGGCATTTTACCAGATCTATCAAACAACTTTTTAAAGATAGACATTAATCTTTCTCACTGGTAATTTTTATGTCATATATTGCATGGTCAAAGGTAACAGCAGACGGTAAAGAACTAGTCATCCAACCACCAAATATTTTTTGTCCTTTTTCATAAATCTCCAAATACCCTGTTATAGAAAATGGAATAACATGCTCACCTGTCATGAATGCTCGCTTAAGAACTACCGTCAAATCACCGACACTAACATTTTTTTCTAGAGAAATTTTCTCAAACCTACAAGTTGTACTTTTTTTATCTAAAACCTGTATAACAATCTCTTTTAACTCAACGACGCCCTTTTGTAACATTTTGCTTAAATCAACTTCTTCATTAAAGTTCGATTTATCAGAAATATGCTTCTCAGGCAACGTATACTCTATAATGTTCCCATCTTCGTCATTTTTACCATCACCAACTGTTTCAACATCATTCGTCTCCTTTTCCACTTCATTTAAAACAAAAGTCTTCAAAGATGAATGAATCTCATCATCAGCATATTTCTCATCGTCACTACGAATTGGCGATGAATCATCATCAGCCAAAAAAGCCTGAACGTCAAAGTCATCGCTATTTTCTTGTTCTACCTGTCTCTCATTTGCACCACGAACGTCTTCAACTAACTCAGCATTAAGCAACTGCGTAACAAATAACAGAGAGACAAACAGAACGAACCGCATTATTCCTCCTCTGAACTGACCTCATCAGACGAAATATCGACGTCCTCATCTGAATCGTCAACTATGTCTAATGTCATATCATCATCAGCACTAACGCCAATATCATCTCCAATTTCGAAATTATCACCAATCAAATCGCTGCCAAGATCTTTAACCCGCCCCTTCTTTTTGAACATCATATTTTGGTCAAATGGAGCTCCACACTTTGGACATACGATTGGTGTTTTTCCAAAATCATAAAACTTAGTTGAACAAAACATGCAAACTCTCTTTATTCCCATACTTAACATATTATCACCATAACATTAATAAATTATAAAAAAATACCAGTTATTATACATAAGAGTATATTAACCAACAATCGATTAATTCTCCCAAAACTAAAACAACTAATTGTCCCCTGGACTTTTTAAAAATAGCGACATAATAAATGCTACAATAGCCACGCTCATAGCAACATACATAGCGCATTCGACACCATAAACCTTCCACAAATAACCTGTAACGCTATTTGATCCGATCATACCAAATGCACAAACAAGATTAAAAACTCCAAAAGAAGTCCCTTTTATGTGCTGCGGAGAATAATCAGCAACTAGAGCAAAAAACGTTCCTTGAGTCAATCCGAAATGAACACCATACAATACAGCACCAATGACCAATACCGAAGAAGAACTAGCATTGCCTATGATAAGGCACGTTAACGCCATACACAAAAACCCTCCGCCAAGGAAGGCCCGCCTACCAATTCTATCAGACAGCTCACCTGCAATCTTAGCAGTAATAGAATTGGACAAATACATAATCGCTAGTACGAGCGGCATATGACTTAAACTCCACCCTAGCTCTTGTGCCTTGACAACAAGAAAAGCATCACTAAATCTACTAGACATAAAAAACATCACAATAGCCATAAAGAACCAAAATTGTCCGCCTAATTGCCGTAAATCATCCTTCTTTATCGGAAAACCCTTCCTATCCTTAAGCTTCGTCAATCCAGTATCTTCTGAGATTCCGTAATACAGCAGCAACACAGCGACAATGCTAGGAATTGTAGCTAAAAAATAAACAAGCCTAGCAGACTCTTGATTATCAGAAGAACAAAAACGAGATAACATAAAAAAGCACAAAAAAGCACCAGCCATAGACCCAGCCATAGCAAAACTTTGCCTAATGCCGTAACTTGTTCCCTTCAATTGCTTAGGCACACAATCTGCAATTAATGCATCTCTAGGAGAATCTCGTAAACCATTGGCGACACGTTCAACAAATTGCACAGCAGTGTACTGAAATATATCCCGAGCAAGTCCGAATAATGGCTTCGTCAGCGCAGCACAACCATACCCAATCAAAATCAGTGTTTTTCGTTTTCCTACATAATCACTAATCACTCCAGAACATAGTTTAACAAAGTATGCGAATGCCTCAGACCATCCTCGGATGTGTCCAACGGCCTCGACAGATCCACCTAAAACCTGCATAATAAAAAAAGGCGTCAACGCTGTAATAATAACAGCAGCTGAATTCATAAAGAAACTTACTAAACCTAGCACCCAAACAGTTAAAGGGATCTTCGGCTTACTAAGTTGGCCAACGTTTTCATTTTTCTGCATAATACTACGTCCGTAACTACGATGCATTATTTCTAACACAAAATCAAAATTTTTCATATACATTTTTTGTATATAGCAATTAATTTTAATTACTTACGGATTCAAGACAACGTTAACGATCCGAAACAACAAAATTTCCAACAAAGAATCCCGCAAGTGATAAGAAGTGTGATATACTGGTTTTTATGTGGAGAGAAAGAT
>CAZMHS010000006.1:0-47577 GCA_964566185.1 uncultured Alphaproteobacteria bacterium
GAACCTGCGACCACCACGATGTCAACGTGGTGCTCTACCGCTGAGCTATATGCCCAAGTACACCGCAAAACGTATATGGACGCCTTAATCTGTACGCTGCTATGGTACATTTGCGTGAAAAAAAAGTCAATACTTTTTTGATCGTTTTAGCGAGTCGTTACGAAAAACGTTGTAATAAGATAATTGCTTTAATGTTTTAGTGGTTGATAATGAGAGGTAAGGTTAATGACATGAATGTGTGATTTCAATCGCTAACGTTAAACGAAGATAAAGCTTCTTTACTGGTTCGATGCAAAAAAAGTGATTCTGCGGAATGATCTTTTTTTGCTATTGTTAATCTTTTCGCGTTTTTAGATTGCTCATTCGTTTCAAGGTTGACTAGTAATAAATTGTGCTTGAGTAGATAATGTGCTTACAACATTAAGGCGCTGTTCTGATATGAATCGGAAAAACAGCTTCAAAGTTCTGATAATAAATACTTGCGATTAATCTTTCGTGTGTGGTATAATGGCCGCGTTGTAGGCGTAGCTCAGCAGGATAGAGCGCAAGATTCCTAATCTTGAGGTCGTGGGTTCGACTCCCTCCGCTTACACCATTTACATTAGTTCAAACTCGAAGTCGTCGGCGAATTCTGTCGCCAGTTCTTTTTGATCATCCCTCCACAGGAAATGAACATTTGGCCCGGCGTCGACGGTTACGATTGGACCATCATGATGTGTGTCCCAAAAATTAGATACGTGTCTTAGCGTACACAAAGTTCCTGAGTTCATGTACCAAAATGGCTTACTGCTTGTGCAGAATAATGCATGCATATCGAAGAACTCCTGCCATGCGATAATGTATCCTTTTTCCCAGTCCTTAGCTTCCATAGCTAAGACGAATTCGTTAAATCTCCTGGCAGCTCTTGACGCACGTCCTTCATATAACAGACTTCTGAGAACTTCGATGTGTGCTTTGCTCGATGGTACAATTTTTGGTGTCATGGCTACTAGCGCTATTTGATGGAAAATATTTTGAAATGGGAAATTGACCTCTTCTGCATACTCACTTTCCCACGCAGCCCAAGGAGCAAAAAAAGAACGACACGATGATCCTGAGCCGAATCTGCTAAGTCGACTCATTTCCTGCTGATTTGGCATGTCAATTTTTAGAATGTCACAAAAAGCATTTAACGCACATGTTGTTAGCGCAGCAAAACTTGAAGCGGAGCTTGCAATACCTGTGTCGTTCGGAAAATTATTCGCTGATTTTACAATAAAATTTTCTTTGCAAGCAAAAACATTCTTTAGGTAATGTAAATGCGAAAGAAACCTTTGTACACCTTCATTGCTAATTTGCAAATCTAGGTACCCGATGTTTTCTAGCGGTGTAAACTTGTCTTCTTTTCCTTCAATTAATTCTAGTTCAACGCGAGACTTAAATCTATTAATAGTGTAGGACAACGACTTGTTGCCTGGGATATTTAGAGCATATTTTCCCATATACTTTATGATCGCAATATTGGAAGGAGATTCAGCAAACCACATAAGCTACTCACATAACATTACTATTCAACAGAGTAGCGAAATAAGACACATTTTTCAACGAAAACTTCATTGCTTACACAAACAATCTGCTATTAATAGTTGTTGCTTGTACAAGATAGCGCAAATAGTCTGTCGTCTTATGAGTAGTTTCAGCTATATGTCACAGCCACGTATCATATGCCAGTTTGTTGCGTCCAATCGTTGAGTGTTGAACATTTGCTGGCATAAGGACAATGTTGTAATCTATTTCTTGCGGTAAATATCTGGTAATTAATTCTTCTAGTTTTTTACGCCATAGCATGCCTGGCTTTAGCAACTCTAAGGATGAATCAGGAAGCGGTCCAAGGGTAATTTTGATGGCGCTTCCGTAATCAAAATAACTTGACCCTAATGTTGTATTTTCGCCCAAACATGAATTTATTTTTCCTAGAATAGTTATATCTGATATTTCCGTTTTCGCGCCATAAAACTGCTCGATATTTACGTCAATATTAAAAAAATTAGAAATAATTGTACGTAATCCAAGCGCCGAACGAGGTATATTCCACATCGAGTAACAAAAAGCAAACAGCGAGTCGTTGTTGCTATTTCCAAGCAGAGCATTGATACATCTTCCAACGCTTGTTTGCCCGCAATGCGCAACTTTCTGTAATGCAGGTGTTTTTCGAACACTAATCCTGTATGATATTACAGATAAGCGGTTAATAAATATATTCATAAATTCTGATAAAGCAGGTTCCTTAGCCCACTTAGAGATAGCTAATCTTTCTGAATACACGCTTGGTAACGGACCGGTAAATGATGTAAATGACATTCGTTCTGCATATATTATCGCTCGATCTTTATTTATTTTTACGCCATTTACGTCGTATGCTGATATGCATAATTTATGCTGTCCTTGTGTTGCGATTTTGGTCGAGAAATATGCGCCTTTATTGACGTCATAATTATATTTTTTTTCTAAAATAAATACGCATTGTTCGTATGTGAATTTTTGGGGGCATTTTTGAAGTAATTCGATTACAGATAATTGTGTAGACCTATTTGCATTTCCCACGTTTTTTCTCCGAAATCAGTTTTTACTTTTAACTCTGTAAATGTGTTTATTGATGTATAAACAGAAAATATGCGAGATAGAACATACGACAATGCAATGACGGAATGTGGCGCGTTGCTTTCGAAATTAATTGTGATTGATGAGCCACGCATGAATCCCTTCCATGCTTGTCCATGATTAAATTTCGCAATCTGTTTGACATCAATCGAACTGATTGAATCGATTTCATCTATAGCTGATTTCGCATAACATGATGAAAACAAGCGCAAGAGTTCTTTTGTTTTTTTCTCGTAATCGTCTAAAAATGATGATGAAAGCAGTGACATGAGAGCCCATACAGATTCTCCATCAGAAATTGCATCGCGTTGTTTCGTCGGTTTTTGTAGACAATAAATCTGTTTTACTGGAATCGTCGCTTCAATATTAAACTGCGTAAACGCAGGCATTAGCTCTGCAAGATGTCGATTTGTACATACAGTATGTGCGTAAAATATTTTATCAACAGGCGATTCTGGCGTTAGATTTTGATCGACAAAATATATATCAACATCATCGCCACGTAAACACGATTTTTTTCGCTTTGTATACCACATAATACCGTCATTCTTAAACGCTGTATTATGTGATGATGAAAAAAACGGAAAAACCTCTTGTTCTCTGTTTGTATTCGTATCAACCTGCATCACTTTCTTCACAGACATAATCTCTGTAGAGTTATTTCTATATGCATCTGCAAGTAATCTGTAACATACATCTTTGTACGTTAGTCGTAATGGATCTGATATTTTGTTGAATAAATTTATTGCAGGCACAGCATTCATCAGCAAAACATTCGACGTCGCTGGCAGTTTGCAATGATATGCCATTGGTATAAAAACCTCAAATGTCTCAGATATGTTGATCGAATCAGGTAAATGAATTGAAAAACCGAAGAATTTATCAGGAAAAGCGAAATATTCTTGCAGCAGTCTAAATCCAGCGAAATTTGCACTATTGCACGGTAATGTTACTTCGTCGTGCGTAATTCCTACGCCAGAAATTTTATCGCCGTTAGTGCTGTTGCGTCCTTGCCTTACGATTATGTTATTTTGGCTAAGAAATAGCGCAGCAAATAACTCTGATTTAAATTTGTGATTGCCGTTTATGTAGAGTCTGATGTTTTTTGGGCGCTTTTTATTATCTGGACTATGTCCATTAAATTGCAGTCTTAGATAAAATGATGACGTAAGTTCTATATTTTTTACATCGATATCGTCACGAACGATTACGGAGACATTTTGCAGCTCTATAGGCCAAAAAACAACATCATGACACGTTCTAAACGTGCATGTTACATCAGTATTATCTGCAGTTGCGTAAACTTCTGTGTGACGTTTTATTATTGCGCCTGGAGCTTGCTTAGTTAAAGCCATATCAGCGTCGAAGTGCAACATTGTCATAGAAGGAATCGGTGCAGCAAGCTGTTCGTAAATTATGCTTAGAAGATGGTTTGCGATGTCTGAAAATTGATCGTCTATTTGCTTTTGTAATTTTCCTGCCATGAACGCAAAACTTTCTAGCATACGTTCTACTTGCGGATCTGAGGATTCGGCTTCGGAAATATCTAGTTTTTCTGCGATGTTCGGATATTTACGAGCGAACTCCATTCCGGAATTTCTCAAATATGACAATTCTGCTTGATAATATTTCGCTAGTTTTTCAGAATCAGAAACAGTACTCATAATGCGCAGTATGCGATATAATTAGTTAAGAAATCGTTACTAATTAATGCTTTTCCATGTGGCCTTTTTGCAACAAACGAAGCTCTTATCGGAACGGAACTTGAACTTGTTGCACGAGTAATATAACATGAGAGCGTTAAGTTATTTGGAGTTTTTTTATGAAAAATTTATTACTTGGCGCCGCAGCTTTGGCTGTCGTCGCTGGCGTAAAGGCTGATTGCGAAGACACATCATTCTCCGGCGCGTTTTTAGGCGCTGGTATGGTCGTTTCATTCGATAAGGATGATCTGAATGTGAAGTTTGATGATGGGCGTGATGGCACTATCAATGTTGTTCTGTCTAAGAAGAAAAATAAGACAGCTTTCGGCGGCGAAATCGTTTTAGGATACGGCTACCAGTTTGCTAATAATTTGTATGTTGCTGTAACTCATGCGTCTGCGTTCGAGTCTAAAGGAAAGACTATATACAGTTCAATGAGAGGAGAAGATGATGGACGTGCTGTTTTTGAAAACTCTCGCAAGGTTTATAGCCCATCCTTCGGCGCTGCTCTGGGGTATGTTGTTGATGATACCTGGAATCTAGGCGTACGCGGTGGCGTTAGTATTAATAAAACAAAAATGGAAATCGTCGGAAGTGGTGAAGGCGTATTGCCTGCCGCTGGTAAGTTAAATAAAACCATAACCGCGACATCTCCATACGTCGGTGCGTACGCTGAGTATAAATATGGCGCTGCTGTTGTTTATACAAATGTCGACTATGTTTTTGGAAAGAAAAAGAAAACATATGTTGATCATGATAAGGGAACGGCCTATATCAATCACAAGCGTTCGGCTTGGAAGGTCGCTGTTGGTGTAAAAGGAAACATTAACAAGTTAATCGCGAAAATATAATAGTTTCGTGATTTCTGGGCAGGGTTGATGTACTCTGCCTATTTTTTTCTCTTCTTTTTCTGCGAGACTTTCTGCTGTGGAAAAATATCCTCTTCTTCCGATTAACGGTTCTCTTTTGTTCACAGGCGTGATCGTCCCTGTCGCTGTTGTTGCTGAAGATGCAAGACTTGCTTTGAGTAGTGCTAGTGACTTTTTATGCGTTGCAAGTCAAGAAAATAACGATATAGCATTTTTTTGTAAAATTCTAAAAAAATTGCAAAAACGAGATGGTTCGTACAAGATTTTACTTGACGTTATCGAACGCAGAAAAATCGATGCAGTAGAAGAAACGCAGGACGGCTACACTATCGTTGCTGTGTCTAAAATAGAACACTGCAACGCCGACGAACTTAAAATTCATGCTTTGCGTCAATTGCTTGTCGGAGCTGTAAATAAGTTAGTTTTGTTAAAAACTGTTCCGAATGATGTTGCTGAAAATATTTCACAGGAAGAAAAAACGCCTGAAAATATTTCTGATATCATCGCGATGAACGCTGGCTTACAAGTTCAGGATTTAGAAGAGTATTCGAAGATAACATCTCTTGTCGATAGGATGGAGTATCTACTCTCTGTTTTGGACAAGAGTCTAGCTATAAAAAATGAAGAAATTTCTCTTGGTTCGAAGTTAAACGCTAGGCTAGGAAAAGCTGGACGAGAGGCATTTTTGCGTGAACAGATGAAACTGATTCAGCAAGAGCTTGGCGGCGAAGATGATGGGGCGTTTGAGGAGATTAATGAGTACTCGAAGAAGTTAGAAAATCTAGAAATTCAAAAAGAGCAAAAAGAAAAAATAGAATCTGAATTGAAGAAATTCCGCATGATGACACCGTTTTCGTCGGAAGCTAGCGTTACAAGAGGATGGCTTGAGTGCGTACTGTCATTACCTTGGGGGAAACAAAGCAAAATAGAAAGTGATTTGGTCAAGGCTAAGGAAATACTGGACGCTGATCATGCCGGCCTTGCTAAGGTAAAGGATCATATACTAGAGTTTTTGGCAGTTCAAGCAAGACATGCAAAAGCTAAAGGACAGATTATGTGCCTTGTTGGACCACCTGGAATTGGAAAGACATCGCTTGCTCAATCTATGGCTAAAGCAACAGGACGGAATTTTGCGAGAATATCTCTCGGTGGAATAAAAGATGAGGCCGAGATTCGAGGCCATCGTAGGACGTATGTGAGCGCATTCTGCGGGCGAATAATTTCTGCTATAAAAAAATCCGGGACATCAAATCCATTGATTCTGCTTGATGAAATAGATAAAATCGCTGTCGATTTCAGAGGAGATCCTGAATCAGCGTTACTTGAGGTTCTTGATCCTGAGCAGAATTCTACGTTCGTTGATCATTATCTAGAGATGGAATACGACCTGTCAAACGTTATGTTCGTAGCGACGGCGAATACTCTAAATATGAGTAAGCCTCTTTTGGATAGAATGGAAGTAATTCGTTTGTCTGGTTATACCGAACAAGAAAAGCTTGAAATTGCAAAAACGCATTTAGTTGAAAAGCAAATTCATGAAAATGGATTAAAAACTAAAGAAATAAAATTTTCTGATAGCGCTATAACGAAAATTGTTCAAAATTATACACGTGAATCCGGAGTGAGAAACCTTGAAAGAGAAATTTCTAAGGTTTGTAGAAAGGTTTTACGAGGCATAGAAGAAAATAAGTACAAGTCTGTAACCGTTTCTAATAAAAATTTAGAAGAGTATCTTGGGCCTCCTAAATTTTTACATGACGAACGTGAGAAGAAGAATCTCGTCGGCGTAACAACTGGTTTGGCTTGGACTGAAGTTGGTGGGGAGATTTTATCGATAGAATCAGTAATGTATCCTGGAAAAGGGAAGATTACGCTGACTGGAAAACTTGGTGACGTTATGCAAGAATCAATTCAGGCGGCGATGAGTCTTGTGAAATTTAAAAGCAGAGAATATGGATTGAATAGTGAGATATTCGAAAAAAACGATTTTCATATTCATGTTCCTGAAGGTGCAACGCCAAAAGATGGACCTTCCGCCGGTATCGCTATGGTTACGTCGATTATGTCTTCTGCATCTGGGTGCGCTGTGAAAAGTAGTGTTGCAATGACTGGAGAAATTACTTTACGCGGTAGAATATTGGCAATTGGCGGGTTGAAAGAAAAAATACTTGCTGCTCATAGAAGTGGAATAAAAACCGTTATTATTCCGAAAGATAATCAGAAAGATCTGCGCGATATTCCGGAAGATGTTTTAAATGCGTTAGATGTTCATGCTTTAGAGCAGATTGATGATGTTCTTAAAATAGCTCTTTGTTCAAAAAAGAGCAAATCGTGCGTATCTCAAAAATAAATGTTTTTCTTATTAAAGGTGTTTTATTTGTAACTGTTTTGTTCTATCATTAGCTATGTTTTTATGAGCACAGTGATGAGTAACCAATTTAGTAATATGATGAAACAAATGCAACAAGTGCAAGCTAAGCTGGCTGAAGCGCAATCGAAAATTTCTCAAATTGAAGTAACTGGGATATCCGGCGGAGGAGTCGTCTCGATTACATTGAATGGAAGCGGACATGTAACGAGTATTAAAATAGATAAGAGTATTGTATCGCAAGATGACGTTAGTGTTTTGGAGGATTTAATAGTCGCTGCCGATGCGAACGCGCGTGTTCAACTAGAGCAAAAAGTAAAAGAATCAAATCCTCTTACAGATCTGCTTCCTCCAGGTATGAAATTACCGTTTTAAGATATATCAATGGCCAGGCACATCAACAGTGATATAGATGTTTTAGTGAATAAAATATCTAGGCTTCCTGGTCTTGGTCCAAGATCTGCTCGCCGTATTGTATTACATTTACTAAGAAGTAGAGAGAAAACGTTTTCAGCGTTGATCAGTGCTTTACAATATGTTTACGATAATGTAAAGCGATGTCCTATATGCGGAAACATGGATGTTTTCGATGAATGTTGTAGCATATGTAATGATACATCGAGAAACAACGAAACCATATGCATAGTGGAAAGCATTTCTGACATATGGGTTATAGAACGCAGTGGATGTTATAACGGAAAATATCACGTGCTTAACGGGTTGCTTTCGTCGATTGATGGTTATGGCCCAGAATTGTTGATGCTGGATAAATTAGCTCAACGCTGTCAGCAACACAATGTAAATGAGATTATTATAGCGCTTAGTACGACCTTAGATGGACAAACGACAGATCAGTATATTCGTACTTACTTACAGAGTATTGACGGCTGTAAAGATATAAAAGTTGCATCGTTGGCTGTTGGGATGCCAGTTGGTGGTGAGCTAGATATTTTGGATGACGGAACATTATTCACTGCATTTAATTTTAGAAAATAGATCTTCTAACTAAACTTGTTACGTATTCGCTATTAACAAATAATGAAGCTATTATTGTTATAGCCGCCAGCGTGAGAATCGCTGAAGATCTATGATCTATACTAAATGCGACATTGGAATTCGACCATATATTTTTTAGTATATTTATTGTGTATATTCCTGAAAAAATCATTGAAATAATGCACGTGATAACTAATGTATAATTTTGCGATTCCGCAAGCGCTATTAGTATATTGTATTTTCCCCAAAAACCAAAAAATGGAGGAATACCACTTAAAGATAATAATAAACACGAGATTGCTATAGCAAGATTTTGGTTTTGAGTAAATAGCCCGCGCAGGTGGCATACTTTCGTTAATTCATTAACTGAATTATGTTTTACGCATGTGAGCATCGAAAATAGACCAAGAAATGATAGTATTTCGGATGTTAAAAAGATAATAACGCCTTTTAATGCGGTTTCAGATAAACAGCTAATGCATGATATAATGAGAGCTAAATGTTCTATTGAAATATAAACGAAAAATTGTTTAACATCCTTTTCTCGAACTGCACATATACTGGCACATAATATACTAGTGGCAGTAATAACAGTAACCGTTGTTCTGATATCTACGCTTGAAAAGGCCAGAGGAAATAGTTTTATTGCTATTAGTGCTACTGTTATTTTAGAAATTATGGCGATGAAAGCCATCCATATTTCATATCGTTTTAGTGAAAATACGTGTAGAAACCAACCATGAAACGGAATGAATGCAAGTTTTGTACACATACCAAATAGCAGAATTAGTATTCCAAGTTTAGAAATAACTGATGGAAATATGTGTAACATCATATTTATATCAAATAAGTTCATTGTTCCAGTCGCAAAATAAATTAGACTGATACCAAAAGCTACTAATGCACTCGACAACATACCAAATATTATATATTTTGGAAGTTTTTTACTTTGATTCATATATATAAGTATGTAGGTTGGAGATATACTTAACTCTAAAGCTAAAAATAGTTGAAATATATCATAAACAGAAAGAACAAGAGTCGATCCTATTAATGACAGCTGCGCTAAAATGTTCTCATAAAAACTTGCATATCTATGCGTATACGTTAAAAAAACATATGAAGCTAAAATTATATACTTAAATAAATATAAAATAGAGAATTTAAAATCGATAGTGTTATATTTTATAAGCATATCGATACCAATACTTATAATAATTGCGTAATCGAACCTGTAACTATTGAATCTAAAAAATCTTAGAATCAAAGCAAATACAATGTTGATTATCAACAGTATTTCACATGAATAATTTATCATTTGAATATTATCCAATCCTTAATACATAATTTTGTATATAGAATTACTTTGTGACCAAATAGTGATCCAAGTATAATAATACTTGATATGAATTCGATTAGACGCAATTCTATTCGAGACATGTTAATTTCTTTTATATTAGCTGTGTCGTGGGAATAAAAAAATGTATCTTTAAATTTCTTAAAAATATGAAATATACAAAGAAATTCTGAAAAAATTATTGCTATACAATGAATCGGATAAGTATTAAATGTATTTATTAGTATGCCAAATTCTCCGATGAAATTAGATGTGAAAGGGAAAGATATTCCAGACAAAAATATTGGCGCAGATAAAATACACAATTTTCGTACGTTCACATTATCTTTTTTATACTTTTTTATAATGTATTCGACAACGAATAGACCACATGATGTAATACCATGACTTACCATTTGAAATACTGCACTTGATACGCCGTATACATTATTTGAAAATACGCCAATTAATATGACTCCAATGTGAGAAATCGACATATAAGCTATCATTCTTTTCAAACTTTCTTGAATACAAGCAGAATAACAGCCGTAGAGTACGTTAATCGCTGCAGCTGTACATACAATCATTCCATACATGTGATTCCAACTGCAAAAAACATTGCAGAAAAATATTAAAAAACCGTAACATCCAACTTTTAAAAATATACCAGATAAAATAATTGAAGCAGAAGTAGGGGACAATGTATGCGTATCTGGGAGCCAAATATGGAATGGAAATAATGCTGTTTTAAAAGCTAAGCCAACAAATATGGATATAAATAGTATTATCTGTTGCTTATTCGAAAAGCTATAATTCGATATAGCTGAGAAATCAGCCGTACTTGTTACTGATAATATATATATAACCGGAAAAAGAAGAAATAACGAACCAATAAGTAAGCATATAAAAAATTTTCGAGCTACAACAAAACCTCTTCCATTTATGCCTATTATCAAAAACATTGGAATCAGTATCGCTTCAAAACCAATATAAAACACAACAATATTAGTTGTTGTAAATATTGCGATACAAATTGATTCTAAAAGCAATACTAATATTGAAAATATTTTTCTATTATATGTTATTTCATCTATACTGACTAAAAAACTAGCTAATACTAAAGATGCTGTAAATGATGTTAAAAAAGCTGTTAATGTTGTAATAGAAAAATAATTATTAAATGAAGACGTAATACCTGCTAAATATTTTGTGTTATGTAAATTAATTGGAACGTCTATACCAAAAATGATTAGTAGCGAACAGAAAAATACAAAGCAACTTATCCATAACGCGACATACAACGAATTTTTTTTATTTGCTTGTTCTTCAATAACTAGTATCGTTAACGCTCCAATTAATGGTGCAAGTAACATAATAAGAAGAATGTTTGCTTGAATCATAGCACACCTATTAAATTTAGTAATAATACTACAGTAAATAGACAGCCAATAATTAATCGATACGATTCTAAACGCATATTAGTTAATAGAAAATAACCTGATCTAACTAGCATGTAATACATTTTACGATAAGCTGTATTCTCTAGTGTATTTTCGGCTGCAAAAAAACGCTTTCTTAACTTGTCGATATATGTATTAAAGTCTATGTACAGTTCAATTGGCACAGCAATTTTTATACGTTTAAAATTTATATGTTTATAAGCTAGAATACATACGATGAACAGAAATATATCCATACAGTATTCTAATGTTGTATCTCTGATTAGTGGATTTAGTTTGCCGAAAACGAATACTCTAAAAATCAAGTTGGCTATTATGCACGCTACTAGCACGAATGTTAGTAGATTATTATTTTCGGAAATATATGCTGAAGAGCGTTCTGCGACTCTATGCTCTCCATGAAATACGTTAGCTATAATACGTATTATGTATATCGATGTAATAAACGAGATACAATATACGAAAATATTAACTAGTATGTTTGATTTGTGAAATGCTGAGTGTGAAATTATATTTGGAACTACGCCAATAAACATTAATGAAGCAATAACTGTTAGTATGTAAGTTTTTGGTAAATTTATAATGAGTCCTCCCATATTACGAATATCCTGTTCATGAGATAACGCGTAGCTTATATTTCCAATGCAAATAAATAACGCGAATTTTGAAAATGCGTGTACTGAAAAATAGATGATAGCATGTTCAATACTACCGAGCATGCATATAGCTAACAATAAACCAATTTTACTACTTGTTGAATAAGCTAAAATCTTTTTTAAATTATATTCTTTTAACGCTAACAATGCTGAATAAAAGCTAGAAAATAGGAAATAGAACGTAGAGATATAAATTATAGAAGTGCTTATACTTAAAACACTCAACAATCTGCAAATAATAAACATTCCTGATGATACAAGCGTCGCTGCATGTAAAAATGCTGACGCTGGAGTAGGGGCTACCATCGCATCTTGTAGCCACCACGTAAATCCAATTTGAGACGATTTTATCGCTACAGAAACTAGAATCATCAAAAAGACTATATCATGGCCATTTATACCATAAATTGAAAAACTATTTATTCTTTGAAGATCAAATGAACCGCAATAATATTCAACTAAGAACGCTGCACAAATGAAAAATATATCACCAAATTTTTGTATTGTAAAAACTTTAAATGCTATATTTTTTACATCATTGATTGATTTGTAGTAATAATTTATAAGAAGATATGAAAAAAATGTTATGAGCTCAAGCCCAATATAAATCTGCATTAAATTGTCTGAAGCTATCAATATTACCATTGATGCGGCGAAGCCGTTACTGTAAGCAATAAAGTCTTTACACGATTTTAAATATTTTACAGAATATAAACATGATAAAAAGCATAAAACAGACACACAAAATACGCCGATCATTGATAATGCATCATATTTAAATCCTAATTCAATGTTATACATTTTCGTCCGAATAAGATTCATTAGGCAGTGATATTTACCAGACAAAGGATCTATTAGTTGTAAATTTTGAAGTGATATAACAGAAACTACAGCTGCAATAAATGTAAAACACAACGAGACGTAAATAAAAAAACGCATTCGTCCAAACAACGAGAATCTAGTTAGTATTGCGCTTAGTATCAACAGAATAAACGAAATTTCGATAGAATTATTCATTTTTACTATTGCTTGTTATAAATAAAAAAATAGCAACATCAACAACAGATACTGTCATTAGCAAAATTGAAAAAAAACAAAATTTTTCGTCGAATGTATATTTCGCAACTAGGGCAAATACAAATACAGCAGATAAGAATATTAGTTCGATTGATATGATGAATTTTACAATACTTCTTCTGTGCACTATTGTACCAAAACAGCCTATTAGAAACAGCAAAATTGGCACAATAGTTTCGAATTTACTCACCTTTTTTATGCTCCTCATCATCTAATAAGCGCACTGTATTCTTCTCTCTTTTCTTTTTGATTTTCGAATCATGTTTTGAAGATGCGACTACGGAAAAAACAACAGTGATAATAAGTAAAACGATTATAATATTTACCTTATTTTCGTAAGTATCGAAGTTGTAAGTTACAGTTTGAGTTTCAAAATCGCTTAACAACAATGTATAGCCTAATGACGTGGCAATAAATAACCCAAACGCAAAAATTAATATTTTTTTTACGATACATTTATCTTCAGGTAATACTTTTCGTAGTACAAAAAATAGCACAATGAATAAACCAGCATATATTAATATGCTTGCAGATGATAGAAAAAGTAGACCGTAGTACGCAAATATCGCAGCTGCTGCTAATACGCTTAAAGAAGACAGAAAGATACAGATCAACGTGCTGCCAACAAGCATAGCAGTCATAAAGCCACACATTATAAACAACAATAAAAAAAACGTTATCATTTGTTTCCATCCAAATATTGTATGAGCATTTTTTTATTCAATGCGCAACGTGCATCATGCTTTGACATTTGTAACGCACGTGTAGGACATGCATGTACGCATCTTCCACAAAAACAACATGAAGAATAATCAATTTGAAATTTATTCTCAACATTGATACATCCATTTATGCATGCCTTTTCGCATGTTTTACACTTTACGCATAATTTCGTGTTTAGCACATGCTTTCCCCTAAATATGTCACTTCGATTATTTTTTTCTTTCGGAAAATGTATAGTTACTTTTTTCCTAAACAAGTATTTCAGAACAGTTATATATCCAGAGATGAAGCTAAACATATTCCTTTACAAAATATAACGCATATGCACTTATAACTAAAATTGGAATGTAATATTTCCAGAACAATACCATTATATCATAAAATCTATATCTAGGTAAAACAGCTCTTGTGATAATAATAAAGCATACAATAAACATAGTTTTACAAATGCACTGAACTACACCATATAAGTCGTTTTCCCAACCACCAAGAAACATTATTGATATAAGTAAACTTGATATGAAAATATTTGTATATTCTGTAATGTAAAACACGCAGAATAAAACGCCTGAATACTCTGTATGATATCCTGCTATTAACTCTTGCTCTGCTTCTAGTGTATCGAATGGAGTTCTATTGCTTTCAGCAAGAGCTACGGCGAGAAAAATTATAAATACGTGGCACAACGGAACAATGTTCCAAATATTTGATTGCGATTTCATAATACATTGAAAATCGAAGCCGTCTGATAGAACACCTATATTTAGTAAACATAATACTAGACAGAGCTCATATGACATAACTTGGACTATAGCTCTACGGGCACCATATATTGCGTATTGCGATTTTAAAATTACGCCAGGAAGGCATTCTCCTAGTGATGCTATCATCGATAATGCTGCAACAAAAATTATTGAATAATTGCAATTTATTATTGCTCCAAAAATAGGAAATGGAATGAATAATATAATTAATAACGTGAAAGTTATAGAAATAAAAGCAGGAACGCAAAATAATAGCTTACTGGTTCCGTCAGGCCATATTATTTGTTTGCATAATAACTTTATACAATCTGCTAATGGTTGTAATACGCCGAATGGTCCTACTATAGAAGGTCCTTTTCTAAGCTGTAATGCTGCTAAAATTTTTCGTTCAATATACGTTATTATCGCAACTATACACATTACGACTACGAGTAAAACTATTGTTTGTATTAGTATGCTCATTCATCTACCATTAAAGCTGAAGTTGGGCATAATTCAACTAATTTTAGCGGATCACACTTTTTTGTGACTTGTATATCATTTTGTATAAACAATGAAGGATTTATTACATTCGAAGATGATATAGTCTTTATACATTTTCCGCATGAAATACACTTAGATTTATCATAGATTAATGCATTTAAAAACTTGGTGTTTGATTTTTCTTGTTTGATAACCATATCATTACTTGATTCGATATTGTAAGATGTTACGGTTTGCAAAAAATTGCAAGAAATCGACTTTTTACACACGTGACATTCGAAATTATGCTCTTTGATAAGTAATTTTAAAATACACTCTCTAGCATGTGTAACGCGCGATGAATTTGTATATATTTCCATACCGTTTTCTAGATATGTCTCACAAGCTAGCTGTAATGTCCCATTGATTTCTACAGTACAAATTCTGCAACGTCCATGATTGTCTGCTTTTTTATCGTAACATAGTGTAGGTATATGTATACCAACAGCACTACATGCTGCTAGTACAGTGAGCTTTCCTTCAAAAGTATATTCGATATTGTTAATCTTAACTAACATTGCAGCGCCTCTACGTAATTTGTTAGCATGTCTAATATTGAATTCATTAATGAACACCTAGAAAATCCTCTTACTGATGTCGCAATTTCTTCAAGCTTACTCGCATCACAACTATTTTGTTCCAAATCAACATTAGACATTTTGCATATAATCCTACATGTTGAACATTGGCCACATGAGGAACGACATAAAAAGGCAATCATTTTCCTGATATGTTGTAGCAATGATTCCTTGTTTGTAAAAACAAAAATATTTCCTGTTCCTAAATGCGATCCTGCATTTGCAAACGATTCGTAGTCTAAATTAATTGTTAGGCATTCTTTGATCATTCGCGAAAAGCCAGGAATAGCAATGCATAAATCGCCATTTTTTAAACCACACGCATAATCATTTATAGCCTTTTTTAAAGGGATACCAAAACTTTCCTCAAATACACATTCATTGTTTACATCACCAGAGATACAAAATATTTTTGTTCCTCTACTCGTTCTAGTTCCAATAATATTAAAATTAGTATCTCCATGCCTAGCAATATACGATATATTTGCAAATGTTTCAGCATTATGTACAAGCGTTGGACATCCATACAATCCGTATGTAACAGGATACGGCGGGCGTAGGCGAGGATATGCGAATCCTGTTTCTAACAATTCTATTAGGGCACTTTCTTCTCCAGCGATATAATCATCGCTTGTAATGTGTATACCAATGTTATGTAATTCTGCTACGCGGCATATATCTGACTCTTCTGCTATTGAATCTTTTATCGCCAAAATAACATCAGTTGCATTTGTAACAAACCTAGTAATTAGTGCACCATCGATAACAGCACGTGCATTATGTCGGACAAGATAAGCGTCCTTTCTACAACCGGGTTCGCCTTCATGCAAATTTATGATTACGTACTTTTTTGGTCCTGTTGATGCAATAAATGGTTCCCATTTTTTGTAAACCGGAAATGCTGCTCCTCCACGACCAATTAGGTTTGATGATTTTATACTGTTTAATATACAACTTTTATCAAAATTTTCTTGGCTCAAAATATTATTAACATCATGAGTAAGTATTGAGTAGCTCATCGATCTACTTCTCCTAAAACAATATCAAGCGAAGCCAATACAACAGGCAAATCGGCGATCTTGTTGACTATTTTATTTAGTAGTGTTAAAACAGGAAAACATGCCGATCGGATATGACATCTATATGGCTTATTTGAGCCATCAGATACTAGCAAAATGCCTAGTTCTCCTTTCGGTGCTTCCGTCGCACGATAAATCATTCCTTTTGGCACATCGAAGCCATTAAGGTAATGCTTTATATGATATGCTATATCTCCGTGTTTCATGTTTTGTGGAGGAGAGAATCGTTTATCGCCTGTTATTACAGGGCCTGATGGCATCATATCTATGCACTGTTCAATGATAGATAAACTTTCTAACATTTCATATATTTTTACGGTGTATCTATCATAACAATCTCCATTTGTTCCAACAGGAATTTTAAAGTTAATATTTTTGTATATGTCATATGGCGACTTTTTCCTTAAGTCCCAATTCACTCCTGATGCTCTTAGTATGCTTCCTGTAATACCATGTTCGATTGCATCCTTTGCAGAAATGACGCCAACAAATTTTGTACGATTCACAAAAATCTGATTGTTGCTAATAACATCACATATATCGTTGATCAGCGTTTTTAGACTAGATATCGTGGAAATTATATCTAAGAATGTCTCCTTGTTTATATCGTTTGCAACACCACCTATTCGGAAATAATTCATATGCATTCTTGCGCCGCATATACGTTCAAAGATCCACATGATTTTTTCTCTTCCTTCCATTGCCCAAACGAACGGAGATAAAGCACCTGTGTCGTAAGTCAGCATGTTTACATGGATTAAATGGCTAGCTATTCTTGATAGCTCTGAGACCAAAACTCTGATATATTGAGCGCGTATCGGTACCTCTAATCCAATCAATTTTTCTACAGCTAACACGTAACTATATTCCTGGGATGCGGCAGATACGTAATCAAGTCGATCAATATATGGAATAATTTCAGCGTATTTTTTAGATTCTACTATTTTTTCTATACCGCGATGCATGTAGCCAATATCAGGCGTAATAGAGATAATATCTTCTCCTTCTACGTCAAGAATAAGCCTAAGCGCTCCGTGAACAGCTGGGTGTGCAGGTCCGTAATTTAATCTACTCATGCCGCTTTCTCAAAATATGTTCGCCAGAATATGTGAATATATTATGTATATCTGCGTGTCCTATAAAAGATATACCAAACATTTCATATATTTCACATTCGTACAAATATGCGTTTTGAAATATATTAGTAATCGTTTTTATAGAACCATCGCATTTTGATTTTATGAGCGTTATGCTATTTGTTTCAATACTTCTTAATACATACGTTACATAAAAGTTTCCATCAGCTGTATCGATCGCACTCATGTCTGTCAGTTGAGCAAAACCATATTTAAGCTTAAGCATACAGATTACGGACTGTATGTATTTGCATGGAATGGATAACCAACCATCATCGTTGTGTACGTTAAATTGTTTAAGACGGACAGCTAAAGATTCTGCTTCTGGCATTTTTTTTCTTTCAATACAGCGATCGCATCTAGTAAAGCTTCCGGTGTAGGCGGACAACCAGGCAGATAAACGTCGACAGGAATAATATTGTCGCATCCATTTAAAACGCTAGGATATCCTTTAAAAATGCCTCCACTAATTGCACATGTACCCATGGCTATTACGAACTTAGGACAAGGCATTTGTTCATAAACTTCAAGCAGCATCGGAGCCATTTTCTTTGTAACTGTACCTGAAACAATAAGCAAATCAGCTTGCCGAGGACTTGCTCTAAATACAGAACCGTACATATCTAGATCATAACGAGGCGCAGCTGTCTGCATCATTTCAATTGCACAGCAGGACAGGCCAAAAGACATAGGCCACATAGAACCACGCTGTGCCCATTTCTCTAATTCATCTAATTTGGAAATTGCATAACTAAAACAGCTCATCGACGGCAACGAACCACAAACGCCGACATTCTACCACATCGAGCTGATAAATAGCAAGTATCGAGAAGTTCTCGATGTTACATGACGATTGTGGTGGTAATACAGAGAAAGTTTATAATTCAGAAGAAAATTGACTATCGACCGTAATTTATGATACCATAATGGCGTATTTTTCATTACACGAATGATGCCAGCCTCAGAAGTTAGCTACAAATTAGATGATATCATGAAGATTACGGTTCCGTTGGTTTTCGCGTCGTTTTCTTCAATGTTAATGATGTCAATCGATCGTTTTGTCGTCGGTTCTTATTCAATTCATGCAATGAATGCCGTATCAATGGTCGGGTCTTATTTAGCCATTCCTACATTGTTTTTTGGTGCTATAGCGTCTATCGTTACTGTCTTCATAGGACAGTATCATGGGGCTGA
This sequence comes from uncultured Alphaproteobacteria bacterium, assembly GCA_964566185.1. Taxonomy (GTDB): domain Bacteria; phylum Pseudomonadota; class Alphaproteobacteria; order UBA3830; family CAYLKK01; genus CAZMHS01. Next base: position 19,102 of record CAZMHS010000006.1, read on the forward strand.
GGAATACAAAAAAATAGGAGGTGCTATATGGCAGATGATATATTTTTCAATAGCTATTTCAATAATTTGTATTCCTTGTGGAATATATTCTGAATATTTTTGCTTTTTACCTGATGCTTATCGGGACGATGGATTAACATACCAATCAATATTAACTGCATTTTTATGCTTCCCAACAATGTTTAACGCTCTATCTGGCTTTTTTATTGGGCGTGGAAAAACTGGTGTTGTAACGACTGTTGTTTTCATTTCTAATATAGTAAACTTACTGTTAGATATTGTGCTAGTTTGTGGTGTCGATGGAGTTATCAGACCATATGGTTCTGTCGGCGCTGCGATTGCAACTGTTATTTCTTTGTTTATTGGTAACGTTATATTATTTGTTAAATTTTTATCACGAAATAATAGAGAAAAATACTGCACGCTTAATTTCGCATTTAATGCTGCTATCTTAAAAGGGTGTATGAAAATTGGTTTACCTGCATCTTTTGAACGCGTATTCAGTTTGTTGGCTTGGGCTGTTATTTTTATCTTGCTTGGTAATGTTTCTGAAGATTTAGCAACATTGGAAAGCGTTACGGTTAGTGTATATTTGGTATTATGTTGTTATACTGAAGGTCTTAATAAAGGTGCTGCTGCAATTGTTTCAAATTTGATAGGAGATCATCGACTGTCTGAAATAGGATACATATTTAGGACATATATGAAAATTAATTTCTGTTTTTGTGCTTTGATATCGATTCCTCTTGTTTTTAAACAAGAATGGCTATTTGCCATTCTTTATAAGATGAATATAAATGTAATGCATTTAGAAACAGAGTTTCGGATGGTTTTTTACTTACTATTTTTTTGTATTATGTTTGATGGAGTGTTTTGGGTTATATTAGGCATTTTGGCCGCCGGTGGAGATACTATCTGGCCTGCTATAGTAAATACAGCGTTAGTATGGATTATAGTAACTGTGCCGGCATATGTAATGTACACGACAAGAACATTAAACTCTGTAATTGAGATTAATACACTTTCTGCAATAGCATCGCTTGTAACAGCCGTACTATTTTTCTTTAGATACAAGAAAATGCGTTGGATTCGCTGCGTAATAAACTAGTATGCGCCTCGTATCATTCTTAGTCGTCTTACGTGTCGTTCTTCTCCTGAAAACGGCGTATTAATAAATACGTTGATAATCGATGTTGCTCTTTCTATGCTCAACAATCGCGCACCTAGTGTAAGTATATTTGCGTCGTTGTGTTGGCGTGCAAGTATAGCCATGTTTGGTGTTAGACAGTTTACGGCTCTAATTCCATTGTGTTTATTTGCGGCAATAGTCATTCCTGAGCCGGTTCCGCATATCAATATACCTAAATTACTAGCGTCTTCTTTTACCTTTGTACATACAAAGTTTGCATATACAGGATAATCACACGCCTCTTGAAACTGTGGATGAACATCTTCAAAATTACTGAAAATCTCTTTTATTCTTTTCTTCATTTCAAAGCCAGCATGATCAGATCCTATATAAATCATGTTAATTATTCATCAGCTTATCCCACCATCCTTTTTTAGTTTTTTTCGGTGGAGTTAGAATAGATAGATCTTTGTTCGACGTAAGCGCGTCGATGTCTATTTCTTTGCTATTTTTTTCTATTTCTTCTCGCACAAATATAGCTTTCTGCATCAAGTCTGAATAATTTTTTTCTATCAGCCCTTTGTTATCCATTACAGACAATCCTGTAATAGAGCTCGTGTTGAATAAATCTTCATGTGGCTTAATTTTTGAGTTCGGTTTATCATCACCTTGTGCCAAACAATCTGCCTTTTCATATGGTACATTGTCTGCTTTGTCCGCAGTACATTGTTGAGTTACTTCTACTTGTTCTACTTCTTGAATAGCATCATCTTGTACGTTACTAATACTTCTTCTAGTTTTTCTTCTAGCTTGCTGTTGCTTATTGTCTTTATTATAATTCTTTCTTTCGCGTCTCTTTTGTCTGTCGATTTCATGCTCATTACGAACGTTATGTTCTTCTTGCTCTGCATCACTATCTTCAATATTTGGTTTTTTCTGTTGAGTTATTGATAAATTAAATGCAGATACCGATAATGAGTTATCTATTGCCAGTTTTACTTTGCAGTTTTTTTCTCTTTCTACGTTAGATAAGTATTCTTTCTTTTCGTTTATGAAAAATAAAGCTGTTTCTTGTGACATTGAAATCGTGATCTCTTTTATGTTTGGTGCTGTCAACGTTTCGTCTATTTTTCGTAAAACTTGGACGAAGATAGAATCCTGCGACCAAATTGTACCTTCGCCATTACAATGAGGACATTGTACCCTATGCATTTCAATTAGATTCGGATGTATTCTTTGCCTAGAGATTTCAAGTAAGCCAAACATGCTTATCCTACTCACTTGAACCTTTGCTCTATCATCAGCAAATTCGTCTTTTATTGTTTTCTCTACTAGGAAGTTGTTTTTTTCTTCCATATCGATAAAATCGACGACGATTACACCACCTAAATCTCTAAGCTTGCATTGTCTCGCAACTTCAGTTGCTGCCTCTAAATTAGTTCTTAAGGCTGTTGCACTTATAGTTCTGTCTTTTGTCGATTTTCCCGAATTTACGTCGATTGAAACCATGGCTTCAGTAGGTGTAATAACGAGGTATCCACCAGACGGTAAATTAACCTTTGTTGAGTACATCGATTTTATTTTGTCATCTAACCCATATTTGCTAAATAACGTTGTCGTAGGATCTGTATGCTGTTTTATCTTCTTAACGTGAGTAGGAAGCATCTTTTTCATGACATTTTTTGCTGTTTTGTAACCTTCCTCTCCATCGACAATTATCTCATCGATATCTTTTGAGTACAAATCTCGTATAGTTCTCTTAATGATATTCGCTTCTTCATGTATCAATGATGGAGCTTGAGATGATAATGTCGTAGAACGAATTTCGTCCCATATCTTTAAAACATATTCGAAATCTTTTTTTATTTCTTGTTTTGTATGATTAACACCTGCAGTACGTATTACTACACACATCCCATGCGGCACATCTAAAGATGCGAGGATTTGTTTCATCTTTTTTCTTTCGTTTGGCGCCGATATTTTCTTTGAAATTCCACAAGGACGATCGGTATTCGGCATTAATACGCAATACCTACCTGCTAACGACACAAACGTAGTTAATGCTGCTCCTTTGTTACCGCGCTCTTCTTTCTGTACCTGGACAAGCATTACTTGCCGCTTTTTTATAACTTCTTGTATCTTATATTTCTTATAAAATAAGTTTTTTGCTTTTGGTAATTGTAATTCATCAACAATAGTATCTTCATCTTGTAATTCTATATCATTATCGTTGGATGTCTGCTGTTCCACGTCATTCGCTTCTAGTGCACCAATTGCTTCCCTATCATTTATTGGTATCTGATAATAATCGTGGTGTATCTCACTAAAGCCTAAGAAACCATGTCGTCCTCCACCGTAATCGACAAATGCTGCTTGCAACGATGGTTCGACTCGTATTACTTTAGCTAAATATATATTTCCGCGGATCTGAGTTTTTGATGTAATTTCAAAGTCAAATCTCTCAAGTTTATCTTCGTCTGCTAATGCAACTCGAATTTCCTCTTTATGTGCTGTATCAATAAATAAACGTTTACTCATAAAACTTCTCTACAAAACTCATATATAACAGTGCTTTCAAATACGACTGTTCAATAATACTTTTGGATGTACGAAATTATATTCATGTTCCATAGTGCGAATTTTATGTTATTATTACGATCATGTAAACTATTTTATACCGTTGTAATGACTACGTAGCAGATATGGGAAGAATTTTAGGCGTTATTATTATCAGTTTTTGCATTACTATTTCTCAGCAATTATCTGCAATAGCTTTAAAGACGTACATAGCTTCTAATGAAAAGAACACAATGTTTGGTGTTTTATTTCCAAAAGGAGTGATAAAAAAATATAAGTCTTGTAATGTCGGCAACAGCTACATTGCTGTTTTCCAGCTTCAGTGTGATAGTAAAGTAAATATTACATGCGCTTCAAATGTAAAGAGTAAGTTTATAACATGTTACAAAATTACAAAACATGGTGAGTTTTTCGTACTAAATGTGCAGTTTGCAAAAAATGTAAAATATCAATCTTCTAGGTGTTCTGCTTCATCTATCAACATATGCGTACGAGATAGTTGTGGTAAACACGTTGTAGTCATAGACCCTGGACATGGTGGAATGGATCCAGGTACAACGACGCCTTATGTAAAAGAAAAAAATATTACATTGAAAATCGCAAAAATACTGAAGGTTACTCTTGAAAAGACTAATAGGTACACGGTGTACCTTACTAGAGATAACGATACTTTTGCTAGTTCAAGTGATAGATTACGCGTTATCGAAAAAACATCACCTGACGTTTTCATTTCACTACACGCCGATAGTATTAACGATAGGCGCGTTCGTGGAATGGTTGTTTACACATATCCAAAACATGGTAGGTCTGATAATGAATCAGATATGAATGAAGTCAGTTCTTACTTGTTTTCTAAATCTTCATATTATGCATCGAGGAATTTAGCGAATAAATTCTTGCGATATATTCCACAAATTTGTAAAATCCACAAAAATACGATGCGTGTGTCGAAGATTCGAGTTTTGAGAAATATGATTCCTTCTATTTTAGTCGAGTTGGGATACGTTACTAACGTGAGGGATAGTGCGTTATTAAATAGTGATTTATTTAGAGAAAAATTTGCTCAATCTGTTGTATATGCTATTGATGACTTTTTAGGTAAAAAATAAGATGCTATTTTTAATTCGTTGGATTCTTCGTTCATGCTTTGCACTTATTGCATTGTGCGTATTATGTTTTTTATGTACATTTGGCGGATTATATTATTTCGGTCGTGGATTGCCAGATCATCACGCTTTAGAGAAATATAATCCAAGTGTATCTAGCACTGTATTTTTGCAAGATGGAAGTCTGTTAAAAGAATTTGCATTAGAAAAACGATCATTCCTTGACATCGCGCATATTCCTGACATGTTAAAAAACGCATTTTTAGCAGCGGAAGATAAGAATTTTTATCAGCACATTGGTGTAGATCCGTTAGGAATAATACGTTCTCTTTTTAATAATTTTGTTAACATTGGAACATCAAAACGTCCTCAAGGTGCATCTACGATAACTCAGCAAATTGCAAGGATTTTTTTAATTGGAAATAATGACGTTAAGTACGAAAGGAAAATAAAAGAAGCCATATTAGCTTTTAGAATAGAAAATACACTATCAAAACAAAAGATTTTAGAATTGTATTTAAATCAAATATATTTGGGGGCTGGTTCGTACGGTGTTGTATCTGCGGCTCATTGCTATTTTGGTAAATCGGTGAATGATCTTTCAATAGAGGAGTGCGCTACGTTAGCCGCACTAGCAAAGGGAGCGTCGCATTATAGTCCTGTATTGCATCCAGACAGGGCTATTTCTAGACGTAATTGGGTGTTAAAGAGAATGCTTGACGCTTCATTTATTAATCGTGATGAGTACGAGCTAGCTGTAAAAAGTGAGTTAGGACTTTGTATAGCACAATCTGATAATAGGGCAGATTACTACGCAGAAGAAGTGCGGAAAGAAGTTATTAGCAAGTGTAATATCGGAAGTATCAACAAAGATGGTCTTGTTATTAGAGTCCCATTGAATATTAATTTGCAAAAGGCTGCAGAACAAGCTTTGAAGGAAGGCTTAGAACAAATAGATCGATCTTATGGTTGGCGTGGGCCAATAGGATATATAACATCATTAGATAAAAACAAAATGATTACAGAATTAAAAAAAGTGCATCGTCCTGTTGGTGGGGAAGGTTTTGATCTAGCTGTTTTGGTAAAAGATAAGAATAAGATTTCTGCATTGTTAGATGATGGAAAAGTATATGGCGTATCAGAGCGAGATATTTCTTGGATCTCGAGTAAAAAACCAGTAAGTATCGGGTGGGTCGTTTTGTGCAAAAAGGTTAGCAAAAATTTGATTTCTATAAAACAAATACCAGAAGTTCAAGGCGCAATCGTCGCAATGTGTCCTCATACAGGACGAGTGTTAGCGATGCATGGTGGATATAGTTATGCTATAAGTAAGTTTAATCGTGTTACTCAAGCTTATAGGCAGCCTGGTTCTGTGTTTAAGCCTATAGTATATCTTACAGCGCTAAATTCAGGTTATTCTCCTGCGTCTGTAATCGATGGATCTCCAATTTCGATTCAGGTTGGGAATTCTTTATGGGAACCGCACAATTATAACGATGAAATCGTCGGGCGTGTTACGTTAAGAACAGGAATTGTTCGTTCACTTAATACGCCAACTGTTCGTTTAGCTCAAAACATAGGTATTTCGAATATATCATTAATGAGCGAGAAACTTGGAATATATGAGAGGGCTCCAAGATTATGGTCTATAGTTTTGGGTGCTGTAGAAACGTCACTACTGAGATTAGTCAATGCGTATAGTATAATAGCGAATGGTGGGAAAAGGGTTTCTCCTGTTTTGATAGATCAGATACAGGACAAAACGGGAAAAACGATATATAGAGGAAACGTTATTGATACGAGATATATCGATATGATAGGTTACGAATCCGAATATCCTCCTGTATTTAATTTAGGAAATAAGCAAGTTCTCGATGAGAGGAGTACTTATCAGTTGATATCTATGCTTATGGGATCAGTTCAAAGTGGGACGTCTAGGCGTGCGAATGTTTTGAATATTCCTTTAGCAGGAAAAACTGGCACTAGCAATGATAGTCGCGATAATTGGTTCATAGGATTTACTCCAAATTTAGTTGTAGGTGTTCTGGTGTGTTTCGATGATATGTCTCGTTCTTTAGGGAAAAAAGCTACTGGAGCAAGCAATGCTTTACCGATATTTGTTAATTTTATGAAACTTGCAAAGTTAAATGAAAAGAAAGTTCCTTTTAAGGTACCAGATGGTATCACTTTTAAATATGTTAATAAGAATACAGGAAATAAGTGTAAAATGAATGATGAAAATGCGATTCTTGAAGCATTTAAAATAGAGGATCAGGTTGATGAAATTGTAATTTCCGCTCCGTCTGTTGTAAATAGTTTTGAGAATAGTACAATAAAGGAAATTACTGGTGAACATAGTAATCCACTGATTGAATTATATTGAGGAGAAGATAAATGAAAGAAGAAATATCAAAAATTGTAGAATCTATTAAGGAATCGTCAGACATTTTACGGAGGTTTCTTTGACATAGATTCTCTTAAAAAAAAATTATTTGAACTCGATGAATGTGTGAAAAATGAAGATATATGGGCTAATCAAAGCAAAGCGGCGATGGTTATGCGGGAGCGCGCTAACATTGACGCTGAAATTACTAGGTTTAACAGTATAGGACGTGAATTAGATGATTGTCTCGTATTGCTAGAGCTTGGAGAAACGGAAAATGATAAGGAGATAGTTGCTGAAGCTGAAAACGCAATAACGGCATTAAATGTTCGAGTGAATAAATATAGAATTGAGTGTTTGTTATCAGGCGAAGCCGATAAAAACGACGCATATCTAGAAGTACACGCAGGAGCTGGTGGAACTGAAGCTCAAGATTGGGCTGAAATGTTAATAAGGATGTATTCCCGCTGGGCTGAAATGCATAAGTATAGTGTTGAATTATTGGAAGAAACAGCTGGTGAGGAAGCTGGAGTTAAATCTGCGACAATAAAAATATCTGGCCTTAGAGCGTATGGATGGCTTAAAGCGGAATCAGGTGTGCATCGGTTAGTAAGAATTTCACCATTTGATTCTAATGCTCGAAGGCATACGAGTTTTGCTTCTGTGTGGGTTTATCCTGTTATTGATGATCAAATTAATATTGATATCAAAGAGGCAGATTTAAGGATCGATACATTCAGAGCGTCAGGTGCTGGCGGACAACATGTAAATAAAACAGAAAGCGCTATTCGTATTACACATATCCCTACTGGAATCGTTGTATCGAGCCAGGTAGATCGCTCTCAACATAGAAATAGAGCTATAGCATATGATATGCTTCGTGCACGCTTATATGAGCTAGAATTACGAAAACGCGAAAACGAAAAAGCATCTCTAGAAGCATCTAAAAGTGAAATAGGTTGGGGCAATCAGATTCGTTCTTATGTGTTGCAACCATATCAAATGGTCAAAGATCTACGGACTGGTTATGAAATCGGAAATGCTCAATCTGTTTTGGATGGTAATATTGATGGATTTCTTGAGACGTCTGTTGCGAATAAGTTATGAACGAGTGGGAACAGTTTTTAAGTTTAACAAAAAAGCTTGAGCGTAAAAATAAAAAAATTATTTTTAGAAAACGTGTTCGTCAAATTATTCAGGATGATGCAGAAATTATATCTGAATATAGTGAAAAACCGCATATTGTTGATCAATTTAGCAAAAATGAAAAACGTAATTTTATTGCTGAAGCGACATTAGATTTGCATGGATATACATCTAAAGAAGCAACTATCGAGATACTTGAGTTCTTAAATAAGTCATACAAATATAATAAAAGGAATTTAGCTGTTATTACTGGAGGTAACTTGAGTGACAGTAAGGTTTTACGAAAGATGTTTATGTCAATGTGCAAACACGAACTTTCTCATTTCATATCAAAAATATCGTGTCCTACGCAAAATACTGGTATGTTTTTAATAAAATTGAGAAAACAGCGAAAACAATAAAGTCATATTTGTAATATGGTCAGTATACCATTATATTTTTGTATATTTTGGAATGGTTAGTACGAATTCTGCGTACTGTCCTACTTGAGAATTTACGCGTACTGTTCCATTGTGAATTCGAACTATTGCTTCACTAACAGCTGTTAAACCAAGCCCAATATGCGTATTTGTTTGATCAGTTGTGAAGAATGGTTCAAAAATTTTTTTCGTTATTCCTATGTCTACTCCGTTTCCGTTATCATAAACGCCAATTTCTACATATTCAGGGTAATTCTTTGTACTTATCTTGATCGTTTTTTCAAAATTATCGCCTTTTTGTTGCAAGGAACACAGTGAGTTTTCCATCAAGTTATACAATGCCTTGCCTATGGCTTCTACGGCTAGAGGTAAACTTTTTGGGATTTTATTGTCTAATTTTAGTTTGATCTTTGCAGTTAGCGTTTTAGAAGAACTTTTATAATCAGCAATTAGTGTTTTTACTATTTCAGTAATAATAGAATTTAAATTAGCGTTATAAATTGTAGCGTCTGACGTAGAAGATTGATCTATCAAAAATTTTAATGTTTTATCTATTTTTTTTAAATTATCTGATATTTTTGATACATTATCTCCTAATAAACGTATGTTATCAATACTGTCATCTGTGTTTTTACTCTGGATTTTATTGCTGATATCTAAAAAAAGTTCGTTACTAATATCCGATAGATTAATTGCCAAATTTAGTGGTCCTTGTAACTCCTGAAATAATGTTTTCGATATATGCGTTAACGAATTCATTCGTTCTGTTTCAATGCTTTGGCGGTTTTTCTCTTGAAGTTCTAGCATTCTCGCGACTGTTAAGTCGTGCGCGCGTTTTTTGGCGACAGCGTTCATCAGCCTAGCTCTTAGAACAGACTGATTAAAAGGCTTTAGAAGATATTCTTCAGCTCCATGTTCTATACACATTGTGATACGGCTTGCATCGCGTGTACTAGATGTGATAATAATAGGGATATTTGCATATTCTTCTGTATTTTTTAGCATATCTAAAAATTCGAGCCCTTTTGACTCTTCTATTTCAAACAACAAGCATATAACGTCTATATCATTTGATTTTAATACTTCTGTCGCGTCTTCTAGTGTTGATGTTGTAAATGCATTCCACCCGTAACTAACAAGCCTATTTTTTAAAATCCTAACATCATCTTCTGAATCATCTATAACCAAAATATTTGCATTGTACTTTTCTTTTCGAGTTACTCCTATTATACGATTTTCTTGTTCCATACAAATGCTCAAAAATATGCAGCCATACAAGATGATTATAGTGTATAATACTAAAGTTTTAGTTAAGAAATTATGAATTACGCGGAAATACAGAAATATTTCAAGTCAGATATTCCATCTAAAGAAAAAAATGTGATGAAATCCGGATTAGAAGAAGTTAAGAATGTTATTGATAAAATGCAAATTAATTTCGAGCCTAAAAAAATTGTCGTAGTTTCAGGTACAAATGGTAAAGGTACGACATCTATGACGTTAGCACATCTTTTATCTGCCTATGGCAATGCTGTAGGGCTATTTACATCGCCGCATTTAGTTAAAATAAATGAAAGAATTAAAATCGGATACAATACATTTTTTTCTGATATATCAGAACAAGATTTTTCTGACGCATTTAATTATGTTCAGAATATATCAACTCGGTTATCGTATTTTGAATACCTAACGTGCATGGCATGTTATTACTTTTTTATACGAAATCAAGTCGATTACGCAATATTTGAGGTTGGATTGGGTGGAACATACGATGCAACGAATGCGATACCGCATGATACATGTATAATAACTAAGTTGGGAATTGACCATGAAGAATATTTAGGTTCTACTCTTAAAGATATTGCTATTAATAAGTTTGGAATTATAAATAACTCAAGTGAAAGTAAACAAAATGTTATCCACGCCCCATTCCTTTCAGACAAAGTAATAGCACTATCAAAAAATTATAATTGTAACTTTATAGAGGCTTGTAGTTTTAAACTCGATTGTATAAAAAGTTCTATTCCGAAGTTTTTTATGACGACAAAATACGGGAAAGCGGAATTAGCATTACCTGGAAAACGAGCGTGTGAAAATACTTCATTAGCATTAACAGCTTTGGATGTGCTTGGGTATGATCCGAAAGTACATATTGATACAATACAATCTGTAAATTGGCCTGGCAGGATGGAGCGTATGCAAATTGATTGTCGTGACATAATGTTGTCTGGAGACCACAATTCTCAAGGTATAGATAGTCTTTTAGAATTGTTGCAGTATTACGAGTATGATGATATTTATTTCATCGTCGGGATTGCTTACGATAAAGACTTTAATGCAATTTTACAAAAACTATGTGATGTAGGGGGTTCACATCTGTTCTTAACAGAAACTCCGATAAAAACCAGAAAAGTGATGGATTATGGGCAGTGGGCGAAAATCTGCGAAGAAGCGGATCCAGACTGGAAAATGTTGTTGCAAAAAATTCCAAAAAATAAAAAGTCGATGATAGTCATTACTGGGTCACTATATTTGGTTGGTGCGGTTAAACAGGCTTGTTGCCAAAACAAACATTTTGATGATATCTAGCAAAATATTCTACTAACTTTCCGTTCGTTCGTATCAATTGGTATTTTTTGGCTAGACTTGAAATAGCTTCGTCAGCGTATTCTACGTCATCAGGATCATCGACGATTTTTTCGATCTCCATGACGTCATAGATAAACTCACCTTCTTTTGCTGTTACGTGATCAACATCTATCGTAAATCCATCTAGTAACAATTTTTTTCGTTTGGTTACGAACTTAGCTATTGGTACATACGTAGACATATTTGATATATTTAAATAATCAAACACGGCATTGAATCCACTAATTTCGTCGTGAACAGAACATTGTCCGTTAAAATGACGTTTGATTTTCAATTCCATTTTGCCATTTCTCTCTCGCAAAATAATACCACTGCGTATTAAAAAAAAATCTACAGAATCGTACAACACATCATGGTTGACAACATCTCGAACAAACGATGCTGAATTCAACAATTGCGTAAACATAGCGCTATCTGTTCGAAATTTACGCTCGACTTCTATCACGCTTAAAAATCCAGTTCTGCATAGTTTTCTGATTGAGGAATTCCTCTTACTTTATCAAATAGTAATCCACGAAATGCTGGGCGTGATTTTACCCTCATATACCAATCTTTCGCTCTTACACAATCAGACCAATTTATTACACCTAGATAGTCTAAGCATGACAGATGTGATGCTGCGACAATATCTGCCAAGGAAAACTCTTCTCCTGCTAGCCAATTTCTACGTTCAAATAACCAACCTATGAAACCCATATATTCCCTCATCTTTTCTACAGATTCTCTAATTAAAGTGGAATTAGGGGAGCGATTATTGTAATATCTCTTTGTTACTTTTTCATATATGATTGGACGAGATACATCGGCATAAAAATGGGAGTTAAACTTCTCACAGATTCTTAAAACCTCCAAGTGTTCCTTTGTCGTGACTCCGACCAACCGATTCATATGATTTCCTTCATCAAAAAATTGAACAATTGGATAAAAGCCAGAAACAAACGATTTATCTCTACCAACATCTTCTAAAATGGGAATATCCATGCATAGATCATTATTTTTTAAACGCTCTAAGTCATCCCATGGGTTTGTGTCTATTAGTTCGAACTCTATCCCTCGTTCAGCGAAATAAAATCTCACAGCTCTAGAAAATGGACATAACGCGTAACCATATAACTTTTGCATTCTATCATCCTAAAGAATATAATAGTGCTATTGTAACACAATGTTTCGCAAAATCTTCGTGTTTTTTGGGGGAGTGATGCTAAATATAGGTTGTCATCTTTCAGTCACAAGTGGTTTGATAACAATGCTCAATCAAGCAAAAGCAATTGGTGCAAATACGCTACAAATGTTTGCTGGAAATCCAAGAGGTTTTGCAAGTTTGAAAAAACATAACGTAGCTGAGTTTAGACGGCAGCTTCGAGAATACGAATTCGCTCCAATTATTGTTCATGCGCCATATGTTGTTAACTTATGTTCAGCTAGTGAAGATATAGTGAATAATTCGAAAAATATTGTTTTACGAGAAATAATGTTTGCTAATCAGTTTCCCGGAAATTATTACAACATTCATCCTGGATGCCATGTTGGACAGGGGACAGAGAAAGGTATAGAACTTGTTATTTCCGCTCTTGACGAAATTATGCCATATTGCGATGGAACAACACTTCTTATCGAAACAATGTCAGGAAAGGGATCTGAAATAGGAAAAACTTTTGAAGAAGTGCGCGATATCATAGGTGGAGTACGTAACAAATCGTGTATAGGTGTGTGCTTGGATACATGCCATATATTTGCTGCAGGCTATGATATAAAGAGTAAACTTGATGATGTCGTATCATCATTCGAGCACACAATTGGTTTGCAATATCTAAAAGCTATACATCTAAATGATAGTATGATGCCTTTTGCATCACATAAGGATCGTCATGCTTGCATAGGTAGTGGTCATATAGGTATCAGCGGAATTGTTGGACTGGTAACGCACAACGCATTTAACGGATTGCCGTTTATATTAGAAACACCAAATGATATTGCTGGGTACGAAAAAGAAATCAGAATACTAAAATCCTCGGTGTTAGTATAATATTAATGAATATGTATTACAATTATTCATTATGATGTCTTGAGGTACTATAATGCATGTGTTGTACGTTGTGCTAGCAATAGCTGCTGGTGTTGTGTTGTATATATTCTATCCGTCTAATAGTGTTTCCGATTATAAAAGCAAGCAATCTAATGCGATTGTTACAAAGAACACTGAAGCGCAAATATCAGAAAATAAAAAAGATATATTCGGACAAAACGTAAGAACCATTTTATCAAAAGCCTTTTTTATGCAAAAAGACCAGTCTTCGGCGAAAGAAGTTATGCGTGGTTGCGTCCAAGAGATTCTTGATCTCATAAATGCAGAGCCTGATATCGCTTCAGACTATGTTTTGGCTTATAGGACCCTCGCATCGTTTCTGGAAAATTTAAGTGAGCCTGAGGTTTATAAAAAGTATATAGAGATGATAGATACTCAATCAGAGATAAATGGTATTTGCGATGCGTTGTCGTGGTTAGCATCAGCAATGTCAGGTAGCAGGAATAGTGGTTTCGATATAGAAAGCATAAAAGCTGCAAGTAAAACATCGAAAATATTTTCGTACATGCGACTTATCGTGCATCACAACATATTTACACATTTATGTAAACGCCAAAGAGACTTTATCATGCCAATTATAGATATATGTGAAAATAGTTTGAATGCTAGCATGATTAATAATGAGCCAGGACCTGAAGATGGAGCTGATTTGTATACGAACATGATGTATATAACATTCAGTGATGCAAAAGAGGTTCATAAGCAGATACAACATTTACGAGAATTTGCTGAAAATATAGCTGATAGGATTGAGCATGATACGGACACTGTTCTTGCTTCAAATATAGAAAAGTTAAACGAATACATGAAAAATGTTTATATGATGAATATTGTAATAAATGATAATTTAATAATAAAACCAACGATGTCAATGGTAAATGAAATCGTAGCATTGTGCGATAACACTATAAATAAGATAAAGTTAGAACAAAAACGAAGGAAACAATTAGTATGAAAATATTGGGTAGTGTGTTTTTAAATCGTAGCGGAAAGGTTACGTTAGGATAATTGGATCGCATTATGGAAAAATACACAAAAATGTAGAGAAATTACACGTAATGAGCAAAAGCTTTTAATCGTGATTGAGTGCGTATTTGAATATTGAAAATTTTGTCGATTGCAAAGAAAACGCGGCGTCCGTGCGTTTGATTAACAGCACGCCAAATGGTGATGTCTTTAAGGCTAAAATTCTTGGTGTTTTTTATAGTTGCAATGAATAGTCACTAGCCTATCTATAAATCGGAAAAAACCTCCGTTGTTATCGCTAATAATAGGTCCAAAGATAGAAAGGAACGTATGGTTATCGAGTAAGTTCAGCAATGAACGGTTAATTTCATCTAATGTCATGTTAGATGCAATTACTTCATTTCCTATTTTATTTTGATTGATTAAGAATACATATACTCCGATTCTGTTTTTTATATTAATAATATTTTCCTTTGACATATTTGTGTTGTTTTTTATATAAGATATGTACGTATTGGTACATCCGTGTCGTACAATCGAAGATGTGCATATATCATTAGCAAAGAATAAATCGACCTTTAGTGAAATTATCTCAAATGCTCGAATGCGTTGCTCAGTGTTATGCACACGCTCCTTTGACGTTATGAATATTGAATATAATCGCCTCCAAGCATTTATCATTACAAGGTAAGGTGTATAATCATATAGCGTTTTGTCGTTTTTTTCTAATTCTTGATATTCCAGTAAAGATCCGGCGATTCCTTTTAAAATAGATTTGAAGTCGTCTTCTAATCTAATTTCTTGCTGTTTAGAATACTGTTCATTAAATTGTGAAATTTGCGCATTGGTTATTGAAATCTTTCTTTTTTCATACATTTTTTTTATAAAATTTTCATAAGCGTTACATTGAAATATTTTCGTTGTACAAGTAATGCAAAGGAAAAACACAAATATTCGCATAATAGTTCTGAGTAAATTTACATCAATATAAAGCTAACGAAATTTATTGTCAACAGACTGAGAGTATTCATGACATTGTTTTACGTATCCTGTTTGTAAATCAATGATTTTTATGTATAATTGCATTAATTTGTTTTTTGTAGGAGTTGTATATCGTGAAAAAAAAGCTGTTGTGTGGTGTTGCTGTGTTCGCAGTTTATCAGGCGTATTGTGATTCAACGGCGATGAGTGTTGATCATGCTTTAACTAGCTACGCTGGTAACAGAGATTCGTTAGATGCATCAGAAGATAATTCTGATTTTGCATATCAGTTTAGGTTATCTGGTTATCATGTTAGAGAGAATGAGGAATTTTTAGGGCATAAAAATACAACGAATTTAAGATTAACGCCTAAGATGTTAATTCGTAATCTAATTTTTGAAACTGATGTAACTTTTGGTAAAACGTCGCAGTCTGTTGCTCCAGCAAGAGGTGATTTATTGAATGCGTTAAAAAGCCAAGGTGCTTATACGAAAAATAGCGGTTATAACAAGGATAAGAAGAAAAATACGAATTATGACACACCTGCATTAGAAAAATTTAAAGATAACACAAGTGAAAAAGCTCGTCTTTATCGCTCATTTACGCGCGTAACATATGAGAACGAACCGAGGAATTTTAAAGTTATAGTTGGTGATTCTCCAGGATTGGTAACATTCGGCAATATGCAAGGACAATCTGGAGCGGGTGTATCTTTCGTACGTTCGTCTGGAATGTTTAATAAAAGAGGCGAGGCGGTATTAAATAGCCAAAGTACAATTACAATTTTAAGGCCATCATTGGTTGAAATATGCCAAGATGGATGTACAATCCAAGGTACTGTATTATCTCCAGGTGATTATTCTCTTGCTGACTTGGCGCCTGAGGTAAATCTACACAATATTTCAATAATAATAACGGATGATTTCCAACATAAGTACGAATATAAGGTTGATGGACATGCAGATAAAAATCCGCTACCTGACGGAGAAGATGAGTTTGAGGTGAGACTTTTTGTGCCGCAAAAATTCGACCCATTAGATCCGTATTTACGTAAATACTCTACCACAGTTGTCGGAAGTGGTGTTTATCGTTACGGTTACACAAAAGACATAACATTAAATTTCAATACGCAAGCGTTTAGTGGTGGAATAAAAGCTGAAACTGGCTATTCATACGCTACTAAATACGGGCTTTTGTTCCAGTCTATTGGCGCAAGCTTTGCGAATGATATTCATAGGCGAAATGCGATGTCTGCGCAGTTGTTTTATAAAACGCCTGTACTTCCTGTCGGACAGCTAACTGTGTGCTTCAATATCGTCGGGAAAGGTTATATAGATCTCGGGGCAACCGCAAACAAGAACGATATTTATGAAAAGATTTATTCTCTGTTTAGGCTTAATGGCGATTCTGATTATGTTTCTCCTTTCGGCGAGAGCACCAAGAAAAGTTTGTCCGTTAAGTATGTTCCATTTAAAATTGCAGAAAATGTTGGGTGGTCGTTCTTATATAAACAAAGTTGGTTAGACCATTATTCTAGATCATCATATGATATATCGTTAACTTGGAGGATAAAGGATAAGTATAAATTCGTTTCAGGTATTGGTATAACTTTTGATAATGACGGAAGGGAATACGTCAATAAAGATATATTGAAGAAAATTGATCTACAGAGGAGATTTTATCTTGGACTTGATATCCCTGTTGGTGATCAGATTTCTTTGACTTCATCATATGACTATGATGATGATCGGGCACTCTATAACAAAATTGACTACAAGCCTGCATCTATTAAAGGGTTGAAGATTACCATGGATTCCAGATTGTATAATGGCTGCGGTGAGTATAGAGCTCATGGGGCAAAAGTTAAGTACCAGTGCAAGTACGGTGATTTCCGCATAGATCACAATATAAAGATGAGACATAAACCAGGTATTCACGTTAATAGAGAGAGGTTATATCTCAACACATACGTGAAAAACAATAAATTTGTTAAAGGACAAAATGAATCGTTCATCATACAGACTACGAAAGCTGATATGATTGACCGTAAATAAAAAGAGTATGCGCGTATGAAGTCATACGCGTATTTTCTGAAGATAATAACTATGTTTTGAAACGTAAAAGAGATCGTTTCTAGTGTTGGCCTTGTGCTCTAGGGGTAAAATAATAAAATAAGTTTGATCAAATTTGTCGTTTGACGTATTCTGTCATGAGTTCTATTTGAAGACGGTAGTGCAAAAAGTTTTCAGTATAACGATTCTAACATCAAGCGAAATATGCGTCGTTTTGTTATATAGTATAAAAAAGAAGATTAAATTAGACGTCAGTAGCGTAATTGTTTACTTTCAAATAAGTTTTTAACATATGAGGCCAATCAGTTTGTATTATATTAAAACCTTTTTTTATTAGCCATCCCCAACCGTCATTAGGACTTGAGATCGATATATTATCATCATGCCCAGCAGCTAGAATGTCTGTGTCGTTTATTTTTATCGCATTTACCCATTTTTTTATATTTTGTTTTTCAAGAAAATTCATAAATTTATCGCTAATGACATTGGCGGTTTCGTGTCTAAAAACCAGCTCCGCTGCATAGATGCGTAGATTGTATTCCTTGATTATCCCCCACTCAGCAGCGTCTTTTATAATTGGCATATATAATATGCTCGGAGTTAGATGTTGCAAGTATGTACGATTAACAGGTGTCTTTATTAAGATTTGGTCTTTCATGCCATTATACAGGATCCATGCCAAAATATAATCAATAAACGTCTGACCATACATCCATGACCGATCGATGTTTATTAAACAACGTCCACGAAATGTTTCTAAAATTTCATCAAGAGTGTTTAACCTTTGTCCTGTTCGTCCTCCGATTGAGTTTATTAAATTAACACTAGAAATTTCATTGGCTGTCATTTCTTCAATATTTTTAGGAAGCCCAAGTATAAGTTCTTGCTCTGTATGAAATGCAAAAAATTTCCCATCTAAAGATTTAGCAACATCTACTTCTATAATATCAGCTCCATTACTTAAGGCAGTTTCAAACGCGAGTACAGTGTTTTGAATGACGCTACCGCCAAAACTTCCTCTGTGTGCTGCTACTAAAATATCACGGTTCATACCTAAAGATGCTATCACTAAATTTTCTTGGTTGCAATGTATAGAGCAAACTATTTTATCTTCTCTACTAGCTATGCTTAAATCAGTTTGCGCAAAACGCTATTGTGTTAATTAAATTAGTATGTTATTATTAATGGTCTCTTGGGGAGATGGCCGAGCGGTCAATGGCAGCAGACTGTAAATCTGCCGACGGAAGTCTACGAAGGTTCGAATCCTTCTCTCCCCACCAGCGACGTGGTGTCGCATCATTGCTGACTTTCTCAAGCGACAGACACATCAGATAACATCCCAAGGCAAAGTAAAAACGGATTATAGCAATTTTACAGAAGTAAATAGTTGTTTTCATGACAAGATTGTGGCTCATCTGCCAATAGATGTGTTATTAGCTAAAGTAATTTTTGTTTTGGATATCATAGATGATAAGAGTATATTAATTAAAGCTTTAAAGCAATGTGAAATAGAGCCTACAATACCGCAAAATATAGAAAACAATGCAGAGAATATACGGTACGTCCTGTATCTGCTATCGTAGCTATGAACGATGGCAAAAACGAAGGAGATTGTGTCGAAACACTGTATAGGCACTTAATTAATATAGCAATACAGGATCCTGACGACAAGCGACGAAATATGTTTCATATAGAGCGGTTGCCTAAAGAACTAAGGAAATATTATAATCCATCTGATGAGTGTTTTACAAATCGGCAACACGATTTAAAAGAAGCTACAGGCTTAAAACTGGATGAGTCAGAGGCTGGATTAACGGACTTTGTTAAACATATATCGTGGAAATCGTGTCTTATTGAGGCATTATTTGCGATTATTGGGAAGGAGGATGGTTGTACTCTTTGTAAAAACACTCTCCTTATAAAGAAAATCAGTGAGCTTTGGGTTTCTATAGGTCAGATTGATTGCATTGCAAATATCTTACACACGATTGCATTTCACAATAGCAATGATAAAAATATAAAAACAGGTACTGACAGAAACGCATCACTGATAGAAAATGCTATGAATAAACTATCTGCTCTTTCTGAGACCAGCTCAAAAAGATTTGATGTGAAGATCAAAAACAAAACACAAGAAATGCCTCAATGGGTAAATAAAATTATCGAAATAAATGACCCACACGCTCACCGAACGATCGTCGTAGGGGCAGAAAAAGACGGTCACGCAGAAATAATCAAAATAACCCCATTGCAACAATAAAATTATTGTACAAACACAAATGTACGACAAACAGTCGTACATGCGTTCCTATCTAAACGATAGCATATTTTAAATATTGTGTTACAAAATCTTTTAATCAATTATTCCTCGCTATACGTCTGAGATGTACTAAGAGACTCGTCAGTACTAAAAGAATCATCGAACTTGAAACATTCTAGGCTAAACGGACCGAATCTTCCTGAGTAAGCACCATCAACATAATACTTATAATCTCCTACACCATAGTAGCCTGCTCTATCCCAGTCAAAAACGATAGCGTGCAACATGCTACCGATTTGCCTCCAGCATATGTCATCAGTGGTAGGTTCCGTTTCTGTAAACATTTCCCAGACTGAATGTGCAACTGCTTCACCGTCCTTTTGAACACACAGTGCGACCAATTGAGCTAACTTTTCTCTATTACTAGGATCACTTTTCACATTATTAAAACATTTATCCATTCCGCTCACAGACATAGATCCATACATGCAAAAAACAATGATCATCTTCCTTATCATCATACTTTACCTCAAAAGCCATCAAAACGCGCCATTGTATTAAAAAACAGCCAAAAGGTCAAGTGCTTCTTAACATTTACTGATCCAAAACAACTACTCTTGCTAATCCATATCATGTGAGCATGGTTAATAACGCGAATGACCATATTGTATTCCAGCCATCCAGAAAGAAGTATTGCGAAAGTATGTAAGAGAATTTTGCAACGGATTATTGGAATAAGTCTTCCAAACATAAAAATGTTCTCAAAATTGCGGCATTCTACAGATGATACTGGCGTCCGAATCTCTATTATCAGTCTCGTTAACTAAAAATCAATATACATTTGGTAGCATTATTACGTCTTATCTAGTGAGGCTATGTAATGAAAAGGATTTTTAGGAATATTACTGTTGAAGTATGAATAAAACGTTTTTAAAATCAGTTTTGGTTTTGTCGGTATTTATGCTTGTCTCGTGTGAACGGTATGAAGTGAATATTGACAGAATAATCGATCGTGTCTACAGCTTATCCGATAGCTTACACGATTTAAATGAAGTCACAAAAGAAGATTTAAAAAATTTATGGCTACCTCGGTTGCGCGCGATAGAGAAGGTTAATCTGAGTAATATTTCCGATGAAATCGGAATCAGGGACGCTTGTTTTGTTTTTAGCAATTCCTTAAGGTGGGCAGCAAGAAGGCTGTTTGTTGAGAAACAAGATGATTCAACGAAAGAGCTTCTACTACATATCTCTACAAGAATTATGAATTTTTCGAGAAAGTTACGAGACATAGCAGTAGCACATAATGGAAAGACGACTGGGACAGATACATTTTGGTTGACAGTTTCATATAATGATAACGAATTAAATGTCTGGAGTTTAATAAATTCAATTGTCTTCGATTGTTGCGATAATATTGAAGTGGTAGAATATTATCTATCGGAAATTGCTAAAAGATTAAATGAATCGGTTGATAGTAATGTTTATTTCAATATTTTGGGTGAAATGGAAGATGATATTCCTGATTTGATTAATAAGCTTCTGGAAAAAGTGCAACGTTTGGGAGGAGTTGAAAAGATTATGGACCCGACTGCAAAAAAAGTCTTTAATTATATTGATTCGCGTGTAAAAGAAAGAAAATCTAAAAAGAGTTAGGTTCTGTTAGCAAAAACTCTGTTGATATCATGCTCATTCCCAGACGTTACGATAGATTCTATATGATTTCTGAGAGCATCTGTTAATGCATAAATTTTTGGTTAAAAATCCGCTGCAGATTGATTTGCTAGAACTATCTAGCCGTCTAGAATAAACCATTCGTCTTACGGAATTCTACAAATGATAGTCTTCCTTAGTTTTGCATTAATCTTGTTAGCTAAAAATCGATAAAACTTGTAAAAAAGTTAGCTCATTGTGCGTTTTTGATTTAGTCTAAATCTTTAGATGAAAAAGCGATTCAGAAAAATATTTCTTTTCGTTGCGTTTAGTGCTATGCTGGCAATGTGTATTAGTATTTGGAGGAATTTATGAACAAGGTATTGATTTTTGCTGGATTTTTAGTTGGAATGAGTAGCGTGTCTGGAATGAATTCATCAGGAAACGGACTTAGCGAGAAGCCTGCATTCGAGTACAACAAAAGCTCGAATACTCTGGTGTGTCGAAATATGTCGCACGAAGATTTAAAAAAATACGCAGCTGAGCTCGATTGCGCTATAAATGTAACATTTGATGGATGCGACTTATCAAAAGGAATATTTTGCACAAATGCGGCGTCATTAACGTTCAGAAATTGTCATCCGATAAACTGCAAAAGAGATGTGTTATACTACGTTGGACTTTGTGATTTCTTAAGTGATGTACGTATTACAATAGAGAATAAGGATGAATAGAAAGGTCAGATATGGATAGATGAAAAAAAGCGCATTCGTTGTAAGCGACATTGCTTGCTGAACGGAAGATGATGCTGGGCTAGAAAAATGGATACAAATATTAGCCCAGCATTTTTTTACCATTGTCGGTATTCAATATTACTACCATTCCCCATCCATGTGTTTAAGATCTTTATAGGGTCATCATGGGTGGTAGAGATGCAGTGGGCGTTTTGCCCGATAATACAGCAGCAAAGATAGTCTGTGTTTATTATATTTTTCAAATAAAACATGTTGTAATCTATAATGTCGAACGGAATCTTTGCATTCTCTGAATGGTTATATTTTTGCAATACTGCATAAAAAGCTTCCGAGTCTTCTTTAGTGGCGTCCATAGAATCAACAGAAAATATATCTACTAGTCCAGCGATGCGCTCAAAATTCTTATGGTTTGGATAACAATTTGATTTGTTATTTTTAGCGCGTCCACACAAACGTACCTGGATATCTTTTGACACGCCGGATTTCTCTCCGTAGTACAAATGCATCTTGGCACCTTTGAGGAGATCCTTTATTATGTGTTTATACCAAACAGCGCAACAGTAACCTCCATTGTCGACTAGATCATCTATACTTATGCACGGGTTACCTTTAGTCCAAACAAAAAACGAGTCGTTTTCGCTAGGTACAACTGGTGTACGTTTAGTTTTTTGTTGGTTACTGAATCGTAGCTTGTTGTTATTGGTTTTTGTTAAGTTTATGCTTTTATGCAGCATGCTAAACATTAATTGTCGTTCGGTGTGTTCGTAATTGCCGAATGCTTTGGTTGGCGGAGTTTTGCTAAAAAGATTTTCCCAATCTTTTTCTTGGAAAAAGTCGTTCGCATTGCAATCAGATGGTCTAGATATTTTCATACTGCACATCACAGCATTCTCATTTCTATTGTGCGCTACTTTTACAGCGATTCCTGGCATTTGCCAGTTTTGTCCGTTAAATTGTTGAGCAAATATTTTATCGTTAAACGTGCTCTTGTTTTTGTTCAGTAATCCGCATTTAAGAATATTCTCGAATTGTTGTTTGGCAACAGCGCGTCTGTCTTCTGGATTTGTAATTTCTTTTAAGTATATTACAACTTCTCCTGAACCTTTCTTAAAGTAGATTTTTCTAGGATTCCGGTATTTCTGATCGTCTATTTTACCAGAATCTATCCAGTCATTTACTATTGATCCAGTGTTTTTATCAATTGCTACGAACTTCATAGCGTTCGTACCTATATACGTGGAAATAATATTAGGTATTCCATCCGTAACCCAAAAATTAGGTTGTTTTCGTAGGTTAATATTTTCCTCTCTAATTTTTTGTTCTTTATCTGTTACTTTCAACTTATATACGTCAGCAGATGCATTAAGCAATATGCCGACAATTAATGAAAATATATATAATATTTTTTGTATCTTTGTCCTCATGTTAATTCATACTTATATTGTACATGAATATTGTAAATATTTTGTAAATGAAATAAACAATAGGCTAATTTTGAAAAGAAATATTAGCATATATGTAAGTACGATATGCGCAAAACGGGAAATACGATCGAATTATTGTTGGCTAACGTTATCCATGTTTATGTTTAAATGTCCAGCTTGCTATTGAAAGTGTAATGATAGCTATACCAATTAGAGGGAGCAAATTTGTTGATACGTCCGAGGCATTCATGCCTTTCAAGAAGATTCCACGCGTAAGATTTATAAAAAATCGCATAGGATTTAAATAAGTAAAATATTGTAAAAGCGTAGGCATATCTTCGACGGGAGAGACAAAGCCAGAAAGAAGCATTGCTGGCATCATAAAAGTCATACATCCAAGAACAGCCTGTTGTTGCGTATTGCTTATTGAAGAGATAAAAAGACCGACGCCGACAATCGAAAGAAGTGATATAAGCATTGATGCAAGAAATAATGTTGTCGAGCTGTTAAATGGTACATCAAAGAATTGTGTTACGATTATGCTCATTAGACAAAGCAAAATCATGGAGATTACGAGCTGAGGTATAGTTTTTCCGATTAAGATGTTGAACGATGAAAGAGGACTTACAATCAGTTGATCGAATGTCCCCATTTCTCGTTCACGAGCAATTGATAAAGATGTAAGCAAAATGGTCATTGTTACAGCGAGCATTGCGACAATAACTGTGAGCACAAACCAACGATATTCTAAATTCGGATTGTACCAATTTCTGGTAATGACATTAATTTCTGTTCCGCTTTTTGATGAAATTTCTTTGGCGTAAGACATAATGATTTGGGACGCATATCCTGCAATAATAGCGGCTGAATTTGTTTGGCGTCCGTCGGTTATTACAAAGACATCTGCTTGAGTTTGCGAAGTTACATTAGTTGAAAAATCGTTGTTGATGTACAAACCCATAGATACATCTTGTTGATCAAGTTTTTCTTGCATTTTTTGAATATTATTTGCTCGATATATTTTGCGAAATTGCGGTGAGTTTTCGAATTTTGAAATCAATTCACGAGATTGCAGAGAATTATCCTGATCAACAATAACAACGTCGATGTTTTTTATTTCCATCGTAACAGCATAAGCAAAGATGATCAGTTGTATAATAGGCATTGCTAAAATTATTCCGCGACTTTTTGGATCGTTCCAAATAATTATGAATTCTTTTTTTATAAGAGCGAGGATCTTATGTATACTTTTAACCATTTGAAAACCTCATATCCGTATTTTTATAAACGGCGATAAATAATAACGTTCCTAAAATTATAAGAAGTCCTGAGCAGCGAAAAACAACAAGCCAAACTGTTCCTGCCATAAATTCGCTTTCAATAAATGTGATATAGTGACGAGGTGGAAGTAATTTTGTAAAATGCTGTAACGCTTCAGGCATCGAGTTTATAGGGAAAATCAATCCTGATAAAAGCAAAGCAGGTAGAAAGCCGATTCCAAGCGAAGCTTGACTGGCTAAAAACTGATTTTTTAGCTTTGTTGATATAAGAAGGCCAATTCCCAAGCACGTAAATAAAAACAGAGAGCTAACAAATAAAAGTACTAAGTAATTCCCGTAAAACGGTACTTGAAAAACTGCAATGCAGAGAACCAAATTAAAAATAGTTGCTAACATTCCAAGACAAAAATAAGGGATGTATTTTCCGATAACAATATGTATTTTTGAAACTTGAGTGCTGAGTAGCGATTCCATAGTTCCGCGCTCCCACTCACGAGCAACGACTAATGCTGTCAGCAAAATTCCGATCATTGTCATGGTGATTGCGATAGATCCAGGTAGGACAAAAAAATATCCGTTTGCATCTTGGTTATACCACGTACGCACAACAGGATTTATCAACTGCGTACGAATTGATGACGTATATTTACTTGTCGCAAGCCACTGATTACTGATTTGTAAAACATAGTTTTGTAAATAGTTGGCAGTGTTTACTTCAGAACCATCAGTAATGACCATTAAATCAGCTGATTGTTTTGCTTCTAGTTTTTTAGAAAAATCATTTGGAATCAAAATCATGCCTTTTATTTTCGAACGAACGATTTTTTGCTGCAAATCTTTCACATCATCAGAAATAATTGAATCTATGTAATTGCTACGATTGAAAGATGTTACTAACTGAGCTGTTTCAATGGAGTTATCGTCATTTTTTATTCCGATGTTAACACGTACAGCATCCATATTAACACCATACATAAAAATAAGTATTGAAATAAAA
Source organism: uncultured Alphaproteobacteria bacterium (assembly GCA_964566185.1). Taxonomy (GTDB): domain Bacteria; phylum Pseudomonadota; class Alphaproteobacteria; order UBA3830; family CAYLKK01; genus CAZMHS01. The sequence goes on from CAZMHS010000006.1 coordinate 44,982, forward strand.
GGAAGAATAAATGAAATGACGATACTGCTCGGATCACGAATGATTTGTAAGAATTCTTTTTTAACAAGTGCTAATAAAATTTTCATTTTTTATCCGACTCCATTATTAAGTTTGTGAAAGCTTCTTCCATATTTCGAGCATTTACGCTTTTCTTCAACTCATTCGGTGTACCGATAGCGATCGCTTCTCCTTTGTAAAATAAACTTATTCTGTCACAATATTCCGCTTCATCCATGAAATGAGTCGTAACCATAACGGTGACACCTTTTTTAGCTAATGATGTTATATGGTTCCAGAAATCGCGGCGAGTTAGAACATCGACTCCAGATGTTGGCTCGTCAAGAAATAAGATCGGTGGATTGTGAATTAACGCACACGCCATTGATAATTTTTGTTTAAAGCCAAGAGGTAAATCTCTAGTCTTCTGTTCTTTTATTTTTTCGAAATCAAAAATTTCAATAATTTTGTCGATGCGACGTTTTACGTCTTCTTTTGATATTTCGTAGATTCGTGCAAAAAAATTTAAATTCTGTTCAAGCGTAATTGATTCATATAAAGAAAATTTTTGTGCCATATATCCGAGATTTGCTCTTGCTTTTTCAGGATTTTTTTTTATATCGATGCCCATGATTTTTGCTGTTCCAGAAGTCGGCTTCAACAATCCGCACATCATTTTGAAAGATGTCGACTTCCCAGCTCCATTCGGTCCGAGCAATCCGAAAATCTCTCCTTTTTTTATGTTGAATGAATTGTTTCTAACAGCAAAAAAATCACCGTATCTTTTTTCCAAATTATCAGCAACAACTGTATATTCAACATCATCAGAGTGACTATAAATATAGTTTTCGGCAATGCGAGATTTTGTTTTTTTATATCCACCCATTAATTCGATAACTTTATTTTCAAAATCATCTGAAGTTTTGGCTAAATCCGTTGGTTTCCCATGATAAATAACCTTTCCCTTATCCAGGACAACAGCTGTATCAAAGCTATGAGCTTCATCAAGGTACGCTGTTGACCATAGAACGGTTGTTGTCGGAGAAATCAAGTCTCGTACCGTTTGCATCAAATCACGTCGAGATATCGGATCAACACCGACTGATGGCTCGTCAAGCAATAAAAATTCCGGAGAACCGAGCAAAACGCAAGCTAATCCAAGCTTTTGTTTCATTCCGCCGGATAACGCACCTGCTAATCTTTCTTGAAATCTTCTCAGGTTTGTGAATTCTAACAACTTTTCGAAGTCATGCGGAATATTTTTTAAATCTGCATATAACCGCAGATTTTCAATGACGGTGAGATCTTCATATAATCCGAACTTTTGAGGCATATAGCCAATTTGTTTATTGAGTTCGGTTCTATTCGTTATCGGATCTAAACCGTTTATTGAAATTTTTCCAGATTCTGCTACGAGCATTCCTATAATCAATCTTATTAACGTTGTTTTGCCTGAACCATCAGCGCCAATTAATCCGGTGATTTTCCCGCTTTCAATATTCAGTGATAAATTATCGATTGCAATCGTGTTCGAAAATTTTTTTGTGAGGTTGAAAATTTCAACGGTATTCATTGTACTTTGCCGCTTTGCTTTACAATGATTTCAGATCAATCTTTATCGTTGTTGGCATTCCTTGACGTAGGAAATCATCGACGTTATCAATATATACGCGGATTTTATAGACCAAATTCGCTCGCTGATCTGTTGATTGCACCGTCTTCGGCGTAAATTCGGCAACAGGTGAAATATATCCGATTTGTCCTTCGTATTCTCGTAACTTTTGAGTTTTTGGATCAAATGTATCTGTAAAAATTTTCACTTTCATACCGTATTTTATGTTCCCCAAATTCGGTTCATTGACATACGCACGTACCCACATCGGTTTATTCTTGCAAATTGTATAAATTCCCTGCCCGGCAGCAACAAATGCTCCTGGCTCCTGAATTCGAGTTGTGACAATTCCGTCATTAGGGGCATAAATTTTTGTATATTTCAGCTGATTTTCAGCTAGTTTTTCAGATGCAACAGCTGCTTGATAGTCAGCTTCAGCTTTGTCTTTATCTCTAAGTAAAGTATCAAAATTTTGCTGAGCCAAAACATTTTGCTTACAGAGAGGAGCATTTTTTGTATATTTTGAATTAGCATCTTTGTTGATAGCTGCTGTTTGTTTTACAAGCGCAGATGCCTTGTCCAATGAACTTTTGTAATCGCTGTCATCAATTTCGGCTATGATTTCGCCTTTTTTTACAGAATCTCCTTCTTCTTTGGTCATTGTTAAAATTTTTCCAGGAACTTGAAAGCTCAAAGTTACTTGTCGAATTTCAATATTTCCATAAAGAGTTAATTCGTCTGTATTTTCTTTCGGTTTTGTAAGATAGTACCATGACAGGCAGATTAAAATTACTAACGATATTATGATTGTAGCTTTTTTCATTTATTCAATCCTCTATTATCTTATTTTCGATAGTCTATTTTTTTGATGAATATGCTTTCAATAAGGCAGGTACGCAAATTTTTAGGTTATTTTTAATAAGTTCTACATCTTCAGATTTGAAATTGCTTTGCTGCAATAAAGCTAACGAAAATCCAGTTAATAAT
>CAZMHS010000007.1:0-47316 GCA_964566185.1 uncultured Alphaproteobacteria bacterium
GGGCATATAGCTCAGCGGTAGAGCACCACGTTGACATCGTGGTGGTCGCAGGTTCGATCCCTGCTGTGCCCACCATTTTGCTATTTTTAAGGAATGGAATATTGAGTTCTCAACTAAAAATTTGTTCTGAATCTGTCCGCTCTTTAGCAGAGCTTCTTCGCGAGACAGATTTGTCTGAGATAGAGTATCAGGTTGATTCTTTACGCATACGAGTTGTTAGATCAACTCCACAGATAGTAGCGCCAGTAAGTTCGGCCAATATACAGTCAGAACCACGGAAGGTAGAACAAGAAGAGCAAAAAGAGGTAGATTTTTCCAAACATCCAGGAGCGGTCTTGGCACAGATGGTTGGTACCGTATATATGTCCCCAGGTCCAAACGCGCCAGCATATGTGCAAGTTGGAGATACAGTTGAAGAAGGGCAAACATTGTTTATAATTGAAGCGATGAAAGTTATGAACATGATAAAAGCGCCTAAACGCGGCGTTGTAAAACACATTCTAGTTAAAGATGCTCAGCCTGTTGAATACGGCGAGCCCGTTATGATCATAGAATAAACGCGAGACCGCGTATGATAAAAAAAGTATTGATAGCAAACAGAGGAGAGATTGCGTTAAGGATCGTTCGCGCTTGCAAAGATCTAGGAATTTCGACAGTAGCAGTTCATTCAACAGCAGACGAAGAAGCTATGCATGTTCGTCTTGCAGATGAAAGTGTTTGCATAGGACCGTCTTCACCAAGAGAAAGTTATTTAAACGTTCCAGCTATTATTTCTGCGGCTTGTATAACTGGAGCGGATGCAATACACCCAGGTTTTGGCTTTTTGAGCGAAAACGCGACATTCGCTTATATGGTCGAAGAGCACGGAATGACGTTTATAGGCCCGAAATCTGAGCACATAGCGTTGATGGGCGATAAAATTACAGCAAAAAAAACAGCGGCAAAGTTTAATATCCCTACAGTACCAGGCTCAGATGGTTCTCTATCATCGTACGAAAAGGCTAAGAGCATTGCTGGAGAAATCGGTTATCCAGTCATTGTGAAAGCGGCAGGCGGTGGCGGCGGTCGCGGCATGAAGATAGCGTTTTCGGAAGAAGAATTAGATGAAGCGTACCATACGGCTCGTAGAGAAGCTGGAATATCATTTGGGAATGATCAAGTATATGTAGAAAAGTATCTAGCTCACCCGAAACATATAGAATTTCAAATTTTAGCTGATTCTTTTGGAAACGCTGTTCATCTTGGAGAGCGTGATTGCTCTATGCAAAGACGTAACCAAAAAATATGGGAAGAGGCTCTAAGCTCAGTAATAAGCGATGAATTTCGTAATGATTTCGGCAAACGTATTACTGATATGATATCAGATATAGGATATTCAGGCGTTGGAACCCTGGAGTTTTTATATGAAGAGGATAGTCTATATTTCATAGAGATGAACACAAGGATTCAGGTCGAACATCCGGTATCAGAGTTTGTAACAAATATAGATTTGATCAGAGAACAAATATTAGTAGCCGGAGGAGAAAAATTAAAATTTAAACAGAAAGATATTAAGTTTCGAGGACATGCAATAGAATGTCGTATTAACGCAGAAAATCCTGATACGTTTATACCGTCGTGCGGAGTTGTTACGCAATATCATTGTCCTGGAGGACCTGGTGTTAGGGTAGATAGTGCTTTATATAGTGGGTATAAAATATCACCTTTTTATGATAGTTTGATAGCCAAGCTCATAGTTTACGGTGATGATAGGGAACACTGTTTAGCTAGATTGCGGAGAGCATTGAATGAATATGTCATAGATGGGGTCGAAACACTGATTCCACTACACCAGCGTCTTGTAGATGATATATCAGTAAAAAATTGTGATTTTGATATACATTTCTTAGAAAATTTTTGCTAAGCGGTGATTTTGTGAGACAGCAGAGAACTCTAAGGAATTCTGTTTCTTTTCGCGGAATAGGTGTTCACACAGGAAAATTGGTGTCTGTAAATATAAGACCGTCGCCAGTAGATACAGGAATATCAATCCTAAGAACAGACATCGACGAAGAGATATTTGTGCATCCTAGATACACAGTTAGTTCGCCTTTGTGCACAACGATTGTCAATGACAATGGAGCTAAAGTTCGAACTGTAGAGCATTTACTAGCGACAATGTATGCGATGCAAATTGATAATGCTGCAATCAGTATCGACGCAGATGAAATCCCAATACTAGACGGCAGCGCAGCAAAAATGGTCGATTTATTTGTTGACACTATAGAGCAAGATAAAGAGAAACGCTTAATTAAAATAGATCGCGAAATAGAATATGAAGATGGTAATAGATCAGTCAAACTCATACCAAATGATAAATTCGTTATTGAGGTTACGTGTGATTATTCAGATAGAGGTTTACCATACGCACACTATACATACACTCACTCGCCTGAAAATTTTAAAAAAGAAATAGCTTATTCTAGAACATTCGGTTTTTTAGAAGACGTCGAAGCTATCAGATCGCGCAGATTAGCATTAGGTGCTTCGTTAGATAACACCGTTATTTTTGATAAAGGTGTGTGCTTAAATGAAGGAGGTCTTAGATCACCAAACGAGTATATTACGCATAAAATTTTAGACGTAATCGGAGATTTATCTGTAATTGGAGCTGAAATTCAAGGTAAGTTTATTGGAGTGCGACCAGGACACGCAATGAATGGAGTTCTTGTAAAAACGTTAGACCATATTTTTAATTAACGTTTAGCAGGTTAAAATTTATATTTAACGGCGAATATATTTGTATTGACATATTGTTTCCTTTGTACGATACTGTATCTATGCTAGGTTTGCATCCAAGGAGCTTTTGTGGACAGTTGTTTCGGTATAAAATTTAGGGAACGCAGAGAATCTCTCGGTCTGTCGGTCCAGGACGTATCAAACACAACAAAGATACTGAATGTGTATATAGAGGCGTTGGAGAACGATGATTTTGCCGCCTTGCCGCAAAGAGTATACGCAGTAGGATTTGTTAGGTGTTATTCAGAGTTATTAGGTTTTGATGCGGATGAGATGATATCGTTGTTGCTAAAAAACTTGCCTCATCCTCTCTCAGAGGATAAGCAGGTAGATCTTAATACATCAAGAACAAATTTTTTTATAGTATTCTTGAAAAGTGTAAGGAAAAATGTGCGTTATATCTCCGCCGTGCTTGCATTAATCTGTGTTGTTGTTTTTTCAAAATTAATCAATGGATAGTAGTACATCGCACGTCGCACCTGTGGTACATCAGTTAGTTAGCGGTTTTCGAGCTTCTGTTGATTCTATCTTACTCTCTGGAAGTCTTGACTGTAGGGACGGTACGAGTCTTCTTGATGTGGGGTGTGGTGTAGGTACGGCGTCTATTTATGCCGCGTTTAATAGAAAAAACGTTCGAGTTACAGCTATAGATGTAAGTAGAGATGCTGTGGAATTAGCCAAACGGAATTATACGGGAAACAACATAGTCGCCAATGTGGTTTGTGCAGATATTTCGAAAACAGCGTTTCTTGGCGAACGTTTTGATTATGTTATAACAAATCCACCGTTTTTCAAAAAACATGAAGGACGTGTATCGTTAAGCAAGGGACAAGCCAAGCACGAAGATGTACAACTGAGTACGTGGATAACTTTTTGCATAAAACATCTAAAACCGAAAGGCGTATTTACTATTATTCACTTGCCTGAAAGATTGTACGATATTCTGCAAGCGCTTCCTAAGTACGTCGGAGGAATAACAATTACACCAATAGCGTTCAAGCATCACGATAACGCAAAACGAATAATACTAACAGCACAGCACTCCTCTTCTAAAAAACTAACTATTAGGCAATCGCTGTTATCGTGCAACCATTAGCGCTCAACATTAAATTAATAAAAAATTAAACATTTTGCCTTATAATCATATTAACTCATTAAAAGGATGTAAAAATGACTAAGACGATGTTTGAAGCTTATGATACAGCTCATTGGATGAATTGGCCAGTAAAAAAATATGCTGAAATGCTGCGTACAACTATTGAGAATAGCGATTTTTGCGATCGAGGTTTTGATAGGTTCGTTGCAGGTCTTGCTGATATGTATGAGCGTTCTACTAGGTACGTAGTAAAACCAGAATTTAATATACATTCAATAAATATAAACAACGAAACATATCGCGTTATTGAATCTGTAGAAAAAAACCTACCTTTTTGTAAATTAAGACATTTTTCAAAGCATGGGTTCGACAAACAGCAACCAAAAGTTTTAATTATCGCACCAGTTTCCGGGCATTTTGCAACATTGCTGAGAGATACAGTTGAGCGAATGCTCATAAAACATGATGTATACATTACAGATTGGCTAAGCGCAAGAGATGTTCCTTTAATACATGGAGATTTTTCCCTAGATACTTATATTGATTATCTAATAGAGTTCCTGCAAATAATAGGTCCAAATGCTCATGTCATGGCGGTCTGTCAGCCAGCTGTTCAAATTATGGTATTAGCGGCAGTCTTGGATGAAATGAAATCTCCAATAATGCCAAAAACTATTATTCCTATAGGTGGGCCTATCGATCCAAGGGAAAACCCTACGATGGTAAATAGACTAGCAGAAAGCAAGAGCCTTGATTGGTTTCGACGATTGCTAACGGTAGTTCCGCAGGGACATCCTGGAGCAGGACGCAATGTGTACCCAGGATTTGTGCAAATTATGGCTTTCATAAATATGAATCCACATAAACATTTTGGAGCGCATATGACATATTTAGAAGACTGCTTAACAGGAAATGTCGCCGGAATAGAAAAACATAAAAAATTTTATGACGAATATTTATCCGTAATGGATATGGACGCAGTGTATTACATTGAAACAATAGATACAATTTTTAAAAGGTATTTACTGCCACAAGGAAAAATGCTGTACAAAGGATCTACCGTTAATTTAAATGCTATACACAGCTGCGCTATGCTAACGCTAGAAGGAGAACGTGATGATATCTCTGCGCCAGGACAAACATTTGTCGTACACAAATTGTGCAAGAATATTCCAAGCGATAAAAAGCATCACTATCTACAACCAGGAGTAGGACATTACGGTCTATTTTCTGGTAGCAAGTGGCGAAAATTCGTTGCACCAGTAGTAGAACAGTTCATTGAAAAATATGAATAACGAAATGTAACAAATGCTTATAATATCGCTGAGATAACAATGAACAATTATTAGTGAGCACAATTTTAAAATAAATTTTTACTTTGTTGCTTTGCAATAGTCTATGCTCCAGAAGAAAATTCACCTGGAGCAATTCTTATATTATTATTAACCACATTGCAAAACTGAATATAGTGAAGAGCATATCTAAAATACGCTCTATTACGTAGCAAACCGTACTATGAAAACTTTAGACGATAAATCTATAACAAATTTATATTTGTGTATTATTATATGCTAATGCAGTACGCTTTTCTAATATACTGGAAGGTATACACCAAATAAAGTTTGCCATTACACAATAAAAACATACATAAAAACGATATTATGAAGTGAATTAATTGATTTATATACCCTTTATATTGTCAACAAAACATGTTAACATTAAAATAAATTTTATAGGAGTTTATTGTGAAAAAACTTTTCGTTTTCATCGCATTTTACCAACTAACACTCGTAAATGGTCAGCAAACAGCGCAAGAATTGAACCTTATAAATCAATCAATCGAAGATATTGTACATACGATACAACAAAAACTTGCAATATCAGACAAAGTCGCAGAAGAAATGATCGAAACGGAGAAAAAAGCTGTAGAAAACATATCAGATGATGATATATATACATTAGTAGAAGCAGGAACGAAAGACCTATCCATCAAACACGTTTCTAAAAATAAAGGTTTGCTTAGCGGTGTGTGTAAAAATATTATTTTTCAATTTTTTTACTATAAAGATAACAAATGTTATGTACCACAACTATTTTTCAACGCAGACCATATATTTCATATAATGCAGAAACTTAATATATCTCGTTACTTGATAGATCACCCAAACGTCACATATTTGACGTCTCAGACAAGTATGACACCACTAGGGAAACTTTGCGAAAGTTATATTATTCTTGCAGAAATTGTAAAAAATAGCGCGTGCAAAGTATCCGACAAGTATGTGTACATTGACTACGATAACTCAAAAGTAACATCTGTAGCGCTGCAGTTTGAATTAAACAAAGCATACAACCTTAATGATGGCAATGTAGATTGTCTATTTATGCCAATACAAATAGATCTACATAATGGTCTTATTTGCTCCACTAAAATAGGAACAGTATATTGCACGCAACAAGATTTAATCGATCGCAAATTAAACAGTTATGAGAAATATAAAACTCAAGAAACACCTCCACTTCTCAAACAAAAGAAAACAATTAACCATCGAGTTAAAAATACCAAAAAGGCGGTAAAAAAGAATGTACAAAAGAAAAAAAGCGATGATAGTACACCTTTAGACTTGCAAGATATTAACTATCGCTTTATACATTCTTTGTTATTCGATAAAAACTCCTGGAATGAAAGTCTAAACAAAGGATTTACTGAAGAAAAAGCAAACTACTATATGCCATCAGATTTTACGTCATATTTTCCAACTGATACAAACGCTGAAAAACTGCGACAAGAAATCACAACGCAATCTAATCTGTTGCGTAGTTTTATTGATAACAAACTAAAAAAATACATAAACGATAAAAAAACAAAAGAAACCCTCGAACATCTTGAAACAACCTTCTTTTACGGCATAAAAAGTGCAACTCAAAACTACACCGATGACACTGATATGCTAAAACTGCTATGCACAGCTTTGCGCTATAACATCATGTCACTAAGCATTGAGAGTACTAGCTTTTCGTACAAAGAATTAAAACAAGCATTATCAAGCTCATCGCTGAAAATTTCAAACAAACTCCGAACTAAATTGCAGCAAAAAATATCAACCATTGAAGAGACAAAGAATTACTCCGAAACAGAATTAAAACAGCTACTACAAGACGAAACGACAAATCCAGATGACATATTTTCACGTTTAACAGGAGAAATATTAAAAGAATACATATTTGTTTTACATAGCAGTTTTTTTGATTTCATAGTTGAATATATGGCTTGCGGTATTTTAGACTCATTCTACAAATATCAGAACTATTGGTATACTAGCGTAGTCCCACAGATACTAACATCATTAAACACGAAGCTTTTAACGTATGAGCAAAAAGCAATAAACGCATATCCTATACGAACGCTTCTGCACGTAACTGAGCGGAAAGCGATCAAAGATGGGCAAAAAACACTATTTGATAAGTTAAACCTAAACGCTACGCAACAAGCCGCATCCTTACTAGGTAAGCAAGTTGCAAAAAGTATTCATTGATCCATTTGCGAAAATTATTTAAACGATGTATATTATGCGCAGATGGTAAGTAAAGGATATTTATGCGTTACATCTCTCCTACAATTGTTTTATTATTTTTAACATCCTGCTCGACAAAAGAGCCGCCGCTGACAGGCGCAAGGGAAAGCGTAATCATATCAAATCTAGCTTTAGATATATCACCAGGCAAGCGTGGGATGCGTCCTAAATCTGGTATACAAGATTTTTCAATGAAGCCCAAAGAATTATGGCGCTATAAATTTTACGATAAAAGCATCAACGGAAACGCTATTACAGCAAGTCCATTAGTCTATAATGGATGCGTCTTTGTCGTGGATGCTGGAGGAATTGTACATTGTCTTGATAAAAAGAACGGCCAACTGAAGTGGAAACTATCGACAACAGTAATAGGAGAAACAGGACAATCAGGCGCTGCAATTGCGGTCCATAAAAATGAATTAATAGTATCGAATTCTTTTTGTGATTGCTTTTTTATCAATATAGAAACCGGAAAAATTGTATCAAGAATTAAGCTCCCAGCACCATGCAAAGGTGATGGATTGTTGGTAGAGAATAACGTAGCGTACTTCAGTTGCTTGTCGAACACCATACACGCAGTTGACATAAATTCGAGAAATGTTCTATGGAGTTATAATGGGATCGGCAGAGACGATGGGTATATAGGCATGGCGAAACCCATAGTCTTCAAAGGCTCCATAATTGTTGCATTAACGACAGGAGAACTCATATGTTTAGACAAACGAACAGGAAAGCTGATATGGAAAACTGTCTTATCAAACTACAGTGTAACAGACTCGTCATCAGCTATGCAGCATTTAAGGACCAACCTAACAATCGATAGAGATGTAATATACGTATCATCACCAGCCGGTATGACGTTTGCTATTGCAGCTGGAAATGGAGATAAGCTGTGGAAACAGCATATAGGCGGAATGCTGCAACCAAATATTGCAGACGATAGTATCTTTGTAACAAATGAACATTTAGAAATTGCCAGACTAAACAAACTAAACGGGCAAGTAGAAACTATCTACAAAATAAATACATTACCAAAAAACACTGGTTTATTTGACAAGCTAATGTGTAAAACTAGTACAAATGCCACAAACTGTATCGCACAATTTTTAACTAAAGAAGCTTTACTTCATATAACAAATGCAGGAGAATTTATTTATACATCTTATGAAAATGAAGAAAAATTAAATACCTTCAAAGGAATACAAAATATTAGTGTCGCACCTACTCTATACAATGGCGAAATTTTTGTAATATCCGATGATGGTTATGTTACCGCCTACGGGAATTGTCATTAGAAAAGAACCGTGTACCAAACATCAGCATTCATTAATATCAAAATGCAAACTTGCACTTGAGACAAATCTCGACCCATTAAAGTGAAAGTTTTGACATAAAAAATAACTTGACCAAATGTTTAATAACAAAAAATAATTCGGCTTAACAATTAGCGAAATGGCTCTGACGCATAAAACGTCAGAGTTTTTCTGCTACTTTGCAGACTTTGACAAGTAAGCAAAGTCACTAATATCTTCTAATACAAAGACATTATTTTCATTAATATGTTTTGTTTTTGGTTCAACAAATTTATGCTCCTGCAAAAATATATCACAGACATGATCTATTTTGCTTTTTAATGCATTATCTTGATCTACTATATCGATTAACTGCTGCATGTACTCGTCTGAAGAATTATCCATCGTATACAACTCATCCGGTATATCTACGTTTAGCTCACAGATATATACTGGATTTTTAAAATTATATCCACATTGCATAATAGCATATTTGTTTAACATATCATCCGGAGCACTTATTAATATATCTGGAATAACTTGCATCAAATTAAATAAAGAAATATTTTGATAATGTTTGCGTTCACTTTTCCCTGTACCTAGAGACAGCAGAAAATAACTTGATGCATCAGGATACGCTTTTATTGCTTCCAATAATGAAAAAAATGCAGGATTATTAGCAAAAACGCCACCATCGCATGCTGTTTTTTCATCACCATTACACGATCCAATTTGATGTGGTTCAAAATATGTGGGAGCAGCTGTTGTCCCGAGAAGAACATCAACTATAGAATAATTCGCAAAATCATTCTGTTTAGCCTGTCTACTCTTAAAAAAGTCAATTTGGTTCGCCTTGAGATCATAATACGGAATTATCAGTGTCGACGTTATATCACTAAGCGAAATACCATCAAAGTACTTTTTAAAAACAGCCTTTCTACCGTCTGAACTATAAGACGAAGCATTAAATAATGTGGGAAAAAGCCCTCTTTTGGAGTCACTAAATATCACATGAGCTTCTTTCTTATAAAGCTCAACTATATCACGTCCAGAAAATGGTCCATCTAGAGAATTATGATGAGGCGTACTTACCGCTGCTGCTGCAATTGCACCTGTAGAAGTACCACCTATAACTTCGAATACACTGGCAATACCTTTTTTTATTTTCTCTTCTATTTTTTCAATTATCCTACCTAATATAACACCACGAGATCCACCTCCAGAACATGATAATATATTTACTGGCATACTATCATCCATAATAGGAACAGACGTCCTTTTTGATCCATGGGTTCTAGGAGTTACTGACATTGGATAAGTACGACATGTAGTAGATCTAGGTGACTCACTCGATAAATATTCAATATTCAACGGTTTGTTCGCACCATCCGCACAGTTAACAACCAAACAAAAACATGCAAACACACTACATAATGTTTGTTTCATAGCAACCTCCCATGCTAAAACAAACCTGTATCGTATCACACAAAAGTAAAAAATTGGTTAATAAAAGCAATAATAAGTAAAAAAAATCACACAGGATGTCTAGGAATAGACGATGTAATCCAAGGATGATTAATATCCTTCATATATACAGATATCCGTTCTACAGATACCTTCAGGTGTTTTCCACCAGAAAAAATGAACATAAGCTCATTTTCTGCCGTAGAATGCATACCCAATAAGTTCAAAAACTCATGTTTATCATGTTGAGAAATATTGATATTTGCTTTTATTCCAGTCACTGCATGTATATATAAACAACTATACACTCTATAATACACTAATGTATTTTCATCAATTAGTTCCCAACAAAATCTATTAAATAACATACGAAGGCATGAATCTTCGTCATGTAGAGAACACATATCTATATTGAAAATAGCATCTTGTAATAACGTAGAAATGACATCAACTTGCTCATTAGTTTCAGCTTTCAGCCTCAGAGCCTCATAACCATTAATCATACGTCCCCCTAATACACAACGAAATGTATTATAAACTATATGTATTAATGTCTTATTAAAAATCTAAAAGAAAACCCCTATGATTCAACATCATTCGATTTCGTCGGCATTTTTGTTTTATTCCGCGCTCTTGATGGCACATTTTGTTTTTCTTTGCGACTAACGCTCTCACCGTTTAAAATACGAGTAATCTCATCGCCAGTTAACGTTTCGTGTTCTAGTAATGCCTCAGCTAATAAATGCAGTTCATCAATATGACTCCTTAAAATCTTTGTCGCTTTCTTATATGTTTTATCGACTAACGCACGAACTTCTTCATCTATCAATAGCTTTAAATCATTTGATAGCGAAGTATTAATACCGGAAGCATGACCAAGAAATGATTCCTTGCTATTATTATCAGAATATGACAAGAAACCCAATTTTTCGCTCATGCCCCATTCCACGATCATCTTTCTTGCTATTTTTGAGGTTTGCTCTATATCGGAAGAAGCGCCTGTCGTTACACGATCTTTTCCAAAAATAAGCTCCTCGGCAATTCTGCCTCCAGCAGCGACAGAAAGATTTGACTCCAATTCCTGGCGTGTTTGAGAAAGCTTATCTTCAGTCGGAAGCCTCATAACCATCCCAAGAGCACGTCCACGAGGCATAATGGTTGCTTTATGGATAGGGTCAGACCCTTCACAATATATTCCAACAATCGCATGCCCAGCTTCGTGATAAGCCGTTAATTTCTTTTCATCATCACTCATCACCATAGAACGACGCTCAGCTCCCATCATAACTTTATCTTTAGCATCTTCAAGTTCGGCCATACTAACTGTTCGTTTTTCACGTCTTGCAGCTAACAATGCTGCTTCATTTATTAGATTTGAAAGATCAGCCCCAGAAAAGCCTGGAGTCCCCCTAGCAATGATTTTCAAATCAACATCTTCATTCAGAGGTGTTTTCGCAGTATGCACATTTAAAATTTCGGTACGACCATTCAAATCAGGCAACGGAACAACTACCTGCCTATCAAACCGTCCAGGACGAAGTAAAGCTGGATCTAGCACATCAGGACGATTTGTAGCAGCTATAATTATGACGCCATCGTTTTCTTCAAAGCCGTCCATTTCAACAAGCAGCTGATTTAACGTTTGTTCGCGTTCGTCATTTCCCCCACCTAAACCTATTCCGCGATGACGCCCGACAGCATCTATTTCGTCGATAAATATTATACAAGGCGCGTTCTTTTTACCCTGTTCGAACAAATCTCTCACTCTGCTTGCACCGACTCCGACGAACATTTCCACGAACTCTGAACCAGAAATGCTAAAAAAAGGTACGCTAGCCTCACCGGCGATTGCTCTTGCTAACAACGTCTTTCCTGTTCCAGGAGATCCGACAAGAAGAACGCCTCTCGGAATCTTCCCACCAAGTCGTTTAAATTTCCCAGGGTCTTTCAAAAAATCCACGACTTCCGTCAACTCTTGTTTAGCCTCAGTAATACCAGCAACATTTTTGAAAGTAATTTTCCCGGATTTCTCCATAAGTTTTGCCTTTGAACGTCCAAAACCCATCGCGCGCCCACCGCCAACCTGAGCTTGCCGCATAACGAAAAACCATACACCGCCTAATATTATTAGTGGAAGCCAACTCAACAAAATATGCCATATAGTAGTATTGTCTTCAACCGGCACCGCTGTTAAATGTACATTGTGCGAAATTAGATCATCGACCAAACCATCATACCTTGGAACATACGTAGAAAACAATTTCGAATCAGATGTTCTGCCGATAACCTCTTGTCCTTTTAATTCTACAGCTGTAACCTTTCCATCCCTTACATTATTCAAAAATGACGAAAATGTTATTTGTTCAATTTGCGATGACCTAGACGATAATTGAATAGCTTGAACAACGATAAAAATGACGCAGCACACAGCGATCCACAAAGTCAAATTCTTTACGTCCTTTTTCTTACTCATAACATCACCTTCAAAGGATAAAATACATCAAAAAAATCATCTTTTAATAAAAACTCACACACGAAACCACGCGTTCTATCCAAATTACATCCAACATGCACTACGCTATTATTAATCATAAACACTGGAAGCGTTCTAGCTACATACGCAGGCAATCCTAATAATCTGCGATCACTATTCGACATTGTAACATATAATTCATCGATAAATGATTTAATTTTGAAACGTCCATCAAACACAATTTCTTCTTCTGCATTAAGAGTAACTCTAATGCATGCATTTCTTATTTCCCGATAAATAAATATTACGTCTCCACTCTTTTTAAGGACAACATTACCGCTGCTGTAACCTTTTGAACAAAAAATAAAACGATCACAAACTGTATTTGATACGTTGTACGAATTACGTCCAATACAACGTATTATGCGTTTTAGAACATCTCTTTGGCTATCAATATCAAGAGAGCAAAAATCATCTCTATTTAGCTTGGCAAACCCATGTCCACTAATTACATGATGCGATTTTAGAAAATCAACAGAACGTACTTCTACTTTATGCCTCTGCACACCATAATCATATATTTTTTTTAAATATGCGATTTTGTCTTTCCTTGAAACATCCTTCAATTTTTTTCTAAATTGAACTCTTATAAACCTGCCATCATCGTTCATTTCGTCTTCGAACCAATTAACATTATTTCTTATAAGATATGTCTTCAGCTGCTCCTTAAAAAATGCAAGACATGGTCTGATAATAGTAACACCACTTTTGCATGTTCTAGCGCCACTAATGCATGCTAATCCGTTGTTTTCGCTATGCATAGCCATTCGCATCATGTACGTTTCCAGCTGTTCATCTGCATTATGCCCAACGAACAGGCAATCAATGCCCATTTTTAAACATTCATTCGTCAGTAAATCATAACGAGCATTCCTCGCCTCGCATTCTACTTTACCTGTAGGTATACTACCGTGTTGCCATTTTAGTATTTTGTGTTGAACACACAAGGAACTACACAACATGTTCACACTGTCAGCTTCAAACGATGAATTTTGTCTCAGTTGATGATCTACAGTTAATGCGATTACTTGTATTCCATAGCGTTCCGCATATTGCCTCGTAAGCAGCAACAAAGCCGTGCTATCGCACCCGCCTGATACTGCAACACATATCTTATTTCTATTGCCAATTAATTCGCTAACTAAACAATTAAACTGATTTTCTATTACGTCCATCGCGTTTTTCTATCTCAGCCTTCAAAGAATCAGCCAACTTCTTTCTTTGTGGAAACGTAGATTGCAGCTTCTTAAGTACAACCATCGCTGCGTCTCGTCCATTTACAACGTTTATGCAGCTTCCAACTCCAAATAAGGCATCTGCGGCTTTGTTTCCATTAGGATTTTCTTTATAAGCATTTTTGTAAGCCACAAGAGCTTCATTGTACTTACCTTTTTTCTGATAAATCACACCAATGAAGTAATAAGCCTGCCCACGATATATATCGCTCTTGTTTTGTGATAAAAAATCAGATAGAGTTTCTAGTGCAGAATCCAACTGATTGTTTTTCATCATGTCTTTCGCTGCAACAATAACATCCTTTCCACTTTTTAGAGACGGTTCATTTTTCGTTTGCTCACATTGCAGCTGCTTCACATGCTCTTCAATAAGTGCAATTTTTTCTTCCAATCCCTTAGTTGCAGTTTTCAAAGTATTGATCGCATGCTGTATATCCTCGAACTTTCCATTTAGTAATCTAGCATTCTCTTCAATATCGTTCATTCTAGAAACAACACTATTATCATCAGCTATACACGTACAATACCCAAAAGACGCTAATGCAACACAAGATAATATATTATTCATTATTTAGCTCCCCAAACATCAACTTTTTTTACCCAACCATTTTTACAATTAAACTTAATTTTAAGAAAATCACCACAATTTTCTACAACCCCAGCAACAATACCTTTTTCTAGTATAGCCAACTTTATTGATTTTTCATTCGGTTTTGTATACAACAGCGTATTTTTATCCACAATGATAGTACGTTTTTTAGATATAAATTTACTCAATACCCAACCTTCATCTCCGTCCTTATCTCGAATCTTTCGCCAAGCCCCAAATCGAGCAATTACGCGCAACGGGAGTAATTTCCTGGAATACTTAAAAATCACAGGATACTCCTCTCCTGGCCCAACGCGAACATTAACTTTCTCTGATAATAGACATGCATCTTCATATTTTGCGCAATCTTCAGTAGCAGTACACAAACCGTAAAAACAGCTAATAACAAATGTGCATACAACAATTCTATTAATCATTTTTATAAACCAACCAGATTATATGTTATCATATTAAGTATAGCGTTTTAAGTTAATAATTAGTAAAGGATAATCAATATGGATAAAAATAAAGCGTTAGAAGCCGCCGTAGCACAGATTGAAAAAGCATTTGGAAAAGGCTCTGTTATGAAGCTAGGCCAACGTGGAGACATAGTAGAAACGGAAGTCGTATCAACTGGATCGTTAGGATTAGACTTAGCATTAGGCGTAGGTGGATTTCCAAAAGGACGGATTATCGAAGTATTTGGCCCAGAAAGTTCAGGAAAAACGACATTAGCTTTGCATCTCGTTGCAGAATCTCAAAAAACAGGTGGCACATGCGCTTATATTGATGCCGAGCATGCACTAGATCCAATTTATGCCAGAAATCTAGGTGTGAATGTAGATGACCTACTATTATCTCAACCTGATACTGGGGAACAAGCACTAGAGATCGCAGATACTTTAGTCCGATCTGGTGCGATAGATGTTATCGTAATAGATAGCGTAGCTGCATTAGTACCAAAAGCTGAAATCGAAGGAGACATGGGAGACTCTCACATGGGATTGCAAGCTCGTTTAATGAGTCAGGCTCTCAGAAAACTGACATCGACAGTCGCGAAATCGAACTGCATTATGATATTTATTAACCAAATCCGCATGAAAATTGGCGTGTTTTTTGGAAATCCAGAAACAACAACAGGTGGAAATGCACTAAAATTTTACTCATCTATTAGGCTTGATATCAGAAGAATTGGATCTATAAAAGAAAAAGAACAGATTATAGGAAATCAAGTACGCGTCAAAGTCGTAAAAAACAAGGTGGCGCCACCATTTAGAGTCGTTGATTTCGACATCATATATAGCGAAGGTATCTCTAAAGTAGGAGAAATTTTGGATCTTGGAGTAAAACTAGGCTATATAGAGAAATCTGGAGCTTGGTACTCAATTGGAGATCAAAAAATTGCGCAAGGACGAGAAGCAGCAAAACAGTACCTCAAATCAAATCCTCAAACAGCAGAAAAACTTGAAGGCATGATAAGAAATCAACATAAAGATCTAATTGATATAGATTTAACACCGTCAGAAGAAGCTACACCTGAAGATTTAGATCGAGCCGAGTAATACAATTATTTTTATCTAGCGCAATATTTTATTGTTGCGCCAGATAATCCTAGGAAAGCGAATTGTGAATTAGTTTAGTTTCAATTTGCGAGCTGAAATTTTCTTATTATAAAATAGATCTACAACCAATCACGAATGTATATAGCAAAATATTTTTGTAAAAATAATAAAATTTAACTTTATATAAACAAAAATACTGTACTCTGATAATGTCTTGATAGTACGGAGTAACGATGGAAAGCATTCAACACGTCTTAGATAGAGTTCGTTCACCTAGAGTTCATATCACTTATGATGTTGAAATTGGCGGAGCTATACAGAAGAAAGAACTACCTTTCGTAGTTGGAATAATGGCCGATCTATCAGGAATGCCAATAGATCCATTACCAAAACTAAAATTGCGTAAATTCGTTGAAGTAGACAGAGACAACTTTAATGATGTTATGAAATCTATTCATCCTAGAGTTGCGTTTGACGTCGATAACAAATTGTCCGATGATCCGAAACAAATAGGATGCGAGCTATATTTCAACACAATAGATGATTTTAACCCGTTAAATGTCGTAAAACAAATAAAGGTACTCAACGACTTATATCAATCTCGCATAAAAATGCATGACTTGGCTACAAAGCTTGAAGGAAACGATGCTCTACACGACTTATTAGCGAATTTGATATCCACACCAGATTTACAAACGCAACTGAAACAGCAAATAGCTGATCATAAGAATGCAGAACAATCTGGAACGCCTATAGAAATTAATGACGATGATATCTTACAAAAATTATTTAAAGATGGTCGTTTAGCACGCACCAAAGATGCAGAATCATATGCGTGTGATATACTATCGGAGCTATTTATTCAACTTGAAAACGAAGAAAATAAGAAATACTCAGATGCATTGTTAATGCTATCAGCAAAAGTCGTAGATGGAATAGACGTTCAACTCGAAAAACAACTAAACGAAGTTCTGCATAATCAAAAATTTCAAGAATTAGAAGGTGCCTGGCGCGCACTACATTACTTAGTAATGAACACAGAGACAAGCACACATCTAAAACTGAGGCTGCTAAACGTTACAAAAAATGAGCTACTTAACGATTTAGAAAAAGCCGTCGAATTCGACCAAAGCGCGATATTTAAAAAGGTATATGAGGAAGAATACGGTACGTTTGGTGGCCATCCTTATTCATGTCTAATAGGCGGGTATTCTTTTTCTAGACACCCACAGGACATGGAGCTTTTAACGAAAATTTCCAATGTTGCAGCAGCTTCGCATGCACCGTTTATTGCAGCAGCAGATCCAAAGTTGTTCGATTTTGAATCATTTCAAAATTTATGCGAACCGCGTGATTTGGCAAAGATATTTGAACATACCGAAATGGTAAAATGGAATTCTTTTAGAAATTCCGAAGATTCAAGGTATGTAGCGCTAGTTCTACCTCATGTCTTAATGAGATTGCCATATGGACCTGACACAGTTCCTGTTGAAGGCATGAATTTTAAAGAAGAGCTTGAGGGTTCAGATAATTCAAAATTTTGTTGGGGAAATCCTGCATTTGTCCTTGCACAAAGAATCACACACGCAGTTGCTCTATCTAGTTGGCCTGCAGCGATAAGAGGTGTAGAAGGAGGAGGACTAGTAGAAAATTTACCAGCTTACACGTTTAAGACAACTGATGGCGACATTTTGTTAAAGTGCCCTACAGAAATCGCAATAACAGATAGACGAGAAAAAGAATTAACGGACTTAGGTTTTATCTCTTTATGTCACAGTAAAGGAACTGATTTTGCTGCATTCTTTGGCGGGCAAACCACACAAAAGCCGAAATTGTACAATACTGACTCTGCGAATTCAAATGCTGCCTTAAGCGCTAAGCTGCCTTATATATTAGCTGCATCAAGGTTCGCTCACTACATTAAATCAATTATGAGAGACAAGGTAGGATCTTTTATGACTAAAGATAATGTCTCAAAATATTTAAACAATTGGATAGCAGGCTATGTACTGCTTAATGACGATGCAGGACAAGAGTTAAAAGCAAAAATGCCGTTAAGAGAAGCTAGAATTGATGTATTCGATGTTCCTGGAAAACCTGGCTATTACACAGCCACTATATTTTTGCGACCACACTTTCAGCTGGAAGGTTTGACTGCATCTATTAGATTAGTTGCCAGCTTACCACCTCCAGCAGCGTAATATTTAATATTTCAGATATAACAGAGGAATGATATGGCAGATAACGAAAAAACTGATAATAATCAACGCGCAAATCATGATGCTGCAGATAACGTAGTAGATGAACAAAATTCTCAAACACCAACTGAAATAGAGGTCGTTAACGAAGATTCTAGCATTATCAACGCAACAGATACTTCTGAGATCATTGATGTTAATTATAAAGAACATTCTAATACGATAGAAGCGACAGGTATTGAAGGCGAAATTCGACAGCTAATTACTAGCGGGCACATGTTTAAAGCTCATGAATTAGCAAAAAATGCTTTTGAGCAAAACAAGGACGACGTTCGTATTTGCCAAGTTTATGCTTTAGCGTTATTAAAAACAGGCGCCGTCGAAGATTCACGTAAACTAACTTATCAGTTACTTGGCTTAGAATATGGCGAAACTGACTCAGCAAACTCATTTAATCTGATAGATATAGATGTTATAAAAAACAGCAAATTTCTTAGTAACGCAGAACCAGATATAGTCGCAGATTTAGCTAATATATTCCAAGAATCCTGGGAATATTCTAAAAGTAGCCATGATCTGGACATTGCAAGAGAATTATATATAGCTAGCTTTTCAAGTGGTAAAAAGCCTGAAAATGGCGTTAGAGCAGCATGGTTATCTTGGTTGACAGGAAAAGATGATTTATGCAAACAAATAGCTGGTGAAGTATTAACTTTATTACCACCTTTGGGATTAAGCAATAAATTTCAAGATCTTATAAATCTAGCTGAAACACAACTATTATTGCAGCGCGAAGAAGATTCTGTTAGGCTATTTTCTGAAGCAATGAAAAATTCACCAAAAAAGAATTACGTTCCTATTGTCAATATTCGACAAAACCTAAATTTCCTAAAAAAAGCTGGATTCAAGGTCCCGAAAGAAGCATATGATGTACTTGTACCGCCCACTGTCGTTGTTTTTACTGGGTACACAATTGATCACCCAAGTTATAAATTGTCATTATTTCCTCCAGAAGCAGAATATGACGTAAAACGAAGTATAGCCGAAAAATTAGACGAAATAGACGCTAGAGTTGGATACAGCTCTGCATCGTGTGGATCAGATTTACTGTTCATCGAGGCTATGATCGAACGTGGAGCTGAAGTTAATATAGTTTTACCATTCGCAATTTCAGATTTCTTAGCTTCAAACGTTAGATACGCTGGTCCTAGGTGGGAAAAACGCTTTGAACGAGCTATAGAATGTGCAAATACAGTAACACTATCTGTTGAAGATAGATATCTAGGACATGATATGCTATATCGTTTTTCAAATAGTGTTATGCATGGTATGGCAAACATGCGTGCAAAATTCCTTACGACAGAGCCACACCTAATAGCTGTGTGGCACTCTAGAGCGACAAACATGCCAGGAGGACCATCAGATTTTATAGATCACTGGAGCGACATTTCTACGCTACATTTAATCGATATAGACGAACTGCATGTAAGTAGTGAATCTGAACTTGAACCTAGTTTGCTAAAAACTATTATTCCAAGTAAACTAGGTTTCAATCCTGCGATTAACAAATCTCCAGAACGTGTTATCAAAGCAATGATGTTTTCTGACTTAAAAGGATACAGCAAACTCCAAGATGAGCATGTAGCCGATTTTTTGGATTTTATGGAAACGTTACATGACGCAATGGATAAAATTGGATTCGATATGGAATCTGTAAATACGTGGGGAGATGCAATTTTCGCAATTTCTGATAGCGCTATAAATATTGCTGAGTTCGGATTAAAATATTGCGATATTATAGAGCAACTTGGAAAAAATTACGCATCATTTCCTTCTCCGATTAGAGCGAGAATTTCTCTCCACTCTGGACCTGTATTTTTAGCCAACGATCCATTTTTAAATCGGATAAACTTTTATGGCAGTCATGTTAATAGAGCAGCAAGACTAGAACCTGTAACAACTGTAGGGCAAGTTTATGCAACTCAACAATTTGTTTCTCTATTACACACTGAAATCAGCGACGAAGAACACGAAACTACGCAACAAGGCTTAAAATATCACAATAGGTTCGCCACTGAATATGTCGGCGTAATTTCTCTCGCAAAAGGTTTTGGACAACAAGATGTGTATCACCTAAGGTGGAGCAATTAATTAGATAACGTACGTTTATCATTTATCAAATTTAAAAATGTACGCTCATCTATAATTTTTACACCTAGAGACTCTGCTTCTGATAACTTTTTTCCAGAAGAACGCCCTGCAACTAGGTAAGACGTTTTCGAGGAAATAGCAGACAGAACTTTTCCACCGTTACTCTCAACAATATATTTTGCCTCACTTCTAGTTACAGTATCCAAAGTACCAGTAAAAACAAAAGACATTCCAGATAATATACCTTGCTTTACACTATTTTCTCTGACTGTTACAGGACCAACCATCGTAGGATACCCAACCAACTCGAATGCTATTTGTTTAAAATATCGATTCGAAAAAAATTCAACACATGAATCACGAATTGATGCGCCTACCCCATCCAACTCTATAAGGTCGTCAAAATTTAATGTATCAGCAGCATGCAAAAAAGCAACGCAAGTTTTGTAAAATTTAGCTATTGTCTCAGAAACGCTATTACCAACATTTGGAATACTTAATGCACATATATACCTACTCAATGTCACCGTCGTTTGCTTTAAAATAGAATTTTGAAGATTTTTAATAGATAAATCACCCCACGTTCCCAACGTTTTCAATTTATCTATATTTAACGTTGTTCCAAACATATCCAACTGATCAGAACTATGCGAAACATCCAATAAGCGAAATATATCAACTGGCGTTTTTACGATACCGTTATCAAATAAAAGCTCTATATTACTATCACCAAGTCCACGAATATCAAATGCGTCTTTAGAAACAAAGTATTTAAGCCGTTCCTTACATTGCGCAGGACAGCAAGCATGATTCGGACATACAGATGTTTTGTTTGCATCGACAAGCAACGTACCACAACTAGGACAGTTAGTAGGAAATACATAACTATCACCATAATTGCTACGTATAACTTCGACTATTTGTGGCACGACGTCCCCAGCCATTTGAATTAATACATCGTCTCCTTCCTTTATATTTTTTCTTTCAATTTCGCATCTGTTATGTAGTGTCGCCCGAGATACCAGTACACCACCAATATTTACAGGTTGAATGTTTGCTACAGGCGTTACAAGCCCTGTTCTGCCAACTTGAGTTACAATACTTACAATTTTAGACTCTGCTCTTTCTGCAGAAAACTTATAGGCGATTGAGTGTCTAGGTGCTTTTTTTGTATTACCAAGTCTTTTTTGATAGTTCATATCGTTTATTTTATATACGACACCATCAATATCGAACACCAAACCGGCTCGTTCGTGCTCTATAGAATGCCTAATGCTTTGCATATCAGCGATAGTATGACACAAATGGTGTACAGGATTAATATTAAATCCAAATGACGATAACGCATTCAAAATATCCTCGTGATTATCATACGACACGTCACCAACGATAGAGTATGCATAAAAACGTAGCCGACGACTTTTCGTTACAGAAGGATTTAATTGTCTCAACGATCCAGCAGCAGCATTTCTTGGATTAGCGAAAACTTTTTCGCCTTTTTCTTGTAACTCACGATTCAGCTCCAAAAAATCGCTTTTCAGCATAACTACTTCCCCTCGCACCTCTATGAGATCGCATGGCGTACTACCGTACAAACTTTTTGGAACTCCTTCTACATACCGAATATTAGCTGTAACATCTTCACCGACAAAACCGTCGCCCCTCGTTGCAGCTGATACCAAAACACCTTTTTCATATCTAATGGACGCAGATAATCCATCAAGCTTAGCTTCAAGAACAACACTTATATCGCCATCAACATTAAGCCAATTTTTTGCTTTTCGAAAGAATGATGCGATATCCTCGTCATTGTAAGCATTATCAAGAGACAACATTGGAGCAATATGAGAGATCTTACCAAACGCCGAATCTTTTACATCCGCACCAACAATCGACAAAGGACTCTCAGCAGCTAACTCAGGATACAAAGATTCGATTTCCATTAACCGCGAGCATAGCGAATCATATTCTGCATCAGTAATACTCGGAGCATCGAACAAGTAATACTGCTCAGAAAACGTCTTTAACTGTCTGCTCAGAATTTTATGCTTTACCTCAGCTTCATCGCGTTTCATAATAAAAACTAAAGTTTCATAAGTATCGCATATTTTAATAAAGAATACTCATCATCCAAGTTTTCTTTTGACAATGCACCAATCACCTGACCGTAACGAACAACACTACCGACAGAACAGAAAACTTCGTTAATACCACAGATCATAACGTTAGCCTCAGAATTACTAATTACAATGGTATTACCAAGAGAAGGAACGTTACTAGAAAAAATTATGGTTCCAAAATAAGGAGACATAACACAAGCGCCACGGCGTGCAGTAATATCGCATACGATCAATTTGTGGTATTTATCTAGTGTTTTAATTTCTTTATCTATAAAGATCGCCTCGACAGGATAATCTTTCGGAGCAAACGATTTACACTTTACAAACCTACTAAACGCACCTGCTTGAAGCTCTAAATTAATTTTACTGAATAAGTCTTCAATGCAATTAGCCTTCTTCGATATATCAGACATCGTATCATTTATCAACTGACTTTTAGAATCAGTAATTTTAGATGATTGCCTTAACTTTACAAGCAGGTCTTCAATCTTCTGCTCAACCTCTTTTTGCTTCAGTTTAAGAGCATCAAGCTTTGTCTGAAAACTCTTCAACTTGTGACAATTATTTGCTAGTTTTTTATATCTTTGTTCAACTAAATTTTTACAACGAGAAACTACTACGGTTTCTTTGTTACCTTTTTTATCACTTAGCCCTACGACATTACTGGAAAATGAGTTATTTTGTACACTTACCTCACGAGAAATTGTTAACATACGTCTAGTTATATGAGAAATCTGCATATCTAAAAGCTTCCATTCTGATTCTAAATGTCTAACCAAAGATGTCTGACATACAGCATTATCCTGCTCAACTTGTTTAACTACTGTATCATGTATCTTCGTCTTCTTTTCTATATGCTTGCTTATCTTTTTAGTTTTACTCTTCGCATCAGATATACGCGACTTAGTATGAGGCTTAGAACTACTATAATCTAACAAAAAAGTAAAAGCACCTATTACCAACAAATACTTACTAACACACACAACTACGACCTTTTCAAAATTCTCCGTTTTTCCCTATTCCATTCGCGTTCTTTTATCGTTTCGCGTTTATCCACATTTTTTTTACCTTTACCAATTCCAATCAATAATTTAACAAAACCAGACTCACTAAAGTAGATAGATATCGGAACAAGAGAAGATCCATTTTTCTGTGTAACGCCAAATAACCGATTGAGTTCCTTGCGGTGAAGCAAAAGTTTCCTTTTTCTTTTTGTTTCATGTCCTTTGACATTACTCATCTTATATTCCGGGATATACACATTATACAGGTACAAAGCACCATCACTCCCGAATCCGGCATACGAATCCGACATATTAGCTTTACT
This sequence comes from uncultured Alphaproteobacteria bacterium, assembly GCA_964566185.1. Taxonomy (GTDB): domain Bacteria; phylum Pseudomonadota; class Alphaproteobacteria; order UBA3830; family CAYLKK01; genus CAZMHS01. The sequence goes on from CAZMHS010000007.1 coordinate 23,921, forward strand.
ATACCTAAGAGACTTTACTTCACTACCAGTAAGTACTACTCCAGCCTCGAATTTGTCTAATATTTCATAATCAAATTTAGCACGCTTGTTATATCCAACCTCGCTCACTTAATTACCTCCAGAGAAATTAACTCTTGCTTTAATTTACTCTTTAACTGATCTGAAACGGAAGATAGAGGACTTCTAACAGTATCGCAACTGATAGCACCAATTAACGATAAAGCATACTTAAGTGGCGCAGGACTCGGCTCACTGAACAGCAAATTATGTATATTCTTTATTTTATCTCTAAGCTTTTCGAATTTTACGATATCCCTACCAAGCCATGCTTTGTATATAGAGTTACAGACGTCCGGTACTACATTCGCAGTTACAGAAATCGCGCCGTGAGCACCTAGAGCTAACGCTCCGAAAAATGAGTCATCATTTCCAGATAACAAGCTAAATTCTGGCTTCAAATACTGACGCCACAATAGAAATCTCGTAATATCGTTAGAGGCTTCCTTTAATCCGACAACACGTTCTAAAGAAGATAACTTACGGATGGTATCAAGATGTAAATCGACCCCGGTCCTTCCAGGATTATTATACAGAATTATCGGTATGTTCGTCACGTCATGTATTCTCCGAAAATGGTCATATATACCACTTTGTGACGGTTTTACATAGTATGGACATACACACAACAATGCGTGCGCACCACATTTCTCGAACTCTACAGCCTGCTGCACGCAATCATCTGTTATCGATCCTATAACGCCAGCTATAACATGTTCTCCGTTATGACATAAACCTACAGCGCTACGAATTAATGAATTCCGCTCTTTCTGTGTCAACGCGATTGATTCTCCAGTTGAACCACACACGACAACAGCACGCATACCTGACGCGAACAACCACGTCACATACTTTTCGAACGCACTTAGGTCTACAGAATTTTCTTTAAAAGGCGAAACCACAGCAGGAATATAACCGTGAAACATACTAGACTCCGAAGAAACACACGGATTATTGTATCACATAAAAAACAATACCTCAAAATGTTTCATTAGCATTGATGTTTAAACACATATGATGTATAATGTATATTGTATCTTGCGCAAGGTTAGGAAATGAACGAAAGAGGAGTAGGACGCGGTCTCGCTGTCTTTTTTGAACAAAACGATCAGTATGAAGAGCAGCGTACAAACGACAAATCAGCAAAAAGTGTTAGTATAATAGACATCAAACTAATAGATGAGAATCCGTACCAGCCTAGAAAAGTTTTTTCCGATGATGCGATTGCGTCATTAGGGGAATCCATCAGGAGGCATGGTATTCTACAGCCAATCGTAGTAGCAAAAAAAGATGATGATAGGTACTATGTTATTGCAGGTGAACGCAGGTTAAGAGCCGCGAGAGCAGTAGGATTAGATAAAATTCCCTGCATAGTTGATCAAACGAATCGCAGTGATATTGAGATGCTAGAATTAGCCATATTAGAGAATATTCAACGAGAAAATTTAAACGTAATAGAAGAGGCTGAAGCTTACAAAAGATTGCAAGAGGAGTTTGGGAAGACTCAGGATTACATTGCTGAAACGACAGGAAAAAGTCGTAGCCATATAGCTAATGTAATAAGATTAAACACGTTACCGCAGGAGGTAAAAAACTTACTCTATGAGGGCAAGCTTACTTTTGGCCATGCTCGAGCGTTGGTTGGCATACCAGACGCAGAGTCAGTCGGACAGCAGATAGTTGATAACGACCTCAGCGTGAGACAGGTAGAAAAACTTGTAAAAGAAAAACGGTTATCTAAAAATCGAGTCGTTTTATCTGAGTATGTGGAACGATCAGAAATCGATGAAATAAAACACCACATTGCAAGCCTTCTAAATCTTCATGTTAGAGTCAAACTCAAAAAGGATGGAGGAACGATAGAAATCAACTTTAAAAACTCAAGCGAACTGGATCGTTTTATGCAAATCATTAACGATAAGGAAAAGGTATAATCATGCTCGTAATTTTAGGGGCAATTAATCTAGAAAGAATGATTTTTGTTAACGACTTACCAAGCGAAGGAACAACGTTCGTAGGAAATTACGAAGACTCAAGGACAGGAGGAAAGGGAGCGGTACAAGCCACAGCGGCAAGCAAATGTGGCAGTGAGGTTTATTTATTTGGAGCTGTAGGACAAGACGAATCAGGATGTAGGATGTTAGAAGAATTACAATCATTCGAAGTCAATGTTTCAGGCGTCGACATTGTAGAAAACAAGCATACAGGTGTAACGTATACACTTATTTCCATAAACGGAAAATATTTATCAGCAAATATTCCAGGGACAAATTTCTTAGCGAAAGCATCGAAAGTACAACCATATTTTTTACACCCTGACTGCGTTGTTCTACTACAAGCGGAAATATTCGCCCCCGAAAACAGGAAGTTCCTTAAGCTTGCAAGATCCAGAGGTGCAAAAGTGGTGCTCCACGCGTCGCCTGCGATAAACGTACCGAAAAGTACGTTGAATGATATTGATGTACTAATAATGAGTGATCTAGAAACAAAATTGTTAGCACGTGGCATCGGTTTTGAAGATGATTTATCACTCGAGCAAGCAGCTCGACAAATATCAGACAGCTTCAACAATACGTGCATAACTATTTTTCCAACTGGAAAAGTTTTATATACGACGCATGACGAACAAACAGAGTTGCACGCGACAAACTCCTGGACGATGGACACGCCATTCATAACCGATGTATTTGTCGGAACGTTTGCAGCATATCTTGATCAACATTATCCTTTAATGCACTGTCTTACGGCAGGCGTTACCGCTGGAACTATTATCTCAAACAGACACAAAGTTTTAGAGAATATTCCGACGAAAAAAAACATAACAGGGAAGAAAAAGGAAGCTGACAATTGAAAAAGACGAGATGACCCAGGCACAAAAGCCATAGCAGTATTCTCACCATGCGATCAAAGATAGGCAGTAATAATGGCTACCAATTTGCCCTGATAGGTCTCGGCCGGCGTTCTTCGTTTAAAGCGACCATAACAAAACGACCGTGAACTGCACTGATTTGCTCTACATGTCCCTTACGCCAAACCTCGACTGAAATTCGAAGAGTCAAAGATGTGTTTCCAATTTTTTCGACTTCAGAATACACAGAAACCTCATCACCGACGAAAATCGGAGCGTCGAATGAAACGTCGTTAATAGCCTTCGTTGCGACAGCGCCTTTAGCTATACGTGCAGCGACAGTACCAGCAGCAATATCCATTAGAGAAAGCACCCAACCACCAAATATATCCCCCCATGGATTTGTATCAGCAGGCACAGCAATAGTCTTAGACACTAAAATTTTCTTTGAGATTTCATCTACCACACGACTCTCCCCTAACCGCTATTTCTGTGCGTATTGTACAGCTAAAAATAATTATTTTCAATAAATTCAAATCATGCTAACGCAACTAATTATGACAAAAAATAAACCATACGTATTACTTACGACTAAATATTGCTGAATACAGAATACGCAAACCACAATCACAGCAATTTATCTAAAAGTTTGCATATTTCCTTCGTAATGTTATATCATGGTAATGTATTTTGTTTTTGGAGGTAAGAAATGCTATCAAATAAACTGTTTGAAATTTTGTCTGATATGTATGTTTTATTCGCAAAAACCCAAAACTATCATTGGAATGTTGAGGGATGTAATTTTTGCTCGCTACATGCATTATTTGAAGGCCAGTACAAAGATCTGTACGCAGCAATAGACGTATTGGCGGAAATCATTCGTACATTAGGAGAAAAACCTAATGGAACGCTGTGCGAATATTTAAAAGCAACCCATCTAAAAGAGGGTGATAGCGCGCTATCTGCTAAGAAGATGCTAGAAGACTTACTAAGCGATCACAAAATAGTTGTGGCAGCCCTAAATCAAGCATTAAGTGAAGCTAAAAAACTAGACAACGAAGCTGTAGCATCATTCATTTCGGACAGACTTGCTACACATACAAAGACGATATGGATGTTAGAATCGACTTTAAAACCGTGTGAATGCTAGTAATGTATGCGCTATCAGAAATTGGTAGCGCGCATTTTATTTATCAATTTTAAGCTAAGCTAAACTTCTAATATATCCTTGTGGTTTTTCGCGATTTCCGGTACAATTAATCTCAGGTTGCGGTGGAACGAAGATGCATGAGGGAAGTACAGTACAATCAGTTATTGAGTTACATGACGCATTTTTGTCTACAATGGCGCCGTTTGACTCTATAGTAGCACGTTTTTTCCGAGAAAGACGATACATCGGAAGCAGTGATAGGCGTACAATTGCCAACATGGCTTACGATATTCTACGTTCATATGCGAAAATACTATACATAAACGAGAGAATAACAGAAAATCAAGCTCGTTTTATTGTTATAACGTATCTTATAATGAATAAACAATACGACCAAAATAAAATGGCATCAATATTCAATGGGAAAAAATATGCGCCAGACAGGCTGTCTGTTTTCGAAAAAAAGTGGTGCGATACTGTTAAAACAAAAAATGTTTTGATGCCACAACACGCTATTTTGAACTATCCTGCATGGCTTGATGACAGACTTCACAAAGCTTTCCCGGAAAATTTTAGCGATGAGCTGCAAGAGCTTAACAAAGAAGCCTACGTAGACGTTAGAGTAAACACTCTCAAATCTAATGTAGAGCATGTTCTTACTGTTATGCGCAAAAATAATATAGAAGCCGAAAAATCGAGTATAAGTCCAGTTGGAATTAGGATAAAAAGTCACCGTTTATCACATTCAGATGAGTTACTATCTAAAGGCTACATTGAAATTCAAGACGAAGGGTCACAGCTCATTGCTTTCGAATGTAACGCAAAGCCTGGAGATACTGTTATAGATATGTGTGCTGGAGCTGGAGGCAAAACTTTAGCTATCGCAGCACTAATGTCGAATAAGGGAAGAATATACGCGACAGATGTAAGTGACATCAGACTACGCCGCGCGATGTTAAGGCTCCGGAAAGCTGGTGTATGTAACGTGCATTGTTGTGTATTAACAGGAAAATGGATAAAACGCCATTTAGAATGCGCAGATGTAGTGTTAGTAGACGCCCCGTGCTCAGGCAGTGGGACATGGCGCAGAAATCCAGACATGAAGTACAGACTCACAGAAAACATGCTCGATGAATTAGCAGCAAAACAAAAGGAAATACTAGATAATGCAAAACAGCTTGTAAAAGCTGGTGGCAGACTTGTTTATGCTACATGTTCAGTGTTCCAAGAAGAAAATGAAGACGTTATATCGCATTTTTTGGCTAACAATAAGAATTTCATAATAGAACCTCAAACCACACTCGCTTCCTGCGATAAGTATTTGAAGATGTCTCCATACAAAACTGGAACAGATGGATTCTTTTGCGCAAAATTAAAAAGAGCATCTTAATATGATACACATATCAGCGTCGATTTTAGCTTGTAACGTAAAAGATATTGAACGAGCGCTTCTGGATATAAAACTGGCTGGTGTAACGTCTATACATTTTGATGTAATGGACGGGCATTATGTCGATGCTATATCCTTCGGAGATAAAATCTGCCGTGAAATCGTTCATATGACAGATTTGCCGATATACGTTCACTTAATGGTTAACAATCCATTAAAACAAACCGCTAATTTTATCGATGCAGGCGTCAGCGGTATTGCATTTCATCCTGTAGGTAGTATTCGTGAAAATCAAGATTTAGTGAATCTAATTTCAGAAACAGGAGTACAGGCAGGCCTTGCAATAGCCAATGACGATGAAATGTTTATGTTACAGCGTATCAGAAACATTAGCCATGTAATCGCAATGACGGTTCCTCCTGGAAAATGTGGGCAGACGCTAGATCAAGCAATGCTAAGCAAGGTAGGCAATATAAAAGCTGTATGTGGAAAGAGCGTCTGTATTTTTGTTGATGGAGGGGTTTGTAATTCGACATTTTATAGTTGTTTGAATTCTGGAGCCGATGCATTCATTATTGGAAGCTACTTATTTAGAGGGGATATTACTTCTAACGTAAATGCTCTAAAAAGTATACAAAACGAGAATAGACAGTATGATTATACTTCATAAACGCATTCTAATCAAAGCGTACAGAATAAGATCTTACTTCTTTCATCTTTTGTCTAAAACCATTTTGAGGGATTTGCTTTTCCAAAAGGCTAATTACAAAGATTTGCATAGTATATCATGCAAATCATTCGGAGCAGACATGTATGTGCAATCATTTGGCCAATACGCCATCCCAGGGAAAAACAGAATATACAAGGTAAACCTTGATGAATTATCAAGGCATTTACTTGCTAATGCACAGCCATATCGCGTATTAGCAGATTTACACGCATTCAATTGGATTGGTTGTATTGGATTAATTGCGAATAAGAATGTACGTCAAACAATAAAGCAGCAAATTCACTTTTGGATAACAAACTTTTCTAAACCGCATGACATTGCTTGGGCACCGTTAGTGATATCTAAGCGTATATTTTGGTGGTTACGCTGTTTTTTCATTATAAAGAGTTCAGATAAGAACTTGCTAGATATCTATACATCCAGTATACACGCGCAATCCACTTATTTGTATAAAATACGCTGGTTATATTCTGATATAGAATGGACGTCATCTGTGTTCAGTACATTGCTGTTATATGCGTTAATGTCAGAAAATCATAAGATGTTTAAATCATTATCAAACGAATTAACGATAGCACTGAACGATGACGCCGCAAACATAGATGAAATGTCGCCAGTAACAATTTTATCTATTCTAGTTAATCTATTAAATATTGCGTCTTTTATCAAAACACAACCAGAAACATTGACCATCGCCATACATAAATTACATAGTACATTATGTACTATTAACACTGAAGCTGGTTTATGTATGTTTAACAGCCTATACACGCCTAGCAGACAGTATGTTAACTCTGTTATCGCAAACGCCCCACATGTTTCAAATGCTACGAAAAATGATAGGTTTATTAAACACTCCGCATTCGACAGCGATCTTGTTATTGATACAAAAGATGAATGGCTTACGTTTGAGTTTCACTTTGCAAACCAGTTAGCCAGCGTTTCAAATCGAACTATCTTTGTTGCAAGTAAATGTAGAAGTAGCTTATGCAGCTCACTATATAAATGTGAAGTTGACGAAGAGAAAGGATATTTCCTATTTTCAGGAAATTCATCTCACAAATACACAGTAGGAAATATATCATTTTCTCGACGCATATACATGAATAACTTAGGAACAGAGCTACGAGGAGAAGATGTAGTTTCCGGTCTTGTAGAAGGCAGCTTCATTATAGAATTTATAATTTCTGATCGTGCAACCGTATCTCATTTTACATATCAAAATGGATTAAATATAGAATTCGCAGGTGGAAAGAAATGGATAATGCTGTTAAGTCCAAACGTTTCATTAACGTCTACGAAAGAAAATGGAAAGATTATTAATGGCACAGAAATAGATGTGAGTGTAATCAGACTTGAGGCAAACAAAACAATTGATCAAGATTGTGTTTGCAAATGGTCGCTGAAGGAGGTGTAATTTGTGGATTGCAACTGTTTTCACAGTGTTTCCGGAGATATATCCAGCAACATTGGGTGTATCAAATCTTGGTAATACAAAAGGAGTACTATGGGATTTGAATGTAGTAGACCTCAAGCGTTTTGGTGATAAATACGGCAGAATAGATGATACCCCGTATGGTGGCGGAGCAGGTATGGTTTTGCGTCCTGATGTTTTTGAACGAGCATTTATGTCTGTATCTGATAACACCACAAATAGTCGCATGATTTACCTATCTCCAAGGGGAAAAAAAGTCACCCAAAACGATTTTAAAGATATCAGTACGTCGAGTGGTATCACTTTGTTATGCGGTCGTTATGAAGGAGTAGATCAAAGAATCCTGGACGTATACGGTTTTGAAGAGTGGAGCTTAGGCGACTTTATTTTAATGGGTGGAGATGTAGGCGCCCTTGCTATTATAGAAGGCTGCGTACGTCTGTTACCTGGAGTCGTACAGAAGCGTGAATCAATAGAAAATGATTCTTTTGAAAATAATCTATTAGAACATAATCAATATACAAAACCTCGTGTTTTTAAAAATATGGCCGTGCCAGACGTACTTCTATCAGGAGATCATTCGAAAATAGCATCATTTAGACATATGCAATCTGTTAGCATAACAAAGGCAAACAGAAATGATCTATGGAATATGTATATATCAAAAAAAATGCAACCTAGATAACCAACTATAATGCAAGCAATTTTCAGGCATAAATATTCTGCGTAAAGATGCTACGCAAACGACTGAGTCTTTTCTAGATATCGCTCTCGAACTTAGCACTAATGCTAACGTCTTAAGTGCGTCTTACCTTTTTTATTCTAGAAATCTTCATGACCTTTTGAATTAATGTTTTTTCTCTAGGAAATAAGTCCTTAGTATCATCACCATGCGACAAAATCGCGCTTCCGACGAAAAAACGCCCTACTTCACTAAATCGGCATATTCCTGCAACGTTGTGAAAAAACACAGCCCGCTTATCTTTATCATGTCCTACATACAGCATAACGTGTCCTGGAAGGTACACAATTGATTGAAACGGTATACACAATTCATTGATCGTTTTTTCTTTATTACATACATTTGTTAAATCTATAACATCGTCTTGCCAATTTATTTGACCTTTACTATTTCTCGGTATATATTTACCAAATACACACATAAAATCCTTAATTGTTAGCGAACAATCTCGTCCACCATCAATATTCCCACCCCAATAGTACTGTTTTCCTAGTAACTTATTTATCAAGCTATGAACATTATTCTGACTAAATACGTACGGAAAACGAACAAGCTCCGTCGTCTTAAATTTATTTTGTGACCATCGTAAAAATGCCTTATTTCTAGATGTTTTTACAGGAATTAGAACTCTTTGTCCAACAATTGGTAATAACATACCAATGTTAGACGTTTCATGAAACTGAGTTTTTGATCGTATAGGAACTCCGTCTTCAATAAACACACCTAAATTTAATGAAGTATAATGCTTCACAAACTGATCATCAACATACGCTATATCAGCAAACTTGACCCATCCTGAACACGTTTCGCTATACACGAATGCCCATTCTTTATTGCATGACAAATGCGATACAAACAACGGCAATCCAATACGTAGCACAGATTGTACGTTCTCATCGAACGGATAACTTCCGCCAGGCACATAAATATTAGCAAAGAATGGTGAATCGACAGGAATACACTTACAAATTGTATTACGCACAACAATTCCCATTCTGCTTATTTTTCCGATACTACCAATGCACATATTATCCTGTACGCATTTTAGTTTTTCAGACGACCAACGTTGCAGATTACACGAATACATATGACTGTATTTTTTTATATTAAAGTATTCTACATAACATTTATTTCTTACCGCCGCAACCCAGTTGCGCTGAACGTCTTCCCGCCAAGCGGAAAAAAATCTTCGTCTAAAATCATTTGCATCAAAAACAAACGTTGAATCATCGAATTGATATGCTCTAACATCTTGCGTAACACCTGTAACTTTCTCAACATCCTCACATAACACCAATTTCTCATGACACCTTTTTGTAGTACACGATATGAGAAACAGTATGCAAAATGAAGTGAGGTACGTTACACGAGTCAACATTTTATAAACTTATTACAACCACTTGCGTAGAGTATGATACAAAACATAATAGCATAACTCAAGCGTTCTAAATTAAGAATTGGACTATCATAGTAGCATTTTTCAGTAATAACTGTCGATAGCAAAAAAGTATCTAAACCAAAAAGAAAAGGCGCGAAAAGCGCCTAAAAAACCATACGTACAAAGACAACATGTTATACTTCTTTTGGATATGTTTCCTTAATAAAAAAGGATGAGATAAAACATATTACCAAGAAAACCATTACTGCAGACAAACCTAACGTATAATCACTTGCCTGATATATTGGCAACCCGTTTTCGATAACACCATTCCACGATTGTTTTACAATAAATCCGATTAATGGCTGTAGAATGACGCCGCTTAACATGCACAACGTGTTAACAAATCCTGTTGTTACACCAGTAATGTTTGACGGTACGCATTGTGCAGCAGCAACGAACGTGATTGCACTACCACCTGTACCAAAACCCGTTATAAACAAAAGCACAACCATTGTCATGTAAGACACATGAGACAATATGATTACACCAAATGAAAACATACATATAGCGGCAGAAACAATGAACGTAATTCGATGACTACGCATGTAATTTGAAAAAAGCCCGCACATAGGACACCCAAAGATTAAACCAATATATATCATGTTGCTAGCAAATGATGCTTCAGCAGCACTAATGGTCGGATACGTAGCCTTCAAAAACGACACTCCCCATAAGTCAGCCAATGCACTAATCGGAGCATATAGCAACAACATATATATAGATATTATCCATACGTCCTTATTTCTCACTATAATTTTCAAAGAATCGACAATCGAAGAATCTTCATGAGCGACACTAGATTTCTTATCTTTAACAACTAAAAAAATGATAAACGCCAACACTACACCAATGATAGAAAACGTAACGATCAATGATTTCCAATCAGTATGAGAAACGATCGATGCTATCATCGGTCCGGCACAAACTGGACCGATAGGACCAAAGGCAGCAGATAATGAAGTCATTGTCGTCACTTGTGATGGCTTAAACCACATAGTAATACACTTAAAAAGCGCAAGAAATGCAAAAGCAGAACCTACACCGACACATATTTGGCCAAACGCGCCGACACTCACGTTAGATGTCGCTATAAATATAAACAATCCACTAGAACATACAAACGTTGCAACAGCAGACGTCATTCTTGTGCCGAACTTATCCAACAGCCGTCCGGCAGGAATTTGCACGAACGTATATGCGTAATAATAACATCCAAGTAACGCCCCTACGCCAGCTGAATCCAACCCAAAGTGCAACATTATTTGATCGGTCAATGTGGTTGGAATCGAAGAACGTGCAATATACTGGTACAAGTAAAACAACGCCAGTAAAGACCACATAAGCAACGGATATAATAATCCATCGCGTTCTCTCTCTTTATTTACAACCATAAAAACTCCACAAAAAACATTACTCGCAGCTATTGTATCACATTTTTGCAGATAATTTCAATGTTCCGTGGGCTTGAGAATTAACTCGCATTGCGAAAGTGTTTCTTTCGTATTGTTTTTTTGGTATACTCCTGCATACGTTGACACAGTGAGGTAGTATGGTTAGTATACCGCCACGCCCATTGAAAAATCTTGAGCCGTGGCAAAATCCAAGCAAAAAGCCTTACGTCGTTGTAAAGAATATTACGAAGACGTTTGATGACGGACGAGTCGCCGTAAATGATGTTTCTTTTTCTATCTACAAGGGCGAACTGTTTTCCCTGCTAGGCCGATCTGGGTGTGGGAAGACAACTTTACTAAGGATGCTTGCTGGATTTGAAACACCAACATCTGGACGCATATTTATCGACGGGATAGATATGACGGATTTACCTCCACACAAAAGACCGGTTAGCATGGTTTTTCAATCTTATGCGTTATTTCCACATATGACTGTAGAACAAAATGTCGCATTTGGGCTTAAGCAGGACAACTTACGTAAAGATGAAATAAATGAACGCGTTTGCAAGTATCTCGAACTAGTTCAAATGCTTCCTTACGCGAAAAGAAAACCAAGCCAATTATCTGGAGGAGAGAAGCAACGCGTTGCTCTTGCAAGAAGCCTAGTAAAGCATCCAAAACTTGTTTTACTAGATGAACCAATGGCTGCTCTAGACAAAAAGTTAAGAGAGAGCACGCAATTAGAATTAGTTAATATTCAAGATAAGGTTGGAGTTACGTTTATCATGGTTTCTCATGATCAAGAAGAAGCCATGACCATGTCTACGAGAATTAGTTTAATGCATGAAGGACGTATTCTTCAAATAGGGACACCAACAGAAATATATGAATATCCGAATTCTAAATATGTTGCTAATTTTATAGGCACTGTGAATATATTCGATGGCATGGTCATAGAGTCTACATCGGATCATGTTATTGTCCAATCAGAAACGCTTGGAAATAACATGTATATAGGCTATTCTGCGTCTGTACCGACAGGCGTAAATGTACATGTAGCTATAAGGCCAGAAAAAGTTAAAATATCAAAAGAATTGACGCGCTCGTCATCAGAATATAATTGGACTCGTGGCATTGTTCAAGACATAGTATATTTAGGCGATGTTTCTATATATTACGTTAAACTAAAATCTGAAAAAATAGTGCTTGCTACTGTTACAAACACTGTTCGAGCTGCGGAGAGACAAATACAATGGGATGACGACGTTTTCTTGTCGTGGAACCCAGAAAATGGAATTGTTTTAACGATGTAAGTTATGACTAGATACTCTATAAAGTTATTTTCTAATCATATCAATCGTTTAACAAGTATCGTTTCTGGACGATTTTTTGTAATTTTTGTACCATACGTTTGGTTAGTGCTTTTCGTTTTGTTTCCGTGCTTTATTTTGCTACGTATTAGTTTATCCGGCGAAATTCTTTCTTCTCCACCGTATTCACAGATAGCAGAATGGACTTCGCACTTGAATACGCTAAACATAAGTTTGAATTTTTCTAGTTATGTAGACATATTTACTAATGAAATATATATAAAGTGCTTCGTTTCATCAATTTGCATAGCTTTATTGTCTACTGTTAGTTGCTTTATCATCGGTTTCCCAATGGCGTATGCAATTGCTAGATCTGACAGGAAGATAAGAAACATTTTACTGATGCTTGTTGTTCTGCCTTTTTGGACATCTTTTTTAATTAGAGTGTATGCCTGGATATTATTACTTAGCCCAGCGGGAATTATAAATAACTTTTTAATATCGGTTGGTCTTATAGATCAACCATTACAGTTAATGCATAATTCTCTAGCAACGTGCGTTGGTATCGTGTATACCTACCTCCCGTTCATGATAATACCTTTATATGGTACATTAGAAAAAATGGATTTTTCTATAGTAGAAGCAGCTTATGATTTAGGCAGTCCTCCTTGGCGAACATTTTTTTCTATTATAATACCGTTATCTCTACCAGGTATAATTGCAGGCTCTGGAATGGTTTTTATACCAAGCATAGGAGAGTTTGTTATACCAGAACTACTTGGAGGCGCACATACATTGACAATAGGACGCGTAATGTGGAACGAATTTTTCAGTAATTTGTCTTGGCCGACGGCTACGGCATTAGCAGTAATATTAATTGTATGTATGATTTTACAATATTCGTTAATTCAAACATTATTTCCAAGAGAAGAACATCGTACAAGGAGGCGAGATGCCGTCTAGAATAACGAAGTTAATTTTAATTGTAGGCTATACAATCTTGTATCTTCCACTAATGTGTATTGTCGTATACTCTTTTAATGATTCTAGATTCATGTGCACATGGACCTCGTGTTCACTGAAATGGTACAGACATCTATTCAACAATGAACTTATGTTGAGTAGTATCGTGACAAGCTTCAAAGTTGCGGCTATTTCAGCAACGATTTCTGTAATTCTCGGTACAATGGCAGCAACAGTAATAACAAGGTTCAGAAAATTTAAAACAAAACGTTTGTTCACAGGAATGACTGTCGTACCTATGATTATGCCAGAAGCCGTTCTCGGTATTTCATTCTTAATGTTATTCATTACAATGAGAAAATACATCTGCTGGCCGCCAGGAGAAGGAATAACGACTATATGCATAGCTCACATCGTATTGACATTATCATATGTTACGATGACAATTCAATCAAGAATGTACGGATTAGATAAATCGTTAGAAGAGGCCGCTCTTGATCTCGGAGCATCTCCATTAAAGGTGTTTTTTGTTATTACGCTTCCGATGATTATGCCATCGATAGTATATGGATGGTTATTGGCGTTTGCCTTATCACTTGATGACGTAGTTATTGCTAGTTTTGTGGCTGGACCTGGAGCGACTACTCTTCCTATGGTAATTTTCTCCAGCCTTCGATTTGGTATTTCGCCAGAAGTAAACGCACTGGCAACTATATTAATGTTATGTTTATCCGCAGGCGTTTTAATTACCGGAGTAGTAATGTATAAAAGGAAAGGAATAACGAGATGAATCCACACATCATTGTATTTGGAAATGAAAAAGGAGGGACCGGAAAGTCTACACTAGCCACGCATTTGTCCATATATCTTTTAAATACTGGATTTAAAGTAATGACAGTAGATTTAGACGCACATCAGGGGACTTTTACAAGGTATTTTGAAAATAGAAGAAATTCAGAATTTCCGCTTGAATTACCTAAGCATGTTGCTATTTTCCCCAGCGATGAGCTGAACAGAGAAAAGGCTGAAACTGCTGAAAAAGAGGAGCTAATTAACACATTGAAGTCTGCAGAAGACTTTGATTTTGTAGTAATAGATACACCAGGAACAAATCATAATTTATCAAGAGTCGCTCACGCATATGCTGACACGCTTGTAACACCAATAAATGATAGTTTCGTAGACTTAGATATGTTAGTTCGATTAAATTCGGCAGATTTAAGCATCATTCGACCTAGCACTTATTCAGAAACTGTTTGGAAACAGAGAATAGAACGAGCAAAAAGGCGTTTAAAACCGACAGATTGGGTTGTTGTCAGAAATCGCTTAAGTTCGTTGATTACAAAAAATAAACGAGATATTAACGATGTTCTTGTATCATTATCAAAGCGAATCGGTTTTAGGTTAGGAAATGGCTTTTGCGAACGCGTAATATTTAAAGAGCTTTTTTTACATGGAACAACTCTGTTGGATTTTGATATTACTAGAGCAAAAATGAGTATGTCGCATGTTGCCGCACGTCAAGAGCTTAGAGAATTTGTCAAAATGTTAAACATACAAAAGATAAATCTACCACCGAAATCGAAAAAAAGTGTATAATTTGCTTTATGTATTGGAAATGAGGAAAAAAAATGAATCAATTAAATGAAATACAACGATTACGAGGCGTAGCTTGCTTGTTAGTTCTGTGCCAACATGTGTGCTGCGTAGTTCCTTTAATTTATTTTATTAGGAATATCCCAGCTTGTTTTCAGTATGCATCGTGCGGCGTCCACATGTTCTTTGTAATATCGGGATTTGTTATATCAATATCGATGAAAGACAAGCTCGAAAAATGCTGCGTAAGTGATGATTTTGCCGAAAGACTGTATGCGGCAAAAAATGAGCTAAAAGTGTTCTTTACAAAGAGGTTTTTTCGCCTCATGCCTGTCTTTATCGTATCTGTTTTTTTGATAATTCTTTTTCAGTTTTGCATAGAATGTGATCCTGAAAAGAAAACTCAGTCGTGTAGACTGTTCGCAGACGTTATTAGTAGTTTCTATAACGACATAGCATCCAAACTTGGATATTCCGAAAAAATTCATTATGCAGGAGGTGGGCTTTATTGGACTTTATCTTTGGAAATATTTTTTTATATTATTTGGCCTATTTTATTTTTAGCGCTGAAAAATAATAGCGTAAGGGTAAAAGCAAGCTTGCTAGTTGGCGTAAGTTTATGGGCATGTGCGCGTTGGATAATGAACGATGTATTGAAGATGCCTCAGTATGTCTATTATAGTACTTTTACAAATATGGACGGATTATTTCTCGGCACGTTTATTGGTTTGATGTACCGTAAACAAGAGTCGCAAACATCTCAATCGAGTATTTGGTGTATCGCTTCTATTATCATAGTGTTTTTGATGTGGACACATCCGAATTTATATAATAGCAGGACGTTGTTTACTTTATCATGGCAAAATGTAGCTGTATTTTTCAGTTGTATATTAGTAGCGCTAGCAGCTTATGAAAAGGGAGTTTTTAATATTCCTGTCTTAAGGAATTTTTTAGAGTACTTAGGAAGTAGATCATATTCTTTCTATATATACCAAATGTTTTTAGCATATGCCGTAAAGTGGTTATGTACATCTAAATACTGCAAATTATCAGGAGATGTAGATTTTAAAATAGCGATGATATTTTTAGTTTTACTATTTGTTGTGACCGAACTATCATATAGATTTATAGAAGAACCGTTTAGAAAAATTGGAAATAAGATAGCTAGTTCTTACAAATGATTACAAATGAAGCTCAGCTAAATGCGTTATGTTTTGATATAAGACGTGATGCATTAGCTAATGTCGCAGATTATTTCATTACGGTCGATACTGAATTTATGCGACGTAATGTTGATGTGCCGATTTTATCTTTGATTCAAATAGGCACTCCACACGTAGCTGAAGTTGTTGACATATTAACATTTGAAGGTTCTTTGCAACAGCTCATAAATATTATGAGTGATAAACATATTTTAAAAGTTTTTCACGGAAGCGATCAAGATATCGATATTCTAGCGAGGAATAATATTTTTTTAAAAAATGTATATGATACGCAATTGGCAGAACTAGTAATATCCACAGAGAAAGTAGCAAGTTATGAGACTTTAGTACAAAAATACACGAAGAGTCAGTTACAGAAACAGTGTAAAGTTAGCGACTGGTGTCAACGTCCATTGACACCACAACAAGAAGAATATGCTCTGAATGATGTTATATATCTAAGAGATGTGTTTAAACATCAAATAGAAATAGTTCGTCGAATGGGACGAGTAAATATAGTACTCGAAGAACTAAAGAATAGAATCACAGCATGTTCTAAAACTTCAGATGCCGGCATTTTATCTGTATTTCATGATAATATTTATAGTATGAACGATGACTCAAAAAAAATATTGAACGAACTAGCCATATGGAGATCGACTTTAGCGGAAAAAAAATCTGTACCAGATTATCTAATAATAAAAAATGATATATTACTATCTGTTGCAAAAGGAGGAATCTGCCGTGTAGCTCAATTAAAAAGATCTAAAGCATATAAAGAGAATAATTATATGAAAGATTTTTTAAATTTTGCAGGAAAAATATGTACACCGTACAGCTTTAAGCCATTTCTAGTCACAGATAATGTATCTCACATCGTGGACTTGTTAAAAGTAATTGCGGATTACTGTTCCAATAAATTCTCTATCAACAAAACGTTTTTAGCGGATAGCGACGATATTTCAGGGCTTGCACAAAATATCGAATCTGTGCATAAAAAATTTAGCTATGGCTGGAGGTATGATATGTTTGGACGATACGTTCAAGCTGCTCTACGTGGAAATATATCTATTTTCTTAAATAACAATGAATTAGAGGTTAAAGAAAATGAATAATGTACTTGCTATATCAGTTGCGTTAAAAAAGGTATCTATTGCAGCAAAAATTGCAGATACAATTGTTGCAGATAACATAAATGAAGATATGCCATCATGCTTTGTTGCTACTGTTAATTCATTTTGCGCAAAATGTGGTTTGAGCTTATCTTCAGACATACATACACTATTGGTCGCATCAGGCCCAGGGTCGTTCACTGGACTTAGAATCGCTATGAGTTTCGCTAAAGCTGTGAAATGTTCAAGTAACACTGTTGTAATACCTGTGAATTATTTTAACGTTCTTGAATATATTGCAGAACAAAATAACATCAACACACCGATAATGGCTGTTAATAGTGAAAATAGTAATGAATTTTTCATAAAATACCAAGGACAGTCAGCATCAGTGAAAAAAGTTGAAGAATTACAAAATCTGGATGTGCGTTCGAATGTAATATGTGAAGCTGGAAATCCAATAACATTAAAAGCTGCACAATCTAGCCTACATATTGTAAATGATTTACGAAATGCAGCACAACTATTTCATGCTGCAAATCTTGTAACTGATAAACGTTTAGAACCGTTTTATGTAAAACCTCCGTATACGTGCAAAAGTTAGCTGTCCAGCAGCAAAAAACTGTCGATAGTTTCTTTTTTTATCGATAAATCATCGTTAAAGAATTCGTGTCTAAACGGAATCAGTATAGTCTTAGATTCATAACAGAGCTCTAATATATCTCCGGCGCCATAATTTTGTACACCGACGATTTTACACTCCTGTGTACCACCCAATACTCCTATACTCCGTCCTATTAGATCGGACGCATAATAATTTCCAGAAGTCAGCGGTTCTTTTTTTGCAAATAGGACATTGCCTTTTAGATTTTCAGCTTCAGTCCTATCATTTATAGAGAAAAATTTTATAGTCTCATTTTCCTTATTATAACGCTGTACAACGAACCTCTGACCAACGCGATCAAAAATGGTATCACCATCTAGAACCGTTTCATAAAGAAAAACCCGCACATAACCAGTTATCCCGTGCGGTCTAAGAACTTTTAGTTTTGGATACAAGAACGATTAACCTGCAGCCGCAGCTTCAGCCTCTGCGCGAAGCCTTTCCTGAGCTTTTTTCTTAGGAGCAGACTTCTTCGGCGTCTCTTTAACCTGCCGTTTTGCGATCAAGTTTGCATCAGCCAAAAACAAAGCGACACGTTCACTAGGAAGAGCACCGACGGACAACCAATACTTTGCTCGATCTTCCTTAAGCACAATATGCTCAGGGTTCGTCTTATCGACGAGCGGGTTGTAAGTTCCAATCTTTTCTACGAACCGGCCATCTCTTGCTCTGCGAGAATCGGCCACGACTATTCTGTAAAATGGGCGTTTATGAGAACCGCCTCTAGCCAAACGAATTTTCAAAGACATAAAATCTCCACATAATTTTGGAGGATTCTATCATGCCCCCATGTGGAAGTCAAGCACAAAAGGGCATTCAACGATGAGTATCACGCGATAAAATAACAGTAAAATGAAATATAAAATATTCCAATTTTTCAACATCATCGTCACATTAAAAATTATACACTGACAGACAAGTATAAATTTACGTTGATGCAAAACTGTGTTAAAAATTTAATTTCGTTTATGATTGGCATTAAAGTTGTGATTGTATCTCTCTTCGCGAGGCGTCATATCGCTTCACGAGTTGATAGGTAATACCCAAAAATTTGCGTTTATCAATTTCAGTGTGTTAGAATGCCCAAAATTTAGAGATTTTGATTATGAAATATTTGCAGTTTCTTAGTTTGTGTTTCTTAAGTTCATGCAATTGGTTTGATGAAAGCGGAAATCAATTACATATTGGACCTGTAGACTTTAGAGCAATCAGATTTTCTGAGGAATTTCAGAATTTAGTTAAAAATAAAGGAATTGCGATTCCTTCAGATGAGAACGATTTAATTTCAAAAATAGATAGCCAAAAAACAGAAGTTTATGACGTACCAAACAACACTGTGTCAAGCACATTGTACAACGAAGCATTGCGACAAAAAAGTGTATACGATTGTCAGTACATAGGTCAGTGGAACGGAATAAATATTGCGTATAGGAAGTATACTGCAGGTGGAAATAGCGTTTTTTCTGAAATATTCACATACGAAGGAAAATTCATTGTTAAAAAAGTAATTTTTAGCGGAGATAGAGCGACGAATGGAATTTTACCTAATCCAGTACTATCAGACGATGGGAAAATTTATTTTTATGCGAATTTAACTACAGAAAAAATTATTGAAATAATAAAACAAAATAAAGAATCAAAAACACTCAAAGGTGGGTGTATGTACATGTTGATGCAATTTAAAAAACTAAAACCTGAAAGCGCGACATCGTACTGGAATACGTGTAAACTGGTTTATGATATAAAAAAGAATAATTTAGACATTCGCTCAATCACGTTTTCTATACCAAAAATAGCAGAAACCAATGAGCATGTTTCAGAAACTCCTGTGATATGTATGAATGAATACGAGATGAAGCACGAGCTGTATAATTGGTTGATTAAAGCTAAGGAGAAGCGACATCATTCAGATTGAAAATGCTATGAACGCTATGGTATTTCGCCATGAAACTCAAGCCGTATAAGGATATGAAGCTCTGTGAGAACGTCCAAGTTGATCACATGATCAATCACAAAAACGGCATTACGTTCAAGCATTTCCAGGTATGAGAACGAAAATCCAAATGAATTTAGACCTCACAACTCATTGCATAGCATGATTCATTTGTTGTATATTGGCCATTACTTAGAGGCGTTCGCCTCATATAGTGTGAACTAATCACTTGCTTTTCTGTTACTTTTCTGCTATACTGTACCTGTGTTTATGGAATGCCGATGTTGGGTTCCGTAGCTATGTTTTTTGTTTGTAATTGCTCATGGAGGATTATTATGAATGATTTATCTTTATTTAACAGCCCTATGTTTCTTGGTTTCGACCATTTTGCAGATTTAGTTAGCGGTTTAACTAAAATGGATGACGCGTATCCACCGTACAACATAGAACAGATAGGTGATGACGGGTTTAGAATAACCCTAGCTCTCGCCGGTTTTAGAGAAAAGGATTTAAGCGTTTCGTTATCTGAGAACAAACTAGTGATCAAGGGACGACAGGAAGATTCAGAACAAAAAGTTTATCTACACAGAGGATTAGCTGCCCGTAGATTCATGAAAACATTTGTCCTTGCAGATAACATAGAGGTGAAAGAAGCAACATTTGATAACGGACTGCTTCATATAGGTCTATTTAGAAAAAAGACATCAGAAGCACCCAAAGTAATTCCGATTTCTTCTAAAACTGATGAAATCAACTAATTAACGAAATTGGAGTTTCTTCGCTTAAAACTCGAGTTGTTATTACAACTCGATGTTTTTTTGATGTTATACAACCATCACGAAAACGCTCACTCCGATCGAATTCGAACGGCCGCTCGTCTAAACGCGTCGCACAGTTTCTTGTATAAACGCCTGCGTCTTTATAACATTAGCTGTAAAAATTATGTTAGTTACAGATGAGCTTTTACACTACTACGTTCCCCAAACGAAAAACCATAAACGAATGGACACCAAAACAATCCACCATCCAAGAAACAGCTTGATTGAAGATAAAGATGCTGTTTGGAGAAGCAGAATGTGTGCTGCGGCTGTAAGGAGCCCCCCCCATGCAACGATAAGCGACAAAAACTCCGTAAACTAGATTTAATTTCAGCTGCTAAGGTTCTATCTAATCAATTTCACCAATTAAGGCATCTATCTGCTTTATTAATTCAGAATGTGATTTGTTAAATTTCCTATCAGTCTTCTTTTCTCTATATAATTCGACAAATTGACCTACCGCACTAGATGCCATTGAACACAAAAGATCGAAAGCATCACTGTCAATCTCTTGCGTTTGCTGACAGTCGTCAGATTGTACGAAACCGATCGCCCGCCGAAGTTGGGATGCTGTATTGTTTACCAACTTGCCTTTTTTTAAATAATGAATACTCTCAAACAATCCGTTTACCCCGTAATAGTCCAACAATCGTAAGAAGTTTTCTTCTTGTTCTTTACTAAAGCTAACCTGGATATCATTCATCCCAGCACAACAAAACACAAAGAACACAGAACATACACACAACGCTTCTTTCTTCATTTCTATCACCTTCTAGACACTAAACTCATAGCATTATAGCACACAATATCAAAAAACAAACTGCCAATTTTTAATCCTATAGTCTCCAGCAATTGCCAAGTCCTCGTCTATATCTGTTATCAATTATTCCCGGCGATGCATAGCCTTTTATGTAAAACACGTGGCTTTCATTAGCAGCATTCAGGACTTTATTAATTACTTTTCTGTCTTCATAAAATTTTTCGAAGCTATGCCCAAATCTCAATGGCGCCCCTATATCTATCCTGTATAAATTTTCACATAGATCATCTCCATTTTTATAATCGCCATTATATCTCTGAATATTTCCGCCACATGGTACTCCTAATATGGTTCGAATTTCCTCGAAAATAACACGATATCTTGTAATGGATCGATCAGACCAAGCTTCCTGTGAAATTTTTCGGCGATTTGTATTCCATTGCGTAACACAATTATCCAAACCAGACCAATAATATGTCCCCAAATAATAATTTTGTAAATTTAGGTTGTTTCCAGTGCACTCATCATCATATCGCTTAGGATTTCTTAAATAATGATACCAATGCGTCATTTCATGAAACAGAGAGATATCTATTGATGAATTCGCCTGTCCAATAGCTGTATAGCCATTGTTATTATGCGCGGTAGTTTTTCCAATGATGGTATGCATGCCATTAGTTTCTCTGATCCTAATTTTGCTATCGAATCTATTGTAAGAGCTACGATCGCTAGTATACACAGATATACTTCTGTTTTTGTTTCGTCTATCTATACCTCCTGCGAGTCGAACAGGAGCTACAATACCGTTTTCTAAACAACCTGCGTTATTTCCTCCACCAGTATTCCTTCTAACTTCTATCAATATTCTATATAGAAGTACTCTTCCTACAGGCGTTGAAGCTATCTTTCCAAATAGTCTTCGAAACAAGCCTATCCTACTAATAATATTGCCTGGAATATCGGGATCTTGTATATCGTGATCTGCATCTATTTGGTTATGAATGTCGTTTCCATGATTATATGCTATAGGTGGTTGAGGAAACGATATAATTCTCTCTGGAGTTACTGCTCCATCAACAGGAGCACTCCATCCAGCTTTTATATAATCATCAGCACCTGGATTACCTACGTTCCTAAATGGAATCACACCAAACATTTTCATATACCATTCTGTGATCGGAGAATTTTCTCTGTTGTCGATGTTCGCGCATGAGTATTCAACAGCTTCAGGCGTTGTTGGTTGAACTCCATTTCTAGGAAAGTAGATGTTGCCTGCTTGCTGCTTAGCTGCAGGTATAGAAATATTTCTCGCCAGATCTGCTGGAGTATTAGGGATAATAACATGTAAGCAAGTTACGTTTGGCACATTATTGACATCATTTCGTGCAAAAACTAATGCTCCTGCAAGCTCAACAAGGCCAGGCGTTCCGTTCGGTCCAATTGGTAAATCAAGTACTGGGTTCACTATCGGAAGCGGTGGCGGTGGAACTGGTGGAACTCTAACTTGTTGCGCACACTCCGCGTCTCCGACAACTATTCCCAAAATCGCAACGTATAATAATTTAATATGTTTCATAATCCATCCATGTTGTAATATTTTTTCATTTTATCACACAAAACTTAACGAATAGTGAAAGTTTGAAAAAATATGCGAATTTTCCTTGAAAACAATTATCATGTTTTCATAACCTCTTAACCAGAAAGTAAGCGAACTTAAATTCAATTCGTTTTTGTCGGTAAACAAACATACGCAGATTTAGAAAATGTAATCTGATTAGTTGGGTAAAGCATTCCGCTTCTGGTGGACATTGCAGGGATCGAACCTGCGGCCCCCACCGTGTGAAGGTGATGCTC
>CAZMHS010000008.1:0-45609 GCA_964566185.1 uncultured Alphaproteobacteria bacterium
TATCAAAAATGCTGACTGCTGAGTTTTTAGATTCAGCTTTTGGCGTAAAAATAACTTTTGCAGATTTAAAAACTCTTAAAACAATTGAAGATATTGCAAAGAAAACCGGAATATAAATGATTGATTTTAAAATTGAAGATATTTTTATTGTAACAGGCGCAAGCTCTGGTATTGGGCAGGCAGTTGCTCTGAAATTAAACGAAAGAGAAGCAAATATGTCAACTTATCTTGTGTCTGATAAAGCACGTTGGATAACAGGACAGAACTATATTATGGATGGAGGAGCTTTTTAATGGCCAAATTACCTCAACAAGAAAAGCTGCAAGGAAAGTTTGTAAATTTGAGAGAAGTTACAATTAAAGATGCTGAGTTTATATTAAAGCTCCGTTGTGATGATAAAAAATCTCGTTTTATACATAAAACGGAGTATAACATCGCAAAACAAGTAGAATATCTCAATAATTATCTAAAAAAAGATAATGAATGGTATTTTATTATTGAAAATAAAGAACACACACCAATCGGAACTACAAGGATATATGATGTTGAAGGCGATAAATATACAGGTGGTAGTTGGCTTATGATTGACAAAGCAACAGCTCAAGAAACTCTTGAAGGTGATTTATTAATGAAATCATATTCCTTTGACGTGCTTGGCTTTAGTAAGGATTGTTTCGATGTCAGAAAAGAAAATAGAAAAGTTGTTCGCTTTCACCAAATCTGTGGCTCAAAAATTGTTGGAGAAAATGACATAGATTATTTCTTTGAATACACGAAAGAAGATTTCGAAAAGAACAGAGATAGATTATATGAAATGTTGGGCTAAATGCAAAATCAAGTGAAAAATATTTATTTTTTTGACGCCGGTTATGGCGTCAGAGGTAGTTCTAATTATATCTTATGCCTTATAGATTATTTGATAGATAAAACGGATATTTCGGTTGGATTAATCGACTTCGAAGATGGATATATAAAAGAACATTTACAAAATAAAAATATAAAGTTTATTAATTATACAGATTCTGAATGGGATATAGAACCTAATTCTGTAATTTTTTGTTCAACAGATAGGTTGTGTTTGTTAAAACCATTAAAAAATAAAAATTACATAGATAAAATAAAAGTTGTGACTGTCGTATGGGAAACCGAAATAAGTTAAAGAATTTTATATCCGCCAAGATATTTAAAAAGATTAGCAGATTTATTATACAATACTGATTCGCTTATGTTTACAGATTTAGCGTGTAAAATTGCAGCTGAAAGTAAATATCAGCTGAATAAAAAATTTAGACCGAAATATCTGCCGCTGTATTTTAAACATGATATAGAAAAAAAAGACGTAAGTAAGTCTATAATAAATAAAGACGTGTATAATATAGCATGGCTTGGTCGGTTGTCTACTACAAAATGTTTTAGTCTGTTAAATCTTATAAAAAAATATAATGATATTAAAGCAGATAGAAAGAAAAGACTGCACATAATTGGAGATGGCTTATTCAAGGAAAGTTTAGAAAAAGAAATCAATAAAATTAAAGATTTAGATATTGAAATAATTTTCAAAGGCACATTAACTGGTAACGAGTTGGACAGTTATCTGATAAATAATATAGATATTTTGTTTGCAATGGGAACCTCAATGTTAAATGGAGCGGCGTTACACCTTCCTGTCGCTGGAGTTTCTGAGACGAGTAATTCAAAATTGGATTTAGATAGGTTTATTTGGTTGTTTAACGAAGAAGGATTGCTGCTTAGTTTACCTGACACAGAAGAATTAATAAATAAAATAACTAAGAAAGCACAAACTTTGCAAACTATCTTAGATAATGTTTATAAAGAATTTCAAAAAGAGAAAATCGGCGAGCATTGTTATCAGTATTATTTAAAAACATACACGGATATAGAGGGTACAATTAATACTTTGTTTGAACATATTAATGCTTCAACTTTAACTTATAAAAGTTTTTATCGTCTTTTTAAAGAATTACCATTCGTAAATATTCTGCATACAAATGTAAAATTTTGCAAAATCCCACTATTTCAAATTATAAAAAGAAGGACCTCAACAATTTATAAATTTTTAGGAATTCGCTTACTAAAAAGAGTTAATATCGATAGATATACACGCGAATATAAATTGTTTGGATTTTTTACAGTACTTAATTTTCGAACAATAGGTAGATATAATTTCCCAGACGTTTTTAGCAAGAAATTGAAAAACAAGAAAAAGTAAGAAAAAAAACATTGGATACAAAATGGTAACAACTGCTAGAACGAACGTAAGATTTTTTAATATAAATTTCTTAAGATTTGTGTTTGCATCCATGATGGTTTTGTATCATGCCACAGGATTTGTGAAACAAACTTTTCCGACAAATTTCATTATTAAACTTAGCGAAAATTGTTCTATGACAGGATCTAATATAGTAAATGCTTTTTTATTATTTCAGGTTTTTTTTACCTTTTATTCTTTCTTTAAAAAGCCTGAACAAGGTTTGAAAGAATATATAGTAAAAAGGTTATTCCGATTGTGGCCAGTTTTAATTTTTTCATTATTAATGTGCCTATTAATTGGAGATTTTAATAAATACGATATTCTTAATATCTTCTTCATTAGTGACGGTATTGGGTTTGTAAAACAGGCATCTCATAATGCAGCTAGTTGGTTTGTTTGCGCATTGCTGTTTTTATCAATTTTTTACGCATATATATTAAAATATTTAAATACAAATACTTCTTTATTTGTATGTTCAATAATCGCATTTTTTGGATTAATCATTCTAGGAAATGCTGAAACTGGATTCTATGCACATATTATATATAAACCTTTGCTACTAACAACTGGTATGGTTAGAGGTTTAACATTCATTGCAATAGGAATTATATTAGGGAAAATAGTATCAAAACAAAATTTAAATATACAAGAATCTTTTTTGAATAAATTTGTATTTACGATTTTAGAATTTTGCTTACTTGGTTGTTTCTTATATTATTCAGTTTTTCATTTATCAAACTTCAGAGTTGACATATATTACCAATTGCTATTTATAGGCGTTTTTTTGTCTTTTATTTACAATAAAGGATTATTATCAAAATTATGCAACACTAAAGCGTTAGCAAAATTTGGTAATTATGCTTTTAGTATATATTTAATACATTTCCCTGTAATATCACTTTGTCGAAAATTTGAATGGGAAAATTTTGGTGACAAATTTTGTATTACAATAACAATCTTGTTGTGCATACTTTCAGGAATTATTGTATATTACTTTATTGAAGAACCAGCGACAAAGTTTTTAACTAACAAATACGCCAGATGTCACGATTGACAAACTTATAGAAGTGGGCAGCAAATCCTTGCAATTGTTTAATTTTAGTCCTACTATACACTCAAGGAAATAATCAAATGGTTAATTTTTTAAATTTGCATAAAATTAATGAACGTTTTAGAAGAGAAATTGATATCAGAATTAAACAAGAGCTTGATTCTGGATGGTATTTGCTTAGAAACCAAGATAAAAATTTTGAAGAAAAGTTGTGGAAGTAAGTAATGATTGGAAATAAGTATAGAAAATATTATCACATTATAAAAAAAGATAAGGAATGTTTTGAATTTATACTAAATAAAATTAAATGCAGTACTTCAATGAAGGAAAAACTCGAATTAGCCGATATTGCATCAAATTATGCTGTTTCATGTAATACTGGATATTATGTATCGACTGTTATTGAAAAAGTTTACACAGATTATGCAAAAACTATACACATAGATTTACAAGACATTGGATATCAAGAAAACAGCTTCCTTCACGTATTAACCGAAGGTTATCAAACAGGTGGGCACACGAGAGTTATTGAGCGTTGGATTGAAAATGCACCGACAGAACAAAAACATAGCGTTGTAATTGTAAAACCAAATGTTTCGCCGCTTGAAGAATTGAAAAAGCTAACTCAACTGAAAAATGGAGAATTTATAAAATATGACAATAATTGGTCCATAAAAGAAAAAGCTCTGAAATTAAGACAATTGGGTATGCATTATCAATATATCATATTACATACTCATATGAATGATTCGACTGCGACAATTGCCTTTGGTACAGAAGAATTTACAAGACCGGTCTTATTTTATAATCATGCAAGTCATTTATTTTGGATTGGAAAAAGTATAACGGATTTGCATATAGATTTGAAAGAAAAAGATATAGTGACAGAGGAATACAAGGACATAAAAAACAAATTTACTCTTGGTATTCCTACCAAAAATCTTGAGTTCAAGACAATAAACAAAAAAGAATTCAGAAAGCAATTTGGATTTCCTGTAGATAAAAAAATTATTATAACTGCCGGTTCAAATACCAAGTATGATCCAATTGGTGATGATGGTTTTATTGATGTTTTGTTGAAGTTAGTAGATGGCAATACATATATCTATGCAATTGGAGCTGAGAAAAATAGCACATTATGGAAGAATGCATATAAAGCAAGTAACGGGCATATTATTGCATTGGGATGTATTGATTTTAGCCATGATTATTTAAAGTATATAGGAATAGCCGATTTGTATTTAGATTCATATCCAATGAATGGATGGACTGCAACCATAGATGCCGTAACAATGAATGTCCCTGTACTCTCACTTGAGTTTATACTCCCACAATTAGATTATTTGACTGCAACCAATTCTTGCTGCTATACAAAAAATGAAATCATTGAGAAGGCAAAAATGGTTTTAACAAACCAAAACTATGCGGAAAATTTGAATAGTGAGCTTAAAAAATCCTTACTTCAACAACATTCAAAAGAAGCATGGTGTAATAAAATTTCTAAAATGTTAGAATTGGCTCCTAACAAACATAAAGTTCTGGATTTATCAAACGATACAGATGGAAATTACATTAATGACTTAGCTGTAATAAATAATTTGCACGTCAAAAACAATGAACCTTTTATGTTTAACGAAAAAGATATAGGCAACTATTTAAAATACGGAATGATATATAAGCATCGAGGCATAAAGCATGTCTTTGACATATTATCATTTAAAAAACACGGTATTAAAACAAAAATTATTAAATTGTTTGGAATTGAAATTTATAAACATACACGAGGTTAATTGATGAATAGTTTTGGAATTGGGGTTGATATAGAAAAAGTTGAGAGATTTAAAAATAAGACTTTGGAAAGTGATGCCAATTTTTTGAAAACTATTTTTACTGATGTAGAGCTAGAATACTCTTTTTCAGATGCTCATTATGCGCAACATTTATGTGCAAGATTTTGCGCAAAAGAAGCGACCTTAAAAGCAGTATCTTCGTTTGGATTAAACGATATATCATTAAAGGATATTGAAATTTCAAACAATAAAGACAGTGTGCCACAATTAAAAATCAAAAGCCATAAAGAAATAAAGACAAAAGTTTCGTTATCGCATACCACAGATAATGCAATAGCTTTTGTAATTATCGAGATAGCATAAATCAAACTAAGTGTCATTTTACAATTAGTTTTATGACGTTTTTAAATATCCTAAATGTGAAGACATTTAATACTCTACTGTTACACAGGAATTTAAAGCTGTTATCACCAGCTATGAGTTAAATTAAAGTGTTCAAGTATATTTTCAAAGTTTAACTGCTTTTTCGCGTCGCCATATACGTCTAGAGTAATTTTGCCATCGTTTAAAATAATACATCTGTTAAAAAATTCGAACTCCGTCCTCGGATCGTTCATAACAGAGACTAAAGTCATATCATTATTTTGTACGATGCTTTTTAACGTAGCAAGTAAACGTACAGATACATCTTTACTTAGACCTCTCGTTATGTTATCTACTACGAGCAGTTTGTCCTTCTTAATCATAGCAATCAATAATGCTAAAACACGCTTTTGAAGATCAGTTATTTCATTCAAAGAAGCATAAAGAACATCTTGTATATCAAAAAAATCATACATATCTATATATTTATTTAAAATATCTATACGATCATTTGTCACAGCTGTTTTAAAAAGGCCACACATTGTAGTATCTAACATTGCTAATACGAGATTTTCAATAACGCTAAGACCAGCGTAGCACGTATCAGCACAATCAGAAGAAATGTAACTTACTTGCTGTGCATAATCGAACGGCTCATCACAATTGACAATAATTTTTCCAAATGTAGGTATGATCTTACCTGCAATTATTTGTAATAAAGCGCTTTTTCCACCATTGTTGTCTCCGATAACAGTTACTATATCTTTATCGTGTATCGTTAAATTTATACCTTTGATAAATACGTTCTCAAAACGTGTTCCATAATTGTGAACAACAAAGGCATCTTTTATCAATAACTCCATACACTCACCTATATCACAACACTCTTTTTAGCATGCTATTGAGAAATTCAGATCGCGAATCTTTAACACATAAATATGTGACAACTATCACTATAGAACTAATAATGCACATAAAAGAATTTACCTCTTGAGGCGAAAAAGCGTTAGCTCCAAATTGAAGCAATATTCTATAAACAGCACCAATCGTAAGCGCGCAAATAAAATATCGCAATATATCATATCTTTTTCCGCTAAAAATTCTTTCTGTAATCAACATAATTGACGTACCAAATAGAAGTGTGCCGCATGGCCAGCAGCAAACCTGTCCGACTGAACAAAGTTGATGAGATATACCACCAGCAATGGCAACAATTCCACTAGAGACAGCTAGCCCTAGCGAAAATTTGGCGCGGTTTTCGAGCAAACAATTGTTTTCATAGTGTAATGCTCGAAACCTTATGCCAGCTTCAGACCTCATAAATACTGATAGTACATATACTAAAATCAATGTAAATAATACAACAGCTAACGTTCCAATGACCGGAAATTTACCGACATAATGAACATTACTGCCCAAACGTATGCCTAAAGATAAAAAGCCGAACATAAATATTAAAACAATAAAACCTGATAAAATTCTCGGTATTTTTATGTACTGCATAAGCAATACAGTTCCAACACCACATGAAGCTCCTAAAAGAAATATATAAACCATTGTAGTGATTGTATTGCAATTATTCAGTTGAAAAAACAGATAAGCAGAGCAACCAAGAGCGTAACTAACTTCGCTTGAAAAATCCGGAAACTTTAATATGTTGAGTGAGATAAATAACCCACACATCATTAAAACACCGACCATTCCAGACAATAATAACGTAGACACGCACATACTGTATACTCTCTTAACTTATAAATAAACGTACATCTAAAAACGCTATTAAATAGCAATTTTTTTCATATGACACAGTAACTATTATTTACTTATACCACATAAAAATTAAGATTTCGCTAAAACAACTTGTTTAGCATCATCTACTGTTGCAACAATGCTTAATATCTTATCAAAACCGCTCATTTTGAATACATCAACGACCCTTGCTGCCATATCGCACAAACATAACGAGCCTCCGTTACTTTTTATTTGTTTAGCCGACATTAACATTATTCGTAGCCCAGCACTTGATATATAATTTATTTTGGAAAATGATATGATAATCTTCTTAGACCTACCAATAGCATCTATCATATATTTTTCAAATTCTTTTGACGTTACTGTATCGATACGATCAACAGGATAAACAATCTCAATTCCATTATCTATAACTTGCTCTATATCCATAATTACTCTCCATCTATTATACTGTTAAAACTATAGTCAATATATTCTGTTCGTCCCTTCGCTGATATCTAACTTCTTTTGCGAATTGACGAACAATGTAAATTCCAAGTCCTCCAATTTTTCTGTCGTTAAGACTTGCTTCCACGTCAGGCATAGCCAACATTAGAGGATTAAATTGCTTCCCACTATCTATAATCTTCACCTTAATATCATTATTCTTTTTGTTAATTGTAACTATTATCCCACCTCCTATATTTTCAGATTGTGAATAATTAATGATGTTACTCACAATTTCATCAGCAATTACCTTTAACCTACATGTGACATCGTCAGACAAGCAATGTCCAGCAGCAAAATCTGATATTTTGTTTAAAACCACATCAATATTATTGTCCATTAAATGAATTCTCATGATCTTACTATAATATCCCTATACTTAAGACATAACGTTGTTATATCATCAGACTGTGGCTCACCTGCTGTAAAATTCTTAATTGATGATAACAATTGATCTGTCAATGACTTCGGAGTCATATTACGATTTTCTCTTAAGACATTCTCTAATCGGCAGAAGTCATATTCTTCCCCTGATACATTAATTGCTTCGCTAACACCGTCAGTATACAGCATAATAGAATCACCAGCCTGTAAATCTAGCACATTGTCTTGAAAGATGACGCTATCATCTATACCAAGTGCCATACCAGAATCGCACTCTAGAAATCTCACTCCATCAGATAAAGACATAAATGCTATTGGCAAATGACCGGCGTTTGTATACGTAAATGTTTTATCTTTTGTATTAAATATTCCATAAATTGACGTAACAAACATCGTCGCTACATTTTCCTTCAATAGTTCAACATTCACTTTTGAAAAGCAATCTGCAGGAGATTTTGCAAAAGTTGCAAATGATTTTATAAGAGTTCTAGTCATTGTCATAAACAATGCAGCAGAAACATTTTTTCCAGAAACATCCGCCATAACGACACCAAGCATGTGATCGTTAATCCAGAAAAAATCATAAAAATCTCCTCCAACCTCAGCAGCTGGCGTTGTTTGCGCGTAAATTTCAACTCCATTACCTCTTAACGTATTCCCAGGTAAAATACTCTTTTGTAGTCTTGCTGAGACATTAAGTTCATCCGTAATTGCAGACAATCTATCGTACATAGCTTTATTTTGCTTATTTTCAAACACAACATTGCTAGCCTTTTTTAGAACGTCAGCAAGATCGTTAAAATCAGTCGGTTTTATCAAAAAATCAGATGCGCCAGCTTGCATAGCAGATCGTATTGTTCTAATATTGCCGTACGTAGATATTACTATACATGGTATCATTTTATTACTTTTTGTAACTTGAGCAACTAGGTCTATACCACTAAGACCTGGGATGTTAATATCCACAATCACTATATCAACGCCATTCGACTTTTCAGTTGCAAATAAAAGTGCTGAATCACCGTCTTTGTAGAAAGAAAATTTATACATACCTGATGCTATTTCCTTGCGAAACTTTTGGTTGTATAAAAATGAAGTTTCTGGCTCATCACTCACAACCAATACGCACGTTGAATGTATGGAAGCCACATGAAACTCCTAAAAAACTATGCAACACTACTAACATAGTCTCATAC
This sequence comes from uncultured Alphaproteobacteria bacterium, assembly GCA_964566185.1. Taxonomy (GTDB): domain Bacteria; phylum Pseudomonadota; class Alphaproteobacteria; order UBA3830; family CAYLKK01; genus CAZMHS01. The sequence goes on from CAZMHS010000008.1 coordinate 9,295, forward strand.
AAACGTTTATATTTACTTAATTTTCTTGTTTTTTAAGATAAAAAATACAACAGGAGCTGAAACGAAAGCAAGCAATAACACTTTCTGAAAAATCTGCACACAGCTAGAAGCATTGTCCATCGCGTCAGCAAATACATAACCAATACTAGCGATAGACGACGCCCATATTATAGATGCGAATATGTTAGTGATCGCATATTTCAACCTAGGAACCATAGCCATCCCTATTATCAAAGGACTGATATTTCGAATACCATAGATAAATCTATACCAAAATAGAAACATCGTATTATATTTACGTAAAAACGCCATAGCTCTTTTTGCAGATCGTTCATACTTAGGAAATCTCTTTAATAAACTTCTACCGTAATTCCTACCGATAAAATAAACGAACTGCTCAAAAATCACAGTTCCTAAGAAAGCAACAAGTATTACGCTTTGTATATCTAAATAACCGTACTTAGCTAAGAATCCGGCGGTTATTAAGGCAACTTCACCTTCGATACAGGCGAAAAGGAAAACTGCATAATATCCATACGCAGATATTAACTCTCGGACAGAATCAATCACCAGAAAACTCTATAACAAAGAAACGTTGCGCATTATATCAATAACAACCTAAATATGTCAACTAATTCAAAATTGTTAATTGGCCAATCAAGCTAACTACATGTAATTTTTAGTAAGTCATTTGATTGGTTATATAATGCCCATGCCATTGATATAATGTACACAAACATCTTGTTTATCATAAAAAAAAACAAGCTTGACATCTATTTAATGTCATGCTATAGTCCGCAAGCATTCGCATGTTAATCAGATATTTTTTATTTACCTAATAATCATTTGGAGGATGTTATGCAAGATGTAAGAAATGTGGCTATAATAGCTCACGTTGATCACGGAAAAACGACGCTTGTTGATGCGTTGTTTAGAACAGCTGGTATGTTTAGAGATAATCAACAAGTCGAAACGAGAGCGATGGATTCAAACGAACTCGAAAGAGAAAGAGGAATTACGATCTTAGCAAAATGCACAAGTCTAAACTGGAATGGCACAAAATTAAATATAGTCGATACACCTGGACATGCTGATTTTGGCGGAGAAGTAGAGCGAATTCTAAGTATGGTTGACGGTGTCATAGTACTAGTGGACGCAGCCGAAGGACCTATGCCACAAACTAAATTTGTCGTTTCTAAAGCTTTAGCATTAAATTTAAATCCTATCGTTGTTATTAATAAAATAGATAGACAAGATGCAAGACCACAAGAAGTAATAGACGAAGTATTTGATCTGTTCGTTGCTCTTGGCGCAAACGATAGACAACTTGATTTTCCGGTACTTTATGCGTCCGGAAGAAGCGGCTGGGCTGTATCTGACCTAAATGACGAACGAGTCGATTTATCGCCTTTGTTAGAAACGATCTTAAAACATGTACCAGCCCCAGAAGGAAATTGTGATGCACCGTTCAGTATGTTAGTAACAACATTAGAATCAGACGTATATTTAGGACGCGTTTTAACTGGAAGAATTCAAAGCGGAACAGCTAGAATAAATGAAGCTGTTAATACAATCAGGCCAGGAAAAGGAATTGTTGAACGATCTCGTTTAACGAAATTATTAGCGTTTGATGGCCTAAAGAGAATTCCGATAGAAGAAGCTAAATGTGGAGATATTATTGCTATCGCTGGCTTATCTGAGGCAACTGTTGCTGACACTATCGCTTCGCCTGAAATCACAGAGCCGTTAGATTCTCTGCCAATAGATCCTCCAACAATATCTATGACATTCTCTGTTAATGATTCACCACTAGCTGGCAAAGATGGAACGAAAGTGACATCGAGAATGATCGGCGATAGGTTATTTAAAGAAGCTGAAGGTAACGTTTCAATTTCAGTAAAACGATCAGAAGGAAACGATTCTTTCGAAGTCGCAGGTAGAGGTGAATTACAGCTAGGAATATTGATCGAAACAATGAGAAGAGAAGGCTTCGAGCTTTCGATCAGCAGACCTAGAGTTTTAATGAGAAAAAGCGAAGATGGCACGTTATTAGAACCAATAGAAGAAGTAATGATCGATGTAGATGACGAGTTTTCAGGAATAGTCATAGATAAACTGACTCAAAGAAAAGGAGAATTGAAAGATCTTCGTCAATCTGGCGTCGGAAAAACTCGAATTACATTTTCTATTCCTACTAGAGGGTTAATAGGATATTATGGAGAATTCTTAACTGATACCAGAGGAACAGGTATCATGAACAGAATTTTTGAAGGTTATATGCCTCATCGAGGTACGATACCTGGACGGCAGCGCGGAGCGTTGATTTCTATTGGAAATGGAAATGCTGTCCCATATGCTTTATTTTTCTTGCAAGAACGCGGTGTTTTATTTGTAAATCCTGGAGATCAAGTATACGACGGGCTCGTAATTGGCGAACACAGTAAAGACAATGATTTAGAGGTAAATCCGACAAAAGAAAAACATTTATCTAATATGCGAGCATCTGGTAAAGACGAAAATATTCGCTTGTCGCCACCAAGAGTGATAACTTTGGAACAAGCATTGTCATACATAAATGATGATGAACTTGTCGAAGTTACACCAAAAGTAATCAGATTGCGAAAGAAATACCTCGATAGCATAACAAGAAAGAAAATGAGTCGAGATAAAAAAAGCTCTTAGTTCAAATGAACAATCGGTATTGCGTAACAATACGTTTTGCAGTACCGTTCCTCTACATTAATACATACGTACTTGCTAAAACTTTAAAATAGTTAATTTTTGACGTATAATTGTACTGTTGTGTTTATGGAGGAAATTATGTTTCAAGCACAATTTAAACATCAGAGTGATGATTTCGGCGATATTTTATCAAGCGAAACAATTCAATATCATTACGGAAAACACCATATAGGTTATGCAGAAAGTCTAAATAGCTTAATAAAAGGTACGCGTTATTGTGATCTAAAATTAGAGCAGATTATAGTTCAGTCGCAAAGAACCGATCGAAAAATTTTTAATAGTGCATCCCAGTTGTACAATCATGATTTTTACTGGAAGTGCCTAACAAATCAGTATAAAGAGCCAGGAAGAAAATTACTAGCAATGGCTAATGAGCAATTTGGCTGTTTTGAAAACTTAAAACGTGAGTATATAGCATATGCAAATACGATGTTCGGAAGCGGCTGGAGTTGGCTAGTAACCCGTGATGGCGAATTGTACTTTTTAAATACAACAAACGCTGACAACCCTGTGGGTTCGCATGCGATTCCATTATGCGTTGTAGATTTATGGGAACATGCGTACTATATAGATTACAGAAACAAAAGGAATAAATATATAGAAGAGTTAGTCGAAAATTGCATAGACTGGGAATTTTGTGAATCTCAGATCTGAAAACTTATTATAGCGCAGCTTATGTATTCATACTACTTGCTGCGCTATCTTGTGTGTTAAAAACTGTGTTACGATACGCCTTAATTGTAATAACGAAAATGGTAAGTTTCGTTTCTCGGTAACTGTGGTGTGTCGTAAGCTTTTTGTTGACTTCTTCACATTTATTACGTTATCCTGTTTATGGTTTTAGGGCGTGATGTAGTGATTTTAACATACAATTCTATTTTGGAAAACGTTCGTACTGGAAATATACACATCTCACCGTTTGATGAGAATATGCTTAACCCGAACAGTTATGATTATCGTATAGACTATCAGTTGTTGGAACTCGCAGATATTCCTGTAGACCCAAAAAAAGCTAGCAAGTATAATGAAATAAATTTTACAGATGATGGATATGTTTTATCCCCAAACAAAACTTACTTAGCAAACACGTTTGAGGAAATAGGAAGCGATTGTTTTGTCCCTGTATTAATCGGAAAAACGTCTTTAGGTCGTTTGGGATTATTTTTACAAATTACAGCAGATCTTGGAAACTTAGGAGCAAAGCATAAGTGGACATTAGAATTAAAAGCTGTACAACCAGTAAAAATATACCCAATGATGAGAATTGGTCAGGTTTCATTTTGGGACATAGAAGGAGAAAAAACGCTGTACAACGGAAAATACGATAAGTTTTCGATAGCAAAGTCAAGTGAAATATATAAAGAGTTTTGTGGAGCGGAGTAATTATGATACTAACAGGTAGTGAAATTTTAAAAAATATAAAAGAACAAAAAATAGTTATTGATCCGTTTAAAGATGAGCAATTAAATCCTAATTCATATAATTTTACATTAGGAAGCAAGTTGCTTGTTTACAATAATTACATTTTAGATGCAAAGCAAAATAACGAAGTTAGAGAAATTGATATTCCAAGCGATGGCCTCACTTTAGCTAGTGGTACTGTATATTTAGGATGTACACAAGAAATTATAGGCAGCGATTACTTTGTCCCTATTATTCGTGGAAGATCATCTATTGGACGTTTAGGATTATTTATAAATATTACTGCAGATTTGATCGACATAGGTTCTATAGGTCGAATCACATTGCAATTAAATGCGGTACAACCAGTGACTATTTATCCTGGCATGCAAATAGGACAAGTCACGTTTTGGAAGCCGCTTGGTGATATAAAAAAGTACAATGGACGCTATGCTGGCGCTCATGAAGCTGAAGCTTCGAAGATGTACATGGACTTTATAAAATAACACGTTTACTGTATTACGAGATATGCGAGAGTTCGTCGTTTATAGCAGAATATACGTCTAGCAACTCGTCTTTCGTGATACAGTATGGCGGCAGTAGGTATATTGTAGATCCTAAAGGACGAATAAAAATTTCACGATCAAATAGATTGTTAGCGAGTTTCTTTGCAACGTTAGGTGAAGCTACATCAAACGCTGTCATCACCCCTAAGCTTCGGCGTTTTTTTATATTAAAAATTTCTGTATTTTGATGAAGCATTTCAATATCTTTTATTCGCCTTATCGTTTCGGCTCTATTCAAAATTTCAAAAGACTTACAAGCAGCAGCACAAGCAATTGGGTTTCCAGTATATGAGTGCCCATGAATAAAAGATTTATCGAAATCATCGGAAAGGAATGCGGAGAAAATATCGTCAGATGTGATCGTTATAGATAAAGGCAGGAAACCGCCCGTTAACGCCTTCGAAATGCATAAAATATCCGACGTTTCACCGCAATAATCCATCGCAAAGAATCTACCTGTACGATAAAAACCTGTCATTACTTCATCAAAGATAACAAGTATATTATACTTTCTGACTGCTTTAATTATACGATCAAGAAATTCTCGTCGATATAAAACCATTCCTTTCGCAGCTTGTAATAAAGGCTCAACTATCAGCGCACAAACATTTTCCCCAACGGCATTTAATTGCTTTTCTAGATTATATATGATTTGATCTTCTTTCTCTTGTATATTGCTTACACCTTCATAAAATTCTGGGACAGGAATTGTTAAAGTTTCGAAGAAAAACTCCGAAAAATTAAAATGATACATCGAATTTGCACCAGAAACGCTCATCGCTCCATACGTATCCCCATGATAAGAACCGTCTAGATGAAGATATATCTTTCTATTTTTTATGCCTTGGTTCTTAAAAAATTGATAAGCTATTTTTAACGATACTTCGACAGCTGTCGATCCGTTATCTGAAAAGAAAAAATGATTCAGCTTTTTCGGTAATACCGATCTTAAATTGCGAACTAAATCTTCAGCGGGTTGATGAGAAAACGCCGTAAAAATAACGTGTTCTAAGCTGCTAGCCTGTTTTGCTATTACTTCAGCAATTTCTTTATTTGCATGTCCATGAATATTAACCCACCAGCTAGAAATCATATCTACGAACTTTCTGCCATCTTCGGTGTAAATATAAATGCCGTCTCCTTTTATTGCCTTGATAGCTGGTGCTGCAATTTTTTCTTGTGTAAAAGGTCTCCAAATACTCATTTTAAAATCTCCAATATCTCATTTGGCAACGGCGTTGTTGCGAACAGTTTTTCTAAATCATCTGTTTCTGGTAATACAGATAAAATTTTTGTTCCAGAAAAGCTTTCAATTGTTTCTTTTATATTTTTTTCAATCGATCCAACAACAATTATACCGATAATGCGAATTTGCCGCGACTTTAACGCATTAATTGTTAGCAACACATGATTTATCATACCGAGCTTTGAACGAACAACAACTAATGCAGCAGAATTTGTATACTTTATCGCATCTATCATTAAGAAATCATGCGCTATGGGGACTAGTACACCACCAGCTCCCTCAATGACTATCTTATCAAAGCGAGTATTAAATTTACCTATATCTATCTCAATACGCTCTATTTTCGCTGCATCATATACTGAAAGAGGAGTACGCAACGTATACAACGAAGGAATGATTTCGCAATTTTTAACAAAACGCCTAACGGTAAACGAATCAGAATCGCTTCCTGTCTGTACTAATTTCCAGTATTTTGTCTTAACGTTAGAACAAATCCACGCGGAGACTATTGTTTTACCTACATTCGTATCAGTTCCAGTAACAAAAACGTTCATATTCATCAACCAACAGTCTGAGACAGTATAACACTTAGGACATTGAAAACCAACGAATTTTATCGTATCATTCTCAGTGTTTAACTGCGATAGGTAAGTAGGTATGACTTTTGATGATGCTTTTGAGCTTTTTTCCTCTCCATTTTTTAAACTGTTACGAACTGCACATGATGTTCACATCCAGAACTTTGATGAGCAAACTGTACAGGTCAGCGACATATTGAGCGTAAAAACTGGCGGTTGCTCCGAGGATTGTGCGTACTGCGCTCAATCAATAAGAAATGGAACGAAAGCGCCTAAACAGCCAATGCTTGACCTAGCCACAGTCGTGCAAGCCGCAAAAAATGCAAAAGCAAAAGGAGCGACTCGTTTTTGTATGAGCACATCAGGACGCTGCTTGTCACGACAAGAAGAATTCGACAATATATGCGAAATGGTCCGCGCTGTACACGAGCTTGGCATGGAGACATGCGTAACTATAGGATTTATAACTGAAGAACAAGCTAGGCAACTGAAGAACGCAGGTTTAGATTATTACAATCATAACGTAGATACTTCTCCTGAATTTTACTCAAAAATTATTTCCACTAGAACAATAGATGATAGAATAAAAACCATTGATATCGTACAACGTGCCGGTATAAACGTTTGTTCTGGCGGAATAGTTGGCATGGGTGAAACAAATGAAGATAGAGTAAAAATGCTTGTGCTGCTCGCGAATTTAAAAACACCGCCTCGTTGCGTTCCAATAAACAAACTAGTAAAAATACCTGGCACACGAGTTGATGATTCCAAGCCAATTGATGATTTTGAATTCGTAAGACTAATAGCTTTAGCAAGGATTTTAATGCCGCAGTCGTATATAAAGATTGCCGCTGGCAGAAATACTCTTTCCGATGCAACTCAAGCGCTATGTATGTTTGCTGGAGCTAATGCGCTATTTTCTGGCGAGAAACTACTTACTGTTGATAACGTTGAAGATGGACACGACAAGAGTTTGTTTCAAAAATTAGACATAGTGCTAGAAAAAATCAATAATGAATAATGATGAAATATCTGAGTACCTGAATACATTAAAAACTGAAGGCTTATTCAGACAGTTGCGTAATAATGTCGGTATCGATTTTTCGTCGAATGATTATTTAGGGTTAGCGCACAATAAAGAATCTATTGAAGCCGGAATTCTAGCTGTACAACGGTTTGGAACATGCAGTACAGGTTCACGTCTTTTATCTGGAAATAACGCGCTTTTCATTGATTTCGAAGAAGAAATAGCGAAGACTTTAAAATTTGAAGGTTCTCTTATTTTCAATTCAGGGTACATTGCTAATTTATCAGTCATTTCATCGTTTGTTAAAATGAATTATATGATGATTTTTGATAAGTCAAATCATGCTAGTATGTATCATGGAGTACAACATGGACATTTAGAACGATTTAGTCATAAAAATTATGACATGTTAGAATGTATCCTGAAAAAACATAAGAATATCACGAAGAAAGTTATAGCTTCCGAAACAGTATTCGGTATGGATGGTGATATTGCTGACGTGCATGTGCTGGCGTCACTTGCGAAAACCTATAATGCAGTGTTATATCTCGATGAAGCACATGCAACTGGTTTATACGGAAAAGATGGGTATGGTATTTCTACAGCAGTGGAACTTGATAAGAGCCGTACGATTGTCATGGGAACCTTTAGTAAGGCTTTGGCCTCGCAAGGCGCGTATGTAGCATGCTCGAAACTGCTTAAGGACTACTTGTTGCAAGTCAGTAGCGGATTTATTTATTCTACAGCAATACCGCCATTTTCTGTCGGTGTTGCAAGATATAATTGGAACCACCTACAAAATCTCGATAATACTCGACAAACGATCTTTGAAAAATCTGAATACATAAAAAGTGAACTAAAGAATAAAAATATTGAATATTTAGGAGATAAGACAAATATTATTTTGCTACCAGATTCTTCAACTAGAAAAATGTTAGATCGTCACAATAAATTACTGAATTGCGGGATAGTAACAGGAGCTATTCGAAGACCTACAGCACCAACACCGAGAATTCGTATTTCTATTAATGCGAATCATTCTTACGAAGATATAAAATTATTTCTGAATGCTATATTATGATGTATTTACTATGCCACGGCTTTGGTTTTTGCAACGACTACTGGAAAAACTTAATTCCGTTTCTTGATCATGAATATGCGTTTTATGATAAAGACTTTACTCCATCTACCGAAAATGATTACATAGGTATTGGGCATTCTCTAGGTTTTTTAAAACTAAATAATTCTCGTATAAATTTTAAAGCATTAATAGGTCTTCAAGGTTTTTTAAATTTTTGCGGCGAAGAAATAGAACGAAAAGAACGTTTACAAAAGACGTTAGATAGAATGACAGCAAAGTGTTTACTAGATCATAAACGTTTTTTAAAATTTTTTTATAGTTTATGCGGATATTCGAATTCGACAGATTTATCAAAAATAAAACCAGAGCAACTGTTACAAGATTTAGAGTTGATGAGGCATTCATATACGCACTGCAATGCTGCAACGCTAATAATAGGTAGTAAATATGATCGTGTCGTTGAACATGCTATTTTATTAGATAATTTCGAAAATAAAATGAATATACGGTTAGAATATATTAATAACGTAAATCATACTCTTGGATTTCATGAAGCTAAAAACGTTTTTGATTTAATCAAAAATTTTATCGAGGAGATTTCATAATGCATAATGCTTTAGCTGAGGCTTTTAATAATGCTGCGCAAACGTATAACGAGGTTTCATGGGTTCAAAAATCTGCTGCATTTGAGCTTGTTTCATTAATTAATATGGACAATGTTCATTCTGTGCTTGACATAGGTTGCGGAACAGGTTATGCATCTCTAGCTTTGCACGACAGATATCCTGAAGCAGAATATACTTTATGCGATATATCTGAAAATATGTTACACGTAGCATCTGATACATTTCCGAAAAAAATAAACACTATATGCTGTAACGCAGAATATTACAATTTTAGTTATTATGATATTGCCATTTCGAACTTAAGCATTCAGTGGTTTTCTAATCAATGTGAATTTATAAAGCGTATAAAAAACCAGTGTAGTTTATTTGCGTTTTCCACTCTTCTAAACACATCGTTTAAATGTTATCGCGAGCTTTTTGATGTATCTCCGACACATCAGTATCCTAGCATTGACGACTTACTAGAGCTTGGAAATTTTAAGAACTATAAAACGAAAACATATATCGTTAAATTTAGTAATTTTTTTAGCGTTATTAGATATTTTAAAAAACTTGGAGCTTACACCAAATCGTCTGGAGAAGCTAGTTCCTTACCATTAGACTTTGGACCAATTGTATTAACATACGACATTTTCTTTGGTGTATTGTGAACAAATCCTGCGTAACACAAAACTCCTACGTAATAGCAGTCACGAGACAAATTAGAAAGAGCGTCAATTGTAACAACACGATATTCTAAATCACAATTTAGTCATTTTTTCGTTTTAACTATGGAAATGATTCCATCTGTTACATATTCTTCCCCTTCACATAAACCGCTGATTATTTCAACTTGCCCAAAAAATCTTGAACCAACCGTTACATCACTTTTGCATGGTTTTCCGTTAACAATTTTAAATATAAATTGTTTATCCCCTACGTTTAATAAAGCTGTTTCGGGAACGCAAATTCCGCGTCTTTTTTCTAAAAGTATATCAAGCTTTAATATCATTCCAGGCCGAAGTAGCAGATCGTCATTATCGAAATTTCCGCGTATTAGTACATTATGCGAAACATCATCTATTCTTGGAGAAACGGCAATAATCTGCCCGAAAAACTTTCTATCTTTACTCGCTTCAGAAGTTGCTGCTATCTTATTGCCAAGTTTTACCTTTAATACGTATTTTTCTGGAACAGAAAAATCTACTTTTACAGTTTTTATTGAATCTATCGTCGTGATAAGAGTTCCGGCTGTAACGAGACTCCCAACGCTTACAGAGCGCATTCCAAGTATACCGTCGAATGGTGCTGTTATATACGTTTCATTAATTTTTGCTCTAACAGCCTCTAATTCGGCACGAGCAGATAGCATCTTTGTCATCTGCGTTTCGTACACCTTTTCAGAAGCAACGCCTGTCTTTCTCAAAGGCTTTAATCTTTCAAACTCTCTCTCTTGCTCATCAAGATTTAGCTCTAAACGTTTCTCCTCAGCGTCCTCTAAAGATGAATCTAACCGCACCAATAGATCACCTTTTTTTACGTACTCTCCATCAAGAAAGTTTACCTCAACAACTTTCTTTGTAACAGTAGACGTTATATTAACAGACTCACTCGATACTACAGATCCAATCGATTGGATAGAATCTGTTATCTCAGAAAAAACAGCTTTCGATGTGCTTATTGCAGGCGCATTATTCTGCTTTATTTCCACCGACACAGTATCGTGATATAAAAATACTGTTACTCCGATAAATATCGAACTAATTGCTACTAACCACGCAAATTTAGCTTTCATTATTCCTTTTATTTAGTGAATTTTCTAATAATTCGATAAAATTCTCTAATCCATACAAGGCCGCAAACGAACCTATTCTAGGACCTTCTGTTTGCCCAAATAGTACTTCATATATTACTCTAAACCACGACTTCAAATCATCTGGATAAAACTTCTTACCTACCTCATAAACTTGAGCCTGTATATCATCAGCAGAAGCGTGACTATCAATGTTTTTCAGAGCTTCTAACAATGAAGAAAGTGCGAGTTTTTCATCGATTGTCGCGGTTCTGTACTGTTTATTAGCTCTTATAAAATCTTCATAATAAACAATAGCGTGTTTTACTAATTTATCCAAATATGGCATCGTTTCTGGCGACGCGTCATTTAAATACTTTTTGATAAACCCCCACAACACAGCGGAATCATCCGTATTACACACGCTAGCAAGATTTAACAGCATAGAAAAACTAATCGGAACTGATAAATTCGGAATCGTATGCATATGTATATGCCAAGCAGGGTTATCAATAACCTGATTATTTTCTTGTTTTGTTAAGCGATCAACATTTGCTAAATAATCGTCTACAGACCTTGGAATCACATCAAAGTGTAACTTCTTCGCACTTTTTGGAGATGCAAACATAAATGAAGCGAGACTTTCTCGTGGAGCATATCGTAACCAGTCATCGACGCTTAACCCATTCCCCTTAGACTTAGAAATTTTCTTTCCTTCTCCATCGAGGAATAATTCATAATTAAATCCATCAGGAGGAGTTCCTCCTATAATTTTGCATATCTTAGATGAAAGCTTTACAGAATCGATCAAATCCTTACCTGACATCTCGTAATCCACGCCCAATGCCGTCCATCTACTCGCCCAATCGACCTTCCATTGCAGCTTGCAATTTCCGTCTGTTACTGACGTTTCTTTCAGTTTCCCAGAGTCGTCTTTATAGACAACAGTACCGCTATTCGGTCTATATTCGACTATCGGCACCTGAAGAACTCGTCCATTATCAACAGGTAAAAACGGACTATACGTCGCAGCGCGTTCTTCTCGCAAACTCGGTAACATTACGCTGAGTATTTCTTCATGGTGCTCTAATACTTTTAATAACACGTCATTAAAATTACCTGATTTATACCAATCAGTCGCGCTTTGAAATTCATATTCAAATCCGAATGAATCAAGGAATTGTTTCAACTTTTCATTATTATGTCGCCCGAAACTGTCATGACAACCGAATGGGTCTGGCACACTTGTAAGCGCGTATCCTATATAACCTTCTAACATTTCCCGATTTGGAACATTATCTGGAACTTTTCTTAATGCATCCATATCATCAGAAAATGCAATTAATTTCGTTTTATTACCTGTTAGCTTTTCATATGCCAATCTAACGTACGTCGTTCTAGCTACCTCACCAAACGTACCTATATGAGGCAACCCTGACGGTCCATAACCTGTTTCGAATAAAGCGTACCCCTTCGAATCTATACCTCGTCTACCTATCAGCTTCTTTGCTTCAATAAAAGGCCATGACTTTGCTTGATTGAATATATTTTCTTCTAATTTACACATTTTGAGTCTCCTAATTCATTAACCAACATATGTACATCTACCAATTTTTGTTCTCCTGTTACAAGATTCTTAAGATTAACTTTGTCATCTGCCAATTCATTTTGATCAGCAATTATAGCGAATCTGAAACCTTTTTTATTCGCATAATTCATTTGCTGTCCAAGTTTTTTATTCTGAAGGAATATTTCAGTATTTACCCCACCTTTTCTCAAAAAATTGGCAATTTCAACATACCTGTCTAGTAAGTCGATATTTTGCGTTGTAACCAACACTTTAGCACTAGTTTTCTGATCTGCTCGAATCAATCCACGCTCAATCAAAATTGGAATCAATCTTGTTATTCCAATTGTTACGCCGACGCCAGGATATCTTTTTTTACAAAAAAGCGATGTTAAATTATCGTACCGTCCGCCGCCAGAAATACTGCCTGAAAATTCACAATTTTTTAACCGTGTTTCAAACACGCTACCGGTGTAATATGTCAGTCCTCTAGCCAACTTCAAATCAACTAAAATATTTTCATTATGTATTCCAAACGAACACATACTTCGATACAAATCTACCAGTTCATTCACTCCAGACGAAAACTCTTCATTGATTTTTAACGATGCTAAATGCGACAAAGTATCTTTATTGTCCCTTACATCGCTGAAAAAGTCAAGCATTTTATTTAGTTGTTCTTCAGAAAGCCCTATGCTCGCTAGCTGAGCAATAAAGTCTTTGTGTGATATTTTTTCTATTTTATCTATTATTCTTAGTATACCTAAACGATCAGCACAGTCACCTGCAACGTATTTGATTATGCCATTTAAAATTTTTATATTGTTAATTCGAATCTCAAAATCAAGACCAAAGCTGCGAAATATTTCATATACAACCTTCAGCACTTCAGCATCGTTCTTTATCGAAATTTCAGCTGAATCAATTATATCAATGTCACATTGATAAAATTGTCTGTATCTTCCTAACTGAGGCCGCTCGCCACGCCATACTGGAGCTATATGATACCTCCTATATGGAAAGACTAGTTTCTCTGCGTGCTGAGCAACGTATCTAGCTAACGGCACAGTAAGATCAAACCTTAAGGCCAAATCTTTTTTATCTGTCTGATCCGTTAATCTATAAATTCCATAAATTTCATTATCGTTTCCTTTCGCCAATAGCGTAGATACACGTTCTACAGCTGGCGTTTCCAACGGACAGAAACCATATAGTTCAAATGTTTTTTTGATTTTTTCTATAACTTTTTCAAAAGCAATCTGATCCTCTGGTAGGTATTCAGGGAATCCAGATATGTTCGTTATCATTATTTATTCCTCAAAATAACTAAATACATGGTATTATAGCATTAACTGTGATGCATAGTAATTGAATTTTCTGAAATATACTTGTAATATTGTATCTGTTTTATGGAGGTTGTATGCTATTTCGTTGCCCTGTTGATGGTGATGGTATAAAAATTGCATTAGTTGTTGCGGTGATAACCATAGTAATTAGCATTTTAAATTCTAACTTTGGTTGGATTGGTGGGATTTTATCCGTCTGTGTGCTGATGTTTTTTCGAGATCCAGATCGTGTGACACCGGCCAATGATGCGGCAATAATTAGCCCTGCAGACGGGATAGTTCAATCTGTTACGCCATGTATTCCTCCGGCTGAACTGGGATTTGGTGAACAGAAAGTGAAACGTGTATGTATTTTTATGAGCTTAACTGATGTACACGTAAACAGATCACCTGTTTCCGGTAAATTAGAAAAAATCTTATATATCCCTGGAAAGTTTTTTAACGCGTCGCTAGATAAGGCTAGCGTTTACAATGAAAGAAATGCTTTTTTTGTAAAAATGAAGAACAAGCAGCAAGTTGTTTTCGTTCAGATAGCTGGTCTTTTAGCTCGTAGAATAAGAACTGACGTAAAGGAGGGCGACAATTTAGAAAAAGGACAGCGAGTAGGGCTTATTCGCTTCGGTAGTCGCGTAGATGTATATTTACCAGACAACGTTAACATCAAAGTCGAAGAAGGACAAACCGCAGTTGCTGGTGAAACGGTAATTGCAGAATTTAATTAGCTAGTAGTGAGGGAAACATGCGAAAGAGAGGAAACGCGAAAAAAATTTCGAACATTTTTTCAATTGGTAGGATAATACCATGCGCTATTACGCTAAGCGCGTTATGCTTCGGATTAACGGCGATAAAATTTAGTTTAAATGGCACGCTCGACTTAGCCGTTCTCTGCGTGTTGTTCGCAGCTCTTTTTGATGCGCTAGACGGCAGAGCAGCAAGACATTTGGGCTGTTCATCGCAATTTGGAGCAGAGTTAGATTCTCTTTCAGATTTGGTATGTTTCGGCGTTGCCCCAAGCATTATGACGTACATAATTGCTTTGCAAAATTCAGGCAAATTTGGTTGGTTTTCGTCGTTATTTTATGCAATATGTTGCGCAATAAGGTTAGCAAGATTCAACGTTAACCAAATAAGCGATGCATACAAACCTGCAAAAGATAAAGAACCTTATGAACTTAAGGTGTTTTTTACAGGCGTTCCAGCGCCTGCTGGTGCTGTAATTTGCACGCTACCGCTCATATACACTCTACAGTTTCACGCGTCGTTATCTCCATATGTATGCATTGCTGCCGAGTTTATCGCTGGGACATTGATGGTATCAAAAGTACATACATTTTCATCAAAGATGATAAAGTTTGATCAAAAATATTTTGTACTAACTTTACTTACCATCTTGGTAATAGTAATGAGCCTGATGGTTGAAACTTGGTTGACAGTTTATTGTTTGAGTTTATTGTATCTAATATTAATACCTTTTGGCGAGCGTGAGTATAGAAAGCGCATAAAAGCGTTGTTACATTCGTAATTAATTATTAAATGAGTATTTTGAAATTTCTTTGTTCTATACTCTCATCGCTTGCGACGCTGTCAGTGTGCCTAGGTGTTTCGATAGAAGACGTCGAACAAGCGGTAGAAAATGTAGATTTTTCAGACGCAGATGATGATAAGGTTTTGTATTTGTATACTGGAATAGATTACATTCCGTATGAAATTATTAAATTGTTTGAAAAAAAAGCGAAATTACATGTTATCACCAGCATATTTGATTCTAACGAAACATTAGAAGCGAAGATGCTTGCAGGTGGAGCCATGTATGATATCGTTTTTCCTACGGCGTTTCCCAACTTTCATCGACAGCTATTAGCGTCAATATATCAAAAAATTGATATGAAAAACATTGGTTCACCAGTTTTCGATGCATATGTTCAAAGCAAATTACCGAGCAATGAATATTGCATACCATATCAATGGGGAATTTCAGGAATTGGCATCAATTTAAAACTTGCAAAAAAAGCTCTACAAAACGTAGCTCTTGATTCATACGCGATTGTATTCGAGGAAAAGTACGTCAAACATTTAGCAAAATACGGAGTCTCTTTATCCGATTCACACGATGAGGTTTTTCCAGAAGTTGCAGCATATTTAGGCAAGTCGCTCGAAAATTTGAACCATACAGATATTAAACAAATTGCATCGAAGTTAAATAAAATCAGAAAATACATAAAGAAATTTACGCAGTACGGTTTTGAGGATTTATCATCCGAAAATGCATGTGTAGTATTCGGAACATCAGGTGATATTTATAACGTAAAGAAGCAACAAGAAAACACGACAAGAGAACAAACGATTATATTCGTAGCACCAAAAGAAGGAGTGGCACTGTGGGTTGACGTGGCTGCGATTCCTCGCGCAGCGAAACATGTGAAAAATGCTCATTTGTTCTTAAAATTTATTACACAACCTGCCGTCGCAGCTTATATAGCGAATTCGACGTGCAGAGCGACAGCAGCCGTGGAAGCTTTACGTTTTGTTGACGATGATCTAAAAAATAATATTCACATATTTCCCGATGAAACTATAAAAAGAAAATGCTATATAGAAAAATACCAACACGGAAGCTTATCTAGAGAAAGAGCTCACGAGTTTACAAAAATCAAGTCCAACCTATCAAAACAGTAAGAACCATCACGCCATACAAATTTCAACAATATACAAAATTCTTTAAAATGATCTCATCTGTTTATCGTAATTTCTAAAGTACAAAAAAATATCATTGTGAAAATCCTCTCAACAGATCTACAATGATTTCATCTAAAGTTTTAGTAAGCTTTAGTAAATTATCTGTTATGACAGTAGGGCCACACCAAATTCTTATGTGCGGAACTGTCGCGACATGCCCAACAATATCGCATCCGACCTTTTTTTCTTCTATAACATCTCCTATTTTCTTAATTACTCTCCATTTTTCTGCATCTGACATGTCCTTGTATTCTGCATGATTAATATCGAAACACAAAACGTGTCTCGCACGTACAGACTCATCCTTTACGCAAAACTTAAAGATTTTTTGAGACTCCTCCCATACTTTCATCGTTTGATAATTATGTTCTACTTTTTGTATAAGCCCATCAAGACCTCCACATTGTTCTGCATAATCTAAACAAGTATGACAATCTTCTATACAAATCATCGACGGCGTATTAGTTATTTCCCCATTAAAAAGACTGAAATTCACATTGCCATCTGTCGCTAGACGATATATTCTAGGAATCGGACGATCTGGAACATATTGCTGAAGCCGTTCTATTGCTCGAGGCCCTAATACTATGACCCCTAGCCCACCCTCTCCGCCTAATCCCTTTTGCCATGAAAAAGCTACAGCATCTAACTTGGACCAATCTATTTTTTCACAAAACACAACTGATGTAGCATCGCATATAGTTAGCCCACATCTGTCATTAGGAATCCAGTTAGCATTATTTACCGATATTCCTGACGTCGTTCCAGTCCAGCAAAAAACGACATCTTTAGAAAAATCAACATCATGTAGTCCATTTATCTCCCATCGTTTTGAGATAATCGATCGAACATTAGCAATCTTAAGTTCTTTTGTTATATCACTAGCCCAACGAGCACTAAACAAGCATGAATTTACAACATCGACAGGTCTTTGTCCTAATAACGACCACAATAGACACTCCATCGCACCAGTTGCAGAAGCAGGAACTAACCCTACATAATAATTCTCAGGTATATATAAAATTTTTCTAATTCTGGCTAATAATTCTTGAATGCGCGCTAATCCTTTTTTTGAACGATGAGATCGTCCGACTACTTCGCTATTAACGTAACTTGCAGGATCCCAAGACTCAGGTTTTGCACAGGGACCAGAAGAAAAACTAGGAATAGAACAACGCTGCATGATACCTCCAATTATGATTTTTCAAACCAGTGTTAAAAAATATATACTACACAACCAGTGCATATTTTATTCTACGGTTTTCAAGCGTTTAAAACAATAATAGAATAAAAACAGACCGCTTCAATTTTAAATCTTTTTACAAAACTGATTGACGAATCAACGCTTTTGTGTTACCATTACACCATGCTCGTGCAAGCATTCGTGTTTTATCAATAATTTTATTAAGAGTTGTTATGTTGTTACAAGAAATCAAGTCTAAGAGTCCGTCTGACCTATTGTCTTTTGCTGAATCGCTAAAAATCGAAAATGCTGGTGCAATGAAGCGTCAAGACATCATGTTTGCGATTCTAAAAAAACATGTAGAAGAAGGCATTGACATTATAGGAAACGGCGTTTTAGAGATATTGCAAGACGGATTCGGCTTTTTGCGTTCAACAGAATCTAATTATTTATCCGGACCAGACGATATATATATATCCCCATCACAAATACGAAAATATGGTCTGAAGACAGGTGATACACTTGAAGGCCACATTAGAGCACCGAAAGATGGTGA
Organism: uncultured Alphaproteobacteria bacterium; assembly: GCA_964566185.1. GTDB lineage: Bacteria > Pseudomonadota > Alphaproteobacteria > UBA3830 > CAYLKK01 > CAZMHS01. Next base: position 27,721 of record CAZMHS010000008.1, read on the forward strand.
GCGATACTTCGCAATGTCGAGAGTATTGACAGTAAATGGATATACTCCAGATATGATAAGACACCGCATTAATTTTGATGATTTGACGCCGCTCTATCCTGACGCGAAGATCCCTATGGAAATGGAATTTAACCCTGGACACAATGACTTTACAACGAGAATTATCGAAATTGTCGCGCCTATAGGCAAAGGTCAGCGAGCGTTAATTGTAGCTCCTCCTAGAACAGGAAAGACAATGATGCTCCAAAATATAGCAAGAGCGATTACCACTAATTCTCCTGATGTGAAACTGATAGTTTTGTTGATTGATGAACGCCCGGAGGAAGTCACGGATATGACAAGATCCGTAAAAGGAGAAGTGGTAAGCTCGACATTTGACGAAGCAGCCAGCCGACATATCCAGGTAGCGGAAATGGTAATCGAAAAAGCGAAAAGACTTGTTGAAGCGAAGCATGATGTAGTTATCTTATTAGATTCTATAACAAGGCTTGCCCGCGCTTATAACACTGTGTGCCCATCGTCAGGAAAAGTGTTAACAGGTGGCGTTGATGCAAACGCATTGCAACGACCAAAAAGGTTCTTCGGCGCAGCTAGGAACATTGAAGAAGGAGGTTCTTTAACCATAATAGCCACAGCTTTAGTTGATACAGGCTCAAGAATGGACGATGTTATTTTCGAAGAATTCAAAGGAACTGGAAATTCGGAAATCGTACTTGATCGAAAACTTTCTGATAAGCGCACATTCCCTGCGATAGATATAACAAAATCTGGTACCAGAAAAGAAGAGCTGCTAGTTGACAAGAAAACTCTTGCAAAAATGTGGGTATTAAGGCGCGTATTAATGCCTATGGGAACAGTCGATGGAATGGAATTTCTACTAGATAAGCTTAAAGTATCCAAATGTAACGATGATTTTTTTGAAACAATGAATCAATAGTGACATGAAGATATTTTTATATAATTCTTTATCTGGTAAGTTAGACGAATTCGTTCCAATTGATGAAAAAAACGTGCGTATGTACGCATGCGGACCTACAGTATACGATACGCCACATATAGGGAATGCCAGGCCTTTAGTCGTTTTCGATGTTCTGTTTCGCCTATTAGAGAGCATCTATCCGACAGTTACGTATGTTAGGAATATAACGGACGTAGATGATAAAATAAACAATAAAGCGCGACAACTAGGAATAAACATACGATCTTTAACAGATAATGTAATCAAGCAATTTCACGAATATTTAGCCGTTTTAAACGTAAAGAGTGTCTCATACGAACCTAGAGCAACTGATCATATTAATGAAATGATCGACATTATAAAAGTATTGCTAGATAACGGCTTCGCCTATCAGGCGAACGGACATGTACTTTATCGTGTTCGAAATAATGATCAGTACGGCACATTATCAAAAAGATCTTTAGATGACATGATCGCAGGTAATAGAGTCGATATTGCTCCGTATAAAGAAGATCCTATGGACTTTGTTTTATGGAAACCGTCCGACGAAGATCAACCAGCCTGGGATAGCCCATTTGGCCGTGGACGTCCAGGGTGGCACATAGAATGCTCAGCCATGAGTAACAAATTTCTAGGACAAACGTTTGATATTCACGCTGGCGGACACGATTTAAAGTTTCCGCATCATGAAAATGAAATGGCACAGAATTATGGCGCATTCGGTTGCAAAATGGCAAATTATTGGCTTCACAATGGCATGCTATTAGTGAATGGTCGGAAAATGTCGAAATCCGAGGGAAACGTTATAAAGTTAGATGAACTGTTACAAAAGATTAACGGCGAAGTAGTACGTTATGCTTTGTTATCAGCGCATTATCAAAAAACTTTAGATTGGAGCGAGTCTATAATTTCTGATGCAAAAACTGCGCTAGATCGTTTGTACAATGCTTTAGACGGCGACATAAGCGAAGATATTAACTTTGACGTAGACCAAAGCTGTGTAGCAACCGCGTTATGCAATAATCTGAACACGCCACTAGCAGTGCGTTCATTACACTCTATCGCTGATGAAATTTTTTCGAATAGAAGCGAGATAAAAAAAGCGCAATTAAGAAAAAAACTTATAAATGAAGGAACTTTGCTCGGATTGTTTGTAAAAAAACCAAAAGAATGGTTCAGAGGCGGCATCTCGAGTGACCAAGAACAAGTTATTGTAGCATTGATTCAAGAACGAAAATCAGCGAAGGACGAAAGAAATTTCGCAAAGGCCGATGAAATTCGAGATAAGTTGTTCAGAATGGGCGTAATTTTAAAAGATAAAAAAGATGGAACAACATCTTGGGAATGCGGATAATTTACATATAATACTAGTACGTCCACAATTAGCCGAGAATATCGGAATGGCTATCCGTGGAATGGTAAATTGCGGTATATCAAATTTACGTATAGTTTCACCAAGGTGTAGCTGGCCGAATAAACAAGTAGATTTAGCCTCAGCAGAAACATTAAAGTATGTTAATGTAGAGTTGTTTGATTCGACAGAAGCTGCTTTAGCAGATTTACATTATGTAATGGCCACGACAGCCAGAAAACGCAACATGATTAATACGGTATATTCTCCTGCTTCTGCAGCAAATCTGTTGCATGATGTTGACGGATATGTTGGTGTTATGTTCGGCTCAGAACAATCTGGATTAAGGAACGAAGACATCGTCTTGTGTAACGGTATCATATCAATTCCAAGTATAGGCTTTCGATCGTATAATCTGGCTCAAGCAGTTTTGATAATTTGTTATACATTTGCAGGAATGCTTGAACACAAATACTCTGCTATGCATTTAGGAAAAACCAACATAGCAACACACGCTGAAGTGAATTCTTTCTTAGAAACGTTAGAAAACGCACTAATAGAACGTGGTTACTTTTCAAACATTGAGGACAAACAAGTTATCATGATGCAAACATTACGTAATTTTTTTATGAAATCTGCTGCGACGAAACAAGAAATTAACAGTTTATTCGGCGCGATTCGACACTTGTGGCAAAGATAGAACACTATGTCTTCCGACAGAACTGTTTTTATCTTCTTTCAACACAATCCGGTGATAGTGCCGTCATCTTTCATATCAATTTGCATAGCTTTTGGGCTTGCAGGTAATCCAGGCATAGTCATAATGTTTCCAGCGTATGCAACGATCATTTTAGCGCCAGCAAGTAATTTCATATCATGTACAGTGATATAAAAACCTTGCGGTCTACCTAACGCGTTTTTATCATCACTCAAAGATTTTTCAGTTTTAGCTATACATACAGGATAATTACAACCAGCATACTTTTTTAGAAATTCATTTGCTTTTGCTGAAAAAATAACTCCAGCAGCACCATAAATAACGCTAGAAATTTTTTCAATTTTCGCGTTTATAGAATCGCATGCATCATATAATGGGGTAAAATCACCACGCTTTTCATTTGCAAGATTTACAACAGTTTTACCAAGTGAAATACCTCCATCTCCACCAAGTGCCCAAACTTGAGATAATTCAACCCTAACGCCAAGGTCTTCGCATTTACTTTTCAGTAGCGCAATTTCATTTTCAGTGTCAGAATCAAAAACATTTAAAGCTACAACTACATTAATATTATATCTCTGAATATTTTGAATATGTTTTCGTAAATTTTCAAATCCGCTTTCAAGTGCTTGTAAATTTTCTTCAGCTAAGTCGCTTTGCGCAACATAACCATGCATTTTCAATGCTCGAATAGTGGATACGATAACAACGACGTCAGGAACTTTCCCTAGTAATTTGCACTTAATATTCAAAAATTTCTCACCACCGAGGTCTGATCCGAACCCCGCTTCAGTTATGACGTAATCAGCTAATTTCAAAGCATAACGTGTTGCAATTACGCTATTACACCCATGAGCTATATTAGCAAATGGCCCGCCGTGAACAAATGCCGGAGAACCGCCAACAGTCTGTACTAAGTTTGGCTTTATAGCATCTTTTAATAAGGAAACGACAGCACCTGTTGCCTTTAACATTTTGCACGTAATTGGCTTATCTTGCGGCGTAAAACCCAGGATTATTTCATCAATTCTTTCACGCAAGTCAGTTATACCACTTGCAAGACATATGATTGCCATAATTTCTGAGGAAACAGAAATATCAAATTTAGATTCGCGTACGACACCATCGCTACGGCCGCCCAAACCGATAACAATATTTCTCAACGACCTATCATTAACGTCTAATACACGCGTCCACACTATCTTTTTTAAATCAAAATTTAATTGATTGCCATGAAATATGTGGTTATCTATTAAAGCTGCTATCAAATTATGCGCGCTCGTAACTGCATGTATATCTCCTGTAAAATGCAGATTTATATCTTCCATTGGAATAATTTGAGAATATCCTCCGCCTGTTGCAGTTCCTTTCATTCCGAAACACGGACCAAGTGACGGCTCCCTTAAAGCTAAGCACGCTTTGTGCCCCAAAATGTTCAAGGCATCGCATAACCCAATGCTAGTTGTAGTCTTGCCCTCTCCTGCTGGAGTTGGATTAATTGACGTAACAAGAATCAACTTTCCATCGTGATTTCTTTTTATTCTATTCCAGAGACTGTAAGTAATTTTTGCTTTATAATTACCATAATACTCCAAATATGCTTCACCAATGCTCAATCGTTTAGCAATCTTTTTAATGTGTTTTATCTGCGCATTTTGTGAAATTTCAATATCTGTTAACATCCACATCTCCAGAAACATCATAACAAAACATTACATTACAAATATTTTATTATTTATTCGAATATATTTATTATACACACTCATTCAACGTTTTGTATTATAAATTTTGCTGTTCTCATAGATCATTGTAAAAGTTAACATATTAACCATCTAACACAAGGGCCTTATGTAAATCTTGTAACTTAATAACTAACTGTGTCGATTAAAAAGGCGGCAATCAAGCCGCCAGCGAACCATTACTTCCCGAAACAAGCTGTAAACAAATTCACAGCACCTGCAACTAACCTACCAAAAAAACTTTGTTCCCCAGCTCTTGTTGCATTAAAAGTATACTTTAAAGGAACATCATTGTATGCAAAACCTCGCAAAATATCATCTCTCATAGCTAGATGACAAAAATGTTCTGGTAACACATTACTAACATTCGTTGGCTCAATGACCTCTGCTTGTTCATATACTAACGCAGCCAACTCACTACAAAAAACATACTCCGTTTTTTCTTCTGAATTTAGTCCTTTTGTTGCTTTCAGCAGCTCCGCTGGATATATTTCGTACGAACGAAATATGTTCTTTTCAAGAAATACCCTAGTAAAAGACGCGCTCAGTGGATTATGCAAATTTCGAAAATACACATTGCCGTCGTACTCTTTTACAACAGACCTCAACGGAGATATCTGAACGTGTGGAAATATTCCTTGCAGTACTTGACTCGCAGATCCATTAGATTCCAACGCAAAAACACCGACGAATGTCGTGTCTTCATTGTCTATAATTTCAGAAAATTCATCACCTATTCTGTCAATGGCGTATTTTGCATACTTTTCAACACTCTCATCACCTGTTCTTAAAATATCGTTAGCCAGATCGTAAACATACATAACCTCGTCGACAATTGCTATTCCAGTATGTGTAAGCCCTAGATCATTTGGCGTTTGATTTACCGACGTTGCACTTCTTATTGTATTACCAATAGCACCATTAGACGCGAAATTTAACACAGCTCCATTCGATATATCAACATTTTGTGCTGTGTAATTTTCTTTATAGCACGGATTTTCAAATTGCACACTCATACCATTGGCCAAGTCAGCAAAAACGATAGATAAACCAACAAAAAATAAATTTGCATTCATTACGACACCTCTCCTTGTGTAAAGTTACATTTTACACAAAAAGAATTAAGAAATGGTTAAAAAAGACAAAAAAAATAATCACATAGAAATATTTTTTGTTAGATGACCATATCGATCATTTTGTTCCCTATCCATTTTTTCCAGCACTCGCATGATTCTGTCGTTAACTCCAGTAATATATACCTCTATATTTTTGCTTTGTGCCTGCAACACGAAATTTCGTAGTTCGTTAGCTCCCGATACGTCAATAAACGCAACATTACTCATGTCTATATCGACATATTTATGTTCTTTCGGTAAATTATTAAGCACATTCTTCAATATAGGAGCAGCGCCAAAGAATAAGTTACCGTTTATCTTAACAAATTCGCATTCCTCCCCAGAGCATAGAGAATCCTTTTGAACAAATGTTTCTATATTAATCGTTTCAACGCAACGCCTAATAAATAGTATAGTTGACAGAACTAAACCAACCTCTATCGCAAAAACTATGTCGAATAAAACAGTAATAACTACTGTAGCGATGAAAACCACGCTATCGCTTTTTGGCGCAAAAAGGATATATTTTACTTTCTTTAGCGCAATCATATTCCATGCAGCAGACAGTAACATAGCAGATAAACACGACATAGGAATCATTTGCACAAAACGTCCCAAAAATATCATAAACATTGCAAGAAAGATAATGTTAAACAAACCCGCAAAAGGAGATTTTGCACCAACTTTTACATTAAGAGACGTCGTACCAAGTGCACACGTAGCAGGTATCGTTCCAAATAGCACTCCGACAAAATTCGCTATACCTTGAGCTAAAAGCTCTAAATTTGGACGGTGTGTTTTGCCAGACAAATTATCTGAGATCACAGCACCTAACAGGTTTTCAACTCCACCTAAAAATGCAATCGTAACAGCAGAAGGCAATATGGATTTTACAGTTTGCAGAGAAAACAAACCATTCGGAATTCCTGGATCAGAGAAAGCTCCAGAAAATTCCCCGAACTTTGAACCTATCATTTCTATACCATAGTTAGAAAACATCAGCGAATACAAAACACCGAAACCTAAAACGCAAAGATACCTAGGGAAGTTTGGTTTCACATGTTGCATAACTTGCAGAAACAGTAATGAACCTACACCAAGAAGCAACGCGTATACATTTATTGCGTTTAAATTCGCACAATAGCACATAATTTTGTCTATAGCACTCGCAGGCATTTTCACTAAAGACATGCCAAGAAAACTTCCAAGCTGAGCGATAATAATTGACAATCCTATTCCTGCAGTAAAACCTGCCGTTATAGGATATGGAAGATAACGAACAACGTTTCCTAATCTCAACAAGCCGAAAGCAACCAACATGATGCTAGCTATTAGCGAAGCACAAAGTAAACCATCAAATCCATGTTCTTGAATTATGTTAAAAACAATAACCGTAAACGCGCCTGTTGGCCCAACAATTTGAAACTTTGCACCACCTAATAATGATGCCAGTCCTCCACATATTATAGAAGTAACAAGCCCTACTTGCGGAGGGACGCCAGACGCGATTGCAAATGTCATAAACAATGGGAAAGCGACGACAGACACAAGCAGACCAGCTTTAACGTCGCTTACAAAATCTCTAAGCGAATAACCATTCATCAACGTAAGAATGGATTCCGGTAACCACAATTTTATTGCATTCATTTTATTTCTCATCTTTACTGCACTAGAATGTATAGCTCTAAACACAAAAAGTCAAGAGTATGCGTATAATCCAAGCTCACAGCACTATCTAATAATGTGAGCGAAGACGAAAAAACACAAAATAGTACCAGTTTGAAACTTTCATCTTCTACATTCTGAACCTTGTAGATTTTGTTATCAGAAATCAAGTCGAAATTCGTTCATATTCAGCATCTGTTTTTAATTGACGCTATATATCATCTAGAACCTTTTTATCTTGACATATTGCTTGATAATGCGTATACTATTCCAAAGCTGTAAGGAGTTTGTAGTGCAATGAAAGTGTTAAATTCACTGAAGAGTGCACGTTCTAGGCATAAGAATTGTAAATTAATTCGTCGTCATGGGCGTGTATATGTTATAAATAAGACGAATCCTAAATTTAAGGCTCGTCAGGGGTAATGTGTTTTACGCGCCGCGTAGGTGCGTTTGTTTTTCTATTTTTTTTCATCTAAAATTTTAGGGTGTTGTATGTCTGAACAAGAGAGCGTAACTTGTGGGTTCGCTGAACTTTTTGAAAAAGTTAATAATAATAATGCTTACAGAGGGACTGTAAAAGATGGCGTTATTGTAGCTATAGATGGCGATTACGCCGTCATCGATGTTGGCTTAAAATCTGAAGGACGCATAGAGCTGTCAGAATTGCGAGGCGGTCCTGATAAAACGTTTAAGGTCGGAGATCACGTTGATATTTACGTAGATCAGTATGAAGGCAAATCTGGTGAAATCGTCCTTAGCAAAGAAAAGGCAATTAAAGAAGAAAGCTGGAAGAATGTAGCAAAGATGCGTGATGAACGAACTGTCATCGAAGGTGAAATTTTAAGCCGAGTAAAAGGCGGTTTCATGGTAGATATAGGGATAGCATTGGCCTTTTTGCCTGGCAGCCAGGTTGACTTGCGCCCTGTAAAAGACAAAGAAGCTGATATGTTGTTAGGAACAAAACATAAGTTCATCGTAATTAGCATGGATAGGGATCGCGGAAACATTGTGTTATCTCGTAGAGCGATACTTGAAGAAGCTGGAGCAGAAGGCCGTACTCAAGTTCTTAGCAAACTGGAAGAAGGTCAAATCGTTGATGGTGTCGTAAAAAATATTACATCATATGGTGCATTTGTCGACATAGGAGGCGTTGATGGATTGGTACACAACTCAGATGTTTCATGGAAAAGAATAGTACATGCATCTGACGTATTAGAGCCAGGCCAACAAATCAAAGCAAAGGTTGTTAAGTTCAACAAAGAAACAGGCCGCGTATCGCTTGGAATTAAACAATTAGAAGAAGATCCATGGAAAGCTGTTGATACGCAGATTACAGTTGGTGGTATCGTAAAAGGTACTGTTACGAATGTAACAGATTACGGTATTTTTGTTGAAGTACTCCCTGGTGTAGAAGGCTTAGTGTACGTTTCTGAAATTAGTTGGAAGAAAAACACATCTCCTCACAAGGTTACGTCACAAGGAGCTGAAATAGAAGTAAAGGTCCTTGACGTCGATATCGAAAAGCGTAGAATGAGCCTAAGCTTAAAGCAATTAAAGAAAAATCCGTTTGAAATCATCCAAGAAGAACACCCAGTCGGATCTGACTTTGAAGGTGTTGTAACAAACGTTACAGATTTTGGATTATTCATAAGAATAGGCTCTGAAATTGACGGATTAGTCCACATCAACGATTTGGTATGGAAAGGAAATCCTGATGACGAAATAAAAAAGTATAAGAAAGGAGATACAGTAAGAGTAAAAGTCTTAGATATAGATCCTGCCAAAGAAAGGATTTCTCTTGGGATGAAACAGCTTACAGAATGTCCATTCAAAGAAACAGACCTAAAACTTACGAGAGGAATGACAGTTACGTGTATCATCAGTGCTATTCAAAATGATGGTTTGTCTGTCACGTTACCAAACGGCATGGTTGGCTTTATAAAGAAATACGACCTAGCTAAAGACAGAGAAGATCGTAACTTAGACAGGTTTGCTATTGATGAGAAAATTGACGCTAAAGTCATTTCGTTAGATAATGGCAAACATATCGGCCTTTCTGTAAGAGCCTTAGAAATCGCTGAAGAGAAACAAATTCTATCAGAATATGGATCTTCTGATAGCGGTGCGAGCTTAGGTGATATTTTAAAAGGTCCATTAACTAGATAAACAATAAATCATTCCCCTTCACTAAAAAAGTGAAGGGGTGTTTTATATTTGTTAATAATTATATGCGATAATACACAGTGTGTCGGCTTAGTGTCGTACGTTCAGTCTTATTTTAGAATTGGAGGGCCGTGTGGCGAAAATTACAGGTTCTGGAACTGCCTTGAGTTGTTCTTTTTGCGGGAAATCACAGCATGAAGTAAAAAAGTTAATAGTAGGACCAAAAGTTTTTATATGTAACGAATGTGTAGAACTGTGTTCTAGTATTGTCGCAGAAGATATTGATCTCAAAAATGCAGAATCAGGGAGCGACTCTAACAAAAAGTTGTTAAAGCCAGACGAGATTTACGCAGCCTTGAATCAGTACATTCTTGGCCAAGAAAATGCGAAAAAAATACTGTCTGTGGCTGTATATAACCACTATAAAAGAATAGATGCAAAAAACGACATTGACGACGCGGAGTTATCTAAATCAAATATACTTTTAATAGGTCCAACTGGCTCTGGAAAGACATTGTTAGCACAGACTCTTGCAAAAGTTATAAATGTCCCTTTTGCAATCGCGGATGCTACGACATTAACAGAGGCCGGCTACGTTGGAGAAGACGTTGAAAATATTATACTTAAACTGTTACAAGCAGCAGATTACGATGTAGAAAAAGCGCAGCGAGGCATCGTTTATATTGATGAAATAGATAAAATCTCGAAAAAATCTGACAATCCTTCTATTACAAGAGATGTTTCAGGAGAAGGTGTTCAACAAGCGCTGTTGAAAATAATGGAAGGGACGATGGCTTCAGTTCCACCGCAAGGAGGAAGAAAACATCCACAGCAAGAATTTTTGCACGTGGACACGACAAATATTTTGTTTATATGTGGCGGAGCCTTCGATGGACTCGAAAAAGTCATTTTACAGAGAAACAATAAAGCATCCATAGGATTTGAAGCGAATCTAGTACGCAAAGAAAATAAAGGAGCAGGTGAACTGTTTGAAACAGTTGAAACAGAAGACCTGCTGAAATATGGTTTGATCCCAGAATTTGTAGGCCGATTACCTGTAATTGCCACATTACACGATTTAGATGAAAATGCTTTAGTTCAGATTTTAACAGAACCAAAAAATGCATTAGTAAAACAATATAAAAGACTTTTTCAAATGGAAGGAGCTGAACTTTCATTTGAACATAAAGCATTACAGTTAATTGCAAAACAAGCACTAGAACGAAAGACTGGAGCTCGTGGCTTGCGCTCTATAATGGAAAAAATACTTTTAGAAACGATGTATGTACTACCGTCATGCTCAGATGTGAAAGAGGTGGTCGTAAATGAATCTGCAGTAAAAGGAATAAGCTTGCCTGAAATCAAGTATGAAAAAAACGCAGAAGCGAAAATAAGCGTGAAGGCATAGTGTTTCAGATGAACCTTAACACTTGCAATGTAATGCTTTGTTGTATGTTGTAGGTGTAGTATTTTGCAAATACATCAGTATCGTACGTTTTTTTGTGGTATTTTGTATGCAATGATAGCTGTTGTTATTGTATTTTTAGCAGCGCTCTCATGTTTGTATTATTTGTCATACCATCCAGTTGTTCATTCTAAACCAAAAAAAATTGTTTATGAAAAAGGCGAAGATTTACAAAAGTTGTTTATAGAAAAAGGTATAACAAAATATACAATTGTTGCACGATTTGCAATTACAGTAATGAAACTGAAGGGATATACACCAAAATATGGAGAGTATAAACTCCCAAAAGTATATTCATTATTTGATATTTTAAAAAAACTCAGCTCTCATGACATTATCGTCCATAATATTATTATATATAGAGGATGGACAGTACAGGATATAATAGAAAACATTAACTCTAGGAATGATTTATGCGGAGAAATTACTGAAAATATTAATGACGGAGATATTTTATCTGGAAAATACGAATTCGTATACCCAACTTCAAAAAACGAACTTTTAGCCAAAATGAAGCTTATTACGAGAGAAAAAGTCGAAAAATTATGGCGTATGCGATCAAAAGAATGTCAAGTAAAAACACGTCGAGAAGCATTAATCTTAGCGTCTATTATAGCTAAGGAAGCAATGGTTTATGAGGATATCTGGTTAGTGGCTGGAGTATTTACAAATCGCATAAAAATTGGGATGCCGTTACAATCAGATCCAACGGTACTTTATGTATTAAGAAATAACATTGATTATAAACACTATACATTTCGCAAGTTTATTACTACTGATAATCCGTACAATAGTTATAAATACAAAGGATTACCTCCTACGCCGATTTCTTCACCATCAGAAAATGATATTAAAGCTGTTGTTTGCCCAATTCCTGTAAGTTATTTATATTTCATCGGAGATAAAATTAATAGGAAAATGCATTTTACGAACAACTTTAGTGACCATTTAAAACTGCAACGAATGTTTAAAAAGAAACTTACTGTTAATAAATAGCAAAAATGAAACGACGTACAATTTTTTACTTCGTTTCATTATGCTAGTTTTATTGAGCGCTTTTGCTTGAGCGTAAGTTATGCAGTCTACTTATCACGTTTTTCTTTTTTACGTGTAAACCGTGTTTGTTATATGTCCTTGAATAATGAGTTTTCGCTTTCTTGTTATAATACCGATATAAAACAGTAACTAATTCATTAATAATTTCGTCATCCGTCGTGGATTCATTCCAATTATTCTGCAAGTAAGTTCCTTTGTATTTTTGTACGCTACTATAAAGTCTTCCGTCTTTAGCTGAGCTAATAAGATTTAACAAAAACGGATATTTTTCCACATAGTCGTATACGACGCTCATTGGTATTTCGCCCTTATCAGCCTCGTACTCCCTTGCGTATTTTAAAAACGAACGCATTACGTTGTAAATAGTAGAATCATTTTCATATGAATTTCCAAACTGCTTAGAGGCATTAACTCCGATAGTAGTAGACAGCGAGGCGTCATGATGATTTGTAATATCGTTAATGCTCACTCCAAATTTCGTCTTCTTAGAAGCGGCAAGAAGCGCTCTGCTAAATGTTAGATTATTTTCTTCTAGGCTATTTTTTACAAACTCTAATGTTACAGCCGAGCTATTACTTGAAAACGGAATATTTCTCTTCCACGGCGTATACTGCATCTTTGCAAAATCGGTAGCGACACGTAATAATACATCTCGAAAAGCGGATAAGGCATTCATTAGCGATTTATCAGATTCCTTATTTTTTTTAGACAGCATCGCTTCTTCTATTTTATCATGCAAGGCTAAACAAATTTTAAAAAATTTATCGCTTATATGACGATCGGTTGAAAACTCTTGCACATCTATCCCAAGTTTTTGAATAATGTTATTAATAATTGTTTTGCTACTTTTTTGCATATTATTCAATTTTTTCAGAGTGCTTAAGTTTATCTTTAACCTCAATTGAGCACCATTGTTTTCAATATTAGGGTCGTTCGTAACAGATTTATACGAAAATGTAAGTAAATCGTCTAAGAATGATATTATGTAAGTTTGCTCTGCAACTTTCGCCTTTAATTTTTTTAGACTGTATTTTTTATCACTATAGTAGCTATCATCGTGCAGGCGTTCGATTAATGCGCATATCGTCGTTTTCGTAGCATTGAGGTCAGCAATGTTTTCCTGTTTTCCAGTCCAACAAAAATAAGCAAACATCTTCGTCAAACATTTTATTGTTTCTTTTCTTCCTAATGTACCCAATTGATTTTCAAGCTTTTTTTTCATGCTTCTGCTAGTTTTACCTAAGTTAAGTACGTTTAAATACGTTGTTGCAAAATCACTTAGTTTTTTAGCATCAGAAATTCTTGTCTTCTCTATCATAGACTTAAAATAACTTGCATCACCATTAAATAACGCCATTACGCGACGCGATCCGCCAAACGTGCTTAAAATAGATGATATATACTCTTTATCCTGAATAATTATACGTTTTTTCTTTAAGTTTAAAGCAGCATCATTTTCTTTTTTGTATGTTGAGCGTTTTTTTTCTACTGATGCAGACAATGATAATGATGACAATAATCCGCTTGCTACACGAACAGATGTTTTATTTGACAATGTTTTTATAAATTCTGTCGTATAGCGACCATCTTTAAAATTCAATGATAATGTATCATAACCTTTGATTATACCAAACATACGTAACATCAACTCTAAATGCCGTAAGTTTTGTCTTATTTCTTTTACATCCTCTGTCAGGAGATTTAGTTTTTCGCAGAATAAAGCGTAAGCATCTGTATAGTCAGCTAAATTTTTTTCAGATATTTTGTTAGTAATCTTGTTATTATTCGCAAGTGCAATCTGTTTAATACTTACATATCTTGCACCAGACGAAGCCGCAGATTCATTAGATAGACTAGTATTAATTATGTCTTTTAATGCCAATGAGTCTTTTAATGAGACAGATAACGTTTTTGATTTTATAAAATCTCCACCATTGTTTCCACTTTGTACACTAAAATTTAAACCACCGCCAACTTTAACTAATCCTGTCAAATCAGATTGAATATTCGCTTCGCTATTTACAAAAAATTCAACACAATCTGTTTTATATTTTTGAATTTCTTCTTTATTTTCGTCATAATATCTATCGACATCAATAATATTTGCCACAGTACATAGCGTTGTTTTCAGCGTACGCACCATTGTTTTTAATTCTAAATGTTCATTAATATCATTTATTATCTCGTCAAAATTTTTAACTAATTCTGGATAATGCAAAGATAATAATTCGTTCATATTATCTTTATTATCCAAAATACGCTTTAGTAACTCTATTATTTCTGCCCTGGCTTTTGACGTCACAGGTGGAAATGAATCGCCAACTTTTTCAAAAAACAATTTACAAAGTGTAATAATGTTATTCGTATTTAGTAATTCTAAGTCAACGACATCACTTGTTTGACCCGTACTAGAAGAACTTATGTCAAATCCTAGCTTTTCTAAGGCTTGTCGTTTCAGAAATAATGGCGATGTCGACAAATCCTTGACTAATTCTTTTCTTGCATTTATCTCAGACTTTTTTTTCTTCTTAAATAAAGACAATGCAGAAGATTCGCTGTAAGCGAGCACAGCACAAAACAAAACAAAATAGGATGCGCAACATCTATTCATAACCATATACACTCCATAAATCATATAAAAAGTATATATTAAATATATTAAGAATCAGTTAATTAATGAAAAAATATTTGATTTACAGTACACCTATTTTCTTGAGAACAAAAGACATATCACTTAACAGCTCATCCCAAGAACACGAAAAAGCACGTTTTTTCGCAATAAATACAAGATCAAACTCAATGTCGTTAAGAAGACCATTCAACAAACAGAACGACGAACTCCTTAACCTCCGTTTCACACGATTTCTTACGACAGAATTCCCAATACGACGACTAGCAACATATCCAAAAGACGCTATATTCGCCTTCTTTTGTCTATAGCATAATACAAGAAAACGCCCTCCAACGGACGTCCCACTCTGAATAGCAACAAACTCACTTCTTTTCTTCAAAGTGAATTGACGTTTGAATGCCATAGATTAAGCAGACAAACGATACCGTCCTTTAGCCCTTCTAGAACTCAAAACACCACCACCAGCTAACTTCCTAGCGCGAAAACCATGCCTGCGTTTTCTCACTAATCTACTAGGATTATATGTAGGCTTCCCCATATTTCTACCTCACAAAAAGACATGTTGCATTGTATATTAAACATCTGACGATGTCAAGTTCATGATAATTGATTCAACTATCATTCAATAAATTCTTATAATACATGTTAAAAAAGATCACACGGCACTCGTATCTTAAATTTTGTTTTCAATATATCAATGCTAATATATTCACAACAGACGCAATATTTTCCTTGAATTATTATAAAGTTACTGTTAACATGAACCAAGTAGCCGGTCTAGCTCAGCTGGTAGAGCAACTGATTTGTAATCAGTAGGTCGTTGGTTCGAGTCCGACGACCGGCACCATTTTTTCGTGATACCAATCAACATAAAATTAACGTTTTAGCTGTACAATAATTGATGTACTGTATTATAAAATGATGTGATGAAGCGAATGTACTGTCTAATATTATTCTTCTTGATGCACGTATGCAGTGCAAGTTCATTACAAGAAGCACTTAAGCAATATTCGGTGAATACGTTTTATAATATCAACAATTATACAGAACCAGAAGCACAAAATGTATTATCTATTCTGAAATTTGAAACATATGAAAATGAAATTCATAGTATTTTGCACGATAAGTGGGACAATGAAATTTTAGATGAAAGCTTAAAGCCAAAACAAAATTTACGATGTAACATACATTATTTTAAAAAACTAGATACAAATAATATTGAAGAAAAATATACAATACAACAATACCTGCGTGATTTAACAGCGCAATATAACGTACAGCATAAACTTGATAATAACGGTTTTATCGATGATCAACACTACGGCAAACAGCTCATGAGAATTGGCATAATTACATCAAGAAAAAATCAATCTATTAAATTATATATAGAACAACAAACTAAAGCATTTAACAATATCGTTAAGCCGAAATTATTGCAAATATACAATATTATTATCGAAAAAATTGCTAAATACTTATACATTTTTAACATAATTACAAACTACAATGACTTTATACGCGCATATTCAATAGATAATCAATTTCAAAAGACATCAGGCTTATATAAAAAAAATGATTCAGGCCATGACATTCAGAACACGCAACGAGAATCTTAAAAACATTAACGATATATTTACGGATATATGTTTTAATATTATTAGCTTTATATGGAGATATAAATGAGACATATTTACAGAACTTTCTTTGTCATTGCATCTTGTTTATATGCGTATTCAACATCGTTATGCGAAAATGATGATAAATTAAACAATATTAAACCTGTAGATCTAACTATTGAAATATCTCAAGACACCCCTTGCGTTCCCAAAAAATACTCACCAAAAATCGAAGATATAGAAATAAAAAATGCTGTATACAATGATACTTGTTATCCGCATATGATTTCAATCCCATCTGGAGGTTGGACATCAATCATTGCGCCATCTTTATCTGATGGAAATTGGAAAAATGTCAATACGTTTCCACTTGAAGATTTATTAGTAGAAGCTATAGTAATAGATTTATCACAGATAATTTCAAATAAAGGGGCGAAAATAACAGTTGACGATATAAAATCTCATGAAAGAAAGAATGGCGCAATAAAAGAAAAATGTTTTGTTATATTATACACCGGCTGGTCGAAGAATTGGGATATGGAACAGCGTGGTTATATGAAAAAATATCCAATTCTCACAAAAGATGCAGCAAATTACTTAATAAAAAAATCGATTGTTGGCATTGGGATTGATGCACCGCATATAGACAATAAGCATACTGATCTACAAGTCCAGGAAGCATTTTTTACACGAGGTATGTATATCGTAAAAAACCTATCAAAAGATGTAGAACAAATTGTTGGAAAAAGCGGAAAAATTATTATAGCTCCACTAAAATTTGAAAATTGCAATGAAAGTCCTGCAAGAGTTATATTTATCCCAAACGATAAAAATGACGAACAATCTATAGCAGGAAAATTTATGTCGAAAATTAAAGGATTAATAAGTGATAATTAAATTAATAACACTATGTTATATTATTTGCAGCACGTGTGGAATAGCATCATGTACGGCTCAACAACATAGTTTTGGCAACGAGGTCGCTATAACAAATATGTGTCATGAATCTGCCAATGCATTGCTAAATGAAACACGGATCATTACAGCAATGAAAATGAATAACAAGAAAATATCAATTAACAAAATGTATAAACTACTAAATAATATTAACATAAGAATAGCAAAAGCACTAAATTTGTTCAAAACGAAGAATTATAATATCGAAGATATAGAAAAAATGACGGAAGAAATAAGGCAAATATCAGAATTTGCTACAGCAGTAGCAAAAATATCGTTAAATAAAAAAACAACGCTTCAGGAAATATTTCAAAAAACGCTAGGAAATACTAATACAAAAGCTGCGAATAATGACTTGCAGCAAATAGCGACTACGAGTAAAGATAAAAGCTTACAACAGCCAATGGAAGTACTATGTTTGATATATAGGAGTCTATTGGGGAAGAATTTATTG
>CAZMHS010000009.1:0-41274 GCA_964566185.1 uncultured Alphaproteobacteria bacterium
GATTGTAAATATAAAAAATGTCTAAAGGAATGCAGTGTGCAAAAACGTACTATGGCCAACCAAGAAAAAGATAAAGTTGACGCATATAAAGCGCTTGAAAGGGATCTTATACTCCTTAACAACTCCTCGAGTACGATCGCTACGCATGGAAAGAGGAAGAAATCCAAACCCGAATTAACGACGCAAGATTGGCTGGTGAAAAAGCCGGTGAAGAAAAAGGTATAGAAAAAGGCCGCGCTGAAGAACGCGCAAAGGTTGAAGCAGAAAAGCAGGCTGAGAAAATAGAGGCCGCGGAAAAGATGTTATCAAAAGGTTTGGACATCTCTGATATTTCCGACTTTACCGGACTCTCTGTAGAAGAAATTCAGTCGCTGTAAATATCGAAAAATGAATTGGAGAGCATCTCACATCCGTTTTTCAACCTTTGCGTGTATGCCTATGTGTTCGTCGGTTTTTGTTTCGATCTTATCTCTTGGTCGTTTTGTGAATTTTCTGGCCAGATGAATTGCTCGTTATTCTAAAATAAATAGATCAATTTATGAAACTGCCGTGCGCCGTTAGAACAACGGCGCCCTAAATAAACTTAAGCCTCAGCTGCAGCCGAAGATTTCACAATACGATCGACAAACTCGATGACAGACATATCTGCAGCATCACCATTACGCACACCGTACTTTACGATACGCGTATACCCGCCATTTCGACCAGCATAACGTGTGCCAAGAACATCAATGATTTTATACACAGAGCATGTCACCACCTAATCTAGATAACAACACTCTATAACAACACTCTACGATCGGCTACAAAAGAATCCATACCGAAAAAAATAACATTTATTTTCGGTACAGACATGGATGAAAGCTACATTTATTTCAAGTGCTCCAAACCTTCAGGAATAACGACTGGATTCACTTCATCAGCAGAACGCCTCACGCTTTTGCCACCATCACGTATCGCTGATCTTTCCCTTAACTTACGTGCCTTTTGTCTCTCTATTTCTCTTAACTTAAGCGTCTCTTGCCTCTTTTCCAAAGTCTCATCATCTACATCAGCTTTCTGTAAATAACCATGCTTGTCAAAAGCACTCTCCTCCTGACCGCGAAAATCGTCTATCTTACGATTACTATAAATAGTATGAAGATGCTCCCCCTCAGGGAATTCTTTTAGTTCGCAATGAGCAGAAGCAACAATCGAAGCGACAACAGCAATAGAAATCAATCGTAAATTTATAAACATTTGTATCCTCGTAAAAAAAACGAGTACATTTTACCACAATACAACAAAAAAAGTCAAGGAAACAAGAAAAAAAGCACCGTTAGAACAACGGCGCCCTAAATAAACTTAAGCCTCAGCTGCAGCCGAAGATTTCACAATACGATCGACAAACTCGATGACAGACATATCTGCAGCATCACCATTACGCACACCGTACTTTACGATACGCGTATACCCGCCATTTCGACCAGCATAACGTGTGCCAAGAACATCAATGACTTTAGATACAAGAGCATTATCACCGCCTAATCTGGATAACAACACTCTACGATCGGCCAAAGACCCCGATTTTCCGAACCTAATCATTTTTTCAACAAATGGCCTTAAATCTTTTGCTTTCGGCGTAGTCGTAACAATCTGTTCATACTTGATCAACGACTTAGCTAAATTTAACAACAAAGCCTTTCTGTGGGCCTCATTTCTATTAAACTTTCTACCTTTTATTCTATGACGCATTTACATCTCCTTAAAACTTTTCATGGATTTTTACTAATTCATCAATATTAGACGGCGGCCAACTAGGAAAATTTAACCCGAAAGAAAGACCCAAATTAGCTAACACTAGTTTAATTTCATTCAAAGACTTTCTACCGAAATTAGGTGTTTTTAACATTTCAGCCTCAGTCTTCCGCACCAAATCACCAATATACACGATATTTTCACCGTGCAAACAATTCATTGAACGTACAGATAACTCAAGATCATCTATTTTTTTCAACAAAGCTGGCGGAAACTCTAACGACTTTTCCTCTTGAGGCTCACTAGCGACTTCCTCATCATCTACATTGAATGTAATAAATTTTTGCAACTGATCCTGCAAAATCTTTGCAGCAAAAGCAACAGCATCAGCAGGTGTCACGGAACCATTTGTCTCAACGGTTAATATAAGCTTGTCATAATCTGTATCTTGTCCTACCCTAGTATCCTCGACCTTATAAGATACACTTAAAACAGGAGAAAACAGAGAATCAACGAAAATAGTACCAGGCTGTGCATCATCTGAACGATTTCTCGCAGCAGTAACATACCCACGTCCAGCGCCTACAGTAATTTCCATGTTCAGCTTAGCACCACTGCCTAGCGTACATATGTGATGAGCTGGATTCATAACAGCAAGTTCTGACCCAACTTCAAACATACCAGCAGTAACATCACATGGACCAACAGCAGAAATTTTCATTTTTCTCTGCCCATCACAATCCATACGCACTGCCATAGACTTAACGTTCAAGATGATATCAGTAACATCTTCCGAAACGCCTGGAATCGTAGAAAACTCATGTAAAACGCCATCAATTTTTATGGAAACTGCAGCAGCGCCACGCAACGACGACAATAAAACGCGACGCAACGCGTTCCCAAGCGTTAATCCGAACCCCTTTTCTAAAGGAGACGCAACAACGGTGGCCAATCGCCCATTTCCATCAACACCGAACTCGAGCCTATAAGGCCGAATCAAGTCATGCCATTGTTTTCTTATCACATTACTCTCCAGATGAACAAACACTACACTCTACGACGTTTTGGAGGACGACATCCATTATGAGGAATTGGCGTAACGTCTCTAATAGCTGTAACCATCAACCCTAAACTCTGAAACGCCCTCAGGGCAGATTCCCTACCGCCACCAGGCCCGCAGATTTCAACCTCTAAGTTTTTTAATCCAAACTCCATAGCCTTAACACCAGCCTTTTCTGCAGCGATTTGAGCTGCATACGGAGTAGACTTCCTCGACCCCTTGAAACCTGAATTTCCAGCGGACGCCCAAGCTATCGTATTTCCACTCATATCAGAAATAGTGATCATCGTATTATTAAAGGTAGCATTTACATGAGCAACGCCAGAAACAACAATCTTCTTATCCTTTTTTCGCGTCTTTTGAGAACTACTATAAGCCATCATCCCCCTCCTTTACTTCGTAACCTTCTTCTTGCCAGCAATAGCGATTGCTTTACCTTTTCTAGTCCTAGCATTTGTATGAGTTCTCTGTCCCCTAACAGGCAACCTCTTTCTATGTCTCAATCCGCGATAACACCCCAAATCCATCAAGCGCTTGACATCCATAGAAACCAAACGTCGCAAATCACCTTCTACCTGATAATTCTTATCTAAATACTCACGGATTGCTAAAACTTCTTCATCAGTAAGTTCAAAAACTCTTTTTTCCTGAGGTATCGCAAGCTCCGAACAAATCTTCGAAGCACGAGCAGGACCGATTCCATAAATATATCTTAACGCAAACTCAACGCGTTTTTTCTCAGGCAAGTTAACTCCAGCTATACGAGCCACAATTCTCTCCTTAATTATACAAAAAACCAAACCTTTGGGCAATTATATTCATAACAGCCATATTAACATCAACAACAGGCAAGTTTCCGTCTACACGAAAAACTCTATCACCATAATAATCTAAAACCTTTGCACTTATCGAATTATATGTTTCTATTCGTTTCCTTACGACATCAGGCTCATCATCCTTTCTCCGCACGAAAGAAGTACAACCACAAACAGTGCACCTTTCAACACCGCCAGCAGTATATGGCGTCTTACACTGTTCACACATAACACGACTCGACATCCTATTTACAACGGAACTCGTATCTACATCGATCTGAATAACACAATCGGAAATATTTTGCAAGTGCAAAATCATTTCATCGAGATACTTAGCCTGTTCCACGGTGCGAGGATAACCATCTAACAATAGACGATCCCCAACATTTAACGAAACCAAAACTTTAAATAACAAACCATTAACAATCTCATCAGGGCATAAAGCACCAGTTTCCAAAATATCTTTTATACGTCTTCCAGTTTCAGTATCAGCTTTTACTTCAGCACGCAAAAGATCACCAGCAGATGTATGTATAAAACCATACCTATTTACTAAATTTGTTGATTGTGTACCTTTACCAGATCCAGGAGCACCTATTAAAATAACAATATTAGCCATATTAACCTCTACGGTTCATCTTCTTTAACACGCCACTATACTGCTGAGACAGTATGTGTGTATATATCTGAGAAATTGTATCTATAGTAACGCCAACGACAATCAGCAACCCTGTTCCTCCAACGAATAGCTGAACACCTGTGCCATCCCTCAACAAATCAGGAAAAATACATACGAAAGCAAGATATATTGCCCCGACTGAAGTCAATCTCGTTAATATGTAATCGAAATATTCTGCCGTTGCTGCGCCAGGTCTTATACCAGGAACAAAACCACCAGATTTTTTTAAATTTTCAGCAGTTTCTTCTGAGTTAAACATAACAGCAGTATAGAAAAAAGCAAACATTATCAAAAATGATACAAAAAAGATGTTAAAAACCAAACCTCCACGATGGAATGCCGCCAACATACTCATGATTGCAGGATTATCATTACCAGCGAAGTACGACAATAACATAGCAGGCAACGACAACAAAGCACTAGCAAAAATCGGGGGAATTACACCAGCGGAGTTAATTTTTAACGGAAGATGAGAACCGTCAGCAGCAACATGTTGATTTCCCATACCGAGTCCAGCCCTACGTTGAGGATAATGAATTGTTACTCTTCGTTGAGCTCTTTCAATAAAGACAACAAAACATATAAGCAAAAACGTTAAAATGAATACAAACACGACCGTCCCAGGAGAAATCACCCCACCTCGACCAAGTTCAAATATATTCAAGATACCAGTTGGCATATTAGCTACTATACCAGCGAAAATAAGCAACGAGGAACCGTTTCCTATTCCTTTTGATGTCATCTGCTCACCAAGCCAAACCAAAAACAAAGTCCCACCAACTAAAGTTGGCACAGAAACGACTGGGAACATCCATCCGATTTCATGGACAACAGGACAAGGATTAGCATTCATCAACAACAAACTAATTCCATACGCTTGGAATGAGCATATAGCAACAGTTAAATATCTAGTATATTGATTAATTTTATTTCGTCCAGTCTCTCCCTCCTTTTTCAAAGCAGCTAAAGTAGGAGATATTAAGGTAAATAATTGAATAATAATACCAGCGGAAATATATGGCATAAGATTCAACGCGAACACGGTCATACGACTTAACGCACCACCAGAAAACATGTTGAACATGCCGATTATACCACCGCCAGAAGTATAACGACGAGCAAGCTCATCTATAACAACAGGGTCCAAACCAGGAATAGGAATATACGTTCCTATTCTATATACGAATAAGGCCATAATAGTAAACAGAATCCTTTTCTTCAGGTCTTCTGCCTTGGAAAAGGATTCTGCACTAAAGCCACCAGAAAAAATATTAGCCATCTATAATCCTAAACGATTTCCACTTTTCCACCAGCTTTCTCAACTGCAACAACAGCACTCTTCGTTGCATAATTAACTACGATATGCAACGGACATGTTATTTCACCTTTTGCAAGCAAACGAACATTAGTAGTATTCGAGCGAACAAGGCCGTTTGCGATCAACTCTGAAACAGTAACCTTATCATTCGACTTTAATATACCTGCTTCACACAAGCGTGAAATAGCATCGACATTGACGCACGCAACTCCAGTTCTATCAACTTTAGAAGAAAAACCGCGCTTAGGCAAACGCCTGTACAAAGGCATCTGCCCACCTTCGAACCAAGAAGCTGCGCCACGACCAGATCGAGCTTTTGCACCTTTATGTCCATAGGAAGAGGTTTTTCCACAACCGGATCCTATGCCACGTCCTAAAGCCTTTTTATCAATACCATGCCGCGGGCGAAGAGCATTTAATTTAAACGTACTCATTATTCTACAACCTCAACACTGACTAAATGAGCGACTTTACGAATCATACCTCTAGTACACTCGTTGTCTAACAAAACAGATTGTTTACCAATTCTACCAAGGCCTAATCCTTTCAAACTAGCAACCTGCGTTTCCTTTCTACAACCGTTTCCACTAGCCACCTGCGTAACTTTTATTTTACCAGAATCTTGCATTTACTTCTCCATCAATTTCTAGAGTTAGTCGCTCTACGAGAGATAAGTTCTGCAACCTTTTTATTACGCTTAGCTGCTATAACTTTAGGAGCACACGTATCCGTTAAAGCATCGAATGTAGCACGAACCATATTGTGAGGATTAGCAGATCCGATGCACTTACTTACAACATCCTGAATCCCTAAAGCCTCAAATACAGCTCTCATAGCACCGCCAGCAATAATACCAGTACCGGCAGGAGCACTCCTTAAAACGACACGACCGGCACCGAAATGCCCAACAGCATCATGGTGCAAAGTACGCCCTTCTCTCATAGGTACACGAACAAGAGACTTCTTAGCCTTTTCGGCGGCTTTTTTTACAGCATCAGACACTTCCTTAGCTTTTCCTGTTGCATACCCGACACGTCCTTTACCGTCGCCAACGACGACCATAGCGGCAAAAGAAAACCTTTTACCACCCTTCACAACTTTTGCAACACGATTAATAGCAACCAGCTTTTCTACATAGCTAGAAGCTTCATCGCGATGTTCTTCACTGTGACTCATACACTAAAACTCCAATCCACTAGATCGCGCGCCATCAGCCAACGCTTTCACACGACCATGATATTTATAACCACCGCGATCAAAAACTACTTCCTTTATACCAGCTTTCACCGCCCTCTCAGCAATAGTTTTACCGATAACGCCAGCGGCTTCGACATTGCTTCCCTTTCCAGAAAAAGCTTTTTCCAGACTCGAAGCAGAGCACAACGTTACCCCTTTGATATCATCAATTATCTGAGCATATATATGACGTTCAGAACGAAAAACGGACAACCGCAGTTTTCCATATGAACGCTTGCGCAACGCATATCTAACACGATTAGCTCTACGCATGAATCCTTTACTAAACCTAGACATGATTACTTCTTTTTTCCTTCCTTACGATACACGTACTGTCCTTGAATGATCAAGCCTTTTCCCTTATACGGCTCAGGTTTACGATAGACCTGCAACTCACGCACTACCTGCCCTACTCTCTGAGCGCTCACTCCTTGAACAACTATCGTCGTCGGCTTTTCACATGATATTTTTACATCAGATGGAATGTCGTATTCAACATCATGACTATACCCTAACTGCATCACGAGCTTATTCCCTTGAACAGCAGCCCTATAACCAACTCCGATCATATCTATTTTCTTTTCGAAACATTTCGTCAAGCCAGCAATATGCTTAGCTATGATAGACCTAGTAGTTCCCCACATAGCTCTAGCTTCTCTGGACTCAGAAATAACAGACAAAGAAATAGAATCCTTTTCCAGCGAAACATTCAAACAATCAGAGACTGAAAAATTGAAAGATCCAAGAGACGAACTTCCGGATACAACGCCATTTTCAAACGTCACTTTTACGTTTGAAGGAATAGCTATCGCATGTTTTCCTACCCTTGACATTAGAACACCTTACACAAAATTTCACCACCGATATTATGTTCTCTAGCCTCGGCATCAGACATGATACCTTTTGATGTAGAAAGAACATAAATACCAAAACCATTAAATACGCGAGGTATACGCTTTAATCGAGAATATACCCTACGACTACACTTAGATACCTTTTCTAAAACCTTTATAACAGGTTTCCCTTCATAATACTTCAGACTAACCTGCACGTAAGGATGGCCATCTTTTTCGATGGCTTTAAAACCAGCGATGTACCCTTCTCTTTCTAAGACCTGTAAAATACCAACTTTCATCTTAGACGCAGGAACATCAACCGTTTGATAATTACGCATACCAGCATTTTTTATCCTGGCAAGCATATCAGCAATAGGATCTGTCATCTTAACTCCTCTTATTTACCAACTGGCCTTACGAACGCCAGGAATCAAACCAGTTCCTGCCATCTCACGCAACATAATACGAGATATACCGAACTTACGGTAATAACCACGAGCTCGACCTGTAACCATACAACGATTCCGAATGCGAGTAGCAGACGAATTACGAGGCATCTCAGCAAGTTTCAACTGTGCCTTAAAGCGCTCAGCAGGATCACCAGACCTATCCATAACAACAGCCTTCAGAGCCGCACGCTTCGCCTTATGCTTCTCCACAGTTTTTCTAACCCTTTTTAAATTTTCAATAGTACTTAAACGTGCCATAATAACCTCATGAAGCAAACGGAAAATTCAAAGCACGCAATAACGCCATACAGTGCTCATCATTTGGTGTACTAGTTACGATAGTAACATCCATTCCACGCATTTCTTCAATATTCTTCGCAGCAACTTCAGGGAATATTATATGCTCTTTTATACCAAAAGAGTAGTTTCCATTCCCATCGAAAGATTTTCTAGATAACCCTCGAAAATCCCTAACTCTAGGCAAAGCTATATTTACAAGTCTGTCGTAGAATTCATACATACGATCTTTACGAAGGGTAACCATCGCACCAATTCGCTGTCCTTCACGTACTTTGAAACCAGCAATAGACTTTCTAGCAACAGTGATGACAGCTTTTTGACCTGCAATCAAAGTAAGCTCATCAACAGCCTGCTTAACATGTTTGCTATCAGCAACGCCTTCACCAACACCCATGTTAAGCACTATTTTTTTCAAACAAGGAACAAGGAAATCATTCTCGACCCCAAGCTCTTTTTTGAGCTGAGGAACAATCGTTCCCCTATAAATTTCTCTTAAACGTGCCATACACCACCTAATCTATAATAGCACCAGTACGTTTTGAAAAACGCACTTTTTTGCCATCAACAAACTTCACACCAACGCGTGTAGGCATATCGTTTGTTGGATCTAACAACATAACATTAGAAGCATGAATAGGCATTTCACGTTTTTCAATACCACCAGCTCCATTCATAGAAGGTTTAACATGCTTAGTACATATGTTCACGCCCTCGACGACGACCTTGCGCTCATCGCGAAAAACACGAACGATTTTTCCCTTCTTACCTTTATCCTTACCGGAGATAACAATAACATTATCACCACTCTTTATACGCCAACGTTCCATTATAACACCTCCGGAGCAAGTGAAACGATTTTCATCATATTTACACGACGCAGTTCTCTCGTCACAGGCCCGAATATACGAGTTCCGATAGGTTCTCCTTGCTTATTGATCAAAACAGCTGCATTTTCATCGAAACGCACAACACTACCATCATCTCTATAAATAGGAGCAACAGTTCTAACGACAACAGCTTGTGCAACCTCGCCTTTTTTCACTTTTCCTTGAGGAATAGCGTCTTTCACAGAAACTACGATAATATCACCAACACCGGCATATCTACGCTTAGCCCCGCCAAGAACTTTAATGCACATAACCTCTCGTGCACCAGAATTATCAGCTACCTTTAACCTACTTTGCATCTGAATCATTTTGACTCTCCTGCATTATCGTAAAGTACAACCCAATGTTTCGTTTTAGAAATAGGCGCGCTTTCACAAATCGAAACAACGTCACCAATTCCACACGCATTCAATTCATCATGCGCATGATACTTCTTCGAAACCGTTATATACTTTCTATACTTACGGTGACGCACAAGTCTGTTTACTTTTACCGTAACAGTCTTATCACATGCGTTACTCGTAACAACACCTTCTAAAATACGCTTAGGCATTATCACCCCTTTTAATTGAATTCACAGCGCGTACAGCATCAGATACTTTCTTCTTAACCTTCTTAATTTCGCTAGACTTAATTTGTTCTCCCATAGCCAACCTAAATCTAACTTTCATGCACTCCATACTCGCGCTATCAACATCTTTGAGCAAATCAGCTTTCTGTGCCATTATTCATGCTCCCTAATAACAATCTTCGTTGCAACTGGCAACTTTGCAGCAGCTAACGACAAGGCCTGCCTAGCGACTTCTTCGCTAACACCGTCCATCTCGAACATAATAGTCCCAGGATACACGCGCGCGGCCCAAAATTCAACGCTACCCTTTCCGCCGCCCATACGAACTTCAGCCGGTTTATTCGTCACAGGGACATTTGGATAAATTCTAATCCAAACCTTTCCTGTACGACGCATACACCTTGATATCGCACGACGAGCAGATTCGATCTGAGCAGCAGTAATTCTCACTGGAGCTAAGGCTTTCAAACCAAAAGCCCCGAAGCTTAAACGAGCACCGCGAGTTGCAACACCACGAATACGCCCCTTAAAAAGCTTCCTATACTTCATCCTACTTGGAGATAACATCTATATTTACTCCTTACTTACATTTTCACGGCGATCCCCGATACGGCTTGGCAAGAAGATTCCTCTCGTATTAAAGATCTCACCTCTATATATCCAAACCTTTATACCGATCGTACCATACGTAGTGTGTGCGACAGCAACACCATAATCTACATCAGCCCGGATTGTATGCAAAGGAACGCGTCCTTCACGATACCATTCCATTCTTGCAATTTCAGCGCCAGCCAAACGTCCAGAACAGTTCACGCGAATTCCCTTTGCGCCGAAACGCAAAGCAGACTGCATGCATTTCTTAATTGCGCGTCTATAACTGACACGTTTTTCGATCTGAACAGCAATGTTATCAGCAACCAATTTTGCATCTAACTCAGGCTTTCTGACTTCGCTGATATTTAATGATACATCGACACCGGCGATAGCTGAAAGATCATTTTTCAGCTTTTCAATATCGCTCCCCTTCTTACCTATGACGACACCAGGCCTCGCTGTATGGATCGTAACGACGACTTTATTTGCCATGCGTTCCAATGACACACTAGAAATACCAGCCTGAGGAAGTTTCTTCTCTACGAACTTGCGAATCTCGAAATCTTTTTTAAGCAAATCAGCATAATTGCGCGACGAATACCAATTAGACTTCCAATTACGAATTATACCAAGACGTAAAGACGTTGGATTAATCTTTTGTCCCATAACTACACCTCAGCTTCACACAAAACAATCGTCAAGCGACTAAACTCTTTACGAATACCGCTTCCACTACCCTTAGCTCTAGCCATAAAGCGTCTTAGAACGACAGCCTTACCAACATATGCTTCCTTAACAACAAGAGATTCAACATCCAATTTGTTATTATGCACAGCATTCGAAACAGCAGCTAAAAGCACCTTACGAACATCACGCGCAACAGCCCTTTTACAAAACATAAGATTAGCTGCAGCGTCCTTAATCGTTAAGCCACGAATTAACTTTGCTACAGCATTGACCTTTCTAGTCGAAGCGAAAACCATACGATCCTTTGCAACAACCAACTCAGACTCAGGGACTATCTTCAATCTTTTAGACATACATCACCCCTTATTTACCTTACGGTCGCCAGAATGCCCAACGAACGTCCTAGTAGGAGCGAATTCTCCTAGCTTGTGACCAATCATTTCTTCCGTTATGAAAACTGGGATAAATTTACGACCATTATGAACAGCGAATGTCACCCCAACAAAGTCAGGGATAATCGTCGAACGCCTGGACCATGTCTTAATCGGATCATGGCGTCCAGAAGCGAGCAACGCATTTGCCTTTTTTATCAAATACCCATCAACAAATGGGCCCTTCCAAATAGAACGTGCCACGTTTACACCTACTTCCTACGAGTTAAAATCAATTTATCGGAACGCTTCCCTTTCTGCCTTGTCTTATGCCCCTTAGTAGGCTTACCCCAAGGAGTGACAGGATGGCGTCCGCTCTTAGTTTTACCTTCACCACCGCCGTGAGGGTGATCAATTGGGTTCATTGCAGAACCTCTGTTCTTTGGACGGAAACCTTTCCAACGCCAACGACCGGCCTTACCGTAATTAACGTTTTTCTCATCTGGATTGGAAACAGCGCCGATAGTAGCCCTACATTCGCCAGGTACCAAACGCACCTCGCCTGACGATAACTTAAGAATAACATTTCCAGAATCGCGTCCAACTATTTGTGCATATGTACCAGCAGAACGAATCAGCTGACCACCTTTACCAAGCTTAAGCTCAACATTATGCACGATAGAACCAACAGGAATATTCTTTAACGGCATATTGTTCCCGACTTTTACATCGACTTTCTCGCCAGAAATAATTTGATCGCCAACACCCAATCTTTGAGGAGCCAAGATATAAGAATATTCCCCGTCTTCATAACGAATCAATGCAATGAAAGCCGTTCTATTTGGATCATATTCCAAACGCTCAACAGTACCTAAGACATCGTACTTATTTCTCAAAAAATCGATAAAACGATACAATTTCTTACATCCACCGCCACGATGCCTAATTGTAATCTTCCCAGCAGAATTACGTCCACCTGTCGACTTCTTTCCAGCAACCAATTCTTTTTTAGGACGTCCCTTCCACAAAGAAGACTTATCCACCAACACCAAACCACGGGTACCTGGAGTATAAGGTTTATACACCTTTAGAGCCATTAGAACCCTCCTTCTAAGCTTATAGAACCATCAGCAAGCGTTACCATAGCATAACGGCGATCAGAAAGCTGGCCTTTAATGCCACGACGCATTTTTACTTTACCATTACGATTCAAAACATTAACCTTCTTTACTTTTACATTAAAAACATCTTCGACAGACCGTTTTATATCGCATTTATTCGCCAATGGATTTACCAAAAACGTGTAAGTTTTTTTATTTCCTTCGCCAGCAGCACCGTAAGCTTTTTCAGTAGCAACAGGAGCTAATAACACATCATAAATAGATCTCATCATACTAATCCATCAACAAACGCTTTTGAATATTTTCAACAGCAGCAGTCGTTAAAACCATTTTTTCATGCTGTAACCCATCGTACATATTAAAACCACGATCTAGTAATATATCGACCTTATGCAAATTCGAGCAAGCCATTTTGAAATTTCGATGTTGCTCAGAATTATCAAATGTATCGACGAACAATCCGGAAGAAACACCTAAACCACACAACCTTTTCTTCAATTCACTGGTTTTTTCACTATCAAGCGCAAGACTATCAACAACAATAAAATTGTTCTCTTTCACCTTCAAAGACAAAAGCGAACACAAAGCGAACTTCACAAACTTTTTATTCAACTTGAAAGCATGAGAACGAGGTGTTGGACCAAAAATCACGCCACCGCCACGAAATATGTTTGCAGTTCGCGCACCATGTCTTGCATTACCTGTGCCTTTCTGACGATAAAGCTTCTTAGACGTACGATTAACATCACTACGCCCTTTGCAATCGTGAGTTCCAGCCTGTCTTTTTGCCAATTGCCATCTAACAACAGCAGACATACAGTCTTTCCTTGGCGTAACACCAAAGACGCATTCATTCAACTCGATATCACCGACTGACTGCCCCTGTAAATTTAAAACTTGCAGTTTCATAGCTGTCGATTCCCCTTTACAGCATCCTTAACAACAACGTACCCACCTTCAGGTCCTGGCACGCAACCTTCAATAACCAGCAAATCACCATCTACAGAAAACACTTTAAGATTCTGTATTGTAACCTTTTTTGCCCCCATATGTCCAGCCATTTTTTTACCTTTGAACACACGGCCTGGTTCCTCTCTATTACCGGTAGAACCATGACTTCTATGACAAATAGAAACACCATGGCTAGCCCTTAAGCCACCGAAATGATGCCGCTTCATCGCTCCAGCAAAACCTTTACCAATCGAAACCGCAGTCACATCTATTATGGAGCCAGCAGCGAAATAATCCGCACCATAAGAAAACCCTTTTTCTAATAGCTCGCTACCATTCGCACGAAATTCGCGAATCATCTTGTAGCAATCGACTCCTAAAGCTTTGAAGTAACCTTGCATAGGTTTTGTCAATTTACTTTCCTTTGTTTGGAGAGTTCCAACAACCACTGCATCATACCCATCTTTGTCTATAGTCTTTTGAGAAATCACTTCATGTTTCTCAACTTTAAGCAAAGTCACCGCATGCTCACGACCATCTTCTGTGAAGACTCGTGTCATGCCTAGCTTTTTTCCAATTAACCCTGAACGCATTATAAGCTATCCTACTAATTTAATTTCAACGTCCACACCAGCAGCTAACTCTAACTTCATTAAAGCATCAACAGTTTGCGGTGGACAATCTATTATATCAACAAGTCTCTTATGAGTCTGTAACTCAAACTGTTCACGAGACTTCTTATCGATATGCGGAGAACGCAACACAGTAAAACGAGCAGTTCTATCTGGAAGAGGGACAGGCCCGCGTACGCGGGCGCCTGTTCTTTTCGCAGTAGCAACTATCTCATTCGTTGAATAATCAAGAATCCTGTGATCATACGCTTTTAAGCATATACGAATGCTCTGCGTGCTCATTTACCCCTCCTATTCAATGATCTCAGTGACAACGCCAGCACCGACCGTTCTACCACCCTCACGAATAGCGAACTTAAGTCCTTTATCCATAGCGATATTCGAGATCAACTCTACTTGGAACGAAACGTTATCGCCAGGCATGACCATTTCTGTTCCCTCAGGTAATGTGACATTACCAGTAACGTCAGTCGTTCTAAAATAGAACTGAGGTCTATATCCTTGGAAGAACGGAGTATGACGACCACCTTCTTCTTTCGTTAAGATATAAGCTTCGCACTTAAACTTTTTATGCGGAGTAATTGAACCAGGAGCAGCCAAAACCTGACCACGCTCAACCTCCTCACGCTTCGTACCACGAAGCAAACAACCGATATTATCACCGGCTTCACCAGAATCAAGCAAACGACGGAACATTTCAACACCGGTAACAACCGTTTTCTGAGTATCTCTCAAACCGACGATTTCAACTTCATCACCGACCTTAACCACACCCTGCTCGACACGGCCAGTAACAACAGTACCACGCCCAGAGATAGAGAATACATCCTCAATTGGCATCAAGAAAGGCTTATCCTTTGGACGAGTCGGCTGAGGAATATAAGAATCGATGGCCTCCATCAACTGATCAATAGCTTTTACGCCAATTTCATCATTTTTCCCTTCCAAAGCACAAAGAGCACTACCTCTGATGATAGGAATATCATCGCCAGGGAATTGATAGCTCGTCAACAAATCACGAACTTCCATCTCAACCAAATCTAGCATTTCCGGATCATCGACCATATCAACCTTATTGATAAACACAACGATTGCAGGAACGCCAACCTGACGTGCTAGCAAAATATGTTCTCTAGTCTGAGGCATAACGCTATCTGTACCAGATACGACCAAAATAGCACCATCCATCTGAGCAGCACCAGTGATCATGTTCTTCACATAATCTGCGTGTCCAGGACAGTCTACGTGTGCATAGTGCCTATTTGCAGTCTCATACTCAACGTGAGACGTAGAAATCGTAATACCCCTAGCTCTTTCTTCAGGAGCCTTATCGATCTGATCATATGCAGTGAACTGTGCACCACCTCTTTCGCCAAGAACCTTTGTAATCGCGGCGGTTAACGTCGTTTTACCATGATCAACGTGACCAATAGTACCAATATTACAATGCGGTTTTGTTCTTTCGTATTTAGCTTTACTCATATATAAACTCCAAACCTAATTATTCACCTTTTACATTTCCCTTATACTCAGCAATTATCTTATCAGCGATATGCGACGGTACAGCCTCATACCGATTAAACTGCATAGTATATTGAGCTCTTCCCTGGCTCATAGAACGCAACGTATTTACGTAGCCGAACATCTCCGACAACGGAACTTCTGCCTGCACAACACGAGCATTCGCTCTCTGATCCATTCCTAAAACCTGACCACGACGGCTGTTCAAGTCGCCAATAATATCTCCCATATACTCTTCAGGAGTGACAACCTCAACACTCATCAAAGGCTCAAGAATCTTCGCCCCACACTTCGTCATAGCCTCACGAAAAGCGCCACGAGAGGCAATTTCGAACGCCAAGACACTAGAGTCGACATCATGGAAAGCACCATCTACAAGAGTACACTTTACGCCGACGATAGGAAAACCAATCAAGCAACCAGAATCAGAAACGCTCTTTAAGCCCTTCTCAACGCCAGGAATGTATTCTTTTGGAACAGCCCCACCAACGATTTTGCTCTCGAAAACAAGTCCGCTAGCGAAATCAACTGGTTCAAATTGTACAACAACTCGAGCGAATTGTCCAGCACCACCAGATTGTTTCTTATGGACATAATCAATCTCTCCACTTTTAGAGATCGTTTCGCGATAAGCAACTTGAGGAGCACCGACATTTGCATCCACCTTAAATTCACGTTTCATACGATCGACAATAATTTCAAGATGAAGTTCCCCCATTCCCTTAATAATTGTCTGACCTGTCTCAACATTAGATGAAACTTTAAAAGAAGGATCCTCAGCCGCCAAACGAGATAGAGCAACGCCCATTTTTTCTTGGTCAGCCTTCGACTTTGGTTCGACAGCAACCTCAATAACAGGCTCTGGAAATTCCATACGCTCAAGTATGATCGGCTTACTTCCGTCACACATCGTATCCCCAGTCGTGGTATATTTTAACCCACACACAGCGACAATATCGCCAGCATAAGCTTCTTTTATATCCTCACGAGAATTAGCGTGCATCAAAAGCATACGACCAATACGTTCTCTCTCATCTTTCACTGAATTTTGAACATACGTACCTGCTTCAAGCTTACCGGAATAAATACGAACGAACGTAATAGAACCGACGAACGGATCTGTCATAACCTTAAACGCCAAAGCAGACAATGGCTCATCATCTGAAGGCTTACGACAAAGTTCACCATCACCATTAATTTCTACACCTCTGACTTCACCGATATCCAATGGAGATGGAAGATAATCGACGACAGCATCCAATAGTGTCTGAACGCCCTTATTCTTAAATGCACTACCACAGAAAATAGGCACAAACTTACTGGCAATCGTTCCAGCGCGAATACAATGCTTTAAGTCTTCGATAGAAGGCTCAACACCCTCAAAATAAGCCTCTAAAAGCGCATCATCCATTTCTACAGCTGTTTCGACTAATTCGCTGTGATACTTTTTCGCATCTTCAAGCATATCAGCAGGAATATCAACGACTTCGTACTTAGCACCCATCGTCTCATCTTTCCACATATACGCTTTCATAGCCAAAACGTCTACTACACCGATGAAATCACTCTCAATTCCGATAGGCAGTTGCATGACGAGCGGACGAGCCCCTAGCCTATCATTCACCATTCCTACGCATCGATAGAAATTAGCGCCGATACGGTCCATTTTGTTAACGAAACAAATTCTAGGAACGTTATACTTATCTGCCTGCCGCCAAACAGTTTCAGATTGAGGTTCAACACCAGCGACACCGTCAAAAACGGTTACAGCGCCATCTAACACACGCAAAGAACGCTCGACTTCAACAGTAAAATCAACGTGTCCTGGTGTATCTATGATATTAACCCTATACCCATTCCAGTAGCATGTTGTAGCAGCAGAGGTAATCGTAATCCCACGTTCCTGCTCCTGCTCCATCCAATCCATAGTAGCCTCACCTTCATGGACTTCGCCCAATTTATGAGACTTACCAGTATAGAACAATATACGCTCTGTCGTCGTCGTTTTACCGGCGTCGATATGAGCCATAATACCAATGTTCCTATACTTACCAATTTCAGTAGTTCTTGCCATATTATTACCAGCGATAATGAGCAAACGCCTTATTTGCTTCAGCCATCTTATGGGTATCGTCACGTTTTTTCACAGACGCGCCACGGCCATTATAGGCATCCAACAATTCACCACACAACCTTTCAGCCATAGTACTCTCACTACGCTTGCGGGCCATACCAATAATCCAACGCATAGCCAACGCCTGAGCACGCTCAAAACGCACTTCACAAGGCACCTGATATGTAGCGCCGCCAACGCGTCTAGACCGAACCTCGACACTAGGCCGCACATTTTCTAACGCACTCTCAAAAACTTCCAAACCAGGCACACCGGCCTTTTTCTGAATAGTTTCAAAAGCCGAATGAAGTATTCCCTCAGCAACAGATTTTTTCCCATCATACATCATGACATTCATAAATTTTGTCACGACAACACTTCCAAACTTCGGGTCTGGAAGAATTTCTCTTTTTTCCACAGCTCTTCTACGCGCCATAAATTACTCCTTATTACTTCGGTCTTTTCACACCGTACTTAGAACGCCCACGACGACGATCTTTCACACCCTGAGTATCCAACGTACCTCTTATTATGTGGTACCTAACACCTGGAAGGTCTTTAACACGACCACCTCGAATCATAACAACAGAGTGTTCCTGCAAGTTATGTCCTTCTCCAGGAATATAAGCAGTCACCTCGTACCCGTTAGTCAATCTCACACGAGCGATTTTTCTCATAGCCGAGTTAGGTTTTTTAGGCGTAGTAGTCGTAACACGAGTACAAACACCTCGCTTCTGCGGACAGCCCTGCATAGCAGGAACGTTATTCCTAGCGGCCATATCCTTCCTTGGCTTGCGAATCAATTGATTAATAGTAGGCATATAGCTCCTTTCTAAATTAAAAAACATTACCTCGCGTTGATTGTACATTACCGACACAACTGAGTCAAGTAATTTCCGTTCACATCACACGTCATGAGCCCTTTAAAAATCAGCGAAGCTTTTATAATTTTTCTTTTATATACACAGCATATACACCCACAAAGAAGACTTGTAGCGTTACCTCCGCATACGTTAGTCGTTATGCGTGTTTTATACTATTCAAATAACACTTTTTAGATTCAATGCTTTCAAAATACGAGGAAATCATAAAAATTTGTATATCTATTTCATTATCTGCCAACAAATGCAACGCTGCAAAACCATACCATTGAAAATAGTATTGACTTCATCAAATCGATGGTTTACAATCCGTCGTAAGATGTATGGCGAGTTTAGCTCAGTTGGTAGAGCATCAGATTGTGGTTCTGGGTGTCGCAGGTTCGATCCCTGTAACTCGCCCCATCGTTCTCCCGACTCTTAAAGAGGTATGTATGTCAAGGCTTTGTTACGAGGACATGGTCCAGGATGCGTTAATTTCTGTTGTAAAGCGTGCGTTAAAAGAGGTATCAGCGAATGGGTTGCCTGGTGACCACCATTTTTATATTAGCTTTAAGACAGCGTTTTCTGGAGTTGAAGTTCCTGGTTATTTACTAGACAAACATCCAAATGAAATGATGGTAGTTTTGCAGTACCAGTTCGACAACTTAGTTGTGCAAGATGACTATTTTTCTGTATCGTTAAGTTTTAATGGGCAATACGAAAGATTAAAGATTCCGTTTAATGCATTAGTTGCATTTGTCGATCCATCTGTAAAATTTGGCTTGCAATTTTCACCCAAAAATGTGCCATCTTCACCAGATGATCGCGCAGAGAGTACAATTAGTAAAAGCGCAGACGGTTGTTCAATAATAGACTTTAATAGTTTTAAAAGGAAATAGTTATGTGGCAAGGCACTACTATTTTATCTGTTAGAAAGAATGGACAAGTCGTAGTTGCTGGCGATGGTCAGGTTACGATGGGTTCGGTAATAGTTAAATCAAATGCCAGAAAAGTGAGATTTCTGTCTAATGGCAAGGTTCTTGCAGGCTTTGCAGGAGCAACGGCGGACGCTTTTACTTTATTTGAAAAGTTGGAAGAGAAATTAGAAAAATATTCCGACCAGTTACAAAGGTCGTGTGTTGAGCTAGCTAAAGATTGGAGGACAGATAAATATCTGCGACGTCTTGAAGCTATGATGGCGGTAGTGAATAAAGAGTATTCTTTTATACTAACTGGAAATGGTGATGTTTTGCAGCCAGAAGATGGAATTATAGGCATAGGATCCGGTGGTAATTACGCATTGTCTGCGGCCAGAGCATTAATTGATACAGATATGTCAGCAGAAGAAATTGCGAAAAAATCATTGAAAATTGCTGGAGATATATGCATTTATACTAATCATTCAGTAATTTTAGAAAAGATAGAGTGGTGAGCATGGATGAATTTGAGCATTTGACTCCAAAAGAAGCTGTAAAAGAATTAGACAGATTCGTTGTTGGACAAGAAAAAGCAAAAAAGGCCGTAGCAATAGCTTTGAGAAATAGGTGGAGAAGACTAAACGTAAAAGGCCAAATAAAGGAAGAAATAATTCCTAAAAACATTCTTATGATTGGAGCAACAGGTGTTGGAAAAACAGAAATAGCCAGGAGATTATCTAAGCTCGCCGATTCTCCATTTATAAAGGTAGAAGCAACAAAGTTTACTGAAGTCGGTTATGTTGGCAGAGACGTTGAACAAATCATTAGAGATTTGGTAGAAATAGCAGTACAAAATGCGAAAGAACGCTGTAGGAAGTGTGGAGCCGATAAAGCAGAGAAGGCAGCAAGTCAAAGGATTCTTGACGCGCTTGTAGGAAAAGATGCGAGTGAGGAAACTAGAGCAAAGTTTATGTCACTCTTGAACGATGGAGTTTTAGATGAAAGAGAAATTGAGATAAACGTCGTAGAGCAAACAAAGTCACCTTTTGATTTTCCAGATATTGGGAATGGCACTCATGTCGGAGTATTCGACTTGACTGAGTTCTTAAATAAAACGCTGAGCAGCAACAAAACGAAGCTTGTGAAAATGACAGTTGCTGAAGCGAAAAGCGTTTTGGTGTCAGAAGAAAAAGAGAAATTAGTTGATAATGATAAAATTGTGAAAGATGCGATAACATCAGTTGAACAACACGGAATTGTTTTCATAGATGAAATAGATAAAGTGTGTAGTAGAAACACGGTTGCTCAGGATGTATCTCGTGAAGGTGTGCAAAGGGATCTTCTTCCGATAATTGAGGGTTGTGCTGTTTCAACAAAGTACGGCGTCGTTCATACGAATCACATTTTATTCATAGCATCTGGAGCTTTTCAGGTATCGAAACCATCAGATTTACTTCCGGAACTGCAAGGAAGATTGCCGATTAGAGTTGAATTAGACGCGCTATCTCACGATGACTTCGTTCGAATATTAAAGTGTACGGAAAATAGCTTAATACTACAGTACAAAGCACTTATGGAAACAGAAAATTTAGAATTAGTTTTCACGGATGATGGAATAAATAAAATCGCAGAAATTGCCCATTTTGTTAACCAAAATATAGAAAACATAGGTGCGCGGCGTCTACATACAATACTAGAAAAATTACTTGAGGAAGTGAGTTTTGAAGCTGCACTAGATAAGCGTAAAACTGTAACTGTAGATGCAGACTATGTTAGTGCCAGAGTTAGTGATTTAGCTCAAAAGACAGATTTATCAAGGTTCATTTTGTAGTGGGCTTTCTCGTTTCTAACGGTTCTACATGCATGTGTTCTTTCGGCACGTGCCCTTCTGTTCTTACATTCCTTCCGGTAAACATGGTCAACGCAACGACTCCAGCGGCGGTAATAACTGATGTTGTACTAGGAGTAAACATAAAACCGTTTGGAGCATGCGCTGTTAAGTATGGATTACCTTGCACATTCGCACCAGCTGGAACGTGGCTTCCGACAAAACCAAATGTTACGATAAAGGGTAAGCCAGTGCTAACGACTGACGGACCATTGATGTGTGCTCTCGGTGGAGTGATAAAGATACTTGTTCCAGGACAATTTACAGTTACAGCGTAAGTTGAATTAGCTCTCGTAATTTTGCTTCTATTGGTTTTTGCTCTACCAATGAAGCTGTATTCGCTTTTACTAAAATAGATTTTATCGATTCAATATCTCTACTTATATGCTGAACTAAATATTCGGCAACGCTCGGGCGAAGCACAGTGCCTAAATCAAAAGCAATTTTCATTGCAACTTTTTTCAACAAGGTGTCACTAGGGTGTTCTATCCGCACCGAGTTTATAGAGTTTAATCTAGATGCTAGATCTTTTAAAATGACCGTAGATCTAAACTCTAATCCTCTATTTACAAATAAAATTGATTTACATTGTTCTGTACATATATTTATAAAATCAAATAACCAATGTTCATTTTTTAAAAAATTATCTAATGGATCGATAAGAAATGCGTTATTTTGATCAATAAATTCTCTTAAATCAATTTCACAATTGTTTCTGACAGAAACACCGTTAACTAGCTTTAGCCAAAACATCGCCAGTTGACTTTTTCCGCAAACAGACGACCCATGAAGCAATAATTTATTGTTTGGCCACATAGGCCACGAGGAAACCCATTTAAGAGCCAGTTCATTTGATTCATCCTCTATAAAATCAGAAATTTTTACATTATCAGATTCTGCAAAATCAAATATGACTTGTTCTGCTTCCATTTAATCAAACTTTAAAACTAATATCACTTCTTATTATTTTCGCAATATACCTTGTAGTTTCAGCTATTACAGCAGCACAAGGAATAGCGATAGCTACACCAATGATTCCGTAAATTTGTACACCAGCAAAAAATGCAAAAAGTATCCACAACGGATGTAAGCCAACTTCATTGCCGACAAAACGAGGTGTAATGAAATAACTCTCTAATAGAGGTCCAACTGTATAAATAGCAACAATCATTACTAACTTGCAAAATGAAAATCCTGTAAATACGCCGACGCAAAACGCCGTTATACCACAACATACTGCTCCTACAAACGGGATAAATGACATTACTCCAGTTAATACGCCAAGCACCCCCCATTTACTCAAAGATAAAGCAAACAAGCACAACGAATAATAAACTGCTAAAATAATAGCAGCAGATGATTGCCCCTTAAAAAATCTCCACAAGCAGTTACGAATATTCTGCCATAAAGCCATAATATGCTTAGAATATTGCATTGGAATACAATACAACATCGCATCGACAAAGCGATCCCAATCTTTTAGCATATAAAACATCGTAACAGGAACAATTATAAGACAGCTGAAAAAATTTGTTATAACATTACTATATGATAACAAGTTTAGTATTATACCAATTAATACATCAACTTTGTTTACTAAAATACGCTGTAAGATTGAAGAATCTAACTGATTTATACCGAATTCTGATAAAATTTTATTCGCAGCGCCAATAATTCTCGCTGAATTTTTAGGAATCGTACGAACAAGTTCGATTAGTTGTTTTTCTAAATGTGGAGCTATAAATAAAAATAGAAAAACAAAAATGCATATAAAACTCAACGTAATTAAGGCACTTAATATAGGTCTTGGAATGTTTACACAAAAACGATCGACTATCGGAACAAAAGAGTACGCCAAAAACGCACCAAATACAAATGGAAACATGACATCGCGAAATACAAATGTAAACCCTATCACGATTGATAAGATAACTAATACTATGCACAACGAACTTCTGTTAACCATGCTCATTATATACCAAACATATTATGAGTCTAATACTATCAAAAAGTGTATAAATACGCAATTAGATCAACTTACATGACTCTTTACCGTAAGGTAGACTTTCTGTAAGCAAGGGCTACAACCATATAGAAACAAAGTGAAAACGTCCCAACGGCACTAAATAGCGACATTGGAAAACCAAAAATAACAGGTCCAAAATCTTTGCAGCTTCCTGAAGCTGTATTTTGTAAATGCGCAATTAATTCATCGACAGATTTATCAGTTAAATCATTTCGTACGCAAAAGTGTGGTTCAGGTACAATACCATACTGTATACACATCTGATATATTGCGATACAAAATACTGAAAGCAACGAGCATATTGCTAACCACAACAAAATCGAAAATAATTTTTCATTTGACCTATAATATAACGCGCAGCTAACTATAGAAAAAGCAACGAACAAAATATATCTCTGAATCATACACAAGTTGCATGGCTGAAAACCAAACAAATATTGAGATGCAAGTGATGAACAAATTCCAAACGTGATTCCTAACAAAACAAAAAAAGACATCACATCTCTGCGTAGCAAAAAATTTATCACTTTATTAATCATTTTAGTATCATACATAAGAAATTAAAGCAAAACCTATAAGCAACACTATTACTACAATGATACATATTAAAAGTTTATATTTTGCAAACATTTGCAAAAAGAATTCTCCGTATTTTTTGCATAGCGCAGAGACTATAAAAAAACGGATAAATCTCGACAGTAATGATGCTGAAACAAATGTAAAAAAGTTTACATTCATAAAACCGGCAATTATAGATACGACCTTGTACGGAATTGGTGTAAATGCCTTAAAGGCAATCGCAGCAAAAGCTATAGTATTTAGATTTTCCATTGTTCCGACTGATTTTGAATATCCGTAGAAATTCAATATAGCAATACCGATGCTATCGTACAACAGTGTACCAAGTAAAAATCCAACGCATCCACCAATCACTGACGCAAGCGTACAAACTAAAGAATAAATTATGAACTTCTGCCCATTTACAGAAGACATGATAGCCAGCATCGGATCAGGAGGTATTGGCGAAATGAAGCCCTCTAAACACGACACAAGAGAAAGCCAAGCTAAAGCTGCCCGCTCCTTAGCCTTTTCAAGCATCCAGCAATACGCCTTATCTAAAAATTTCATTTTTTATTGCTTTTCACGAAAGGATTTTTTCTTGTGCGTACAAATAATCGCAAAGGAATCCCAAATAAGTCAAAGCTTTCACGCAACCTATTTAGAAGATAACGACTATAACTTTCGGGCAGCTCCTGTCCCCTGTTAGATATAATAGCAAACGACGGAGGTTTCGTATTTGTTTGCGTCATAAACTTTAGCTTGATTTGCTTACCATTTACAAGCGGCGGTGCGTAATTTTCAACAGCTTTACTTAAAAAAGAATTCAACTTTCCTGTTGTAATTCTTTTATCCCATTTTTCGTACAACGCGATAGAGTGAACAAACAAACTTCCTATATTTTTTTTGCATAACCCTGAAATAGGTATACACACGACACCAGGCACTTGAGCAAATTCCTTTTCTAAACGCTGACGTAGTTCATTCAGTCTTTCTTTAAGATCGACGACCGTATCGACCTTATTGATTGCGAAAATTACAATTTTCCCTTCATCAGCCACCTTTCGAGCCACATTAAGTTCGTGTTTTTCAAGCGGAGCATTAACATCACACACTATAATGACGACATTAGACTGTTTAATATATCGCCAAGCATCCAAAACAGATGTATTTTCTAAGTCGTTATCAATCTTCGTTCTTTTTCGTTGTCCAGCTGTATCGATAAGCTCAATTTTACGACCATTAAACTCAAACGGCACTAGTATCGAATCGCGCGTTGTACCTGCCATATCGCACGATATTAAGCGATCGTACCCAAGCGCAGAATTTATCAACGTCGACTTTCCGACGTTTGGACGTCCTACGATCGCTATTTTCAAGACACTATCTTTATCATCTGCATGATCAGCATCTTCACGACATAGTTCAAATATCTTGTCACGCAACTCACATATGTTGATATTGTGTTCAGCAGATACGTAAATAGCATCCCCGAACCCAAGTGTCTGCACAGCAATTGCTGAAGACAAATTTTCAGACTTATTCGTAACTACAAAAGTTTTTCTGTTACCATGTTGCTTATAAACCTGCCGAAGCCATCTAGCAACAGACTGATCGCCATAAGTTACGCCATCTATG
The DNA here is from genome assembly GCA_964566185.1 of uncultured Alphaproteobacteria bacterium. Taxonomy (GTDB): domain Bacteria; phylum Pseudomonadota; class Alphaproteobacteria; order UBA3830; family CAYLKK01; genus CAZMHS01. The sequence continues at coordinate 25,766 of CAZMHS010000009.1, forward strand.
CCATCAATCACAAAAAACACACACTCAGCGTCCTTAACGGCTGCTTCTGACTGTCTATTCATCTTCATGGCAAGTTCATCCTTTTTTAGAGGAACAACGCCTGGTGTGTCCACCAATATGCTACAGTGTCCGCAATCAACGACAGGAAACTCACGTCTGTCACGTGTGACGCCAAGAGAATCGTCAACAATAGCAAGACGACGTCCAACCAGCCGATTAAACAACGAAGACTTCCCGACGTTAGAACGACCAATCAACGCGATCTTCACGCCTGAACTCCTAACACTCGACTATTCAATAAATTGCGCACTGTAGAAACTGTTTATTTTATCTTAGTTTCCTTAAAAAGCACGTGCTTGCGTGCCACTGGATCATACTTCTTTAATTCTATTTTCTCAGGTCTTTTACGAGGATTTTTCTTCGCAACATAAAAAAAACCAGTATCAGCTGTGCTCTGCAACTTAATAAGCACTGTAGCCCCTTTAGCCATAAATACTCCATATAAACGATTTTTGCAATTGTAACACTTACCACGTTAAAAAGCAACTTGTATTGAATTGCAAATCATATTGGTTTAATAAGACTAATAGAGAAACAAGATTATCGTAAGCAGCTTCTACATAAAATATCAATATTTACACATGTAAAGTTTTCTAGAAATTACGATCATTGATTTCTAGCTCTAATTATTCCATGGACGATTTTCAAGTTGATAGTTATCGATAGATCCGTCGTTATATAATATTCTAGCGCATTCATGAATCTTATCATTTAAAACTATATGTCGAAATTTCAAATAGTTTTCAATGTTTGTACACTTTTGTGAGTCAATAATATAAATGCCATTTGAAAACAGCACGCCATCAGAAATTTTTTCGATGCATTTTGCACATTTTCGATGTTTTACGTTAAATTTAGCAGAAATTGCCTCGCTTTTTATAAAATCATTACTTGTTCGTCGCATCGAGGCCAATGTATTGAAACACATATGCGTTTTACAATTTACACCTACAACTTTATCGAATGCAGAAATATAAATTATTGGAGACGATCTATAGAAATATAAAATAACTCCAAGCAACAAAGGAATCACACCTATAACGCGTACCTTTGACGTTGCAAAAGATAAAATTATTCCTCCTAATATAACAAGCAAAAATGATTTTAAATCTGGCGTAGGCAACGAGATTGATGCATAAGGAATATCAGAAACTATTTTAGCTAGCAAAGTTAAGCCATTCATAAAAACTCCAAGTATGGAAAATGTGTTTACTAAAGGCAACAAACACGTAGAGATTACAATGATTGGCATAATAATAAACGTCATAGCTGGTACAGCAATTAAATTAGAAATCAGTCCACCAAAACTTAATCTATTGAAAATATTCACCGAAAACACAGATGTTGCTGCAGAAGCTATTAAGCTTGTAAGCATAAGAGAAATGATAGTCTCAAATTTAGATGCGTCAGGCCTTTTCTTCTCGTAAAAAGCAACCAATGCAACGACCGCACTAAATGACATCTGAAAACTTGGAAATAGCATCGATTCTGGATGTACAATTAATATGCACATAGCAGCTATGGAAACAGACCTCATGGAGATCGTCGTTCTATTTAACAGAACTGCTAATACTATTATTGAATACATTATAAATGATCTGACCGCAGGAACTGATTCTCCAGAAATTTGCAAATATAAAAACGCTATACATAAAGCGAATACTGCAGATATCTTTTTTATATCATATAGCAATGAAAACCTTGGAAATAGCAAGCATAGCATGAACCGACATAAAAAAAAGCAAAAACCAGCGATAATACCTATATGTAATCCTGATATAGCTAAAATATGAGCTATACCTGCGTCAGCGAAATTCTGTCGTATATCGTTGGGCAACGCAGACCTGTTGCCTGTTATTAGCGTTTTTACTAATGCAGAATTTACACCGTCCAAAACTTCATCTATCTTTCTGTCTATCGTCTGCCTAAGTGTGTTTTTTAGTGACGTAATCGAAGCATTTCGCCCAGTTGCTACCAATATTGGAGGTTTTGTAATGTATCCGCGCGCGCTTATTCCGTTAAAAAACGCTTGCCGTCTAAAATTGTACGCATTTCTAAATGTCGGTGGATAAATTGGATCCAAAATAGCCGTAAATTTTAGACGATCGCCAGGAGTATATTGATAAGGGCTATTATGCTTACGCCACGTTAAAGAAACGTCATTTAATTCGATTTTTTTATTAATGAATGTTATGTTTGAAACGATAAACCTTATCCAGTTGTCCGTAGACTCTACTACCTTGATATCTCCTTCAAACTCTGCATATCTTATTTTTTCGTTTAACATTACGGTGTTTAATGTGTTTGTCCTTAACCATGAAATACTGAAACCTAGAAGTATTATAAACACGCTTATTCCGAAATGTCTAACTGCTCGCAACGGAATCAGTAAGACTGATACGCATAACAATGTCATAACAATGTATGGAACAGTCTTTTCGTCTGTTAAAGAGAAATAAGCGCCTATTCCTATTCCAAACAGAACAGGAATACAGTTCAGAAAAGAGTAAACGTTTAAGTATGCAAAATTCCTTAAACTACTTAACAAAATATTGCACTACATCACATAATTTGTAAACCGCCAAAAGCAAGATAACGACATAACATGCTCTTTTCGTTTTTATCCGCATAGGAATATCGTTATCATTTGCGTGCGTAATTTGTATCCTCACGTAAACACCTTAAGTCCTTGTTGTTGATTTAATGATAACAGAAAAAAGTTATTCTTACGTTAACGCGTATTATTTTTTGCAATAATTCTGTTTAGTTGTAGTTTCACTTTAATTGTTGATAACACACTGTGTTATTAAATACATTACTTGCCTCACAATAGAAGCTTTATCGAGCTTCATTGTTTCTGCTAATGATAGCAAATCTATGACTTCGCGCGATGTATTTTGCAAGCGTTGCACATCTACATTCCGCATTACCGTTTTTTCTGTAGGTAATAAATTGCAGTCTATTCCAAGCGCAATATTAGTAAGTGCTTGAATTGATCTTATAATACATCTTTTTAGAATTACCCAATTTTCATTCACATTATATTTTTGTGTTATGGAATCTATTGATTCCGCGATATTTGTACATACTGAAAATATGTTCAGATATTCATCATAAACCGAAGCATCACTAAATGTTATTGCATCGTTTATTGAGCCATCAGCTAGCAAGATAGATTCTTCAGTTATTGCTACGTCAATTTCGTTTGCTATGTTATGTATATTGTCGTAACTCAATTTGTTGAAAAGTAATTTTGCACACCTCGATCGCAAAGTTAGTGGCAACCTTAAAATATTTGATGTCGTAATTATTATGTACGTATTCTTCGGAGGTTCTTCAGATAACTTTAAAAGCGCGTTGTAAACGTTCATACTTAGCATTTCTGCGCCTAGAATTAACATTGCTTTACTGTCAGATATCGCTGGTTTCTTATATAACTTATTCGCGGTATTTCTATAATTCTCTATTGAAACATCGCTCGATCTACAGTCGAGCAGCAAAAAATCTGGATGAACACCTACAAGCATTGTTTTTAGCGTTTCTTGCACTTTCTCTGACGTTAACAAATTGTCTGACGAACACTGCCCTGCCAATATGTAAGCAATAAACCTGTAAGCAAAAGTACGCTTTCCTACGCCATGCCGTCCATGAAACAACCACGATGAACTAATATTTGCGGAATTTATAACTTTTGCTAACAACTTTTCGTTTTGTTCATGCCCATATAGATTTTTTAAATTCATTTTCAATACTTGCTGAAAAACATGTATTATGCTAATATTATGGGAATTATTTATCAAGTCAGTTTTTTTGTGGTGATAGTTATGAAACGGTTAGCTTTAGTTACTGGTGGTGTTCGTGGAATAGGTCGCGACATTTCTATAGCGTTGAAGAATGCTGGATTTGACGTAGCAGCGTCGTATTGCCGAAACAAAGAAGAAGCTGACGCCTTTGGATCGAAATTTGGCATTAAGACGTTTGCTTGGGATGTAAGCGATTTTGATGCATGTAAAAATGGTGTATCACAAGTAAAAGAATACTTTAATACGGACATTAGCATATTAGTAAACAACGCTGGCATTACGTCTGATAGAATGATGCATAAGATGGAGTTTAAAGCTTGGGATTCTGTCATAAAAACGAATTTATACTCTGTCTTCAATATGTGTCATGCTGTAATAGGTGATATGCGAAATAATGGATATGGACGTATTATTAACATTAGTTCAATAAATGGGCTAAAAGGACAGATTGGACAAACGAATTATTCAGCAGCCAAGGCTGGAATTATAGGTTTTTCTAAAGCATTAGCCTTAGAATCAGCTGACAAGGGAATTACAGTGAATGCTGTTGCCCCTGGTTATGTCGATACTCAAATGACAAAAGCTATAAAAGAAGAAATTCGTCAAAAAATTACAGAAACGATACCAGTAAAGCGATTTGCTAAAACAGAAGAGATAGCTGATGCTGTCTTATTTTTGATAAATCAGCCTTATATTACTGGAGAAACTCTTAATATAAACGGCGGTCAGTATATGTCTTAGGCTTTAGAAGCGTATGGAAAGAAGTAGAATTTTTGAAAGCATTGTAGGTTTTTTCGTTTTAGTTTTATCTGCATGGTTTTTTGTTTTTGCGTATAACAAAACAAAAAATGATTATGTGCACGGCTATCGTCTGTTTGCAAAATTCGACAACGCTGACGGAGTTGCGCCAGGAGCAGAAGTACGATTAGGAGGAGTGAAAGTTGGCGTTGTTGAGGCTGTAACAGTTGATTACAACGCATTTATGGCAAATGTAACATTTGTTGTCGATGAGAAGCTTTCACTTCCGAGCGATACAGAGGCTACGATATCTTCAGCCAGTCTGTTAGGAGGGAAGTATATAGCTCTCAATCCAGGTGTAGAAGATGAACGTTTAAAAGAAAACGGCGAAATTGTTAGAACACGTGGAGGACAAAGCCTTGAAGGTTTGATTAGCCAATATTTGTTGTCAGGAAAAGATAAAGGTGAGTCTGAATGACTTGTTCTGTTTTTGAGATGGAGTTTTTATGAGTGGCGTTATTATGCCGAAAGCAACAGCTGTGTGGTTAATAGATAACACAGCACTTACTTTTGAACAAATTGCTGAGTTTTGTAACCTGCACTTAGTTGAAGTGCAAGCGATGGCTGATGGCCAGTTCTCAGCATGTTTGCAACCAATTAGCCCGATAGATAACGGACAGCTAACAAAGGCGGAGATTTCTTGTTGTGAAAAAGATCCTTCAGCTAGGCTGAGGCTAAATGTTCCGTATAATATCGAAATTAAGACGAAAAAAGCAGCAAGGTATACGCCTATATCTAAAAGGCAAGATCGTCCTAGAGCCGTAGCGTGGTTGCTCAAGTACTATCCAAAGATGAGTGATGTTGCGATATGTAAACTTGTTCCAACGACGAAAAAGTTAGTTCAATCTGTTAGAGATAGAACTTATCCTTATATGTCAGATCTGTCGCCGAAAGATCCCGTTTTCTTTGGTTTTTGTTCACAAGTAGAATTGAATGAGGCTGTGAAAAATTACACAGAAAATATATAAATGGCTAAACGTTTTCTTGCCGACTTATGCGAGCTAGATTCTTTGTGCGAAAGTTCTAAGCATGTTTTTTTTGGCGGATATAGAGGAGAGTTATTTGTCGAATATGTGGAAAACGAAGAAATATGTATTGAAAATGGCGTTATTTCTTCGTGCAGCTTTAATACTTCGAATGGTTTTGGTTTAAGATGTTACAAAAATGATGAGCTATTATATGCTCATTCATCTGATTTGAGCAAAAAAGCTGTACAAGACGCTGCGACTACAGTTAATAGCGCAAAAAATTTCCTTTCTAGTGGCTCTACGAATACTATAGAATGTACGTGCTGTAATAGTCTGAATTTATATAAAAATGATCAATACATTCATGAAAGGAGTTTGTCAAGCAAAATCTCATATTTACATGCGCTTGAAGCAGCGATAAGAGACAAGGTTATTGACGTAGTCAGCATTACTAGTCGTTTAGTAAGTTCTTGGCAAGTCATTTGGATTGCAAAAAGTGATGGTGTATCTGTAGGAGACATTCGACCACTGGTTCGTTTGAGTGCTTCAGCGGTTGTACGCAAAGATGGAAATGTAGAAAGTGGAGCATATTCCTGTGGTGGTAGATATGGGTATGACTTGCTTCTTACAAATGAGAATCTATCGAATTTTGCTTTTAAAATAAAAGAGCAAATTGACGCGAAAATAGAAGCAAAACCGGCTCCTGCAGGCGAGTTTCCTGTAGTCTTAGGAAATGGATGGACAGGAATTTTGTTGCATGAAGCCGTTGGCCATGGACTGGAAGCTGATCTAAATAGAAAGAATGTGTCTGTTTTTGCCAATAAGCTAGGACAACTCGTCGCGTCAGAAAACGTTACTGTTATTGATGACGGCACGATCTCAAGACGTAGAGGATCGATAAATGTAGATGACGAAGGAGTTACGTCATCGTGTACACACTTAATCGAGAATGGACGCTTGGTTGGATACATGTATGACGAGATGAATGCAGCAATTATGAACGCTAAACCGACAGGGAACGGCAGAAGGGAAAGCTATTCTCACGCGCCAATTCCAAGAATGACGAACACAATGATGTTATCTGGGAATGCCAACCAAGAAGATATGATTAGAGGTGTAAGAAATGGTATCTTCGCGAAGTCATTTTCTGATGGGCAGGTAGATACAGCTTCAGGTGATTTCGTGTTTGCGGCATCGGAAGCATATATGATAGAGGATGGAAAGATAACATACCCTGTAAAGGGAGCTATGCTGATAGGAAATGGTCCGGAAATCCTAAAGCGTGTTTCTGCTGTTGGAAATGACTCTTGTTTGGATGACGGTGTAGGAACTTGCGGCAAAGACGGTCAGTGGGTACCTGTAGGCGTTGGTATGCCTAGTCTATTTATAAATAACATAACAGTTGGTGGTGTTAAGGTATAATAAGAACTACTATTTGCATTTAATAAACTTATTTTTGTGCATTAGTAGCTCTACAAGCGAGTAATGACAAGAATGAATATCAGTCAAGAAGACCGTTTTTCTGCTCTTCTTTACTCTCCGTTACTAAAAATTTTGCCAATGTCCCGTTAGAATTAAACACTAAAACGATTTTCTTTTTTACATTTTTCGTACCGCGAGAGAAAAAATTAAAGAGCGGAAGATAATTGCGCATCAAATTTTGCTTATCTATATGCAAATACGTCCATTTTTCTTGGTTTGTAACCTCGTTAAAGTCGATATCCGAAGGATCGCCAAGTTTTTTCCGCGCATCACTTTTTGTTGTAATTTCATCATTTATTATTTTGTATAACCCACCTTTATTTGTATTTGCAAGTTCAGTATTTCCCTCACTACACCCCTGAAACGCACAACTAGACAATGCAAAAGAACAAATTATTCCAAAATATCTAAAAAATGCCATACTATTCCTCCCAAAAAAATAATTCCCAAAGTATTTAAGTACTAACCCTGTTATACTCTTTGCAAAGAATACGCCAAAAGACAAAAAAACACAATACAGAACTGTTTTCATGCAACACGTAATAAACAGTGACGAAAAGCTTTTTGATAACTTATCGTCACATACTTATTAACAATCACCTTTATTCAACTCATCAGTCAATATTTCATTCAACATTTTCGGATTTATTTTCCCTCCTGTTTTTTTCATGATTTGCCCGACAAAAAAACCGAACAGTTTGTCTTTACCTGATCGAAATTCAACAACCTTGTCTTTGTTCACATCTAGCACATCAATTATCGCTTTACGTATAGCGTCAGGATCGGATATCTGCACTAACCCTTTTTCCTTTACAATTTGCTCAGGCGTCGCATCAGACGTCCACATAGCTTCAAAAACTTCTTTTGCAATTTTTGAAGAAATTGTACCTGCTGCAATCAATTTTACCAATGCAGCTAACCTATCAGGTCGTACGGTGGACTCTGAAATACTTAGCCCATCTTTATTTAGATAAGAGAATAACTCTCCTATCATCCAATTCGACACAATTTTAGCCTGCTCGCTGCTTCCATCTGTCAGCTTGACTGTTTCTTCATAAAATAACGAAATATCCTCCTCTGCAGTTATGAGTTCAGCATCATACTTTGGCAGAGAATACTGAACCTGGAACCTATCACGTTTTTGATCAGGAAGCTCAGGAAGTTCTGATCTAATCTTATCTATTCGTTCTTGCGTTAAAATCAATGCTGGTAGATCAGGATCAGGAAAGTATCTGTAATCCTGAGCATCCTCTTTTGAACGCATTACCTTTGTTTCGCCAGTATTACTATTAAATAGCCTTGTTTCCTGATCAACTTCTCCTCCAGATTCAAGCAATTCTATCTGACGATTTATTTCGAAGTTTACAGCTTGAGCTAAAAATCTGATAGAATTCACATTTTTAACTTCGACTCTTGTTCCAAACGGTGTATCTGGTCTGTGCACAGATATATTTACATCAGCTCTTATGCTGCCTTCCTCCATGTTTCCGTCGCACGTTTTTAAACATCTCAATATAGCTCTTAATTTCTTAAGAAATAACGCAGCTTCCTCAGCGCTTCTCATGTCAGGATGCGTTACTATTTCCATAAGCGCTATCCCTGACCTATTTAAGTCAATTAACGTTTTTGTTGGATGTTGATCATGTACACTTTTTCCAGCATCCTGCTCTAAATGTATACGCTCTATACGAATATCACGCTTATTATTATCTTCTGTTTCTACAGTAATCATGCCATCACTAACAATCGGGTGTTTAAACTGTGAAATTTGATATCCTTGAGGTAAGTCTGGATAAAAGTAGTTCTTTCTATCGAAATGAGACACCAAGTTTATTTTTGCCTGCAATCCAAGACCTGTTTTTATAGCTTGATCCACACAGAATCGATTTATAACTGGCAGAACGCCAGGCAACGCAGCATCAATGAATGATACATTTTCATTAGGCCCACAACCAAACTGAGTTGAAGCAGTTGAAAATAATTTTGCATTTGATATTACCTGCGCATGAACTTCAAGCCCTATAACAGCTTCCCAGAATCCAGTTGACGTTTCTATGTACTTCATTGTTATTCCCTTCCCCAAGGTTTAAAATTTGATGATTTTTCTATAACGCATCCACACGTGATCAAAGCGCCCTCTTTAAAATGAGGAGCAATTAATTGCACTCCAAGAGGCCTATTTTGGCCATCTAATCCACATGGTACTGAAAGCGCAGGTAATCCTGCAATATTAACAGTCACAGTGAACACGTCATTTAAGTACATCGCTGTTGGATCTGTCGGCGCTTCGTCTAAAGGAAAAGCAGAATCTGTTGTTGTTGGCATCAAAATAACATCTACGTCTTTAAAAACTCGTGTAAAGTCATTTGTAATCGCTTTCTGTACTAGCTTTGCTTTCGTGTAATATGCATCGAAATATCCTGCAGATAATACATACGTCCCCATCAGTATTCTTCGTTTTACTTCACTACCGAACCCTTCACTCCTTGTATTTTCGTACATTTCCTCCAGTGTATCAGCATTGTCTGAACGATAACCAAAACGAACACCATCATATCTTGACAGGTTAGATGACGCCTCAGCAGGAGCAATTACATAATATGCAGATATTGCTGCCTTATAGTACGGCAAAGATATACGTACAATTTCAGCTCCGCCATCCTTAAGCCATTCAGCAGATTTGTGTAAATGCTGTAACATGCCTTCAGAACATCCTAAAAGCTCTGAATCTTCTAATATACCAACTTTTAAACCATTTACAGATCGTCCGACATAACTTTCGTAATCTTCTACAGGAATATTTTTAGATGTCGAATCTTTTTCATCATAACCAGCAATAACACTTAATAATGCAGCAGAATCTGCAACCGTCTTCGTCATAGGGCCAGCCTGATCAAGGGATGACGAAAACGCAACCATACCGTATCTAGAACAACGTCCATATGTAGGCTTTAGACCAACTATACCGCAAAATGCAGCAGGCTGCCTTATTGAACCGCCTGTATCTGACCCTGTAGCAGCAACGCACAAATGCCCAGCGACAGCCGCAGCTGAACCACCAGATGAACCACCTGGACAAAGCTCTCTGTCTACGCTCCATGGATTAACAACACGACCGTAGTAGCTTGTGAGATTAGCTGACCCCATTGCAAACTCATCCATATTTGTTTTCCCGAGGAAGACAGCACCAGCATCAAGTAATTTCTGAGAAACTGTTGATTCATACGGAGGTATAAAATTACACAGCATCTTAGATCCAGCAGTAGTTCGGATACCTTTAGTAACAAAAAGATCTTTTATTGCAAGAGGTATACCTTCCATTACACCAGATGTACCTGAAGCGATTCTAGCATCAGCAGATTTCGCTCGTTTAATTGCCATTTCAGGACACAACGTGATATAAGCATTCCATTCTTTGTAATGTTCTACCCTATCTAAATAGTGACGTGTAAGCTCTTCGCTTGACATCTGTTTGTTCTTCAAGGCGTGTCTTGCTTCAATTAACGACATCCTATGCATTATAATACCTCCACAGGGACAAAATTTTATTATAATGTAATCGATTTTACTGCTAAAAAAAAGTAATTTATTGTTGACATCAGCATTCACGTGCTGTACACTCAGCATTGTTGGAGAGGTGGCCGAGTGGCTGAAGGCGCCGGTTTGCTAAACCGTTATACGGGTAATAACCTGTATCGAGGGTTCGAATCCCTCCCTCTCCGCCAAATGCAAGTATACATTTTTGTAGATTTGTGTCCTCCTTGTTGTTCGCGTTTAATGGCATGTACAATGCTGTTAGACGCGTTTTGTAGTTTGAGGAAAATTATGAACAAGAAAGAAAAAAGTGTCGTTGTTTCCTGCGTTCTAGGTGGAGCTCTAGAATGGTACTCGTTTGCGATATACGGATTCTTGGCCTCGATAATGGGATCGAATTTTTTTTCTGCAAGCAATGCTATTGAACAATCAGCAGCATCATTAGGAGCATTTGCCGTTGGCGTACTCTCGCGCCCTATCGGAGCTTTGATATTTGGATATATATCGTCTACATACAGCCAAAACCTATCGTTCTCAATTTCTGTTTATATGATGGCGATTGCTACATTTCTGATAGGCGTAATCCCTACATACGATCAGATTGGCGTTTGTTCTACTGTCATGTTGTTACTGTTGAGAGTAATTCAAGGATTAGCATTAGGTGGTGGTTTTACTGGCACTATGGTGTTTCTTTTTGAACATGCACCAAAAAGCAAACAATGTGAATACACAGCTTGGTCTCCATTTTGCTTAATTCTTGCGTTTATACTCTGTGCTGTTACATCATTCGTTCTCGCTTGTATTTTTTCAGAAGCTGAAATGGAAACTTATGCGTGGCGTCTACCGTATTTGCTGTGCATATTCGGAATATTTATTGCTAATTTTATAAAGCGTAGACTTCCTGAGAGCAAAAATACAACGCCAACTAATGAAAGTGTATTTCACCTTTTATTTGTTAAAAACTTTAAAACGTTTGTTTCTGTTATTTTGATGGACGTATTAGCTGGAAGCGGTTTTTTCATTACAGCAATATTTTTTAGCACATATTTATCTGTGATATTAAATGCAGGGCCAATATTGACTCCACTATCTCAAATCGCAGCAATGTCCGTATTTGCAGTTGCAATTATCTGCTGCGGAAAAATATCTGATCGCATCGGGCGATATAAAATGATGTTAATATCATGTATAGTTATGACATTTACGTGTTACCCTATGTTTCAATTAGCAGCGTACTATGGCGTTTTTGGTGGTTTAATATGCCAACTATGTTTGATATTAATCTTTTCAGTTTATTATGCTTCAGTACAATCAGCTATTTGTGAGTCTTTTCCGAGCAATATTAGGTCAATTGGCGTCGCTACATCTCATAATATGGCCATGGCGATATTTGGTGCTTATGCCCCACCATTAGCTACAAGATTGATACAAAGCACTGGAGATCTTGCGTCTCCCGGATACATACTGTCATGCGCAGCGATTATCACAATAATAGGACTTTACTTTTTGAAAGATAAAGTGCATTATTAGCGTATTGGATGGGTGGTCGAGCGGTTGAAGGCACCGGTCTTGAAAACCGGCAATGGGGTAACTCATTCGAGGGTTCGAATCCCTCCCCATCCGCCATCGGAGTATAGCTCAGCCTGGTAGAGCACTGTTTTCGGGTAGCAGGGGCCGGAGGTTCGAATCCTCTTACTCCGACCATTTATTCGCATGCCAAGTTTGTCCTTTGTACTCATTTATCACAATATGGCTTTCTGCAGAAAAAAATCACAATGAACAGATTATAATGAACTTTTAAATAATCACACCAAAAGCCAACAAAAGTGTGGTATAAAATTTTTTTTATGTTAGAATACGAGCTGGTGTTGTATTGATTACAATCTAGCTAAAAAGCAAAGAAAATTGCTCGCAGGAAGTAGTAAAGAAAGTAATAATAGGTGGTAGTATTGAATCACGAATTAATTAACTTAAAAGATTTTGGTAACGAAATTGGGAAATTTGCATCTCAGATGAAAATAGAAACGTTCTGCTTGATACTATCAAGAGTTTATATTGCTACCAGCAAAACAAGAAAGGAAGTCAGATGAAAACTCGAACAAAAGTAGCGGAAATTCTAGCAGTTCTTTTGGATCAAAAAATTGCAACGGATGATGATGTATCAATGCAGAACTGTGAACTATGGGACTCTATGAAACATATTGAAATCATCACGACAATAGAAGAAGAATTGTGTGTTTCATTTAATATTGAAGACATTCCTAAATTAACATCAATGAAAAAAATTATAGAAGCAATTGAAAATTTAGGTTAAGAATGAAAAGCTTATTTGATGAAAAACTTAGTAGATTGGATATCTTGTCCTTCAGAGGTGATCTCGAAAAAAAGGAAATCAAGATAATGATTCATAGAAATCACTCTTTTGAAATGGTTTCGAGTGTATTAGATCCGTTTTTAAACCATTTTGGTTTGAGTGCTGCTTTTGAATATAGCAGTTATGATGACAGTCTGACTTTGTCATCAAATATTGACGCTGATTTAAATATTTTATGGCTTGATTTAAGCAGATATAACAAAGAAGCATTAACAATTTTTTTAGATAAAAAAATAGAAGAGCTGCGTTCATTAACTAACGCACCAATTATCTTAGCTTATATTGGCGAGTTAAAAAATTTCAACAGTAAAACAGTATATACAGTCGAGATAGAAAAAATAGTTCGAAAATTAGGCGAACAAGCTTATGACCTTGAAAAGGAAAAATATTCAGGCACGAGATTATCTGCAAAATCGTCTGTTTTAATTGCTCAATATCTAGGTCTGAAAATTATTCCATCATTTTTTACATCCCAAATAAAAGCAATCGTTACCGATTTAGACAATACTTTTTATAAAGGTATTTTAGGTGAAGATGGATTTAATGCCTTATCTTCTCATAGAAATTATCAAACGAGATTAAAAACATTATCTCAAATGGGCTATATGCTCTGCATTGCTTCTAAAAATGACAATGACGAAGTTCAATCATTGTTTAAAAATAGAGATGATTTTTCGATTAAATACGATGATTTCACATGTATAAAAATTAATTGGAATTCCAAAGCTGAAAACATCATAGCAATGGCAAAAGAAATGAACATCGGCTTAGATTCAATTCTTTTTATTGACGATAATATAGCAGAGATTGAATCTGTAAAAGCCGCAATTCCTGAAATTAAGACATTGCTTTTTGAAACAGAAGATTTGACGTTACGTAAGTTAGATTTGTATCCAGGTTTTTTAAAAACAGGTGTAACAAATGAGGATGTTTTGCGTTCACAAGATATAAAAGCAAATCAAGAACGCTACAAATTGGCAAAAACTTTATCAAAAAAAGAATATTTTAAAAAATTAGAAATGAAAGTAAATATTACTTTAAATGATATAGCGCATGTTGAAAGAATTACTGAATTGTTAAATAAAACGAATCAATTTATTTTAACATACAAAAGGTATAATAAACCTGAAGTTGAATGTTTATTAAACAATAAAAATTCTTGCATAGTAACAGCAAGCATGAGTGATAAGCTTTCAGATAGCGGCACTATTGCAATTTTAATTTGCAAAAAAGAACATGACGTACTAGTTGTCGATGAACTTACTTTTAGTTGCAGAGCATTGGGAAGAAACATTGAAGATATCGTCATATCCAAAATGCTTTTAATAGCAGAAGATTATTTGCGAGCATCTTCAAAAGTCCTAATAAATTATAAAAAAGGTCCACGAAACACACCTGCTTTAAAATGGCTTTCAGACTTTTGTGAAGGAAAATCTTTACAAGAAGAGGGGCAAGTCGAGTATTTGCTAAAAAATAATATCGAAACTTTCGGTTTGGAGGTGCATGAAAAATTATGATTAGTAATTTAACACTTCACCACATAGGCGTGGCAACGAGAAATATAGAAAAAGAATATAACACATTCGAAAAACTTGGATATAAGAAATGTTCAGGTGTTTTTGAAGATACAGTTCAAAAAATGAAAGGCTTATTTATTGAATGTGATAATCAACCTCGTCTTGAATTAATTGAATGGATTGGTGAAAACAATCCCGTTAAGTCACACGTATTAAAAGGCAACAAGTTTTATCATATTGCTTATGAAACAAAAAACATTAAAGAAGATTTGAAAGATTTCGTTGAAAATAAATGTGCAGAAGTTATTGCTCCGATTATGAAAGCAACCTATTTTGAAAAGATTTGTTTTGTGGCAATGCCAAACATGATGATTGTAGAATTAGTTCAATTAAAGGAGCAAGAATAGTGGCAAAAAGTATTATACCCGAAAGATAGAACTGAAGCCCCATTATTTGGCGATGCAGGAAGCGCAACGATAATTGATTATGACGAAACCGCTCAGGAATCGTATTTCATATTGAAATCTGACGGTAGTGGAATTAATCATATGTTACAGCCTGCTGGGGCGTATAGAAATCCTTCAACTGAAGAGACAAGACGTGATGTTGCAGATAAGGATGGAAATATCAGAAACCAAGAAAATTTTTATATGAATGGGTTTGAAGTATTTAATTTTACATTAACAGAACAACCTAAACTTTTAGATGAAATTCTTGAATTTTCAGGAAATACAAAAGATAGTATTGATTATTTTGCACTACATCAGGCAAATGTTTATATTGTAGAAACGATTTTGAAAAAGGCGAAAATACCGTTTGAAAAAGCCCCTTCAAAGATTTTTGCAAAATACGGCAATCAAAATTCAGCCTCTATTCCATCTGTCATTTGTTCTGAATTGCGTGATAAATTTGCAAATGGTAAGAAAAAAGTTTTAATGCAGGGTTTTGGAATTGGCCTGTCTTGGGGAGCGTG
>CAZMHS010000010.1:0-34323 GCA_964566185.1 uncultured Alphaproteobacteria bacterium
TCGAACCCCTGACCTCTACAATGCCATTGTAGCGCTCTACCAGCTGAGCTATAACCCCAACGGCCGGTATTCTACTTTTTTTAGATAACAATGTCAAGCATATTGTGAATTTCTCACAATACTAACCAAACAACAAAAAAACACAATTTGCCACGAAGAAGTTATTCAAAAGTATTGATTGTCAGAGTAGAGAAAAGATCACATTAAAACATATAATATAACCAACTGTCTTGTTAAATATCTACACCGTCAAATGCTAGAAAGTACAGGAAATGTATAATCGTCACGCATTATCACAAATGACTGCGATGAAAAATTACCTCCAAATGTTTTTTTCATCACATTGTACGTCATGTTTGATACATTATACCAACCATCCTCTTTGCTTTGTGAGAATAAAACTGTAATAACAAGCGCATATTGATTTGAATTGACATGAATTTTACCTGGATTGCTCGTCAGTATAGAACTTGTTGATTTTATTTCGTGAACGTCTGATAATTCTCGTAGTTTCTTCGCCCAAACATCGCTGCTTTCGTAATCACTTGTACTTACTGGCATTGCGCCTACGACTGTCGAAACATCTTGCATTCCTGCCTTTTCGCAATAACCACTCCACATTACAGATGTTGATGATCCGTCATTTTTTATCATTTCCCATGCTATGTATAGGTTATAATCTTGCTTTGAAAGATTTCCTTGAAAAGACATTATAGCTGTTTCCGCAACTTCTTTAAGGTCTTTTGTCGTTGCCCTTTTATGTCGTTCAACAACGGAAATTGTGTTTTGCGCTACAGATAAACTCATATTATTGATTTGGCCTTTGATTCTAAATAATTGATAAATATCTATAATCATGTACAACAGAAGCATTGCGATTGGTACGACAAATGCGAATTCTAACAAAGCTGCACCGTTTTTTTCAGTACACTTTGATCGAATTTTGCAAAATAACTTCTTGATTAGCAGCATTTTTCTAATACAATAATAGTCGTAGTGTACTACACACATTATTAAAAAGAGGTAAAGAATGTTAAAAAAGATTGCTGTTGTCGCTTGTTCTGTTTGTATTTCTATCGCAAGTTACGCTGGAAAAGTATCAAAGAAATCTCGTACGAAATTAAAGCAGCCATCATACACTCAAAGGTATATATTAATTGACTGTGATGATGGCCTCGAGTTAGAGTCTTTTGAAAAAGATACTAGAACAGCTCCGTCTTCTATGACGAAGTTGCTTACTTTGTACATTCTTTTTTCTAAATTAAAATCTGGTGAGTTATATCTGGATGATACAATGATTGTTAGCGAACAAGCCAAAAGAGCTGAAGGTTCTCGCAGTTGGCTGTTAGCTGGTAGCAATGTATCAGTAAGCGATTTAATAAGATGTTTAATTGTGCACTCAGGTAACGATGCTGCTGTTGTAATTGCAGAAAATATCAGTGGATCTGTGAAAAATTTCGCAGACCTAATGAACGAAACAGCCCATATGCTAGGTATGTATAATTCGCATTTTACAAATCCTAGTGGTTTGCCAGACAAAAATCTATACTCTACAGTTAAGGACTTAGCAATACTGTCCAGAAGATTAATAAAAGATTTTCCTGAGTATTATAGTTACTTTGCGGAAAAAGAGTTTGAAATGAGCGGAATAAAGCAGTCTAACAGAAATGCTTTGTTATGGGATGACATCGGCGTAGATGGATTGAAAACAGGACATACAAACGACGGAGGATATGGATTAGCTGCCTCGGCCGTTAACGGCAATGTCAGACTTATCTCAGTCGTTAATGGTTGTAGCTCGCAGAAGGTAAGAGAACAGAAAACAAAGGAACTACTAACACGTGGATTTAGAACCGTTTCAACGTACAAACTTGCTAAAAAAAATATGCCAGTGCACTACGCAGATGTTTGGTTAGGCGATACAAAGTTAATTCCACTTGTTACCAATGAAGATGTTACCGTAACAATATTTAATCGAGATGCAAAGTCGCTAAAAGTTTACGTAGAATACGACTCTCCAATAAAGGCGCCAGTACAGATTGGAGAAGAGGTTGGCGTTTTAGTCGTTGAATATGGTCAATTACAAAAACAGTACAAGTTGTTTGCAGGTGAATGCGCAAAAGAACTAAGCACATTGCATAGATTAGTTCCTGCGTTAAAATTTATGGTTTTTGGACGCAATTGACGTCATGTTTATTTCGTTTGAAGGCGGAAACGGCTCGGGAAAAAGCACTCAGGTTAGTTTGTTGAAAAGCAAGCTTGAAGCTCTTGGTGAGAAAGTCATCACTACAAGAGAACCTGGTGGTTGCGAAATTGCAGAAAGCATAAGGACGTTTATTCATAACAATAACTCTATGGATGCAATGACAGAGTTACTGCTTATGTTTGCTGCGCGAAGAGAACATTTCATAAAATTAATCAAACCAAAGCTAGATGATGGTTTTATAGTTATCTGTGACAGATTTTATGATTCAAGCATCGTATTTCAAGGCGTATTGAATAAAATTGACGTAAACATGATACTTCATTTGAAAGATATGGTTATAGGTGATTTTGAGCCGTTTTTAACATTTCTGTTAGACTTAGATTATGCGACGGCTGAACGTCGAATATCAAGTAGAGGAGAAGCAAAAGACAAATATGACTTATTGCTTGAAGATAAGTTTAATACAGTGAGAAACGCATATAAAACTTTGGCTCAAGTAATGGCATATAGATTTGTTGTAATCAATGCGAAACGTCATGAAACTAAAGTTTCTGAAGATATTTTTACTAGCACAATAGAAAAATTGAAGATGCAACGGAAAAATTT
This sequence comes from uncultured Alphaproteobacteria bacterium, assembly GCA_964566185.1. Classification (GTDB taxonomy): domain Bacteria; phylum Pseudomonadota; class Alphaproteobacteria; order UBA3830; family CAYLKK01; genus CAZMHS01. Next base: position 2,813 of record CAZMHS010000010.1, read on the forward strand.
TCAGTATATTAACTATAAATAAAGTTTTTTCATATATCATTAGTTTGAGTTTTAATGATGGTACGATAATGGCTAGAGCTATCGGTATAGTGCGTTGGTTTAATCAATATAAAGGTTATGGCTTTCTCGATGTAGAAGAAGTTGGTGAGGATGTTTTTATTCATTTTTCATTACTTGATAGTATTGGCTTGAAAGAATTGCATCCGATGGATGAAGTAGAATGTGAGATAGAGCAATCAGGAAAAGGATATCATGTAACAAAAATATACAGCATACAAGTTACTGAAAATGATATAGCTCAAGAGTTACAAGAAGTACTTTGTACGCTGAAATGGTTTAATCCAGCAAAAGGATACGGATTTGCGGAAAACGATGTTGGAGAAGACATATTTATTCATGGTTCATTGTTTGAATCTATCGGTGCACAAATAAACAGTGGAGATAGATTAATAGCAAAAGTATGTAAACAACGTAGAGGATATGAGGCTGTAGCAATTGAGTTAGCATAGTAAGATGCTAGATAATAAACGTGGTCATCGACAAAGAGCAATATCAAAGTTTGAAAAGATTTTAGACTTAAGTTATTGCAAGTTGATGTACACGTATGAATTACTTGAAATCTTATTATTTTTCGTTCATAAGAGAAAGGATACGAAAAATCTCGCAAAAGAGTTAATTAATAAATTTCGCAGCGTAAATAGAATCTTTACGGCTGACGAAATCGAGCTTACATCAATAAAAGGTATCGGGAAACAAACATTTATATTATTTAAAGTAATTCAAGAATTAATTTCTCGGTCTTATTTAGAACGCATGTGTGAAGAACGGCAATTCAATTCATTACAACATGTTATTAATTACTGCAGATTTTGCATGGCAAGTTTAAAAAATGAACAACTACGAATGTTATGCTTAAATAAACGCAATTTTTTGATATCTGATTTAATAATTTGCGATGGCGGTATAGATTCTGTAAAAATGGACATCAAAAAATTAGTTCAAACAGCGCTATCTTTACATTCAAGCGCGATAATACTCGCACATAATCATCCGAGCGGTTCAGTATACCCATCTGATGCAGATATTGAATTGACAATCAAAATTCGCAAGATTGCAGATGCATTAGACATAAAGCTGCACGATCATATCATCATCACTAATAACTCATATTTTTCTATGCGAGAAATGAACATAATATAAGTGCACTAATCATTATTAGGAATATTATTATGCACGTACATTCCTGGAGCATCATATAGTGAATTACCTATTTTCCTAGCAGGAATCATTTCACCTGAGTGTTTAGAAAGCCACTTCCACCAATCTTCCCACCAAGAACCTACATGCTCTATAGCATCTCGCATCCACGCTGACGCATCTTCATAATCTTGTTTTTCATTAACCCAATAACAGTATTTCTTTTTGTCTGGATGATTAACAATGCCTGCTACATGGCCAGATCCACCAACTACAAATCTTACAGCCGTATCCAATAGTTTTAAACTATCGAACGTAGCTTTCCATGGAACTAAGTGGTCTTTTACTGTCGATATCATGTAAATTGGCTGATGTATTTTGGATAAATCTATATTTGTACCGAACATATTAACGCCACGCTTTTTTAAATTATTATCACGATACAATGTTTTTGCTAAGAAATGATGCATCTTCTCTGTTAAGTTTGTACAGTCTGCATTCCAAAATAGTGTACTGTGATGAGGAGAATCATTCCCAAGCATGTAATTATTGATCATATATCTCCAAATCATATCGCTAGATTTAAGAACGCTAAACGTATTATACATCGTTTTTCCTTCCATAAATCCGAGCTGCTTCATTTGTGAATCAAGCAAGTTTAAATAACTATCATTTATAAATGCTCCTAAATCTCCAGCATGCTCAAAGTCTAATAAAGTCGTAAATAACGTTGCAGATTTAATCTTCATTGGAGATTGAATCTTTGATTTTTTATCGCCAAGAGCAGCTAACAATGTCGATAATAATGTACCGCCTATGCAATATCCTACAGTATTGATATACACTTCATTTGTAACGCTTTTAATTGCTTCAATCGCCTTAACAATTCCATCAGTCGCGTATTTATCAAAACCTACATCTCTATACTTTCCATTAGGGTTAACCCACGATATCATGAATACTGAGAAACCGTTATCGACAAGCCACTTTACAAGAGAGTTCTTTTCACCAAGATCAAGTATATAAAATTTATTAATCCATGGAGGAATAAATAAAATAGGAACCTTATGTACTTCTTTTGTCGTCGCTTCATACTGAATTAGTTCGATAAGATAGTTTTTAAAAATGACTTTTCCTTTTGTGTTAGCTAAATTATCACCTACAGAAAAATACGTAGCATCATTTGTTGTGATTGCTCCATTTTTCAGATCATTTATAAAAAGTTCAAAGCCTTTTTGAATATTTTTTCCATTGTCTTCTATCGTTTTTCTAATAACTTTTGGATTTAACATAGGAAAGTTTGACGGATGCAACGCATCAAGATATTGTTTTACATAAAAACTAGTTTGTTGGTGCAGTTTCCTGTCTACGCATTCAACATCGTCTATGCAATCTTGCATCCATTCTGATATAGACAAATAGTATTGCTTCAAAATACTCAAAGCGACGTTATTTTCCCACTCAGGATCATCAAATCTACGATCTTTCGTTTTTACTTCTAAATCACATGTATCTTCATTTAACATTTTTTTCGTCGTATATTCTGCAAGGTTTATAAAACGATTTAGTAAATTTTTTCTTGCGTTATCTGCTTTTTCTGGATATTTCGCAACTTCATTAGCCATATTAAGAAAAGATAATATAGCTATTTGCGGATTTAAAACGGCATACTGAAACAAGTCAAAACACTTGGTATAATCTACCTTATCAGAAAAAGACATATTACAACCTATAGAATAACCATACCATTTAACACAAAAATTGTTAAAAAAATGTTAACATTTTAAATTCATTATAAATATGCAATCTAAACGTTAGATATGTCATTAACATTTTTTATTTTTTATCCTTTGGTACTATATTATATCGTAAGCTATCTACGTCTTCTCGCTTTATTATGTTGTATGCACTGTCTTGACTATTCTTATTTACAATTCCGTTACCGTCTTTACTGGCACGTCCCAAATTATTATCGTCTGTAAATGCCGTATAATTTGCACTAATTCTTCTTGTAATAGTATTATTACCACTTTTATCAAATTTGTCTTTTACACCTCTCATAGCATTTAATTCTTTTTGCCGTTCTTCTGCTCTCTTTTTCATGAACTCAGTGTATTTATCAGTGTTTCCACTATGTTCGAATTGGCCTATTTTTGTGATACTATTTTTTGCTGAATATCTATCTAGTAAATCTACAACCGACAAATCTCCGTATTCGCTTTTTAAACTTTGTATGAACGGTAAATATTTTGCTGTTAACAGTTTAATGTCATTCATAAACGCAGCTAGTATTTCTGCATCTCTTGTGTACTGTTTGTACAATGGTTTTATAAGAGATATAATTTCGCAGATCTGTTGACAATTGCCAAATTTTTCATCTCGCTGATCGTGCCTGTCTAAACGTGCAATTATTTTATTTAAAGCCTCTATTTGTTTATTTAATAATACATCTAAAACCTGAGAATCCATAACAATCTGGCTGTTTACTGAGGCACCTCTAGACGCTGTTACATCTTTAGTATGTACAACTCCTTGAGCTCTTGCTTTGTTATATGTAATATCTAAATTCGTCGTACCGTTTTCTTGCGTAGCATTCAAAGTATACCCAAGGCTCTGTAGCCTACCTTGAATACTCGCTATTACGCTCATAAGCTGTCTAGATGTTATATTATTTTCCTTCATTAGTTCATGAAATCGCTTAGCAGGTTTATCACTAGACACAGCTTGCTCTGCAATCGATAATATGCTTTCCTCAAGAGACGAACTTTTCGCTTTTTCTTTCTCGCTCTCAGTTATATTAATCATAGCAGCATTTCCGTTACATAACGTTACATATGCAAATAGTGCGCATAATAATTTGCTCATAAAAACCTCAAAAATATACCTATTAAATTTACCAAATTTATTTTAATATAGTGTTAATTTAGAAATAGGTTAATGCATGGAATGTATTGCGAAGGTAGGACGAATCGTTATAGACAGATTAAATGACGTTGGAGTGTTTGCAATATTTGTATTTCAATCGTTCTGTGGCTGTTGCCGTTCACGTGCATTTTGGACAGAAGCATTTAAACAATTTATTGAAATAGGTTTCTTTTCATTACCAATTGTAGGCTTTACTGCTATTTTTGCTGGTATGGTTTTGGCATTGCAAACGTACACAGGATTCGCTAGGTTTCAAGGAGAAAGTGCTGTTGCAACAGTTGTTTTAATATCAATTACAAGGGAGTTAGGACCTGTGTTGAGCGGCCTAATGGTCGCTGGTAGAATTGGTTCGTCGATAGCAGCAGAGCTAGGAGCGATGAAGATAAGCGAGCAAATAGATGCTTTAGAAACAATGAATGTAAATCCAATTCATTATCTGATTTCGCCAAGGCTATTTGCAGGTATTCTTATGTTGCCAATATTAGTATTCTTCGCTGATATATTGGGCGTTTTCGGTGGATTCCTAGTTGGCGTAACGAAACTTGGATTTTCTAGCTATGCTTACATAACTCAGACTTTAGAAAATATAGTTACCGCTGATATTATTTGTGGCTTAGTAAAAGCTGTAGCATTTGGATTTTCTATTGCGATATTTGGGTGTTACCGTGGATTTAATTGCAAGAAAGGAGCAAAAGGCGTTGGTGAATCGACAACAAATGCCGTTGTGTCTGCTTGTGTTTTAATTTTGTTTTTTAATTATCTACTAACAGCGTTGTTCTTTGGTTTATGAGTAAAATTATATTTGAAAATGTATATAAATCATTCGGTGCGTTGCGAATACTTGATGGTGTATCGTTTGAGCTGAACGCTAATGATGCGATGGCGATTTTAGGACGTTCTGGAGTTGGAAAATCTGTAACCTTGAAGCTTTTGCTTGGACTTATGCAATTAGATTCTGGCGATATTACTGTTAATGGAATTAGTGTCAGAGACAAAAAGCGACGTAGAGAGTATCGCTCTTTCTTCAGCGTGCTTTTTCAAGGTAATGCGTTATTCGATTCTATGACAGTGCTCGAAAATGTCATGTTTCCTCTTATTAATCATGGCGTAAATATAGAAAAGGCAAAAAATGCTGCATACGAATGTATAGAAAACGTAGGACTTAGTAAAAATGTCATAAACTTGTTCCCATCAAGTTTGTCTGGAGGAATGCAAAAAAGAGCTGCTTTAGCTCGAGCAATCATCGTTCGTCCGGATATTATGTTATTCGATGAACCAACGTCAGGGTTAGATCCGTTAACCAGTGCAAAAATTAGCAGATTAATAAAGTCAATACTAGCTGACACTAGTATAACAACATTGACTATTACGCATGATCTCAGTGTCGCCTATTGTTTCTGCTCAAAAGCTGCTATGCTTGATAATGGTAAATTTGTTTGGAGCGGAGATATTAGAGCTATTGAGCAAAGCGATAGCGGATTAGTGCAAGAATTTTTAAGAGCGCATAGTAACTTAGATGGCGAAGAATGAGTCTAAATACGTCTGTTCTGTTTGCGGAACAAATTATCATAAATGGGTTGGAAAATGCGAGGAATGTGGACAATGGAGCACAGTCACTGAATGTGAAACAATAGGCATAAAGAGCAAAAATTCAACAATTGAGTTGTCGTCTTTATCTGACTTTAATGAAAATGAATCTCGAAGTTATTGTGGTATTCATGAATTTGATAGAGTCTGCGGTGGAGGTATTGTAAGAGGTTCGGTTATACTTATAGGTGGCGAGCCTGGAATAGGAAAATCTACACTATTACTTCAAGTGCTTTCTCATTTGTCAGTTGAAAACAAATGTATCTATCTATCTGGCGAAGAATCAAAGGAGCAAATATGTTTGCGTGCGTCAAGGTTAAGTGTTTCCAATTCGAATATCAAGTTAGCCTGCGAGAATGATATTGACGCTGTTTTAGATACGATTGGAAATAATGTCGATTTCCTTGTTGTAGATTCCGTACAAACTTTACATAGTAGTATGTCGGAATCTGTACCTGGTAGTATAACGCAAGTAAGAACGTGCGCAGCAAAGTTGATAAATTATGCGAAAGAAACAGGAACTGCTATTTTTTTAGTTGGACATGTTACAAAAGATGGCATGATTGCTGGTCCAAAAATTCTTGAACATATGGTAGATACTGTGCTGTACTTTGAGGGAGAGCGTGGAAATACATATCGAATTTTGCGTGCTATAAAAAATAGGTATGGATCATGTGGTGAGGTAGGCATATTTGAAATGAGAGAAAGTGGCTTATCGTCTGTCGACAACCCATCAAAAATGTTCATTGGCTCGCATGAAAATGTACTTCCTGGAAATGTTGTTTTTGCTGGAATTGAAGGTAGTAGACCTATTCTTGTAGAAGTTCAAGCCCTTGTCACAAAAAGTTATTTTCCTGCTCCGAGACGAACAGTAGTTGGATGCGACATAAACAGATTATTAACGATAATAGCTGTGCTAGAAGCTCGTTGTAATGTATCGTTTGCAGATAGAGACATATACTTAAATGTTGCAGGTGGGTTAAAAATAACAGAACCTGCAGGCGATTTAGCTATTGCTATAAGTTTGATTTCAGCAAGGTTCAATGTTAGCGTTCCTAACGGAACGTGCGTTTTTGGAGAAATAGGTCTAACAGGAGAAATTCGCTCTGTATCGAAGATATCTGAACGCGTAACAGAAGCGAAAAAGCTTCAGTTTTCCACGATTATTTCCCCAATTTGTGAGGAATGTGGAGACATAAATTCGTATAAAAGCGTTTTACAATGCGCAAAAGCATTATTTAAAAAGGAAGAATAAAATGATCCCAGCTCAAGTTAGTTATTTCAATTATGTTGATATATCTATCATAGCGATAATGTTTTTATTCGTTCTGTTTGGATATGTACGCGGGCTTGTTAAAGAGATCTGTAGCTTATTTTCATGGACATTTACATCTATTGCTGCAATGTATACTTGCCGTTACGTTGCAGACCTATTTAAAGAATTGATCAAGGTCGACGTCATAAGAAGTGTTGTCGGATATGTAATCAGTTTTGTCGTTATCTTAATGCTGTTACTGATGATTACATCAATTATTTCAGAGAAAGTCGCGCAAAGCAGATTTTGCAACGTAGACAAAGCAATAGGTGGAATGTTTGGCATTATAAAGTCGTTTATTATTATACTATTTATCGTAGGTGTTGCTGTTATATTCGCTCCGAAAAGTGCGTTGATAACAGGCATAGATAATTCAAAAATTGGCCCTTACGTCAAAGATGTAGCTATTGACGTTTGTAATGATTTAAAAACGTTCTTAAAATCGCAAGACTTTAAAGCTATGTATGAACATATGAACGATAATCTTACTGTACCTAAAAAGGTAAATGCTGATGTTGAAGTAAAACAGTTAGCTATTCCAAAAATATCGAAAATCGTATACGAAAAAAAAGATAAAGAAGTACTTCAAAAAATTCGAGATGATTATCTGAGAAAAAATGCTGCCATCGGGCCAAACAGCGAAAAAAAACATGCCGTTGTAGGCACTAATAAACGTCAAGATAAAAAGCGTAATGAGTCGACTCATTAGTATAGCGTTACTTGCGATTATTGCATCAGCATCTCGATGTTTGCCGTCCTGTTCTTTCTGTTATTTTTTTGCGTTTGCAGCCTTGTGTTATAGGGTTTTCAAATATGGTAATTTTTACGACATTCCGCTGTTTTACTTCATCTTTTCTGCAGTTGTTTTGCATTGGGTGTTTATTCCGCTAACATTTAGCAATGAAACAAAGCTATTTATTCCGTTTAGTGTAGTGCTGTTACCATTATATGTATCGTTGTATTACTTCATATTCGCCAAAATTTGCAATACGCTAGAAGCAAACGGCAAAAGTAAATCAGTCTACGAAAGCAACAACTTGACAGCTGTTATAAAAATTGTTTTCATCGTATCGTTGTCAGAATATTGTGTATCAAATATGCTTACTGGTTTTCCATGGATAAACACAGTCTATTGCTGGGCAACCAGTGAAGCAATGCTGCAAATTACCTCTATTATCGGAAGTAATATTTTAAGTATTATAACAATATTATGTGCAGCATTACTTGGTTTATCTGCAAGAATTAATAGTAAACGATATTTTTTAGTAGCAATTACACCAATAATGTCGTTTTTCATCTTTGGACAAATGCGATTGTTGAACAATCCAACAGAAAATAAAAGCGTAAAAATAAGGTGCGTACAAGGAAATATTTCGCAAGATATAAAAGATGACTCATCGATGAATTCATACGTTTACAACTCTTACAAAAATTTGAGTATAAATAGCAAAAAAGACATTGATATTATAATATGGCCAGAAGCGTGTATCCCGTGGATTTACAGCAATACGTCTAGCAAAGCCATTGAATCTTACGTGCAAGACATATGCCAAATATGTAATGTATTTATTACAGGAGCTATTAGGAAAAATGATGCCGGCAAATATTACAATAGCGTTATTGCTTTTTTCGACGGCTCAAGCCGCGTATTGTACGACAAAGTACACCTATTACCGTTTGGAGAGTATATGCCTTTACGTAGCATATTGAATACTAGCAGTATAGCTGGACTTATAGCTGATTTTTCTCCAGGTACAGAAAAAAGCGTAGTTTCGTTTAAAGGCATACCTTCTTTTCAAATATGTATATGTTACGAGTCAATATTTGCTCAGGAATTTGTAAGATTGGACAAAACTGAATGGATTTTAAATATTACAAACGATGGATGGTTTAAAAATTCCAATGAGAATTTCCAACATAACAATATATCTAGGATACTAGCTGTTGAAAATGGATTGCCGATCATTCGCGTAAACAATGTAGGTATATCTTCTGTATTTGACGCTTATGGACGTTGCTTGCTATCTACATTAAGAGGAGGCACAACCATTTTCGACACATATTTACCAAGTTGTATAGATAGAACTTTCTACAGTAGGAATAAGCGTATTTTAGACAATATAGGGTATTTTATAGTATTTTGTTTATATTTACTCGCCGTCTTGTTGTAAGGTTGAGCTATAAATGATAGAATTGCGTTAGTGTTTGTTGTATTTTAAAGTTTAGAGCTATGGAAGAAATAAAATTAGAAAAACAAAGAAGAAGTTGCGATCTCGACGTTATTATTGGCGAACGGATAAGAATTCGTCGTATTCTTATGAATGTTACTCAAAGCGAACTTGCCAGTGCAATTAATGTTACGTTTCAGCAAGTACAAAAATATGAGAAAGGTAGGAATCGCGTAAGCGCCGTTACGCTGTTTAACATAGCGAAAAAACTATCAGCTCCAATCGAATATTTTTATGGATCAGGACATGTTGACTCCGGAATTCGAAGAAAAAGCGAATTAAAAGATTCCGGACATACTGAGCCGTATATTGCTGAAACAGAAAAGTCGATGGAGTCTGTTGAGTTGTTGAAGTCGTATTTCAAAATAGAAAAGAAAGAGACCAGACAGAATATTCTAAGAATTATTCAAGAACTATCAAAGTAGTTTTTCATTACGTGGTTTCTCGAAAGTATATATCCACGTAATATTTTTTTATATTTTTTTTTAAAATATGTAATTTCTTCTCAAAAAATAGTTAAAGTTTTATACAATCGCCCCTGTTTAGTATACATAAACGACCTGATTATATAAAATTTTAACTAAAAAAATCTCGCGTTTTCAGACCAAAACTACGATTTTAATGCTAAAAATTAAAAAAAATCTTGCAAGTATTAATATAATGTCAGATTATTAGGTTAACCAACGATTATGTTGGTTGTTATAAATGATATGGAGACTATTATGCAACTTTTGAAGAGCTTTAAAAAGCGTGACGTGTTTGCTTACGATGTATACGCTGATCAAGAATGTAATGCGTACAATTATGAATCTTTTGTAAGGGAAGGCTTTATAAAAAATGTTGTAGTGTATAGAGCAATATCGCTAATATCTCAATGCGTTGGCAGCGTTGAATTTATGGTAAGCGATGATTCTCGAAATTTCGATGCACTAGAGTCATTTTTACAATTTCCAAACAAAAGCCAAAGTATGCAGCAATTACTCGAAGCAGTAACTAGTTATTTACTGCTTTCTGGAAATGCCTTTATGTACATGTCTTGTGACGCAGGTATGTTATCGATGCAAGCCTTACGACCAGATAGAGTTGAAATAATTCCAAGCAAAGTGCAGTCATCTGTTGAATGTTACGTATATAGCGTAAATGGTCGAAATGTAAAGATAACTGATACTGAAAATATGATTCATGTACGTTTCTTTAATCCGATTAATGATTGGTATGGATTGAGTCCGCTGCAACCGACAGCTAGCTCTATCGACCAACATAACGCTGTATCAACGCATAATTTATCTATTTTGCGTAACGGAGGAAGACCTTCTGGATGCTTAATGGTAAAGAACGGATCAGATGGCTTAACAGATCAGCAGCGTGAGCAGCTGAGACAAGGGCTAAAGGATTCGTATAGCGGGACAAAAAATGCAGGGAAAATAATGATTCTAGAAGGTGATTTCGATTGGAAAGAAATCGGAAAGACGCCGAAAGAACTTGATTTTTTCTCAGGTAAAAATGTGTCTGCTCGCGAAATTGCCCAGGCATTTGGAATTCCTCCAATGTTAATTGGGATTCAGGGAGACTCTATGTTTGCGAACTACCGTGAAGCTCGATTCCATTTGTGGGAAGATACAATTCTTCCGATTGTTAATAAGTTCGTTGATGGGCTTAATAAATGGATACACAATGTTATCGATAAAAACGTCACGATTAGCGTGAACTTGGATAAAATTCCAGCTTTATCGTATAAGCGTGATAGTTTATGGAAGCGAATTTCCAACTGTGATTTCCTCACAGTTGAGGAAAAGAGAGAGATGCTTGGCCTGTCTTCATCTTCTAATTAGTTGTATTTTGTTATTTTAAATAGGAGTATTAATTATGAATTATTTATCACCACAGTTTTATGTAAAATCGACATCTGACGAAGGGCATATTGAAGGATATGCTAGTATGTTTGACATTATCGATGAGCAAGGCGATATCGTCAAAAAAGGCGCATTCGCTAAAGCGTTAGAAAAAGTAAAAGTAACCGGAAAGTATCCAAAATTACTATGGCAACATGATGCAAAAAAGCCTATAGGTGTTTGGGAAGAAATGTACGAAACGGATACTGGTTTATTCGTAAAAGGGCGTCTGCTTCTTGATGTGAAGAAAGGACGTGAAGTTTGGTCGTTATTAAAAAGTAAAGCTATAGACGGATTATCTATTGGGTATAGAGCATCCAAAAGGACGACTGATAAAAAATTAACCGATATCGACCTAATGGAGATTTCTGTCGTTACTTTCCCAGCTTGTACGGATGCGAAAGTTGAAGTAGTAAAATCTTCTGATGACGAAAAAAATGAAACAGATAAGCAAATCGATTCATTTGCTGAGATTGTAAAAGCGATTTCAAAACTTACACAAACAATTTATGCATTATTGAAATAGGAGAAGAACAATGCAAACACAATTAGCTGAATCAATTACTGGATTAAATAAAAGCGTAGATTCTTTAGCAAAGTTTGCTGAGAAATCTATTTTACCACTTGATACGTGCCGTGAAGATGAAGGAGTAAGCATGTTTTTAAAAAGCGGTACTGGTGCTGCATTTACAAAATCAATTTCTGTAGCAGAAGGTGGCGGATTCCTTATGCCGAACAATACGTGTAAACACATATACGAAAAGATAGAAGAACTTTCTCCAATCAGATCGTTAGTAAATGTAATAAAAATCTCGACAGAATCTTTAGAAGTACTGGTCGATAAAAAAGCACCAGAAGCCGCTTGGTCTTCTGAGTTAAAATATCCGATAGAATCAAGTGATCCTGAGTTAAAAAAAATTAAGATCCAAGTACATGAAGTCTTTTCTAGGTTAAAAGCCACACAAAAGCTCCTTGAAGATTCTAGCGTTGATATATATAGTTGGTTTGTTACAAAAATTTCTGAACAAATAGCTAAAGTTGAAGATCATGCGTTTTTGCTGGGCGATGGAGTTGGAAAACCGAAAGGAATTTTGAAATATCCAACTGATAAAAATCCTAATAATGATGAAAAATTTCAACATTTTGTTACAGGAAAAAATGGAGCATTTAAAGATGATAGTGGCGCTGATGTATTAATTAATGTACTCTCATCATTGAAACGTGAGTTTATGAAAAATTCTGTCTGGCTAATGTCACGTTCAGCATATTGTGAAATTCAAAAACTAAAGCTTAGAAATAGTGGACAGTACGTTTGGCAACCACCGTTAACATCCACAACATCGAGTTTATTTGGGTATCCAATAATTATCGATGACAATATGCCAGAGCTTACCAGTAGTTCACCTACGAATTCTATCATTTTTGGTAACTTCGCAAAAGCGTATCAAGTCGTCGATAGAACTGGAATTAACGTTTTTAGAGATCCTTACTCTTCAAAGCCTTTTGTCGAATTTTGTGCAACGAAAAGAACAGGAGGAAACGTAATCAACTTTGAAGCCCTAAAAATTGTTAGATTCGGTGAATAAACAAAAAACGCGATGACACCATTAGAGTAATGCCATCGCGCTATTATAAAAAATAGGAGACCGTTATGAATATTAACACAAAGCATACGACATTGCTAGAAAAAAGTGAAAAAAATATCATTTCTTTAAACGCATTAAAAACATACATTCGCGTTGATTTTGACGATGAAGATAATTTATTATCCTCATTCATCAAATCAGCGCAGGAAGAAGTGGAAAATATAATAGGAAAAAATTTACTTCCTCAAAAATGGAAACAAGACGTCATAATATGTTACGATAATTATGACGAAGATTTTCGATTTGAGCTCCCCGCAATAAGTGATTCAGTTATTCGTATTTCGTTGACGAAAAAACCTGTTATCGCGACGTATTGCATCAATGTAGATGGAACGATTATTGATTCAGATTACTATGCGGTAATGACTAATACTGATATTCCTGTTTTGTGTATTAGATCAAAAGCATTAATTGGTTTAGCAAAAAGCAAAAATGTATCAGTTGGAATAACATACAGCACAGGAACATATTCTGACATGAATTCAATTCCAGAAAAGATAAAACTTGGAATACTAATGATTGCAGCAAATAAATATTTTCAGCGTAATATAATATATGATGAAATCGGAAGGACAAAGCAATATGCTGGTATTAAGAGACTTCTGGCAGAATTCCGATCATACAACATGAATTGAGGAGAGAACGATGAAACGTTTTTGTAATGCGAAAATAACCATTTGTAAACCTTCATATGATACTAATGATGATGGAAATTTGGTTAGGAGTATGGAAAAAGTGCGAAGTATATGGGCTGATATAACACAGACGTATATAAGCGGACATAAACCGTATTATCGATTTTTTATAAGAGGAAAGGAATCATTACGTATCTTTCCTCAACATTTCGTCGTACTACTACATGACTCTTATATAAAAATTACATCATCGCCGATTTACTCCGTTGATAAACTCGGCGTTATTTTCGCCGGTGTAGTAGATGATTATTGTGAGGAATAAATGAATATATATGATTTCGGTATCTTTAAGGCATTAAAAAATGAATTGAATAAACATGGTATATTAAATGTATTCAACGCAGACGTTAACACAGATGCAATTAATGATAATAGCTCGTGTGTGACAATTAATGTTTGTGGAATTCAACAATACATGAAATTTCGGTGTAGTGCTAATATAGATATTACCATTATTAACGGAAGTAATGCTTTAGAACAAAAGCTTGCTTCTGTTGTAAATGGTTTTTCAATTCATAGTATGCCGTTAATTCAGAATAAATATGAAATTGGAACTGTGTGTTTTAAACCAAAAAGCAACACGTTTAACAAAGGAAAAATTACGTTACATGCTTTTATTTTATTAAATAGGATATATGAAGATGAAGATGAATGAATTTGATATTGAAGAATTAGAAAATTATTTCGAACTAAGAAAATTGCTTTGTCCTGTAGACGAGCCTAGCTGGAATTGATGGAGGTGAGAAATGCCAGAAAGTGTATTGGTTATATCAAACTTGGGATTCCCACCGCTTAGTTTACGCGGTTGTACTCAAGAATTAATTCCTATTCCAAATGGAGAGTTTAAGAAAACAATCAATGGAGAGTTGGTATTTGTAAGAAGCTCAAACATACAAAAATACAAGACTGTTATTAAATGTAGTGATGTTGCAGCACCAGCAATTGGAAATTTGTGGATTGGTAGTATGGTTAATATTTCTTGCATACAAAATATTTGGCAGAGCTACGATTCGTATGAAGAAGAAGTCGTTTTATTAAGACCGCCTGTCCAACATTCTGTCGTAGCTATTGATAAAATTGGGAACATTTTGCGTTGCACAGTAGATGGAACCAATGTACGTGTATTAGATAAGTCTGATAGCGGAATGTTTATTGCATTTCGTCCGTGTATAAAAGCACTGATTACTGATTTCAAGACAGAATTTGACGAATGGAATATGAAGTCGAACTGGAGTATTTCTGCTTGCGAAGTATAATTATGTTTATACGTAATATGTTTCAAAAAATCCACACTAAAGGTTGATATTTTTGCAAACATATTACGCATAGATGCTATTTACAGGTGTGGAATAATATGAATTATAATGCACTAATGCTTAATTTATCGCAAAAATTTCGCTTTCGTTTGTTTTAATCTGTTGTAAAGCAAAAAAATACATAGACATACCAGTGTTGTTAATAATTGAACGGATATTGTCTTAATAGATTCATGCGCCAATGTAAATTTTGCTAAGAAGAAAATAAACAATATAGCTACAGCATACTTAAATGCACAGAAAACGTGTTTTGTTAAAATATCTTTTCTCTTTATTTGGAACGCATAATTTAAAGCGAGCACAAATAACGAAGTCATATATGGTGGTGCTCCACGCGTAATATCAAATAAAAAAAAACACACCAGTGTCGTAACGCGTATTACAGAGTATCTTTTATATAATACAAGGTATATACAGAAAAAATATATTAATCCGCAAATTATATTTTCATTAAGTAGCGTAAATAGTACTATACAAATAACTATCGCGAAAATAAATCTTAGTAAGGAATATGGCCAACTACGCATATGAACCTAATTCTTTTCATGTCAACGCTAGGCAGAATTTCGCCGTCAGATGAAACTGTACCGACAATAATTCCTTCATGAAAAAGTCCACCATAGCCTGATGTAACGACAACGTCATTTGATGTTATCTTGAATGGCTCTTTCTGTTTCGCTACACGCAAACAGCCAGCATTTGTTCCTCTTGCTATTGCCATTCCATTTTGAGACTTAAATTTTATAGGAATGTATAACGTTTTATCTGTAATTAAAGTTACAACACTCCATGTGTTTTCTAGTTGAGTAACCCTGCCGACAAGCCCACATTCATTGATTACAAAATCATCTTTTTCTACGCCCTCTTTTCGTCCTATGTCGATAATTGCAAATTCATTGTAATCATTTTGTGTAATAGAAATTACTTTTCCTACGATAGTTTTAGAATATTGTTCACTCTTCGCTTTTAATGCAGCAATTTCCTCGTTGTTGTCTATCAACTGCACCATTCGCGCTAGCTCAACTTTCAACTTCAGGTTTTCTTGTTTTAAGTCGAGCACCTCTTGTTGTACATTACGATTTTTTTCAAATAATTGAGGATAAATACACAGCGTTTCTTTTAAGTTTACAATATAGAATTGCATTTCATAAACGACACTTCTAACATAAAAGACTACGCTTGCTGTAATTTCTGGCTTAAGCACAGCAAACGTAAAAACGCAGCATATCAACAAAGCTGGTAAACAAAACTTCCACGAACTATGTCGTTTTTGCGTAAAACTAAACTTTAAATTATGCCATTTGTTATCAATAAGCATTCAGTAACACGCTTTTCATTGTTTCAATTTCTTCAAGCGCGTGTCCAGTTCCCAAAGCTACACATAATAATGGATCTTCTGCCGGCATGACAGGCAAACCTGTTGATTCACGTAACCATACATCCAATCTACGCAACATTGCTCCACCACCAGTTAAAACAATACCTTTATCTACTATATCAGCAGAAAGCTCAGGTGCTGTATTTTCAAGCGCAGTATGTACTGCATCTACGATATTTGTTACAGGCTCAACTAGGCTTTCAGCAATCTGTCTTTCCGTTACAACAACTTCTTTAGGAATACCGTCTTGTAGATCCCGACCCTTTATTTTCATCTCCAATCCATTTCCAGATTCTGGTGGAAGTGCCGCTCCTATTGTTTTTTTGATCTTCTCAGCGGTTGATTCACCTATCAACAGGTTATGTGTCTTCCTAATGTAAGATATTATCGCCTCATCCAATGCATCTCCACCGACTCTCACAGAACGACCGTAAACTATGCCTCCGAGAGAAATAACAGCAACTTCTGTAGTACCGCCACCTATATCGACGACCATAGATCCTGTTGGTTCTGTGACAGGAAGTCCGGCGCCAATCGCTGCAGCCATAGGTTCTTCTATCAAGAATACGTTCCTTGCTCCAGCACATTCTGCTGATTCTTGTATAGCCCTACGTTCCACAGCAGTAGCGCCATATGGTATGCATATAACTACTTGAGGACTAGTAAACGACCTCCTATTATGCACCCTTTTTATAAAATACTTAATCATTTCTTCAGCGACGTCGAAATCCGCTATAACGCCGTCCTTAAGTGGACGGATTGCTTTTATATTTCCAGGCGTTCGCCCTACCATTAACTTAGCTTCGTCACCTACAGCTAATATTTGTTTCTTCCCATTGATTTCTGCCAAAGCAACCACAGACGGCTCATTTAAAATTACGCCACGACCCTTTACATAAACAAGCGTATTAGCTGTTCCAAGGTCTATTCCCATGTCTGACGACAAAAGGCCTCCTAATTTAGAAAACATGTTATAAATCCATCTCTATAATATTCCGTAGGATATATCATTTCTCATGATCTCTCAAGGCTTTTTGGAAAAACATACTTAAGTTTTAAGCAACTCAGCCTTACAGCTTTGTACACGCTAAATGCAGTCAACGATCAGATTCGCATATTATATCTCATGCAAGATTTCTGTGATGCTAAAATCTCTACTTTTGCTATCGTTTAGAAAATAAGTTTATAAAACCAACAGTACTAGCACAAAACGACGAAAAATAGCAACGTCAGGCTAATGTTTTTACTTCTTACATTTCAGCGCTTATTGATTGCTGTTTCTGTATGTGTTATCTTTGGTGCAGGTTTTTTGTTGAATGTGTAATCGCTGCTAGCTTTATAGCAGAGGAAAGTCCGGGCTCCCCAAAGGAAAGGTGCCAGATAACGTCTGGCGGAATCGATTTTGGTTCTAGGGAAAGTGCAACAGAAAATACACCGCCACGCTGGTGGTAAGGTTGAAAAGGCGAGGTAAGAGCTCACCGCATGTGTGGTAACATGCATGGCAGTGAAAACCCCACCTGGAGCAAGGTCAAATAGAAATAGCCGTATGCGTAATACCATTTTACCTTTGAAATGAGCGCTATTTGGGTAGACTGCTTGAGGCTCTTGGTGACAAGAGTCCTAGATGAATGATTACAGCTTGTGTTACAAGTACAGAACCCGGCTTATATTTCAGTAAAAAACCTACGTACTTAGTGATGCCAATACATTAGCTACGTCTAGCATTCTGCAAGAGAAACCGTATTCGTTATCATACCAAGCCAACACGCTACATAAACGACCATTCGTTACACTTGTCTGCGTCGCATCAAAAACAGCGCTAGCACGACTCGTTATAAAATCTGATGACACGAGTGGAATATCATTGTAGTCTAATACATTTTTTAAAGCATTACATGACGCTTGTCGCATCAAATTATTTATTTCATCTGCAGAGGTGTCTCGTTTTGCAATAAAAGACATGTCAATTAACGATACGTCTTGCACAGGAACTCTAATAGCTGCCCCGTGCAATTTTCCTGAAAGATGAGGGAATATCAATCCTATGGCTTTTGCAGCGCCAGTAGATGTTGGTATTATATTACTTGCCGCAGCTCTTGCCCGACGAAGATCTGTATGCCCAGTATCAACGATTTTTTGATCACCAGTATAAGAATGAACAGTTACCATATGACCACATTCTATACCGATAAACTCATCCAATACTTTCACTACAGGAGCTAAACAGTTCGTCGTGCATGATGCATTAGAAATGATTTTGTGACTAGCTGTAAGTTTATCGTCATTTACACCGTACACTACAGTAAAATCAACATTTTCTCCTGGAGCCGATATCAAAACTTTTTTAGCTCCGACTTTAAAATGATTCTCACATGCTTTTGAGCTTTTAAACTTACCTGTACATTCTAAAACCAAGTCTATTCCACAAAAAGATAAGTTTTCTATATTCCGGTCAGATGTATACTTAATTCTTTTCCCGTCGATTGTTATTGAATCTTCATCATATTCAATAGTATTATGCATCGTTCCGTGAGTAGAATCATATTTCAAAAGATGTGATGCAACTTTTGAGCAAGAAGCATCATTTATCATAACTACGTCTAAATCTGGATAATTTCCAGTTATCAATTCACGTAATATTAAACGTCCTATACGTCCAAAACCATTAATCGCGATTTTCACATGCATTCTCCGACAACTTACTTAAAATCACATTAACTATCTGATTGGAATTTAAACCAAAATAGTTAAAAAGATCTAAATAAGGCGCAGATTTCCCGAAATTATTTACACCGAAGAACAAACCATTATTTCCTATATACTTATGCCAACCAAAATCACATGCAGCCTCAATTACAACCTTAAATAAATTAGGTTTAATGATGGCATTTTTATATTCATCTGATTGCAACTCGAATAACTCCCAACACGGCATGGATACTAAATCAACAGACATTCCATGTTGCTTTTCTAAGATATTATGCACTTCACAGGCTAGACCTATTTCTGCACCAGTCGCTATCAATACAAAACGATTATCAGAATTCGCCGTATTCTGATATAAGAAATACGCTCCTTTAGAACACATATTATCTTTTCCACACACACGTACATTTTTAACATCTTGCCGACTCAAGATAAGTAATGACGGAGCCTGTTGAGTTAAAATCACATGCCAACACTCCAACGTTTCGATAGGATCACCTGGACGAAACACGTTTAAATTTGGCATAGCCCTAAAACTAGCTAATTGCTCAATTGGCTGATGAGTTGGACCGTCCTCACCAACACCTATAGAATCATGCGAAAATACGAACACGGATGGAATATTCATTAATGCACTTAATCTTATAGCTGGCCTCATGAAATCACTAAAAGCAAAGAATGTGCCACCAATAGCTTTTAGTCCACCGTGCAATGTAATTCCGTTGACTATAGCCCCCATAGCATGCTCTCTAATACCGTAATTTATATAGTTTCCGCTAAAATCTGTACGAGTAATAGCTTTCGACATGCTAGTTTTACAACATGTTGACGTTCCAAGATCGCAAGAACCAGATACTATATATTTTGATGCGCCACATATTTTGTTTAATATCTGTCCTGAAATCGCCCTAGTGGACGAAAATGGCCTATTCACAAAAAACTCTTTTTTCATGCTCTTAACGACATTTTCTACGGTTGAAATAATTTCTTGTTCTATGTTTTCAAGAACATTTCCGTATTTTTCAACCCAAGTTTTACATTGTTCATTATGCTGACTGCCAATAGCTTGCCATTCATGTACTATATCATCTGGAATCGAATGAATATCATATTCCGCATGGAGATTGCGCTTTAACTGCATTAATTGGCACTTATCAAGCACGCATGCATGAGCTTTATTCATCGACTCGAAACAAGAGCCATAACCTATTTTTGTTTTACAAAAAATAATAGATGGCTTATCTTCGAAAGATTTCGCTTCACTTATAGCTTTTGAAATTTCTCTATAATTATGGCCATCAACTGATAAAACGTGCCATCCGTATGAACGAAAACGTAAAGATAAATCTTCTGATAATGTAATAGAGGTATCTCCATCAATTGTAATGCTATTGTCGTCAAATAATACTATCAACTGCCCTAAACCTAAATGACCAGCGAGTGAACATGCTTCATGTGCAACTCCCTCCATTAAGTCACCATCTCCAGCTGAAACGTATGTGAAGTGATTTATACATTCATTACCTAACCTATTATTTAAAATTCGTTCAGCAATAGCGAATCCAACAGCAGAAGCAATTCCTTCACCTAATGGGCCCGTTGTCATTTCGACTCCAGCGTTTTTATTATATTCTGGATGTCCAGTCGCTAACGAACCTAACTTTCTAAACTGCTCTAATTCTTTTAACGAAAATTTTTCGTATCCACAAAGGTGTAAAATAGCATATAACAACGCTGAACCATGCCCACCAGACATGATAAAACGATCGCGGTTAAACCAATTTGGTACTTTCGCACAAAACGTCATATGCTCTTTAAATAAAACCGTTAATACGTCCGCCATACCGAGAGGCATTCCTAAATGACCGCTCCTAGCGCTACAAACCATATCAGATGCGATAACGCGAAGTGCGTTAGCTAAATCGTTCAACATAGAATTCACCATTAAAATATATTCTGCCAATAATATACCACTTACAATAAAAAAATTTACATTAATTATTTGTTAATAATTTACTAGTACTATGACGTATATAATTTTTTACGAGCATTTACATGTTACATATACTAATTCCTGCAGTAATATTTCTTTCAACTTTAAATGTATCTGCATCTCAAAACGTTAATAATACGTATATACAAACAGAAAAGATGTCAATGAAAGAACATTGCGTCGAAAAAATGACTCAGTTTGAATTCGAATCATTACGAAAAACACTTAACGACATTATAAGTGGTCAAGATAGAATTGCATTACGAGATATCACAGGATGTATTGGGGAAAACAATCTACAAGCTCAAAAAACATACGATCGCTCACTAATATTAACAATGTCAGTAGAACAATTTTACAACATGCGTTTTGCGAAACAAAATTCGTGGATGAATTCTAACTTATGGAAACTGATGAATTCATCAATCAAAAAACTTACACAAGAAATCGTGCATGTACGTCCACTTATAATGTGTATGCCTACACAATTCGTAATGTCTGTAGAAATACAGGAGAACGATATTCTTACACAACTTTCAATGTACTATAACGATCAAGTCCGACGTAAGACACGTAGTTCTACAAAAAAAGCTTCCGAAGAAGTTGCAATACAAAACTACGTACAAATCTTAAAAGACGTACTAACGAGTAAAGATGAATTATTGATAGAAGACATACGAAACTGTTTCGGAGCTCATAATGTAGTATTAGAAAGCAACAGGCTGATTATAATGCTAAAACAAAGTAAATGGAATAACCTATTTTCTACCTATGACATGCTATGGCGTAACGAATTATTATTAGATATGTTAAAAGAAACCATAAGTAAGTTAAAGAACAAAATTATCGGTGATGATAAAATATATCTGCCATACAAGCCATACACATATGCTATTTCTTTTACACCTACAGAAACAGGTGCATTAGCAACGATGGAGATACAACACTGTGGAAAAACAATGGATAAAGAAACTGCCACAATACAAGACTTATTTGCTAAAAAAATAAAAAATTATGAAAGCGAATCAGACGATCTGTATAGCTACTCAGATGATGAGTTTTAACAACGAATAACTTTAAGTCGTACAAATATACCATATAAACATAATTACGTATCTGTATTATGGCTAAACAAACGTTAAATTCCAACGAATTCAGCAAAATTTTTATTTTCTTTAATCAACATCAGTACTTCTTTTATATACGGAATTATGTTACAAGGTAGCTGATCGTATGCGAAAAATCTAAGATCTGAACATTTATCAGGTTCTCCAATTTTTGGAACACCTGTGAATTTATTCACGAAAAAATAAGTTCCAACGTAGTGGTTAGTACCATGATTAAATGCTGTTAAAACATGTTTTAAGTCTTCCGGTAGTATATCTATCGTCGTTTCTTCTTTTGCCTCTCTTATCATAGCTTCAACAACTGTTTCACCGTATTCCCAGTGTCCTGACGGAAGTCCATAATAACCATCGTAAAACCCAGAATTTTTCCTCTCTTGTAGCAAAACCATGCCGTCCCTCTCAAGAACAAGATAAACAGCGCAATTCATTTTTGCTCTTTCTTCATATCCTAATTTAGACATAAACTTTTTTAACTCTCCTTCCTAACTTACATGTAATTTCATGTGGGATAGTTCCGCTATCAATAGCCATACGTTCTAACGTGACAACGTTATTCGCTAAGCTCACCCACCCACCGAGCTCAATTTCATCACTCGGAATATCCGTAACATCAAAAACTGCATAATCCATTGAAATGCGACCAACCATTGAAATTTTATGCTCATTTATATATGCATACCCGAACGACGACAATTTACGCATCAAACCATCTGCATATCCCATTCCGATCGTAATCAGTCGCATATCTCTATCTGCTACAAAAGTTGCACCATACCCAACAGACTGCCCAGCATGAATTTCATTTACCTGTACAATCCTAGCGTAAATCTGAATGACTGGCGCCAGCGCTCCTATCAAATCATCCCTAATCGCAAAACCGTACAAAGCCTTACCAAGTCTAACCATATCGCACGCATACTCATGCCTTAAAAACGCACCATTCGTACTAGATATGCTCTTCTTCACACCGTGAAATGCTTGTGCAGCATCATTAAAACGTGAAAATTGCACAGCGTTTTTAGCGCAAGATACGTTATCGGCACACGCGAAATGACTCATAATATACTCTATATCGAAACACTCATATATATAATTCTCTGTAGATATAGAAACAGCCTGCTCAATTGTTAAACCATTTCGAGCCATACCTGTATCTACGTGTATAATGCATGGTAATTTACGTGCAACTTTATGCGCATAACATTTCCATCTCTCAACCTGCTCGATATTGACGAGTACAGGTATTAAATTGAAATCAGAAAAATACTGTTCTGTATTGCGCAATACACCACCAAGAACAAATATTTTACTTTTATTATCTAAAACCTTTCGAATTTCAACTCCTTCATCAACAGTTGCAACAAAAAATTCTGAACAACCTACATCTTGCAATGTCGTAGAAACGCGCTGTGCACCAAAACCATAAGCATCAGCTTTTACTACAGCGCTACATGTAACGCGATCAGAAACTATATTCTGCATGTACCTGTAATTCTTTTGAATACTTGTTGTATTAATTATTGCTGTGCATACAGTATATGAAGGCAAAGAGTCTAAAACTTTCTGGATATCATTATAAATATAATCCACTACTCATCTCCTTGTGTAGATAAATCGCAAAATTTCGTTAACTGGCCATCAAAGAACAGCTTAATCGTTCCAATAGGCCCATGTCTTTGCTTCGCAAGTATAACTTCTGCTACATTATATATTTTTGCCATCTTTTGCTGCCATGCAATATGTTTGTCACTGTCCTGTTCAGGTTCCCTTCTAGATTCATAATATTCCTCCCTATATACAAACATAACAACATCTGCGTCTTGTTCGATAGAACCTGATTCTCTTAGATCAGCTAATTGAGGTCGTTTATCATCACGTTGTTCAACAGCTCTTGATAACTGAGATAAAGCAATTACTGGAATATTTAACTCTTTTGCAATTGCTTTTAGTCCCCTACTGATTTCAGAAATTTCGTTTACCCTACTGTCTTGTCTACGACCGTTCTCCGGAGGAAGCAATAGCTGTAAATAGTCGACAACTAACAAGTCAAGACCTCTTTGTTTTTTTAAGCGTCTTGCTCTTGCTCTCAAATTAGATATAGATAATGCTGGCGTATCATCTATGTACAATGGCGTTTGTAATAAGTCACGACTTACATCAACAATTCGTTGAAAGTCTTCTCCATTTATAGTTCCTCGCCGTATTTTATGTGATGGTATTGTCGCTTCTTGAGCTAACAGTCTCATAGCCAGCTGATCAGTTGACATTTCAAGAGAAAAAAACGCAACATTTGCACCATGTTTAGATCCATTTTTTTTCGCTATAGCCGCGTTATATGCAATATTCATTGCAAGCGCTGTTTTTCCCATAGATGGACGACCAGCTATTATTACAAGATCAGAGTTATGAAGGCCGCCTAAGTACGAATCCATATCTCTTAAACCAGTAGATACGCCTGAAATTCCAGAATCGTTTTCTCTTGCTAAAGCTGCCATCTCAATTACATTTGATAATGCCGTATCTAAATGCACAAACCCTTTATTCGATGAACTAATATTTGATAATTCAAACAACTTAGATTCAGCTTCTCGAATTTGCGTTTCTGCATCATTATGTATATCAAACTTTGCCGCGTGATCTGATATACCGCTACCAATAGACATAAGTTGTCGCCGCAGGTAAAGATCGTAAATAATGCGTCCATAATCTGCAACAGAAGAGAAATTAACAACAGAATCTGCGAGTTTAATTAAGTATCCACCTCCGCCAACTGGTCCAAGCTCATCTAATTTATCAAAATAAGCCTTCAATGTAATAGGATCAGCCAATAACCCACGCTCAATTAAATTTTTTGTCGCATCAAAAATTTTGCCGTGAATTTCAACAGCAAAATGATAACCTTTTAAAAAATCCGGAACATCTATGATGCATTCGTTGTTCAGTAATAATGCACCTAACAACGATTGCTCTGCTTCTGTGTTGTGAGGCATTATTCGATTTTCAGCTGTTAAATCTTTACCGTCTAGTATGGCGAGCTGAGGTATCATTCTTTTCTCCAAGGAAACACTTTATGACAATAAAATTATATAATACGATATGATAAAAAAACAACTCTAACTTTTTATTATTTTTAGATCCCTATGTAATAGGGTAGTATCTATGCCAAGATCTGTGAAATGTGAGGCAATATTCTCAGCAATAAAAACAGAACGATGAAACCCTCCTGTGCAACCAAATGCAATATAAAACACATCTCGGCCCTCACAATTCAACATAGTTAGCATAAAATTTAAATACTCCTTAGTCTTTAAAAGATATTGTGTGACATTTGTGTTATCTTTCAAGTACTCGTGTATTTCTTTTTGCGTACCATTAACAGAACGCAACTCTTGATCGTAATATGGATTTTTTAAAAACCTAACATCAAAAACGCAGTCAGCCTCAATAGGAACTCCCTTCTTATACGAAAAAGAAATCACAACGACCTTCGTTTCATGAAACTTTTTAAAAATTTCCTTATTCATGATTAATTTTAATTCATATGGTGTTATAGCTGTTGTGTCAACCACATGCTCTGCAAGTTCACGTATCTCACATAATCCTTCTCTTTCTTTACGTATGCCTTCAATAACATAATCATTATCGAGAGGGTGTTTGCGACGAGATTCTTTATAACGTAAAATCAGCGCATTATCTGAAGAATCTAAAAAAATTACTTTAATACCGTGCAACTTTATTAATTCGATAACATGTGTCTTACAAGGAATTAACTGTTTACTAAAAACCTCAATCGCAACATTATGTTTGCCTTTCATTGATTCAATTACTGTAGATAGCAACTCTACTGGTAATCCTCGTATAATTTCATATTCTGCATCTTCAAAGTGTTTTAAACAAACAGACTTACCAGCACCGGACATTCCAGATATTAAAAAAATGTTTTTTTCTAAACACATGTTTATAACCAATAATAGCGATGTTATAATAGTAGCAGAAATTTTTTTTACGATAAATAGAGCATGAAACACATTCCTCGTATATATGTAAAATCTCCTCTATCTGTATCTGCTGTTGCAGTTATTAAGGACGATTCGTTATATCATTTAACCAACGTTTTACGGATATCAAACGGAGATAAAGTAAAGCTTTTTAACGAGCAATGTGGAGAGTGGCTTGCAACGTGTGTTATAAAAAAAAATTGTGTAGAATGTGAGTGTGTACACCAAACTATGCAACCTTACAATGAACGCTCATTACGTTTAGTATTTTCTATTATATCTAATCATAAAATGCACTTTATTCTCGAAAAGTGTACAGAACTAGGTGTCACGACGTTTATTCCTGTTATTACAGAGTATACGCAATGTAAAAACTTTAATATGCAAAAAGCAGAAACAATAGTAACAAATGCCGTAGAACAATGCGGCAGATTATCTATACCAAACATTATGCCAGCGGTAAAACTCCGCACGCTGTTAAACCAGTGGGATGTGCATGAAACGATGTTGGTTTGTGATCTATGTGATAGATCCAGCAGTATTGATTTGATAGGTTCAGCTTCTACGTTTCTAATAGGACCTGAAGGCGGATTTTCAAACGAGGAACGAGTATTATTCGAAAAATACGATTTTATAACGTGTACAAAGATATCAGACAACATATTACGTAGTGAAACCGCAGCTGTATCAATTTGCGCTATTCACTCATGCTGCGCCTTGGTAGACAAAGTCTAACAACATCCTACGAAAGAGCAATGGTTTCTTCATTATACGTTCAATAAAAAATCCTGTTATTAATAACGAATTATAAATATCATTGTCATCCGGAATGATATTATTTAGCCAAAATTCTGGAATAACAAATAATTTTTCTTTATATTTTTCTCCAGCATCTTTAGTAACTGCATGGCCAGTTTTAGGGGATAAGTAATATAAACCATTAGATTTTCCAGTTACAGCACATCTAGAAAGCCCCAAGCCGTACCCTACCAACTTTAAGAAATCAATTTCCCACAAAGCATATTGTAAAAAAGAAATATCGCGCAACAATACTTCAGTCCTACAATACAAGTTATAATGAGGATCTCTGTCCGCCAACATGTTTACGAGTAACTCGCACGCGCTTTTAATTAAGAATAGACAATCCTTGTTGGCATAGAACTTTTGAAACGGAGATAACGTATGTTCTAGTACATAATTGCCCAAACCATCAACCGTACGACTATACCACGATGCACAACATATATCTCCGACATCAAACTTCACGTTTTTTTTTGATTTTACAAAACCGCTCCACTTTCCATGTAAAGATGAAAACCCAGTCACGATTTCTCCACGTTCTGTTGAGGCAGTGGTTGATAGTATAATTATATTATCTGCCCAATCCACACCAGCTACCTTTTCTCTACTTTCACAGTAAGAAATAATTGAACTGGATGACCTAATATATTCTGAAGTTCTAGCCTGGCAGATTGCCCTATCGATTTTATTTTTTCTCCTTTATGACCTATCACTATTGGCTTATACGAATCTCTATGAACTAATATTTCTTGCGTAATTTTTGTTCCGCCGTGTTTTCGTCGCTCAACTGAACACGTTTTTACCTGTAAATGATAAGGCAACTCTTGATGTAATAAATCGTATATATGTTCTCTAGTTATTTCTGCAAAATACGTCTCATCCGACTGATCGGTTGTGGTTTGCTCATCAAACAACCAATCGCCATCTTGCGCATTATCTAATAAATAATTTTTCAATGCATCGATGCCATCCAATGTCGTACTGGACACCATAAAAATTGCAGCAAATGCTCTTAATTCTGAAAAAACCTTAATTGTGCTGAGCAAGCTTGTTTTTTTTACAAGATCAATTTTGTTAAGAACTAAGATAACGTCCTTTTTATCATCTATTTTTTTCAATAATGATAGAGATACATCGAATGACCTTTTACTGGCATCTACTACAAATATTATTGTCGGCGATTGTCTAAATGCTTCCCAAGCCTTTTTCTCCAAGTTGATTGCATTTTTGCCTTTGAAAAATCCAGGCGTGTCTATAAAAACCAATTGCGAAGAACCTTTTGTACAAACGCCAATAATATTGAAAATTGTAGTCTGTACTTTGCGTGACACGATTGATATCTTCTTACCAATGATTGCATTAACTAACGTTGATTTACCAGCATTCGTTTCTCCAATGATTGGGATTACTTCACATTTTTTTGTCACTTTTTATCTCCAATAATAGTTTTCTAGCAGCCTCTTGTTCTGCTTCTCGCTTGTTTCTACCTTTTCCTAACGCGTTCATACCATTTACGCTTACGCGGATTAAAAATGATAAGTTATGTTGTAAGCCGGACGTAGAAACCAAATCATACTTTGGAAGCCCATACTGATATTTTTGTGAGTATTCTTGCAATTTTGTTTTATTATCTTTTACAATATTCGTTGCAGAATGAATTTCATCACCAAATAATCTTACGACAACATTTTTTGCACTTTCAAAACCGCCATCTAAAAATACTGCAGCAAGCATTGCTTCCATCATATCTGCAATTGATGACGCTTTATGAATTTTTTCTTTTTTACGCAAAGCAAAATACTGAAGTAATTTATGCTTTTTCGCAATACTAATCAACGACGCTGTCGAAACAACGTTTGCGAGTCTCGTTGCAAATTTTGACTCGTCTTCATTCTTAAAATCTTCATATAGTATAGACGCAACGCACAATCCTAAAACCCTGTCTCCGAGAAACTCTAATTTTTCGAATTTAGTATGTTTTTCTCTCAATCCTCTAAACGATCTATGATAACTAATAGCATCTTCTAGTATTGAGATATTAGAAAAATTATACCCTAAGCATTTCTCTATATCAGAACAGTTCATTAGATTATTTTTTTGAATATCCTGGAGTATCTTATGTTCTGAATCCAGCGATGAGGCTCCCACAACTTCACTCCATTTGCAATCGAATGTATTACTCTTATTCCATGACCCATCAAATTTTCATCAGGAACAAGTCCTAGCCCACATCTGCTATCTTTTGAATAATCTCGATTATCTCCCATTACAAAATAATAACCGTCAGGAACCGTAACCTCACGCATATTATTTTGAGGCATTGATACACGATCATCGTCATACGCAACCTCATGCACGACATTGGAATAAGGGATCGTTTCATTGTAGACCTTCAATGCTCTATATGAACCATCTCTTTCGTCTACAAATACAACTTTTCTCGAAAATTCACGCTTTGCTTCGATTCCGTTTATGAATAACGCTCCATCTTCCACTTTTATCTTATCGCCAGGTAAACCAATAACACGCTTTATGATGTTAGTCTCATTGTCTTCAGGCATCTTAAATACAATTACTTCGCCACGAACGACATCTCGCTGCCGCAGTTTTCGTCCAGAGAATATGTTAGGACTAAACCAAAAACTATGCTTGCTGTACCCATATGGCCATTTTTCAACTAGAGGCATATCTCCAATCAACAACGTCGGATACATAGAACTTGAAGGAATTATAAAATAGTCAAAAACAAGCGATCTAGCTAGAAAAAACAAACTAATAAAGACTGCAGCAAACCGCAAAAAGTCCTCTACCTCTTCTTTTAGCGACATCTCTTTTTCATGACTCTTTCTCATAGGATTTTTCCTCTAACTAACGTCGTAAAGCCTCATCGTGCTCGTGCTGTTCTTGTGCTTCGATACTTAATGTAGCAATCGGTCTAGCTAATAAACGCTTTATACCAATAGGTTCTCCAGTCATTTCACAAAAACCGAACGTCCCGTTGTCAATGCGTTTCAACGCTGCATCAATTTTCGCAAGCAATTTATGTTCTCTATTTTTTGTCCTCAAAACGCACCTAGCGTCATTCTCGACAGACGCTCTATCGCAAAAATCAGATCCAGGTGATGTTTCCTCCAGCAGATAGCCCATAACATTTGCAGATGCCTCAACCTCAGAACGCCAACTCAACAACTTCTCCCTGAAATAATTAAGTTGTTTTTTACTCATATAAGGCTCATCGACAGATGGCACATAATCATTTTCATTATCGCAACAATCGCACATGAGGCACCTCCGTATGTGTAACAAAGCTATATTTTTCTTACTTTTTCTACGATACTAGCAAACGCCTCCTTGTCATTCACTGCCAATTCGGCTAGCATTTTTCTGTTTATGAATACATTTGCAGACTTCATTGCGTGCATAAACGTCGAATATTTCATGCCGTGCTCACGAACAGCTGCATTTATTCTCACAACCCACAAATTTCTTAGATCGCGTTTTTTCGTCCTTCTATCTCTATACGCATACTGCAAAGACTTTTCCAGACGTTCTAACGCTGGTCTGTAACAGTTTTTCGAGCGACCTAAAAACCCCTTGGACATCGCCAACACTTTTTTGTGTCTTGCTCTCGATGTTACCCCACCTTTTACTCTCGACATATAACTCCTCCTAACTATACGGCATTAATCGTTGAATCATTCTTGTATCACACGTCTCTAATTGCATTGAGCCACGTGATTGTCTCTTCATTTTCTGAGAACGTTTTCTCAGGTTATGCCGACGAAAGGCAGAATACGCAACAACACGCCCACTAGCAGAAAAGCTAAAGCGTTTTTTTGCTGAACTTTTTGTTTTTAGTTTGGGCACTTTTTCCTCCATCAATAACGATAAAACAACTTGCGACCAAGGTATACCCAAAAAAACACCATAGTCACAAATATCCGTTGATTATACAAAAAAAACGTCCAATATGCAACAGAGACTCTACGCATAATCATGGTAGTTTCATAAATTGATCTGTTTATTTTAGAATAACGAGCAATTCATCTGACCAGAAAATTCACAAAACGACTGAGAGATAAGATCGAAACAAAAACCAATAACACATCGGCATATGCGCAAAGGTTGAAAAAAACTGATGCGGAATGCTCTTCAATTCATTTTTCGATATTTACAGCGACTGAATTTCTTCTACAGAGAGTCCGGTAAAGTCGAAAATATCAGAGATATTCAAACCTTTTGATAACATCTTTTTCGCTGTCTCTATTTTTTCTACATGCTTTTCTGCTTCAACTTTTGCTCGTTCTTCAGCTCTTCCTTTTTCGATACCTTCAGCACGACCTTTTTCTATACCTTTTTGTATACCTTTTTCTTCGCCGGCTTTTTCACCAGCCAATCTTGCGTCGTCAATTCTGGTTTGGATTTCTTCCTCTTTCCACGCGTAGCGATCGTACTCGAGGAGTTGTTCAGGCGTATAAGACGCCCTTTCAAGCGCCTTGTATGCGTTACTTAAGGCTGAGTTTTCCTTTAACACCTTATCCAAATCATCTGGATCTATGTGGCTCGCATGCTTAAAGAAATACGCCCACTTTTCGATATCATTGCTCAATTCATCAAATTCTTTATGAAACTTCGACAACTCCAAAAACGAAAACGACATTTGTTTGAGATCGTGTTCGTATGTAACGACATCCCTAAATTGATGAT
>CAZMHS010000011.1:0-27056 GCA_964566185.1 uncultured Alphaproteobacteria bacterium
CTTAAAGCGGAGTCTTCTTTCAATACCTTATGTAAATCATCAGGATCTATATGGCTCGCGTGCTTAAAAAAATACGCCCACTTCTCTATATCGTTTTCCAGTTCGTCAAACTCTTTATGAAACTTCGATAATTCCAGAAATGAGAACGACATTTGTTTGAGATCGTGCTCGTATGTAACGACATCCCTGAATTGATGATGCGACAGATAGTCCTTTTTATTCGGAAACAAAGTCTCCTCCATGATCGCCAAAAAAATCACAGGTCGCAGTTTGTTGTATCCGCCTTTATCGTTTTTAATTTTCTGACTACGAGGCCTCTGATTTAAGTACACACGGCTTGCATACTCAACTGCGCGTTGAATAAATCCTGAATCCGATGCTCGCTGCATTTCAACGATGAAATGAGTTCCATCATTAGTTTTGCACAACACATCAACGATACTTTGGCGCAATGCTATGATTTCTGTATCTAGATTAACCTTTAAAAATCTGACGTCCGTGATCAAATTTCCGTGCAGCACGTGTTCGTCAAGAACGTCATTCAGAAACTTTAACAAGATGTCCTTGTGCTTTTCCTCGCCAAATACCTGCTTAAACGCCCCAATCATTTTTAGGATCCAAAAGTCTGTCCATGCACATTCTCCATCGCTAACATCCGCAAGCATTATAACACGTATAAAAGATTATTGCAGCTTTGATCAGAAAATTTATGAAACGGCCCTAGCCTCACACAATACGAACATGTATCAACGTCCGTCGTTATACATTCAACAACGCACCACGACACAAACCAACGCCAAACACAAGCGCAAAAGCCGGCGATAACGCTCAATCAAACAACGCACGCCGGCCTTATTTTCCAACGCAGCTAACTTTGCACCTCATCCTGCTCAGCAGCCCATCCTTCCGCTTCCCTTATCCTTCGTTCAGCAGCCCTTTTTTTCGACCCTTCCATCAAATTCCGCAACTTTTCCTTTTTTTCATCATCCAGCCGAACCTTTTCCTCGGCGACAAAACTATCATCTAAAACTCCATTAGCATCATAGCACGCATCAACAACATCCACAAACGCAGCAGTATTTCTATCAACATTACCGGCAATATTAGCCCCAACAGCACCAAAGTCAATTCTCTTCAGAGCATCTTTCAAGCCCTCCTCTTTAAATACAGCAACGTCGATATCGGTGTTAGTTATATAACTACGAACACCTTCAACAATTGCATCATACAAACCTGCTCGATTAAAATGCGCAAGACACTCAACAAACTTCTTTACACATGCATCCTTGGCAGTCTCAATTCCATCGGCATTAGCAGGAACACAATCACCCAAAGGATTAGCACTATAAAACTCTTCCTGCGCCGCTCTTTCGGCCAATCCAAGCAAGAAATCGTCTAGACCCCCATTCTGAAAAACAGCATCGAGACGCTTCTTCATAAAATATTGTTTCTGCGCAGGAGTAAGAGCAGCAGCAGCACCGCCACCTAAATCAACAGCAGTGTCATTTATAAACCAATCACCATGAGCATTACCGCCGCCCGCACCCAAAATATTAGCTCCAGGATACATCGCATCATACAAAGCACCGACACTACTTAAAGTACCACCACCTGCCTTATCCATAAATCCGGCATCACCATCCGTATATTCAAGCCCATTCCTAGGAACACGCGGACTAGCGTTATTTATCGCCGCAAGGCCATTTTTCCCAGCATGCATATTAAAACCAAAATCGACATTTGCCCCCCAGCTTTCCATCACACCGCCGAGCAACGCACCACACAACACTAAATAAGATATCTTCTTCATAAAAACCTCCCTCAATATCTTGTCACAATGATAACATGCCCCCCCCGTTGTCAAGCATAAAATTAATCATGATCCACATTTTTTTGTCCGAATCGATTGCGCTGTCTCATAATCCAACTAACCTTGACAAAACAGCATTACGCATTCCCTCAAGTAGACGATCACATAAACATGTGTTCAAAAAGATCCTAACGAGGAATTCAGATTCTAAAGCAATAACTTTTTTGCGACCAAGAACGTATTGGTATCCATTGGAAAGAAAAAACGCAGAAAATAACCAGTAGAACATCGAGTAATTTTTAGCGTACTCACGACGCCAAGAGAGTAACTGAAAACAGTTACTCCCCCTCGATAATCATACCTCTACATGCACGCACGTTACGGAGCAAGAATGTGCATAAGGACTTCACATAGCATTTCTAACAAAAAAAACACACAAACAAATACGGAAAACCATCAAAGAGAAGAAACATGTAACACTACTCCTCCCCACATCGGAGATATTTACTCTTCTAAAAACGCCGCCCGCACACGATCAACAAAACCTGAATCTATCACCCACAGAAAATTTCCTCGCTCACGCTCAATGATCTCCAGCCCTTTCTCGTGCAAAAAATCCTTATAACACCTCAAAAACTCCCCATAGCCCTCAAAACCAACATCATTCACCCACTTCTCCCTACAGAAGAAATCAAACCGCCTCTCCATCAACTCTGTCATGAACTTACGGTCCATCCAAAGACCTCGCCACAAAACAATCAAGAAGATAATAAAATTGTCCCCGATTCATAGGCGCCGGCCACATCAAACATTCAGGCAGACCAAACAACGCACACAGACCTCTGTTTGTAACGCAGCAAACTTTTACGACGATCAACCTTTCTTACAATTACCTCCATCCTTCATCAACAACCGCTACAGGATACAGTCTCCCTGCATTCTTAAGCACGGCGTCGTACACAAGATCACAAACAAACTCATATTCATACTTCTCAAGCATGCGATACACATCGGCGTGCAATGACCTTCTATCATCACCTTTAACATAATAACCTTCGCAAGTAGCAAAAAATTCCGCCAAATCATCCGAGCACTTTTTCAAAGCACACTTGAAACTATCCGCGTAAATTCCATGCATAATAGCAGGAACACAAAGCGCCAAATCATTCGGCGCAAAAACTTTCCCCGAACCTATCACTCCCAACGGCACTCTTACTCCTATCAAAACACCGACTCAACTTACCAGGAATACTTTTTTCTCAAAGAAGCAACATCTGCCACCGACGAATCAATAACGGCACATTCTATACGTCCAATACAATCAAGCACTTTACCATAATTAATCCCCACCCCAGGAAGTCCATTTCTTATACCCTCGCACAACAAATCACACAAACAACATTGAAATATTTTTTGTACTTTACTACCCAAAAACGCATTAATCTCAGCATCCTTCTTATCCCGACCGGAGACACTCCCTCTCGAAACACCCTCACCAACGCCCATATCATTCTCTTTTTCGATACTATACCTCAACACAACCACATTACAGTAATCTTTATAAATCCCCCTCAATTCATCTCGCTTTTCAATAAAAAGCCTAACCATCTCATCTAAAATATAATCAACATCACTCGCACTCCAAATACGCCCATCAACAACTGCGCCACCAACATTTTGATTAGCGGCAACAACAGCATCAGCCACATTATCAGACACGCCCTGATAATCAACCTCAACCTTTTGCATACCATCACCACCAACTTCCGAAACCAGGTTCTGAGCCCCCCAGCCTTCCATCACACCACCGAGTAACGCACCGCACAACACTAAATAAGATATCTTCTTCATAAAAACCTCCATTAATATCTTGTCACAATGATAACATACCCCTCCCCGTTGTCAACCATAAAATTAATCATGATTCACATTTTTTTGGCCGAATCGATTGCGCAGATTCATAAACTCTCTAATACCTATGCTGTATTTACCAGGTAATATAACATTCTTACTTTCATTTGGTATATTAAGCTCAATCTGAATTCGGCCACAACCATATCCACTAATCTCTTGTTGTAATTTTACCAAATCATCGCGATTATTGATCGTTATAGATACTTTAGATGTA
The DNA here is from genome assembly GCA_964566185.1 of uncultured Alphaproteobacteria bacterium. Classification (GTDB taxonomy): domain Bacteria; phylum Pseudomonadota; class Alphaproteobacteria; order UBA3830; family CAYLKK01; genus CAZMHS01. Next base: position 3,939 of record CAZMHS010000011.1, read on the forward strand.
TTATTAGTAATTGGCTCTATACGGCTGTAATCAAAAGTATCCAATGACAACTTGCTATTCAAATCGTAAATATTTGTCGCTGTTAACCTTATGTTATCGCCATTTTTAGATACATTTACCTCAACAATAACCATATTACCGGCAGAAAGTAAGTGTCCTGATTTTTCAAGCAATTCTGAAAATACACTAACTTCTGCAGGTCCAGAATTATCAGAAACTCCAAGAATTACAAAACGAGAATCATTCTTTGCCGTTTTCCTTTGTACTGATAAAATTACACCAGCAATTCTTGCTTTATCGAACTTATAAACATCTACAATAGAAACAGTATCAAGTTTCTTCAACAGTTCGGAATACTCGTCTAATGGATGAGAAGACACGTAAAACCCTATGGCGTCCATTTCGCCACCAAGTTTTTCCGATAATTCTCTATCAGGAACTTTTGGAAGCTCTGGATAACACTTTTCGAACAGCATACCTTGATCTGTGTCATGCCCAATCGCCAGTAACATATCTATAGCTCCAAGTAACTGGAAACGATTTTCATGAAGTGAATCAAAAACTCCCGCGTTTATAAAACATTCAAGTAGCTTGCGATTCACAATGTTATATTTGCCCATTCTATCAACAAAATCAAATATAGACTCGAATAGACCGCCAGTATTTCTCTCACGCTCTATTTCGAGAACAGCGGAGTGTCCAGACCCCTTCAACGCAGATAAGCTATAGATAATAGCGTTGTGTTCGTAGTCTACAATAAAACTATCACAAGATTGATTAATATCTGGCGGTGTAATACTTATTCTGTGCTTTTTCGCATCATTATAGTAAGAGTAAATCTTATCTGTAGCGTCCATATCTAACGTCATAATCGCGGCATAAAACTCTATTGCGTAGTTAGCTTTTAAGTAAGCAGTTTGATAGCTAATGAGTCCATACGGTGTTGAATGTGATTTATTAAACCCATAACTGGCAAATTTACTCATTAAATCGAATATTCGCTCTGCTACTGTCTCCTCCATTCCGTTTACTTTCGCTCCGGTAATGAATTTTTCTTTCTGCCGATTCATTTCATCGTGCTGTTTTTTCCCCATAGCACGCCTTAGTATATCGGCCTGACCAAGCGTATATCCGCCTATTACTTGAGCAATTTGCATTACTTGCTCCTGATACACCATCACGCCGTATGTCTCCGAAAGGATCGGCTCTAGCCTCTTATCTAGATAAGTAATAGATTCATCTCCATGCTTACAGGCTATATACTTAGGAATATCATCCATTGGTCCAGGACGATACAAAGCAACAAGAGCGATAATGTCATCGATTTTATCTGGCTTAAGCTTTCTAATAACATCCTTCATTCCAGAACTTTCAAGCTGGAATATACCAACACAATCGACTCGCTTTAGCATGTCAAATGTATTCTTATCATCTAACGGAATGTCATCGATTGAAAATGATGATTTTGTTCTCTCATTAATGAGGTCTACAGCTTTTTGAATGACAGTTAATGTCTTCAAACCAAGAAAGTCAAATTTTATTAATCCCGTACTTTCGATATATTTCATCGAAAACTGAGTCACAGGCATAGTAGCCTTAGGATCCTTATACAATGGAGCTATATCACGAATAATTTTATCCGTGATTACTATACCAGCAGCATGAACAGACGTATGTTTACAAACGCCTTCTAGCATCAATGCTACGTCGACAAGATGTTTTACCTGATAATCGTTATTTATTTCGTCTTGAATAGATTTTTCTTGTTTTACGGCTTGAGCCAACGTAACAGGATTTGTTGGCACAAATGGTATCATTTTAGAAATACGATCTGTCAAGCCATATGGCAAACCTAACGCTCGCCCAACATCTTTAACTGCTGCGCGAGCCTGCAACTTGCCAAATGTAATTATTTGTGCGACAGATTCTTTACCATACTTATCTTGAACATATTGAATCACCTCATCTCGTCGAGATTGGCAAAAATCTATGTCGACATCAGGCATTGAAACTCGCTCTGGATTTAAAAACCTTTCAAAAAACAAATTGAACCTTATAGGATCCACGTTTGTAATTGTAAGCGAATAAGCGACTAAAGAACCTGCGCCAGACCCTCTTCCAGGCCCAACTGGTATATTATTTTTTTTAGCCCACTGCACATAATCACATATGATTAAAAAGTATCCGCTGAATCCCATTTTTTTTATCATATCTAATTCGTAATTCAGTCTTTCGTAATACTTCTCTTTTATTGAGCTATAATTTTCATCTCTAACAAACGTTTGCAACCTATTTTCAAGTCCGTTTATAGCAAGCCGTCTCAATTGTTCATCTTGAGAAACACCGCCATCCGTCTGCACCTCTGGCATAATAGGTTTCTTTGGTACTAACATAAAACTACAACGCTGAGCAATAACAGCCGTATTAATATATGTATCCGGAATATCAGAAAATAGCTTCAGCATTTCATCAGAAGATTTAAAGTAAAACTCTGGATTAGAACGTTTCCGATTGTCATCGTCAATAGTAGTACCATCTCCGATGCATAAAAGAACCTCATGAGCCTCTAAGTCTTCGCGCTTCGCGAAACAGACATTATTAGTACAAACTACAGGAATTTCATTATCATATGCAATATTTAATAAATCACTTTCTATTTCACGTTCAGCTGCAACATGATGACGTTGAATTTCTACATATAAATTATCTGAAAAAATCGACTTCATATCTGTAAGATAAGTCACGGCTGAATCAATACTACGCGCGGTAAGTAAATTATTGAACGTACTACCTTGACCACCTGTTAGAGCTATAATATCACGTGAATAATGCTCTAGCAGTTGCATCGAAACGCAAGGAAACGCGTCACAACATGACTCTAAATGTGCACTTGTAACGAGCTGCATCAAGTTATAATATCCGTCTTTAGTTTTCGCGTATATATGAATATGCTCGCTAGCTTGCTTTTTGTTATTTTCATCATATATAACGTTTAATTGACAACCGATAATCGGCTGTATTCCGTGACTTGCTGCTTTTCCTGAAAATTCAAAAGCACCAAATAAATTATTTGTGTCTGTAACAGACACAGCCGGCATATTGAACGAGTCAGCCAATTCAACTAATTCTTCTATTTGCAAAGCACTCTCACATAGCGAATAAGTTGAGTGTACGCACAAATGAACAAACGGAGCAGACATCAACTAACCTTTTACAGCACCATTCATCAACCCAGAAATAATTTTCCGCTGAAATATCACTACTAACACTATTAAAGGAAGCGTAACAACGACGCTAGCAGTCATAATTAATCCCCATGGTAGCTCGTGTTGAGTAGCCCCACTAAATAGAGCTATAGCAACAGGAACAGTTCTTGCGTTATTTGTTAAAGTGAATGTAAGAGCGAACAAAAATTCATTCCATGCTGTTATAAACGCTAGCAAACCTGTAGTAACCATAGACGGCATCATAATAGGCATAAAAACTTTAAACAACAAAGTCATTCTATCAGCTCCATCCATTATAGCGGCTTCTTCAAGTTCCTTTGGGAGAGATTTCATAAAACCGGTTAACACCCATACGGTAAACGGAATTGTTGGTAACATATACGCAATAACCAATGCAGTTCTTGTGTTGTATATATTAAAAACACTGACGAGTTCAAACATTCCAGATAAAACGGCGACATGAGGTATAGTAGAAAATCCGAGAAACGATAACAGGAGTAATTTTCGACCAACAAATACACTACGCCCTAACGGATAAGCTGCAAGAAACGATACGAACAACGCAATTAATGATGTACACGTTGCGACAATAAAAGAATTCAGAAACGATCTAATAAATGTATTATCTGAAAATACAGCGACATAATTACTAAATGTTACACTTTTTGGCAGTAATCTCGGAAAAAATATCTCGGCAGGTTCTTTTAATGACGAAACGATAGCCCAATAAAACGGAAACAAACAGTAAAAACAAATGAGTAAACAAAAAACAGCAAAAAAGAACGACTTTATATTTCGTTTCAATCGCCAAGCCGAATTAAGCTTATAATCAAACACTACCTTCATAACCCTTTCCAACAGATTTTCCTTTTCTAGAAATGTAGACAACTCCTATCAACGCAACGATAAACAACAAAACTGATGCAGCAGCAGAACCATACCCTACATCTGAAAAATCAACTAAATTTTTCCTAGCATAAACCGACATGGTCGCAGTTGAAGAATTACCGCTAGAAAGAGCGTAAACCAAATCGAAAACGCGAACAGCATCCAACGCACGAAAAATTATAGCGACGACTAAACTCTTATACACTAATGGAAGTGTAATATAAAAAAATGTCTTGCTTGCAGGAATGCCGTCCACATCAGCGACTTCGAAACAATCCTGCGGCAAAGATTGCAGCCCAGCCAATAACAATAAAGCCATATATGGTGTGGTTTTCCATACATCAACTAATATAATAGAAACCATACTTAACTCATTAGACGCAATCCACGGGATCGCTGAAGAAATCAACCCAAGCTTTAATAAAACAGCATTAATCACACCATACACATCATTCAACATCCACGCCCATATTTTTGCAGAAACGATAGTTGGAATAATCCATGGAATCAGGACAGCGACCCGCATAATACCGCGGCCTTTAAAATTTTGGTGAACAACTAAAGCAATACCCATACCTAACACTGTTTCAATAGAAACAGAAAATAATGTAAATATAAACGTGTTATATACGGCCTCCCACCATTCGCTATCTTGAAACAACATAATAAAGTTGTCCATTCCAACAAATGATGCGTTTGCAAAATTATCTAAACTAGCATCAGTAAAACTGAAATAAATAGTACGCAAAACAGGCCACCCAGCACTGAACAACACACAAACAATGCACGGAAGCAAAAACAACCATTTATACTTAAAATCATTATCTTGTACGTTCATCTTCTACTTTTTTCAACAATCTACTTAATCTCTTTGTAATGACTCTAAGTGATTTTTCTACGCTATAACGTTTTTTAGAATGATTAGCTAAAGCAGTATTCAAAAAACTCACGAATATAGCACTAGCCTTCTGATATTGCTTCTTAAATCCATTAGAAGGTCGACAGCTAGAATTTTCCAAAGAATGTTTTAAATATTCGAACACCTTATTGTGCTTTAATACCTCAGCATCATCATATAGAGACTTACTTGCTGGAGCATAATGTCCTCTTATAGCCCTCATTTTTTGAGCATCCTTGCTAGTTAAGTGTCTAACCAAACTAACAGCGTACACTTTATTGGTTGACAACTTCGGAACGCCTAAATTCCAACCGCCTAAAGTACCAACAGGAAGGCTCGTTATTCCGACCTTTCCACTTAAATTTTCTGCATCACTAACAACAGCGGCATAAGGCCAATTGCGCATGAAAACAGCATTTCCAATTTGAAATATCCCACGACTATCCTCTTCGGTGTGATTTGGCAGTCCAGCAGGACAAATATCGCGTGCGCACTTTACTAAAAAGTTCACAGCATCAATAGCTTTCTGTGAATCCAATGTGCAAATATTCTCATTATAGAAACTTCCCCCAAAAGCAGTAATTACCTCGTTAGCTACACACATCAAACCTTCCGCAGCTTTACCACTAAAGACATATCCATATATATGTTTATTTCCAGCTTCTCGTTCTGCTCGTTGAATAGCAAATGCTGTAGAGTATAGCTCGTCATAGCTCTTCGGTACACAGCGTTTGTATTTTTCTAGAAGATCCTTTCGATAAAATAGAATACCGACATCAGTATACAACGGAAGAGCTATTAATTTACCATTATGTACGATCGCATTCTTAATAGCATCAAAATAGTCGTCTACAGATATATTAGACACCCCATCATATCCGTACAGATCTTCAAGCTTATCGACGAAAGCGCTAATCCATCCAGCATCCATTGCAATAACATCTAAATCACATTGTCCAGAAGATAACAGCTGTTTGTAAATAGCAAAGCATTCATTACTAGCATGTGGAAGCGTAATTATTTCAACATCAACACCAGAAGTTTTAGTCCATTCACGCACAAGCTCTTTCATCAAAATGAGCTCGATTCCTTTCGCACGACAAGCTATGCGAAGAGTAAGAGCGCTTAAGTCAGAACAACAAATCGCAATAGCCGCAGCACATGAAAATAAACGTATCGGACTAAATATCTTCTTCATGTAACTATCTTTTTCGGAAGATTTATACTGATATTCAATTCCTTCAACTGCTTTTCAGAAACATTCGACGGAGCATTCATCATAAGATCTTGAGCCTGCTGATTTAACGGAAAAGCAATGACTTCTCTAATATTAGGCTCATCAGCAAGCAACATAATCATTCTATCGACGCCAGGAGCACAACCTCCGTGTGGTGGAGCTCCATACTTAAAAGCATTTATCATGCCACTGAATTTTTCTTTTGTAAACTCAGCTGGATAACCTGCAATCTCAAACGCCTTAATCATTATCTCTGGGACATGATTTCTAATTGCACCGCTAGAAAGTTCGATACCATTACACACGATATCATACTGATACGCCTTAATTTGTAACGGATCCATATTCTGCAACGCATTCATACCACCTTGAGGCATCGAAAAAGGATTATGACTAAAATCAATCTTTCCTGTTTCTTCATTTAATTCAAACATAGGAAAATCAACAATCCAGCAGAACTCGAATCCACAACCAATAAGCTTGAGATCTTCGCCCAACTTTCGTCGCACATTACCAGCTAATTTAGCTGCCTGCGCAGGCTTATCACACACAAAGAAAACAACGCCATCCTCATGTAAAGAAACAGCATTCCTCAAATCCGCTAACAATTCATCATTCAAAAACTTAGCTATCGGTCCCTTAGCGACATTGCCGGAAAATGTGACATACCCAAGGCCAGCCATTCCCTCACTTTTCGCCCAATCATTTAATTTATCGAAGAAACGCCTCGGTTGTTTTACAGCTTCGCCAACAGAGATAGCTCGAACGACAGCACCAGATTTGATCAAATCAACGAACACAGAGAAGCTTGATTTGCGGAAAATATCTGTCACATCCTCTATAATCAACGGATTTCTTAAATCCGGCTTATCACTTCCATAGTGCAACATAGCGTCACTATACGAAATACGCCTAAACGGATAAGTTGACACGCTACGTCCGCCACCGAATTCTTTAAACACATCATATATCACAGGTTCGATTGCATTAAAAACGTCCTCCTGCGTCGCAAAAGCCATCTCAAAATCAAGCTGATAAAACTCACCAGGAGAGCGATCAGCTCTACTATCCTCGTCCCTAAAACATGGAGCGATTTGGAAATACTTATCGAACCCTGAAACCATCAGTAACTGTTTAAATTGCTGAGGCGCCTGAGGCAGCGCATAAAATTGTCCAGGATGCAAACGGCTCGGGACAAGGAAATCTCTGGCGCCTTCTGGAGAACTGGCAGTTAGAATCGGAGTTTGAATTTCCATAAATCCGCGTTCTGACATCTTCGAACGCAACATAGATATAACTTTAGACCGCATTACAATATTGTTGTGCATTTTTTCCCTTCTCAGGTCCAAAAAGCGGTATCGCAACCTAGTATCCTCAGACATATCAGACACACTACTCACTGACATTGGTAACTGTTCGCACTCAGAAATGACGTTGAATTCATTAATAACGACTTCAACACGCCCTGTAGGATTTTTTTCATTTATAGTATCAGCAGAACGCTGTACGACACTCCCTACTACCGTTACTACATACTCCAATCTAGCATTATCGGCAGCATTAAATACATCAGAACCAGTTTCGACAACGCACTGAGTAATGCCATAATGGTCCCTCAAATCAATGAATAACAATCCTCCGTGATCCCTCTTTTTGTGAACCCAGCCAGATAATTTAACTGTTTGTCCAACGTCTTTTTCCGTAATCTCACCACATGTGTGAGTTCTATACTCGTGCATCTCTTTAATCTCCAGACATACAATTCTATCGTATCTTAAAATCTTTTATCGTATTTTTCAATGCCTATCTACATTTAAATAAAAAATGCACAAAGCAGTCAAAAGCATGTCTCTGCCATTTGGCGAATGGCGCAAAATATGGTATAATGGCGGTCGTCTTTTGAGAAAACCATCACGAGTTCAATATTTTTTCATCGTTCAAACAATATAATGTCTAAAAATGGAAGCTAACAGCGGCTAATATTTCCACCAATTAAGCTAGATGCAATCATTGATTTTACAGGCTCAAACGATTTTCGATGAAATTCTGTATAACCATACGTAGAGATAGCATCAATATGCTTTTTGGTTCCATACCCTACATTCTTTTCAAAGCCATATTGTGGATAAATTTTACCAATATTTACCATTAATTTATCTCTATGCTCTTTCGCCAATATGGAAGCCAATGCTATCGATAATATCTTATTATCTCCCCCTATAACACATTCAACATTTGCGCAATCCAAATCAGGAGCTTTGTTTCCATCGACAAATATCCTGTCAAACTGTATATTGAGCGCTAAAAAAGCCCTACGCATAGCAAGTAAAGTAGCATTCAGTATATTCAACGAATCTATCTCATTCACATCAGCCAATCCCAATGCGAATTTCACATGCGATTGATTGTATAGCCAATTTACTATCTTTTCCCTACTATGCTTAGACATTTTTTTAGAATCTCTAATTGTTGGTAACGAATCTGGAATCATTAGATCAATAGGCACGAAAACGCACCCTGCAACGACTGGACCAGCCAATGGTCCACGCCCTACTTCGTCTATTCCTATACTATTTATTACCTCTAAACATTGTAACACAGTATCTTGCGCTCTTTATAATTTTATTCCAAACAAACAAATTCATCTTACGAACAGCAATAGCAAGTCGCTTGCTCTTTACAAGTTCCCTACGAATGACATATCTTAATAATTCAAGAGAAGAATTCGACGCGATCCTAGCTGTCAAGCTCTTACATCTTTCAGCAATAATCAACCAAAATGGACTAATCATTAGACTAACAGCAGTTATACTGATCAATAGATTAGTGCTATAATCGTCCAAGAGATTATGCCTAACGCCCTCATTTACTAGGACAAACGAAAACTCGCCGAAATGTCCGAGTAAAACACTAATTAAAAATGACTCTCGTACTCCGAATTTAAACAGCCGTAAAACGACAATACTCATAACTGTTTTACCGATCATGATAAAAAGCACATATGCAACGATAGCAAAAACATGAGATGTTATAAATCGAACATTCACCAATAACCCTATAGACAAGAAAAAGACCATCAGCAATGTTTCTTCTAGAATAGATGTAGCAGATTTTAGATCCTCCTTCAACGTCGAATTCCCTAACATCAAACCAGATATGAAGGCGCCGAAAGCCGGCGACAACCCAACGCACATTGACAACACACCACCACTTAAGCAAGCAGCGACAGTACTAATCGCTAAAATTTCAGGCTTGCTCTTTATGTATCTTAAAAATGTGTGCACATGATGTTCGTGTCTACGAATAAGCCAAATTATTGAAATGACCAGCAATAACAAAATCCCCTGGGTTTCTAACTCAACATATTTCACATCTCCATTGCTTCCAATAATTTTTATCGCAATTATCATGATCAAAGCAATAAGATCTTGGAGTATAGTAATACCCATAGTATTGTCGTAGACATCTGATGACTCGATATTGACTTTTTTTAGCGATTTAACCGTAACAGCAGTTGATGATGTCATCGCACAAAAAGTCATAATTGTTATTAAGTTAATACCGCACTGCAACCAAATTCCGACAACGTAGAATGCACCAAAAAAAACGATACTATACAGTACGTTTATGTTCAGAGCTTGTTTCCATATACGCTGAACAGTATTTATAGACAGATTTAAACCAATAGCAAATAGCAAAAACATAATACCGAATTCGGATAACAACTGAATCGTCCCCTTATCCTGCATTAAATGCAGACCTGAAGGTCCAAGTATAACTCCAGCTAATATGTAACCTACAATCGGAGTTTGACCCATGCGTATAAAGAAAAGCCCAAACGCGAGCGCCGTCAATACGATAACGGCAGTTTCAACTATCAACGTGTTCATCTAAAAAACGCCAAAAAAATGCCAAGACCATAACATCCACAGGCAATTAAATCATAAAAAGATTTATAAATACTTACAAATCATAAGTTTTACTGATTTCTTATTAGTCTTCGCCTTAAATGGGATGTACTGAACATTAGAAATATCTATCGTCCTTCCTGTATCATCCCATATTCCAATTGTGTAACTAAATTCCCATCGTACACTCCAATTATCACGCAACTTTTTTTCTGCTCCGACAGATATCGAGGAGTGATAAGATCCGAAGCTTTTTCTACCGATAAAACTCCCGTCATTATTTTTAATTGAAATATGATTAATTGACCTATCCGCACTCACTGCTGTATACAGTAGAACACCTGCAGGCCTAAATATATACCCACCTCTTAATTTAAAATCAAAAGCATAGTTCTTTTTGTTCTCAATTTGTACGCTACCGTTATCTTTTATTTTTGAACTTATTCTGTACGTGAAATCTGTTTCCAATCCCACGTAATAGAATCTGTTAAATACGCCGCCGAATCCAAAAACTCCGAATAAGTTATTTACATTCGTACGGATAGAGTCTTTTTGCCTTGTAATATTCAACATGTTTATACCTGCAGGAATCTGAATATCATACTTGTTATCTAACGACTCGTACCCTGCGCCAGCACCAACATACATTCCACTAAACACATCATCAGGAGTAGATAAATCACTAGTATCGACGACTTCAACACCGAAAACAGAGGAACAAAACAACACAGACGGAAACAAATAACTACGACAAAAATCCACAAGAACCTCCGACACTACACTCTGCAGATGATAACACGACATGCATAAAAAATCTATTGACTTTTCTAATTATTAACAATATATAGACAAGTGTACCTAGTCATCAAATTCGGCAGGGTATTTGTTCGGAAATGTGTCTGGTTTATCGGGAGTTAGCGTCGCACGTTTTCCGCACGATGCGAATGTAAGCGAAACGATGACTAAAAGTAGTATTTTTTGTGCCATTTTACCGTACCATATTTTTATTAGGATATACTAAATATGAATAATATAAAACTTTTTTTACATGCATCCATCTCTTTTCTTTTTTTCGACGCTTCAAATATAGCTATAGCGTCTACAGAAGAACTGCAAATTCCATTTAGCAATTGTATCGGATACTCAAAAACAAACATATTAATCGATAGTCCACTAACTGATATTGATGGGCAACATCCGTCATTTCTACCATCGTCACAAAACTCACACATTAGCGTCGTGTTGTTTTCAACTTCATGGTGCTGTCACTGCCCATACGTCGCAGATCAGTTATGGAAATTATCAACCAATATTAAATTTCCTAAAGACAAAATTAGATTTTTTTTTGTATTGGTAGGAAATGAAACAGATAAAGAGGTGAAAAAACATTTCGCGAAATCAGAAAGTTCTGTAATTTGCAAATCTGTATCTCCATTCTGCCTAAAAAATCTAGATGCTGTGCCATGCTGTGCTGTGTATGATCACATGGGCAATCAGGTATTTAGATACGATGGTAGAATGGAATACAATTGCGATAAATTTAAAAATTTTCTTATGAGCTTAATAAGAAACATTGACATGAACACTAATAAAAATTCAATATGTACTCATAACAAAAAAAACTGTAGAATGTGCTGTGTAAGTTTAGTAGAGAAGAATGATCGACTCAAAAAAAACGCTATTAGAAATCCAGGCAAACGTAGAATTAAGCACGTATCTAAAAAACGTACATAATGCTATTTTAAGAATATTAAGCAACACTGTCCCAGAAGTTGAAAGTTACGTAGCATCAACTTCTGGCAAACGTATTAGAAGCACGTTATTTTTCTTAGCGGTGAAAGCATTGGACAAAACGTGTGAAGTTCCTGTAGAAGTTGGAGCCGCATTTGAAATACTGCACACAGCCACTCTAATGCACGACGATGTGATAGACAACTCATTAATCAGGCGTGGAAAGGCGTCATTTAAAGCGCTACATGGAGATAACTTTAGTTTGCTTGCAGGAGACTTACTAGTTTGTGTCGCACTTGAACTAATTTGGGAAACTAAGATATGGCGTCTTGTAAAACTATACTCCGAATTAGGCCAAAACCTAGTAAAAGGTGAAGTTAGCGGTGCTAGGCTAACTCTAACGTCAACACCAGCAAAATATTACGCACAAGTTCATTTGAAAACAGGTTGTTTTTTCGAAACGATCTGTAAAGCGGCATCTTCTATTACACAATGCGATAAAGTTCCATCTAATACGATAATTTCTTTCGGAAAAATATTTGGAAGGGTTTTTCAAATTGTAGATGATTATACTGATTACTTTTTACACCGTTCACTTTTAGATAAGCCGCAAGGTGGCGACTTTCTAAATGGTGTGATAACATTGCCAATAATATATGCGTACAAAAAAGCTGATGCTTTACAAAGGCAATTCATATCGAATTCTATGGCGCAGCCGAACATGGATAAACTAAGAATAGTACTGAAAATGATGAGATCCCTTTCAATTGACAAGATGTTGTTTTCTGAAGTCTCAGTCTTAGCTCAACAATGCGAAGAAAAACTAAATCTTCTAGAAAGTTCAATTTATCGCAGAATGATAAATGAAGTGTTAAATGCGTACATAGCCAGGATAAAGCACGACGCTGAACTAGCTCAGTAAACTAACAAAAAAGGCGCGCAAACCTCATGTGCACGCCTCTTCCGCACAAACTCGCACAATAAGCTACTAAGCGTTGAAAGCCTTTTCTTCGATCCTTGCAGCCTTACCAGTACGTTTTCTAAGATAATAAAGCTTTGCGCGCCGGACAACCCCTCTCCGAACAACATCAATAAAGATTTTAGGAGAATAAAGAGGAAACACTCTTTCTACGCCAACGCCAGAAGACAGCTTACGCACAACGAAAGAAGAATTAATTCCACGATTTCGTCGTCCCAAACACACTCCCTCGAACGCCTGCAAGCGCTCTTTATCGCCTTCCTTTATTTTTATCGACACCTTGACTGTATCGCCAGGGCCGAAGCTAGGAATCTCACGCCCAGCACACAAGCGCTCAACCTCTTTTTTCTCAAATTTTTGCAATTCATTCATTTTTATATACCATAAATTTTCGTTAATTATACCATGAGCAGCAGAAACAATCAACATCAATGCGTATAAGTATCATACAATACCCTAACGAAATTACCATTCTGATCAAACTCTACGTCACAAAACTTTCGTCCTCGTTTTAAAGCATGACTTTTATGCTGCGAATCTGTGCAAGTAGTCACACGCTTTTCAACATTTTGATCTTTATCACACTGTGCTATTGGCGGTACGTCCTGAAAGCAATTACAACAACCACATACAAAAAAACTTAACAGACAAAACAAACGCATGAAGAATCCCCAGATAAAAAGTAAAAATGGTAGCGAAGGAGGGACTCGAACCCCCGACAAATAGATTATGATTCTACTGCTCTAACCAACTGAGCTACTCCGCCTAATAAGTTACGGTGGATTGTATCATCGTTCTTCAAGAAATTCAACTATATTTTTCGTATAAAACAAAACAATACGTTCTACATGCGCTCACGCCTTAAAATTGCTAAAAAAACACACGAGCAGTGGTAAAACTTTTGCGGTGACAAGTTCAGCTTTCCGTGATACATTATACGGTAACTTTGCGAACAGGTGATATAAATGATTGGACGTGTATATAAAAAAGTAAAAGACACCAACGGCGGGATATTGGCTATTGGCTTTTCAACTTTGCTAGTAGCAATTTCATCTACTGCAGCTTTTTCTATTACTCCGTTTTTTTTGCACGAAGTACTGAAAATTAACTTAATTACGATAGGGTTAATTGAAGCCATAACGGAGTCACTATCGCAATTCTCGCGTTTGATTTCCGGAATGGTTTGTGACAAGATGAAGAAATGCAGACCAATGTATTTATTGGGCGTATTTTTTTCTTTTATTGCAAAACCTGTGTTGTTGATAGCCAATGGCACAGCCTTGGTTATAACATCAAAAATATTTGATAGGCTTGGTAATGGTGTCACAGCAACTCCAAGAGATTCGTACGTTGCGTTGCATTCTCCTAAAAATGATAAGGGAGCAAACATTGGACTCGTAATGACGTTTAAGACAATAGGATGCGTCGTTGGACCTTTTTTCGTTATGGCTGCAATGTTCTTTTATCAAGGAGCTGTTAACTTAAGATGGTTGCTATTTTTAACTACACTTCCAGCATTTTTTGCAGTTTTTATAGCGTTAAGATATATTCCAAAAAATGAAGATGGTAGTATAAAAAAGAATGATAAGCAATTTAGTATCTCAGATTTAAACGAATTGACAGGAAAGTTTTGGTGTTTTTTAGCTGTCATGTTTGTATTCATGCTTGCGAGGACACCAGAGTGCTATTTGCTTTTAAATTTAAAACAATCCGGGCTTCCACAATGGTTCTGTTCAGGAGCTATAGGTTTCTTTAACCTAGTTTCAGTGTTTATTTCGTATCCATCTGGAGTTTTATCAGATAAATATGGAAGAGTGAATGTATTACTCATTTCTTTTTTAACGTTAGTAGCTTCTACTGCGAGCTTCGCTACAGGCAATGCGTTTCTCGGCGTAATCGGCGTACTATTTTGGGGAGTACAAAGAGCTTCCTCACAGATCGTTTCTGTCGCTTGCATTTCTGATTTGGTAGGAAAGCATGTTTTAGGTAGTGCGATTGGATTACTGAATATAGTCAGCGGTGTTGCAGGCATTATTGCGAGTTGGTTGGCTGGGATTGTGTCAGAACGGTATGGAATTGCGTGCTCATATGTAATTTCAGCGTGTTTCGCCGCAACCTCGTCAATCTTTTTATTTATTTTCATCCGGATGTATGATAGCAAATAGTTTGTGTATGTTTTATTGATAGCAATCCATTATCCTCTGTTGTATACTACATGTACGATTTATTGAGAATAGAATGGGCTTAAAATGTGGAATAGTTGGACTTCCAAACGTAGGAAAGTCCACTTTGTTTAATGCGTTAACACAAACTGCAGCAGCGGAGTGTATGAATTATCCGTTTTGCACGATAGAGCCAAATCTTGGAGTTGTCGGTGTTCCAGATCGTAGATTAGATGTTCTGTCGGATATAGCCTCTTCAGAGCGAGTAATTCCTACCCAACTAGAAATTGTAGACATCGCAGGTCTGGTACGTGGAGCAAGTAATGGAGATGGCCTTGGGAATCAGTTTTTAGGATGCATTAGGCAGACAGACGCTATATTGCATGTAGTTCGCTGTTTTCAGGACGATAATGTCACGCACGTGAATGGAGAAGTCGACCCTATACGAGACATTGAAGTAATTGAAACAGAGTTAATGCTGTCTGATATAGAATCATTGCAAAAAAAGCTAAAAAATATATCGAAGAAACGAACCTCTAGCTCTGATGTAGACATAGGAGTTGTAGAAAAAATTTTATCAACACTCGAAAATGGTAAACTTGCAATTACAGCAGATCTAAATGATGACGAACGAAAAGCTGCAAGAGAATTATGTTTGATAACTGATAAGCCAGTACTGTACGTTTGTAATGTAAATGAGAGTGACGTTTGTACCGGAAACGAACTTACGAAAGCTGTAAGTGAATTAGCAGCAAGAAAACGTTTTAACTCAGTACTAGTTTCAGCTAGCATCGAAGCAGAAATAGCTTTAATTGCTGATCCTGAAGAGAAAGATGAATTTATAAAATCCCTAGGATTACCTGAGTCAGGGTTAGCTAGAGTGATTAGAGAAGGATATAAGCTACTGCAATTACAGACATTCTTTACTGTTGGCATAAAAGAAACTAGAGCTTGGACTGTAAAGAATGGAGCGACTGCTGCTGCTGCTGCCGGAGTCATACATACAGACTTTGAGAAGGGGTTTATTTGTGCAGAAACGATAAGTTATGATGATTTTGTAAAATATAAAGGGGAAGCTGGAGCAAAAGCTGCAGGAAAAATGAGACTTGAAGGCCGAGATTACATAGTTAATGACGGTGATGTGTTTCATTTTAGGTTTAATGTTTGATAACATGGTTATTGGAGAGTTGTGAATGGAACGTTTGTATATTCGAGGTAGACAAAAATTATCTGGAAAAGTGCATATATCTGGCGCAAAAAATGCCGTTTTACCTTTAATGGCAGCTTCGTTGTTGTCTGACCAACCTTTAACGTTGCATAATGTTCCGCAGCTTTCAGATATATCTACGATGACACTGCTGTTAGAAAACTTAGGCTGTTCTGTCACAAATTTCGATTTTGAAGAGTATGGCTTTAGCACAAGGATGCAGGCTAATAAAATTAACAATTTTACAGCCAAATATGACATTGTAAAACTAATGCGCGCGTCAATTCTAATATTGGGTCCGATGCTGACCAGATTCGGCAAGTGTAGCGTTTCAATGCCAGGCGGTTGTTCTATTGGCGTAAGACCTATAGATTTGCACTTAAAGGGGCTTACGGCGTTAGGTGCCGACATAACATTAGAAAATGGCTATGTTCACGCCGTAGCGAAACATGGTTTAAAGGGAAACAATTTTGTGTTTCCGATAGTAACTGTTACTGGTACAGAAAATGTGCTTATGGCTGCTGTTCTTGCTAAAGGAACTAGCGTCTTGATGAATGTCGCTTGCGAACCAGAAATTGTAGACTTAGCTAATTGCCTTAACAAAATGGGAGCTAAAATAGTGGGTCATGGTACACCGACGATAATAGTTGAGGGCGTACAGTCATTGCATGCAGCTGAGCATACTGTAATTGCAGATAGGATTGAGGCAGGCTCATACGCTATGGCTGCAGGCATTACTAATAGTAAGCTTGAGTTAGTCGGCAGTGACCTTACTTCAACGTTATCTGATCCTATAGCTAAGCTTGTTGAACTAGGAATGGATTGTGAAATTACTGAATCAGGTTTGATTGTTTCTGGCAGTAATGAGATTAAACCTTTAGCTATAGAAACAAAAGTATATCCTGGTTTCCCTACGGATTTACAGGCTCAGATTATGGCTTTACTTTGTACAGCAAATGGACAATCCGTAATTACTGAAAGCATTTGGGAAAATAGATTTATGCACGTTCCTGAATTGTGTCGAATGGGCGCAGATATATCAGTATGTGGATCAACCGCCGTTATTAAAAATGTCGATAAATTATCTGGCACTCACGTTATGGCTACAGATTTACGCGCCTCATTCAGCCTTATTATTGCAGCACTTGCAGCGTATGGAGACACGATAATTAGTGGATTACATCATCTTGATAGAGGTTATGCGTCTGTTGAGAAAAAACTAAGATCTTGCGGAGTTCAGATAGAAAGAATAACAAGTGATAAATAGTTGTATGAAACATTTACTGTATACTATTTTTCTGATGATATATTGCTTTACTGATTCCCATGGTTCAGAGGAATGTGAGGTGGTAAAAATCGGAGAATCTGAAAAACAGTCACATAGTGAGAATAGCGCTGTTATAGAATCTACTAAAAGTGAGCATTTGGATATTTGCATCTACAACAGCGGAATTTCTTTAATAAGGGACACTCGAATTTTACACCTAAAAAGAGGAATGAATGTTGTATATATATACGATATTTCACCACTATTAGAGTTAAGCTCAGTGAAGTTGTTATGCACAGAATTTACGCATAATATAAATGTTCTTAGTTATGAGTTAATGAGAAAACAGTCCTCGAAAAGTGAGTTGCTAAAATCTTCCATAGGGAATCATGTTTTTTTCTTAAATAATGCTAAGAATGAATGTCGCGGGATCTTGAACGATGTATTGTTTGATACAAGTACAAATAGCCACACACTTGTCATATACTCTGGTGGTAGGATAATGTTTATCCCTAGTGAAGATTGTAGATGCACATCTCTATCACAATGTATAGTCAGGCAGAATGCTATTAAATCTCATATTTACAGTGAAGAGGATGTGAACGTAACATTAGAGTTGCAATACGTTACAAGTGGCATTACATGGAAACCTGAGTATCGTTTAGATATCCACGAAAATGAAAATACAGCAAGCATCTCTACAAATGCAATGTTAAAAAATAGTATAGATTGGGATATAAAAGAAGCTAATGTAATATTTGAAACTTCGGCACCATCTTTAGACGCGAGTGATCACAACGGATTGTATGCTTCCTCAAATTTTAAGTGTCCAGAAGTGTTGTCATTAAAACGTGGTAGTTCTACAGTAATTGCGATGGATAAGTGTGTCAGTTTACCGACTAGCCACGGACATATGGTAATCATGCCATCCAAAAAGCATACCGACAAGAAATTAAAGGTCGGCTCTGTTGTTACGTTTAATATCAGCCATTTTGATCGAGTTAACTGTGTTAAATCCGATGATACAATGGGTGTGTACGCGACATCATGTAAAGATGGTCAACGTTTTCTTGGCATTCAATGTTTGCGAGGTATTATTGGTGATGAAGAAGCCGCTGTTCGTATAGGCGAATCTGAAGACATAATAGCTAGTATAGCTTACTTTGATGTTAGAAATATTACAAGCAAGATATGTGAAATGAGCATCTCTGTAAGGATAACTAATAATAAAGCAGAAAAAGCGACGGTATATGTCGCAGACAAACAAAGCAACGCTAGATTGATAAAGGAAAGCCATAAAAGAACAACGCAAGATTCTCTTGTATGGAAACTAACTGTTGATGGGAAAACGTCGTTAGACTTGTTCTATAAACTTAGGATTGAAAAAAATGATGAAAGTATTACAGTATCCAGATAATCTGTTAAAAATGAAGTCAGCATATGTTGACGTTATCACGCATGAGACAAAAATTTTGTGTGAAGAAATGTATAAAATCATGAAACACAACAACGGTGTTGGATTAGCAGCTCCGCAAATTGGGATTTTGCAAAGAATTGTTGTAATTCAAGTCGACAATCATGAAAAACCTCTCTTTATGATAAATCCAAAGATCACAGCTAGGTCAGAACAACAAATAGTATTTGATGAGGGATGTTTGTCTCTACCTGGTGTTCGGGCAGATGTCGTACGAAGCGAATCAATAAAATTTCGATATACGAATCTTGATGGTATTAATGTTGAACAAATAGCAAACGATCTACTCGCTGTTTGTGTGCAGCACGAGCTTGATCATCTAGAAGGTAAATTGTTCATTGATAGATTATCGAAAAAGATGCGTTCGGTTGCGATAAAAGCATTTTTTGCGCAGAAAAAGGAAGCTATATGTCAAGACAATCAGTAGTATTTATGGGAACGCCTGATTTCGCAAAAGAGGCGTTAGCAGCAATTATGCGTTCTGGACATAAAGTAGAGAATGTGTTTACGCAACGCCCGAAACCTGTCGGTAGAAAACATGTTTTAGAAAAATCACCAGTACATCAATTCGCAGAAATGAATGGAATCACTGTGCATACGCCGAGCACACTAAAAAATGATGAAGTTGTGCAGCAAATTCGCAAAATGTCTCCAGATGTTATTGTAGTTGCTGCTTACGGTTTTATCTTACCAGAAAGTATATTGAATGTTCCTAAATATGGTTGTATTAATATCCATGCCTCGATTCTTCCAAGATGGCGAGGAGCAGCTCCTATTCAGCATGCGATTATGGCTGGAGATCAAGAATCAGGAATATCAATTATGAAAATGGATTGCGGCATGGATACTGGCGATATAATTGAAGTAAAAAAAGTCGATATAACGCAACAAACAACGTATGGTGTACTGTTAGACTCATTATCTCAGCTAGGAGCTAATATGATCGTTGATGTATTGTCTGATTTAGAGAATAAACTGCAGCGCGCATGCAAGCAACCGTCAGAAGGAGTAACAATCGCTAGAAAATTAACGAGAGAAATGGAAAAAATTGATTGGTCTTGTGACGCTGACGACATAGAAAGAAATATCAGAGCTTTTCATCCTGCTCCAAATATGTGGACAACTATTTGCGGCCATAGGATAAAAGTCATTTCATCTGAAGTCGTTCAAGATGTTATGAGTAACAGCATGAAAATCGGTTCAATAGTAAATGAAAATTTTGTTGTTTTATGTGGAAACGGCACGTTTTTACGAATTTTGGAAATTCAACCTTCTGGTGGTAAAAAAATGCTAGCATCCGCATTTATAAACGGTCACAAAAATATTATAGGATCTATCTGTGAATAAATTCACTAAAATATTATTTGTGATTTTGACAATAGCAATTTTATGCATTGGAGCGTACATCGGCGGAGAAATAAATATTTCTCATAATAATTTTTCGTACTCATTCAGTGTATTTTATTTAAGTGTCACTATCGTAGCCGTTTTATTATTTTCTCGTATAATTATCAAAGTTTATTCATATATTAATCAGAGAAATAAACAGAGTATCGTGAAATTAACAGATTCTCTTCAAGAAATTATTTCACTGATTCTTTTAAAAGATCATAAAAAAGCACAAACGGCGTTTAATAAACTGCATAAAAATGTAAAAAAATCTCCTTTAGGCTATTGGTTACGTGGGCATATACAATTTTTAAAGGGTGATCTTTGCGAAGCAAAGGCTTTATTTCATAACGCTTCAGCGGCTGAAAAAAATTCTTCGCTAGGAGCATCGAGTTTATGTAAATTAGCCGTTCAATCAAGAGATAGAGCATTAGAAGCCGATTCAATAAACACTATCATTGAAAAATCTGCTGATTATGAGCAATTAAGTTTAAGATTATTAGTAATAAATCTCTTGAATAAAGATTTTCAAAAAGCTTATGAGGTTGTGGATAAAATAACGTCGAATAAAAAGCGTTTGCGTTCAATAGTTATGTATGAAGAATTCTGTGCGACTGGAGAAATAAATTTAGAGTTGCTCAAGAATGCATATCAAGAATCTTCTGAAATTGTACCAATTGCTGTCGAGTATATTAAAGTTGTTTTACAGCAAAAAAACATAAAAGATGCCAAAAGAAGTATAGAACAAACATGGAAGTGTTCACCTCATCCTGATTTGTTTAGTATGTACATAGATTTGTGTACATCAATCGATGAAAAAATCGACGCAGGGTATAATTTAGTTACGATGAATACTGATTCGTGGATTGGTTATTTCGAATTCGGCAAGTTGTTACTTGATAACAATAAGGTTTTTGATGCGTATTGTAATTTCACAGGAGCATTTGGAATATACAAAGGAAAGTGCGTTTATGATTTGATGTATAAAACGTGCTTGTTGCTAGATGATCCAAAGCCTCAATCAGCGCAAGAAATTCTTAACGGCAATTTTGTTGATGATATTATAGAAGATGAAATTTGCTGGCAATGTTCAAATTGTCTTTCGCAGAGCACAAGTTGGCACGCCATATGCGAGCATTGCGAAGCAATTGATACAATACAATTTGGGCAATTCAAACCACAAACAGATATAAAACGCTTCGGACTGCAGATACTATAATACTTTGTTATCGTTTTTATAAAAATCAGAAGCTAGACTTAAGTAATAAAATTCAAATAGACCTAGCGTAAAACCAAACACAAATCCTAGAAGATCAGCAAGAAGTTAGAATGAAGAGATAAAAAAGAGCAAAATAGTTAACAGAGAATTAACATCTTGCATGCAAAGTTGCATGGTGATACAATCCTATATGTATGAATATTTTCTAAGGAGTGAAAAATGAAGAAAAGAAAATCAGTAATAAAATCGTTAGGAGCGATATATTTACTGTCAACATGCACAATAGAATTAGCAACAAGCATGGAATGTGACAGTACAGCAGAGTATTATAGAGGACAAGTACTGTCAAAAGCAGATAACACAGCGAGAGAAGTACTTAATCAAGTATCAGAAAGAGCGCTTCAAATACTGAAAGACCATAAGAATGCGGAATATACATTCGACGGATTAATTAGCTGGACGGACAATTTTCTGGAAAGATGTTTGTATCATATAAAGCGCACGAGAGGAGAAGATGACAGCAAATTGCTCACAGACTTAAAGAATGGTAAAGAATGTGAAAAGCGTTCGCTAAGCAAATACACAGACTCGGCGAAATGGTTATTAGAAACAGAGTATCTGTTAAAAGTTGATCACGGTAATAGGATAGAATTAGACGGAGATTTTTTAGACCTAACAGACCAGCAGAAGCGTAAGTTTCTATTAGGCTGTCTGACGATAGAACTGTTAAAAATCCACAATCATGGAGATGGCACGCTGTGTAATGAGTTTATAAATAGCTATTCTTGGAATTTATTTGAAGCGATTTGTTACGCATGGTATGCGCCGGTAGAGATGACTTTAAGAAATGCTGTATCATTGTCGGAAGAAATTCCGCTGTTGAATGAAATGCTGTCATGTGCACAAAAAATAGATGCTCTGCATGACGCGACAAGCACTGATGAAATGACAGCATATGCAACAGCATTAAAAACTAAGTACATTGACTCAAGAACTAACGAAGCAACAATGAAAGATTGTAGCAAGCAATTAAATGCGCTCGGCTTCGTCGGCTACGATGTACACAAATATAGAATACTAGAACGCTCGAACGAAGCTGTGCTAGACGACAAGATGAAATTCTGGAATCTATACGTTAATTCTTACGCAGGCAGCGAAAATTTGGAAAAATTCGACAATGTCGAGGAGTTAAAAAAGTTTTTAGATCAGAATAAGTCCATATCCGACGATTTCCACCGCTTCGTTAATCCTTACCTCAACGGCCAACACCATCGTAAAATTCTTGATGATAAAACGTTTAACTTAATGAAACCTTTGGGAATAGAAGCGCAATTAAGGTTGGATAAAATTGCAGAGCTTGTAACAGGCGGTATGAGCGAAGCAGATGCTAATGTTGAGGTTGCTGCAATGGTTTATGAGAACGGTGTGCTGAAGACGAATACTTCGAATGTTCCGCCTACACAGCAGAAACAGAATGGTGGCGGTCGGTCGGATATTCCTGCGGGTTATACGAAAATGAATATAAAGGGCAG
>CAZMHS010000012.1:0-22847 GCA_964566185.1 uncultured Alphaproteobacteria bacterium
ACCGCCGACACGAGGCTTTTCAGGCCTCTGCTCTACCGACTGAGCTATCTAGGCAACAATTCCATTCTATACTAAAAAATTTAGTATGTCAAGCGAATTAAAGACAGGATAAATTCATATAATCAATGCAATTTATAGTACTATCTGTTGATGATGAATTTAGCAATTTTTTAGTTTTCTATAGATTACGTAACCACAATAAAGCATTTTTTTATGTAAATCTTAACATACATTGCAAAAATTAATTGCTAACGTGAAACACTCCAAAAATTAACGTCGCTACAAAAGAAGATTGACTTACTAATTTGCATAAATTAAGAGTTTTATAAATTAAAAATTACGGGTAATCTACTCCACCGCGAGAAATAGGAGAACACTTTATTAAGCGTATTATTATCTTTACAACGGCTCGTATAAACTGATACTTTTGCAGCGCTAGTATAGCGTATTCTGAGCACGTTGGCACAAACTTACAACAGCATCGTACATGCGCTGGAGCAGTATGCCGATATAACTTAATTAATATTATAAGTAATCTAACTAACATAATAATTAGCCATAGCCCCGAGAAAAATAATAACGCTAGACAATTGAATACGCAAAAAATTTTTTAGGCAACCGGACTGATTTTGCATATCAGCGCTATATACATTATAAAATATGTACGCCATACTAAAGAACGACGCTAGGTAATATATACTACCTTTTTCAGAAAATATACCAGCTATTATTAGAAAAAAGAGGCACATGACAATGCAAGAAGAAAGAAATATTTTTGGCTTTGCGCCTATAAGAATAGCAATAGATTTAGCTTTGATTGATTTATTATGGAAATACTCAGCATATTCAAAGAAAGTATCAAATATTATGCAGTGAATTGATAAAGCAAGCCATAGGCTCACAATACTAATATCTATTTTTCTTTCAAATAAATAGTACGGAAATATACACGGTGCTCCAGCGATCAGTCCAAGGTATATTTGAGAAAAATTTGTAATTCGCTTCATTAATGGGTACAAGCATACAAAAACAAGTTCGAGAAATGTCATAATTTTTATTTCATTTGGTAATTGTAACCAAATGAAGAATGCGAGAACAAGTTGTATTAGAAAATAGAGCACTGCCGTATTTGCTGATAAGCGGCCTGATACAATTGGGCGACTTATCGACCGATGGTAACTTTTATCTATTTTTGCATCTAGTATATCGTTTATAGTCGCTCCAGCGCCAAGTATCAAGAACGCTCCACATAAAAATAGTACATGCCAGTACAGAGCATCAAACCGCGTTCCTACGAATTGAAGTCCAACCAAGCATGGTACAACACCTCCAGCGAAATGATATGGCCGACTAAGTTGTATATACGGTAACAATTTTTTCGGAAGGAGCGCACATACCTTAGGCAATTCATGAGAAAAAAAATAACACGAATGCATAAATTATTCACTCGGAATTACTCTTACAACGATTTCAGAGTGGAAAAATAATGCCGAAACACTCTCTTCAATTCTTTTCGAGATATTATGCGCATCAACGAACGTGTGGTTTTTATTTATTATAACGTCAATATGTGCTATTTTTTTCGTTCCAGATCTGCGAGTTTTAATATGTATTAGTTTAATAACATCGCTGTTATTCTCTACTAAATTTTTTATAGCATTGCGCTCGGATTCTGGTAACTCAGCATCCATTAAATCTGCCATTGCTGTAGAAAATACTTTGATGATACCAATCATTACATAAATGCATACAGCTATTCCACATACAGCATCTAAATATGGTATGAAATTTGACAGTACGAATGAAAACATTGCACCTATATTCATATACAAATCTGCGGCATAGTGTATGGAATCGCTCTCAACAACAGTTGAATGCGTTTTCTGCGCTACATAGCTCTGAAATTTTACTAAAGTATAAACTATAGCAGATGATATTGTCATTACTATTATTCCAACAATTGGATAATCAATAGTATCTCCAGTTCCATTAAAACCATCCCACGCGTCTTTCAGTAAGCTACAACACGCAATAGTCATAAATACTACCTGTACAAGTGACACTATTCCTTCTATTTTTCCATGTCCGAAACCATGGTCAGCGTCAGCTTTTTTAAATGAATACATCAACGCAACAACAGCAAAGAAAGACGTAATGGCGTCCATTGCAGAATCAAGTAACGATGCTTGAATTGTAAACGATGCTGTAACTCGCCAAGCTAAAAACTTAAGTATAATCAACGTTAACGATGTAAATACAGCAGCAATAACAGAGAGCTTTGATAGCTTTTCTGCATTAAAGAATTGAGGATACTGTTTGAATAAATTATCGAAAAAAGATTCAGTCAAAAACACTAAAACACCCAAACTAAGAATGCTCCATTATATCATATAGATCGCATTATCTCTAGATATCTGAAGCGTTCTTATTTAAGCATGAAAGAAAATATTGATGCGATGGTTCGTTAAAAAAAAATACACTTTTCACCATACTACTCTCAAGCCTTCTTGTTTCATTCTTGTGACGATACGATCAGCTTCACTCCTAGATCTGAAAGGACCGATCATCACTCTATACTTCACAGCTCCACCTACATTTGCTGTATTAATTTTGTACGGCAAAGAATTTAAAATTCGATAAGTCGACTTTAGTCGGAAATGTTCACGTTTCGCATCAGCAAAAGTTGGTAACGAGGCAATCTGCACAAAAAAACCATTCTTCTGGTTCTTTGTTTCTAACTTTGCGATTTTATTTTGTTTTTTATTATTTAGCTCATGCCGATATATCGAATTATGTTCATTAATAAAATTCGTTAAATTTTCAGTTCGCTTTCTCTTGGTTCTGTGTTGAATATTTTTTGAGGAGTCCTGTTGGTTAGAATATTCTTTTTTCCCAATTCGTTCATTCGGTATATCTTTTTGTATCTCAACGTTTTTTGCAATTTGTTTATCTTGAACAGAGTTTTGTTTTACGGCTTGATTTTTGCGACGCGAGTGCTTACGCCTGTCCGCATTTGGTGCTAAATCATCAAATGCTTTTAAAATCATTTGTTTATCTGCTTCTGTTAACTTCGAATTGTTCAATTCTTTTATCGAAATAACGCTTTCACTTTTTTGTACACGTTGCTCTCTTCCATCTTTTTCTGATGTAAGGTATGTATATATTTTTTTGTCTTGCTGTGAGTTATTTCTTTCTACACGCTCTTTTATTGGCCGATAATCAGCTTTTATCGTTGGTAGCTCTTCTATTTCTACCGTATCTTCTTTTGTCGTTGTATACAATAGCAAGCAAGCAGACGTTAGCACTGAGATAGCGGCACCAATCATTACCAACTTTCTGTCTTTCAGAATATTTAGCAGACTCGATTCTTCATCAAACAGTGAGCTGTCATCACAATCAATGTTCTTTACGATTTCTTGAGCTGAAATCGTTTCTATATTTAGCTTAGATAAATCTATGTCGAGCGTACTTGTACTTTCGTCTCCTCCTTTGCGTTGTTCTACTTCTTCTTGGATAAATGGAGGCATTAGCGTAATTCCTTTACTGCAGTTACACCGATGATACGCAGTCCACACTCTAAAACTTTTTGCGTAGCTACAACTAATGCCAATTTCGACAGGCTCACAGCTTTATTTTGGGCATCGATAAATCGTAGAGACGAATTGCTCTTACCTGCATTCCAAAGTGCATGAAATTCTGATGCTATACTAGTGAGGAAAAACGCAATCCTATGTGGCTCTCTATGCAATGCCGCTAACTCAACCTGACGAGGCCAATCCGTCAAAAGCAATAATAACTCCAACTCATCTTTTGAACTAATTTGTTCAAAATCTATATCACTAAAATCAGGCTTTCCAAAAATATTTGAAAAATTATTAAGTACGGAATACGTTCTAGCTAACGCGTATTGCACGTAGAATACAGGGTTATCTTTGCTTTGCTCAACAACCTTTGCAAAATCAAATTCCAAAGTGGCATCATCGCGCCTTGTTAGCATTATGAAACGTATGATATCTTTGCCTACTTTATCTATAATATCTTTTACCGTAATGAACGTACCAGCTCTTTTAGACATCTTTACATCTTGGCCGTTTTCTGAAAATTTTACGAGTTGACATATTTTTACTGATAATTTAGCTTTTTCTTGCGTAACAGCACGTGTTGCGGCGGTCATCCTCACAATGTATCCACCGTGATCAGCTCCCCAAAAATCAATCATATCAGTGAAGCCTCGATTGAATTTATCAAAATGATAAGCTATATCAGTTGCAAAATACGTCCACGTTCCATCAGATTTCACTAGTGGGCGATCAACGGAATCTCCAAATTCTGTTGATTTAAACAATAGCTGCTCTCGTTCTTCCCAATCATCTAAAAGCTTTCCTTTTGGCTTTGGTAAAACTCCATGATATGTTAATCCTAATTCGCCTAAGTACTTAATGCATTCATCAACTTTTCCTAATTCTACAATTGATTTTTCTGAAGAAAACACGTCATGCTGTATACCTAGAGCTTTTAAATCTGATTTAATCATATCCATCATATTACTGACAGCGAACGATTTAAACAGCTCTAGCCAATCAGATTTGTATTTAAAAGCATCGCCATACTCAGAAACGAGTTTCCGAGCTAAATCTACTAGATATTCGCCAGGATACATATCATCTGTTGGCTCACGCGGAGTGTTATCTGGATCGACGATTTGCATGTACCTAAAATGTAGCGATTTTGCGAGATTGTCAATTTGTCTCCCGGCGTCGTTAATGTAATATTCTTTTGTGACATTATATCCAACATACGACAGCAAGTTAGCCAACGCATCACCAACTACGGCACTTCGTGCGTGACCAGCATGCAGCGGCCCTGTTGGATTTGCTGATACGTATTCAATATTAATTTTTTGACCAAGTCCAATACTAGAACGCCCATAATCTGTCGTAAGTATGAATTTTAATTGCTGAAAGAGCATGTGTCTCGGTACTCGCCAATTGATAAAACCAGGCGCAGCCACAGACACATTCTCAAAGCGAAAATCTGTAGACAATACGTTAATTACCTCTTTTGCTACTGTCATCGGGTTTTCGTGTTTTGATTTTGCTATAAGCATCGCAATATTAGTTGTTAAATCTCCAAATTTTTTATCTTTTGGTTTTTCAACACTTACATTACCGTCTAATTGCCAATCTACGAGCAATTCAGCTAACAAACGCCTATATTCACTAAAAATGTACATAATTGCCTTGCATAATACAATAAATCAGGTATTTATATTATACTAAATCATGTTTGATTTTCAAGATGTCAGTTGACTATATTCAAATGTGAGATGAATCGTAAGTTGGTAACAGTAACGCTCGATTGACGACAAAAAATCGCAATACGAGCGTTGCGTTAAAAAACTCGGCAATAATTATTTATACGTTTTTTCCCGTTGCTGCGCATGCCTCTTTTATGAAATCTTTGATCTTTTGTACTGTATCTTGCGCATTGCTATACCCTATCTTTCCTAACCACCGCTTTATAATATTTAAGTTATTATTTGCATTATATTTTGCTACATAAACTTTACGTTTTGTATCAAAACTAATACCAAAATCTTTAGAAATTGCGTTTTCATCAAATTCAAGCCTTTCTAATTCATCTGCGACGTTTTTATCTTTCCATAGATACCTTAACTGCGTCATCGTGTCTCTAAGTGTATCTTTGAGGCTTTTTTCTAAGGATGCTAACGATAAAGCTAAATTCATCAATCTGTAAGTTGCGCGATCGAATTCTGGATTTAACAAATTACATGCACGGTCAATAACAACACCGGCGTCGCCTGTTTTTAATTCTTCTTCGTGCTCAAGAATGTACTTAAACTCTAGAATCCATGTTGGAACTTCTTCGCAAAGATTGAGCCCAACATATTCCCGCAGATTAGTGTTATTATCTTCTGGTTTGCTAGCGTTGAGAAGTCGACACTCTGCGTTGCTATATTTCACATTAATGTCTGGATCAATGGTATCAAAGTAGTAGTGACCAAATTCGTGGGCAAAATATATTGGAACAGACTCGACAATGTAATGCATTCGCAAGCCATTTTTGCCAAAACAGATGTCGGGTGCGAATTTTTGACCGTTGCTTGGAATAAAACCTATTGGAAGCGTCGAAACACAATTAGACGGTGAATCGAATATCTTTCTGCTTTGTTCTGGAGATGGCATTATAACGCCTTGTTTCACGCCGTGCAAATATTCAATTAATGAAAAATCGTACGGCAGACGAAAATAATTAGAAAACGTTATATCTGTTGCGTCGCACTCCAGTTCGTAAACAGGCATTTTGTATAAAACACTCTTATCGATTTTTTGTTTATTAAGAAATACCTCAAAGCGCTCTTTTAAGGAATCAACTGTCTCCATATTTCTTGCATAGTTGTTGCATGCTCTAAGAGCAGTGACGGCATCTGAATATGCTTTATCGACAATTTCTTGGGTGGTATCGCACCGTGTTTGTATCGAGTATTTTACAAAATTTTGTAAAATATTATCGTCGCTTGTTAAGTGTTCGGTTTGAGTTGCATTCGTCTGAGAAATTGCAAGGCAGGTAAACGTTGCCAGTACAAATTCTCTATTTTTTTTTATTATAGCCATCATTCTTTCCTACAAAAACGGTACTGTTATCGCAGCTTACTGTTCTTGTGTCAAGTCTTATCTATCACTTTTTATATGCTTTTTATTTAAATTGCATCAATTGACGTTGTCGTTGCTCTGGAGCTCAAATAAACAAAAGCTTATGATTTGTGCAATATAACTGTAGTTATCACAATGTGCGGAAACGAGTCGTGGTTTTCAATAACATCGCATCGCGACAACTACATCTACAAAATATTGCTATCCAAATCTACATAATGTACTCCTGCAAAAATGCCGTCGTGAGCACGAGCATTCGCATAGTTAAAAACTCGAGCTATCAGTATAAATCTGTATATTCCAATACATCTCGCAAGGTTTTTATTGACATTTTTTTCGTACATATGTATACTGCTAAAGTTTTTATACTGGGTGTTTGTTGATGTTGTCGAATAGCGTTTTTTTTATTGCTGCATTCATCACATTGACGTCCTGCACAAATAAACTCACGGTTGAAAATTATCGAAATAAGAAGATTTCTAAAATAGTTGAAGACGGTTTTTCTATGTTGGAAAACAAGTCGTTTGATGATGCCGCTGTTGCGTTTAAATCTGTCGATGATTTGTACCCTTACTCATCTTCTGCCGCAAATTCACAAGTTTTCGAGGCGTATGCGCTGTATTGTTCAAAAAAATACAATGATGCTGTACGTAAACTTGAAATGTTTATAAAATATAACCCAACGCATGAGCTATTAGTCTATGCTATGTATCTAAGAGGTCTGTGTTTTTTGCAACAGGTTTGCAAAGTTGGCCGTAGTCAAACTGAAACTTTGCAGGCGAAATCTGTCTTTATCGACATTATCGAGAAATTTCCTAAGTCAGATTATGCAAGAGAATCAGAAAAGATGCTAATGAAACTTGATAATGCGTTAGCTGCAAGCGAGATGAATGTCGCAAAATATTATCAACTTCAGGAAAAAAATTTAGTAGCTGCAGTGAATAGATATTCTGTTGTGATAGCTACATTTCCTCATACTAATCAAGCACCGGAGGCTCTGTATAGGATGCTTGAATGCTACGCTGCTATGGGTCTGTATAAACAAGCTGAAAATGCGTACAGTGAATTAAAAAGGTTATTCAAAACTAGTATTTGGGCTCAAAAAGCTGACGGCATACGATGCCAGATGAAAGGTAAGATCAAGTAGTTATGCAAGTCGTCGTGTGTGCTGGTGGTACTGGCGGTCATGTTTTTCCCGCCTTAGCATTGTGTGAACAATTAGCATCAATTGGATATAGTAGCATGCTACTGACAGATGGTAGAGGCTCGCGTTTTTGCAACAATACACAGGTGAAATATCAAAAAATACCAGAAGTATCATTTAAGGCGAAATCTATTTTTAAATCTATTGCTAATGCAGTAAGAATAGTTGTTGCGCTTCGCATTGCTTGGGGAAAAAATAGACCGAAAGTTGTAGTTGGTTTCGGAGGCTTAATGACAGTATTGCCGCTTTTACTAGCAAGAGCGATGAACATCAAAGTTTTGGCTCATGAGCAAAATGCTGTTCTAGGAAGAGCAAACAGGCTACTGTCTTTGTTTGGCATTAAAGTAACGTCTAATTTTCCTGTAAACTTACCAACAGTAGAAAACGTCGCTACTCCAGTAAGAAAAGAGATTCAAGCAAAAGCTGCTGCGATTTATATGCCTGTACGTGACGGGAAGTTTGTAATAACTGTGATATCTGGAAGTCAAGGCGCTGCAAGTTTCGCAGGTATTTTGAGTACTGCTATTAGTATACTTCCTGTCTCAGTAAGAAAAAAATTAGCAATAGTACAGCAGATAGTAGGAAATCAGGTCGAGAGTTTAAGTAATGTGTACGATAGCTTAGGAGTTCAGTACAAGCTCTTTGAATTCATTAAAGATATGCCACTTATGCTTGAATATTCAAGTTTAGTAGTTTGTAGATCTGGGGCATCTACGTTGAGTGAATTAATGACAGTTGGCAGACCTGCGATATTAGTTCCATATTCTCATGCGATGAATGACCATCAGAGACGAAATGCTGAGCGTTTAGAAAACATCGGAGCGGCTTGGGTCATTAACGAAGACTCATCTGCGTCTACGAAACTTGCAGCAAAAATCGAAGATTTTATTTATGCAAAAGATCAGCTTGCTCTGGCTGCGATAAATATGTTGCGCTGCAGACGTCCTCAAGCTAATATTGAGTTAGCAACATACGTAAAATCTATGATTGAAGGAGAAACGAAATGAGATTGTTTCCTACCAGTATTGGCGTCATACACTTTGTTGGAATAGGCGGAATAGGAATGAGTGGTATCGCTGAAATATTGAACAACCTTGGATACTCTGTGCAAGGAAGCGATATCAAGCAATCGACACTTACAAAAAGATTGGAACGTTTAGGTATAAGAGTGTTCTATGGTCACTGTTCAGAAAATGTACATAATAGTTCTGTCGTTGTTCATTCGTCGTGTATTAAGGACGACAATAAAGAATTGCAGGAAGCTAGGAAGTTAGGAATTCCTGTAATAAAACGCGCAGAAATGCTTGGGGAATTAATGAAACTTAAAAGGTCGATTGCCGTAGCAGGAACGCATGGAAAAACTACGACGACTTCTTTAATAGCTCATTTGCAGGACACAGCTAATATGTCGCCTACAGTAATCAACGGTGGTATTATAAATGCATATGGAAGCAATGCTAGGTTGGGAAGCGGAGATTGGATTGTCGTTGAAGCGGATGAATCTGATGGTTCATTCAATAAGCTAACACCGACAATTGCTGTTGTTACAAATATCGACATGGATCACACTGATAATTTTTCAAATTTTGATGATCTTAAAAGTGGCTTTGCAGAATTTATAGAAAAAATACCATTTTATGGAGCTGCTGTCTTATGCGCAGACCATCCAGTCACAAGAGATTTGATGCAACAGATTACAGACAAAAGAGTGATTTCATACGGAATGTCTGACGGTGCTGAAATAAGATGCAAAAATTTATGCCTCAGTGATGGATTCGCTACATTTGATGTGGAATTTTCAGACTCGGTGGTACGAAGACATGGGATATGTGACGTGTCTGAGTGGAGGAATTTTAAACTACAGATGGTAGGTGAACATAATGTTCAGAATTCTCTTGCTGCCGTTGCAATAGCTGTAGAGTTAAAGCTAGACGCAGATGCTGTAAGGAGATGCTTCGCATCATTTAGTGGCGTAAATCGCAGGTTCACGAAAATAGGAAGCATCAATGGCGCAGCAATAATTGATGATTACGGGCATCACCCTGTGGAGATAAGAGCTGTTTTTGAAGCTGCAAGAACTGTATCTAGAGGGAAGATTTTTGCTGTCGTGCAACCTCATCGCTACACCAGACTTAATAGCTTTTTGAATGAGTTTGCTGCAGCATTATTATTGGCAGATAATGTGTATGTAATGCCGGTTTATTCTGCTGGTGAATCTGAAATAGACGGAGTAGATCATTGCCGTTTGGTTAGTGTAGCACAAAAAATTGGTCACCAATCAATTTTTGCATTAGATGATTTTTCAAGTGTGAAACAGATTCTTGAAAAGAATGTGACAAAAAAAGATATCGTGCTATTTCTTGGTGCTGGAGATATATCCTCAATAGCAAGAAGTTTATTTGAAAGAAATGAAAGTGTCGTATTGCAAAAATGACGTTCCTGAGGTTGCTGGCGAGTTGTATTTCAACGCTCCTCTTGATAAATTTTCTTTTTTCGGAGTAGGAGGAAAAGCAGACATCCTATTCGTACCAAAAGATATGGATGATTTGACATTTTTTTTGAGAGAAAAAGAAAAGGATATACCTGTTACAGTAATTGGAGCTTGCTCTAATTTGCTAATAAGAGATGGTGGCGTCAGAGGCATTGTAATTAAATTATGTGCATCTTTTGAAAATATATTTATTAACGATAACATAGTCGAGGTTGGCGCTGCATGTGCTCTAACAAAGCTTTCAAACAAGGTTGCTGACAATGGTTTATCTGGATTTGAATTTCTGTCTACAATCCCTGGAAGTGTTGGTGGCGCATTGATTTCTAATGCAGGCTGTTATGGCGCAAGTATTGCGGATATATTTATTGAAGCTGAAGCTATTGACCTTTCTGGAACTTGTAAATGGTTAACAAAAAATAATATCGATTTCAGTTATAGAAACACCTCAATACGCGATGTAGTAATCACAAGATGTTGGTTAAAAGGTGTTCGTTCTGATACTGCGACAGTATCGAAAAAGATGCATGAGTTCATATTAAAACGTAAGATGTCACAAGCAGTTATGTATAGATCATGTGGTTCGTTTTTCAAGAACCCATTGAATAGTGAAGAGAAAGCGTGGCAACTAATAGATAGAGCCGGTTGCCGCGGATTAAAGGTAGGAGGAGCAATGGTCTCTGATGTGCATTGCAATTTCATAGTAAATACCGGCAAAGCTACGGCATCTGAAATAGAAGAACTTGGAGAAGAAGTTGCTCGTAGAGTGAAAAATTCGACAGGTGTATCGCTAGATTGGGAAGTTGTGCGCATAGGTGAAAAAATTTAATGTTAATAAAGTCTTCTACAGGTTGCCATTGGATCATTAATGATAATGATTCAGATTGTAATCTTGTTGAAAGACTGCTGAAAATTAGAGGTATTGCTGATAATGAACATCTAGATTTCTTGCAGCCAACGTTAAGGCGTTTCATTCCGAATCCTGATGTATTACTGGATATGCAAGCTGGTGTTGGACGTGTATATTCAGCGATAATCAACAAAGAAGATTTTCTGATCATAGGAGACTATGATGTTGATGGAGTGACGTCTAGCGCATTATTGACGAATTATTTGCATGATATTGGTGTTTTTCATTTTAAAACATATATTCCACATAGAATAAATGATGGGTATGGTATTAATAAGGCTATTTTAGATAAATTCGACGAAAATTTAATTATCACGCTAGATAATGGCTCTACGGCATACGACACAATAGAGTATGCTAAAGATAGAGATATTGTAATAATTGATCACCATTCTATGGATCGTATTCCAAATGTAAGTGCATTAATTAATCCGCATCGGCCAGATCAAAATAATGAGGAATTAAAAGTTCTATGTGCTGCTGGCGTTACATTTTTATTTATAGTTGCTTTAAACAGAAAACTGCGAGAGAATAACGCTTTCGCACAAAAAATAGAACCAAATCTAAAACAGTATCTTGATTTAGTCGCATTAGGAACTGTATGTGACGCAATGCCTATTGTAGGAATAAATAGAGCGCTTGTAACAGTCGGTTTACGAGAAATAAAACATACAATAAATGTTGGCTTAAAAGCTTTGCTACAAAAGTTAAATATTGCGTCGATAAATGAAGAGATATTTAGTTTCTTTATCGGCCCAATGTTAAATGCACCAGGTCGTCTTTCATCCGCAGAATTGAGTTTTAAATTGCTAACATGCAATTGTAGCGACGAAGCGGAGTTTATAGTAAATGACATAGTAGAGCAAAATCGTAGAAGGCAGGCATTAGAATCTATTATATTAGAACAAATTAATTGTGAAGATATTACTCATAAATTTATATGCGCATACGACAAAAATTGGCCTGTTGGAGTTATCGGTATTATCGCTGGTAAATTGAAAGAAGCACAAAATGTGCCAACGTTTATTATTTCGTTCAATGATGATTGTATTGGACACGGCTCAGCAAGGTCTGTTCCAGGTATAGATATTTCATCATTGATAAGATCTGCTGTTGAAAGAGGTATTTTACTGAAAGGCGGTGGCCATAAGATGGCCGCAGGATTTTCAATACACAAAAATAATATACAAGATTTCATCAAATTTTTAGAAGCAGAGATTAGTGATACTAAATCTGTTAAGGAATATATATGTGATGGATACACAGTTATAAAGTCACTTACATTAGACTTTATTCGCGAACTATCAAAACTTGCTCCATTTGGAGTAGGGAATCCTGTTCCAAAGTTTATTTTAAGCAATGTAATGCTTAAATCCATCTCCATTATTGGCAAAAACAAAAAACATTTATCTATTACATTCGCTGATGAGCAGGGCAATACGATACGCTGTGTTTCATTTAACAACGTTGATACTGCGTTAGGACGTATTTTGTTATCGAATAAAGCAAAGCAATCGTTGTTGGATGTTTTAGGCTCATTTTTTATAAATGACTGGAACGGCAAGCGAACAGTAAACATGAACTTAATTGACGTTTTGATACGCTGATGACATATTAGATTTTCGTATGATATAAAAAAACTAAAAATTGATGTATATTGCGTAATCTCTGACGAATATCATAACTTAATGCTAAGTGAAATTTTTATTAATTTATTTTGTGTCATTATGAAAATTAGTAAAATACGATTTATTCTTTTAGAAATTAAAAGTTTTACAAGCTAAAAATTTTTGTTACAATCAGGTAGGTTCAATAAAAGAGTATAAGAAAATGAATAAGTTTTTGATTGTTTTATCATTTTTATTTTTATGTGTAGACAGTACATTTTCTATGAATGATGATTCTTTTTCGTTTCGGGAGAAATATGAAAGAGCAGAGTCAATCATGTATGATTTAATAGATGATACGATTTGGCGGCATGCTCTTCCAGATCAAGACACTATAGACAGAGTTGCTAGTACGTGTTTGAGTTTATTTGATGGAAGTGACTCGAGTGCGTTTTCTACTTTTTGTTATCAACTGCCAGATAGACCGCACCAGTTATTAGAAGAACTTACCACTGTGTTCCATGACGCATTGATTAAACTAGCTAATCAGTTTGCGTCTCGTTCTTCTTCTTCGGGGTCATCCTCTCGTTCTTCTTCTCCAGGGGGTTTAACAACAGATTAACCTCATTATGTAGTGAATCTAAATTGCGACACGGGAATAT
The DNA here is from genome assembly GCA_964566185.1 of uncultured Alphaproteobacteria bacterium. GTDB lineage: Bacteria > Pseudomonadota > Alphaproteobacteria > UBA3830 > CAYLKK01 > CAZMHS01. Next base: position 13,546 of record CAZMHS010000012.1, read on the forward strand.
AGTTTTTATTTCTATCTTCCCGTCGTTAACTTGTATGTATATGCATATTCTTTTGCCTACGTTTATGTAGCTTGTTTTATCAGCACTTGGTTGCAAGCCATCTCGCATTTGGCCCTTTAAATCTGCTGGCTGTGCAATAATTCTAATAGTTTGATTTTTGCTGTCATGGTCTATCTCTTCTGCGACATAATTGTCGTCTCTGACATCTGATATTAGATATTTTGCTTCCTTTAACATTTCGTTATACACAGCGTTGTACGCATCAGCATGTTTGGTATCTTCTTTTAAAGTAGCAGATACTACTCCAGGAAAGAATAGATCATTTAATCTGAGTTGTATTATTTTTGAATACTCGCTTGCTAGTTCCTGTACTTTAGTCGCAGGAGAGAAGTAAGATCTCGGTTCATTCACCTCTAGGCGATCAACTAATGTTTTTCCCTTATATTCTTTTCTTAAATTTTTAGGATCAAGTGGTTTGAAAGGTAAGAATCCATAGTGGCCTTTGTTAACGAGGTGAACAGCAAGAGTTGTTTTTTCTTTTATTTTTTCTTCATTTATTTTTTCTTCTTTGTCGTTTTCGCTTCCTTTGCCTGTTTCCTTCATCTTCTTCTCTACATTACAAACGATTTGATGATTAAGCAGCGAGTTAATGAGTGTTAACACGTTTTTCTTGTTATCTTCGCTACTTTTTTCAGTTTTTACAGTTCCTTTAGCTTTTATATAATAATACAAGTCATTTGTTGTCAAATTAACTGGCCGGCTTTGGGCGCCATCATGTCCCATCGAATAATATTTTCCCTGTTTTTCGACTTTCTCTTTAAGCGTAGCGTTCTCTGCGGTGGTGGCGACTACTCGCACCCATTTACCGCAATAATAACCAAATTCAGTACAATTACTCGAAGAACACAAAAAAGCACAGGATAATATAAAATAAATTGTTCGCATAGTATACTCCATAATTAATACGATGATTATAGCCAAATATGGTAAAAAAAGATTAATGAAAAGTATAAAATAGATTTTTCTTTTTCAGGATACTATTACATAGTGCCAAAAAGAGTGATATTTTTCTCGGAATCTTACTTAAACTTCGAACTTAACGTACGCTGACGAAAATCTTTACTGTAACTATTTAGATTACAAAGCATTGTTCTTAAATTCTGACAAAAAAGTACGCACAGGCTCTCGTGTTAGCGACAGTCTATGCAGTAACTACGGAGACAAAATGAGACCAAGAATGGTGGGCGACGTAGGATTCGAACCTACGACCCACTGATTAAGAGTCAGTTGCTCTACCAACTGAGCTAGTCGCCCAAACCACGTGGCGGATTATATCACCATGTGCGTACTAACGTCAAGTACTTTATGAACAGTTGCGCAAATTAACGAACGTAAAATATGTGTGTTTTAATCGATTTATGTATACAGTGTATGTTTTTAGGAATATTAAAAATTAATACTTGTGATTTTATAGTGGTGTTTGACTGGAAACAGTAATATAATGTAGGATGAAATTAGGTATGAGGTTACTATGAAGAGTTTTATAACTGTGTGCACGGTGTTCGTACTATGCGGATGTGCGCGGGATATAGACAGCAACGTATATACTAGCGCGAATATTGATTCTATCAGTAAGACTTATGAGGGGACTGTTGTAAGTGTTCGCGGTGTTACAGTAAAAGACTCTGAAAGTATGGTTGATAATACTGCTGGTCTATTGGTCGGTGGTGCTCTTGGCGGTGTGCTAGGTAATGCTGTCGGAGGAGGACGAGGACGCGCTGTCACTACGGCTCTCGGTGCTGTTGGCGGAGCAACCGCAGGTGCGTTAGCGCAAGAAAAGCTATCCAAGCAAAACGCGGTGGAATACGTCGTTAAACTTAACAATGGTGAAATGTACACGTTTGTGCAGGGGAAAGATGTAATTTACGGCCCTGGCCAGAAGGTGTTGATATCTATCGGAAATAATAGCAGGCCTAGAATAGTCGGAAGCATGTAGCGATCTTTGCACAAATTAAAAAATAGTTGAATTATGCTTCGCTATCTGCTATCATCTCAGATGAACAACGCGGGTGTAGCTCAATGGTAGAGCGTGAGCTTCCCAAGCTTAAGACGAGGGTCCGATTCCCTTCACCCGCTCCATAAAGTTTGGGAAAAATCGTGAAATTTTTATCTTTTGAAAGTTTAAAAAACTCCTCATTTCGAGTAATCGTGTTTTTTGCTGTGCTAATAGCGTTGTTTTTTCAAATTGAAATAGGTGATAGGCGTTTCGCATCGCCAGATGAAAGTCGATATGTAGAGATATCCCGAGAAATGGCTGAGACAAACGATTTTGTTACGCCAAGATTAAACGGCGTAAAATACTTTGAAAAACCTCCACTATTTTACTGGATGGAAGCCGCGGCTATAAAGGCATTTGGGATTTCATTTTCTAAAATGAGAATTGTTGAAGTGGCTTTAGCTGTATTTGGATGTGTTGCTCTCATGCTTGCAGCATTCTACGCATATGGGATACGAACAGCTATCATTTCCGGTGGCGTGTTAGCTACAACATTATTATATTATATCCAGTCGAGATTTATTAACTTAGACTTATCATTGTCTGTATTTATGTCTGCTGCGATATTTTGCTATTTCCTAGCGTTTGCGAAGCAATGTAGCATCGGACAGAAAAAATTGTTACTGCTGTTTTATACATTTTCTGGGTTAGCTGTTTTAGCAAAAGGACTAGTCGGAATAGTTTTGCCTGCAATTGTAATATTGGTATGGCTTGTGATTAATAACAAATTTTCATTACGTGATAAGTATAGTATAGTTAAGAAGTCTATCTACATTCCTGGCATTATCTTGTTTTTACTAATCACAATACCATGGCATGTTATATGCGAGCAGCGTAATCCAGGGTTTGCTTATTTTTATCTTATTTATGAGCATTTTGTGCGCTATACTACACACGCCCATTGCAGATATCAACCAGTATGGTTTTTTATTCCAATCGTTATTGCTGGTCTGCTGCCATGGACTGGATTAAGCTTAGAAAGTATACGTAAATCTATAAAAGAAAAATCACCAGATAATTTATTTCTATTATCATGGATTTGTACTATATTCGCATTTTTTTCGATATCTAATTCAAAATTAATTCCGTATATATTACCGATTTTTCCTCCGATTGCTTTATTAACTGGAAGAATGCTTGCTGAGTATGTTGACGAACGTGGTTTTTCGAGACGTTGTTATGCAAATATAGGATTTTATATTTCAATGTCAATTATTGCTTGTGCAGTAGTTCTTGGTTTGTTCCATCGTCACTTAGTTCAAAACGCATTGAACAATGACAGTATGTTATTACTTGTCTCTTTATTAGCTATATTTGTAATTTTGTGTATATGCTGGGAAATAATATCTAGCAAGATCAAATGTGGAAAACTTGGCAAAAATACTCACGTAATCGTGTTGTTTTTCGCTGCAGTTAACTGCATGTTGATAGTGAATAGAATTACTGCATTTTATCAAGACGACAGGAAACCGTCATCTTATGAAATAGCTCAAGCTATAAAATATAATTTAACTGACGGTGTTGAAGTGTTCTCATATAATAGATTCATATATGACCTTCCTATTTTCTTAAATCGTAATATCGGGGTAATTGACCATATCGGTGAGTTTGAATTTGGCCTAACTTTAGAAGACCATTCGGAAAGATTTATGTCTAGCGAGAAATTCTTAAAGAAATTTGCAGAAGCTAAGAATCGAATTTTTGTGTGCATGACACGACAGGATTATGGTAAATTTTTTAAATTTTTTAAGTGTAACTATAAAATTTTTGACGTTACGAAAGATTTCGTCTTGGTAGTTAATAAGTAATATGGTTTGCTTAGCACTTGGGAGTAATATAGGTGATCGTTTAAATAACATTAGGAATGCACTAAAAAAATTATCGAGTATTGTACGAATACATAAAAAATCGATTATTATAGAAACTGAGGCAATTTTACCTGAAAATGCCTGCGTTTCTTGGAATGTTCCATATCTAAATATGCTTATTAACTGCGAAACAGATTTATCTCCTCATGAACTCCTGTGTGCTATTCAAACTATAGAAAGAGAACTCGGGCGTCCTTGTAATAGAGAAAAATGGTCACCAAGGATCATAGATATAGACATAATATTTTACAATGACTTGCATATTAACGACAGAGATTTAACGATTCCACATCCAGAAATTAAGAATAGGCCATTTTTGATTTCATTATTAAACATGATAGGATACAATTACGAAGATAGTTTGTATATACCTATAAACAGTTTCGTGTTGGAACCTAAAATAGTCGGTATCGTTAACGTAACGCCAGATTCTTTTTCTGATGGTGGCATAAACTTTGTCCCAGAGCAAGCAGCAAAAACTGTAAATAACGTAATAGAATGCGGAGCTTTTGTCGCCGAACTTGGCGCTCAATCTACAAGACCTGGCTACAGTGAGGTTTCTCAGAATGTCGAGCTTGAACGGTTGTCTGCTGTTTTCGATGTGTTAGGCGATCATTGTAATGTAGGTATAGATACGTACTTTGATGATATAGTTCTTTACGGCTTGTCGCGTGGTGTTAGATGGATAAACGATATTAAAGGAGAATTATCTAGCTATACTTTGCACAAAATTGCTGATTGTGGATGTACTATTGTAACTATGCTAAATGGAACAAATATTCAATTGTTAGAAGAAAAAATAAAAACATTGTGTTCTGCCGGTATTTCTCGAAAAAAAATCGTTATTGATCCTGGAATTGGCTTCGGTAAGACTCGTTTTGAAAATTTAAAACTGCTACAATGTATTGAAAATATCAAAAGTCTAAAGTGTAAAATTATGGTTGGGCATTCACGAAAATCTTTTATGTCGATATTTTCTGGAGCTACGCCGAACGAACGGGATATCGAAACTCTAGCATTTTCTGCATTATTGAAGCAGAAAGGTATTGATTATATTAGAGTTCATAATGTTCGCGATCATATGAAATTTTTTGTTGCAGATGACATTATTATGAATAGATGAGAATATGAATTCGAAAATCCGCGTAACTGTAAAAGTACATCCTAAGTCTTCTCAAAAAAAAATTGTAGAAAAAGACGGTGTCTTTCACATATACGTAAATGACGCTCCAGAAAATGGAAAAGCAAACGCGTCTGTAATACTGATGTTAGCTCAAAAATTCAACACAGCGAAATCATCGATCGAAATCGTTTCTGGAGCGACATCTCGCCTGAAACTCATTGATATTTATCTTAATGAGTCTGTGTAGCTAGTATTTGCTAACGTGACGTCTTTTTTCTATAAATTCAGACGCTTTTTCTAAGCATCCTAAACTAATTGAGTGTGTAAGCTCATGTTCAATATATTCGCTACATGGAATGTTATTTCGATAGAGAACTCTGCACGATTCTTGCATGTCTTTTAACGATATAATGTCGTCGCAATCTCCATGGATTAATAAAACCTGAGTCGTTTTGTTATTATTAGCGACTGATTCGTCAACCAAAGCTCCAGAAAATGATATTACACCGCCGACTTGTTCTGCTAATCCTACATGCAGCGCCATCATCGCTCCTTGAGAAAAGCCAGCTAGTACAACATCAGACATAGTTAAACCATCGTGTTTCTTCAATACGTCCTTTATATATAAGGCTAACTTTTCTCCCGCAGGTTTTATATCTGTCCTCCAGTGTGCTATATTATCACTTTCTAGGTTGAACCATTTTCTTCTTACAGGTGAATCTAGCTCATAAAATCCATCCAGCACGTGTATTTCTATATCATTAAACTTACGAGCAAAAAATTCGCTGATAGGAATGAAATCGCTTGCAGAAGTTCCATAACCATGCATAAGGATCATTATCATTTTTGCTGTTGTTGTGGCTGATACTATAAATGACATAATATTTTACTCCTACACATTAATTGTTAAAACGTCTATGCCAGGCAACGATTTACCCTCTAAATATTCCAAAAAAGCTCCGCCAGCTGTAGATGTATAACTGGCACAATTCTTTTGCCCGAACTTATTGAGTGCAGCGATAGTATCACCGCCACCAATGATTGATTTTATCACATTTGATGCTGTGTTCATAGCAATGCTTTTTGCAATTGCTTTTGTTCCTTCTTCAAATCTTGGGTCCTCGAAACGTCCGACAGGTCCATTCCATAAAACTGATTTACTATGTTTTATTATTTCATTAATATCTGATTGCGACGTTGGTCCGATATCTAAAACTAATGTATTTTTCGTGCACGTATATTCATCAAAGGTCAAGACCTCATTGTCTTCTAATCCCCTGAAATCTCTTGGAATATATATTTTCTCGTTTTTCTCGTTATTACAAAGTGACTTTATTTCATCTGCGTAATTCGTTGAATTAAAAGGATCAATCGCGTTCATTCTACGTACGATTGACGCGAAAGACACAGCTACGCCTCCACCAAGGATAATATGATCCACACTATTTACTAGTCTTTTTATCAGTGGTAATTTAGTAGAAACCTTGGCGCCACCAATAATACATGTTTTCGGATGCTCCGCATTCAGCAAGAATGAATCTATCGAATTTATTTCTTTTTGTAACGCAAATCCTGCTGCGCTAGGTAACAGCTGTGGCAACACATATACAGAAGTATGTTTTCGATGAGAAACAGAAAACGCATCGTTGATAAATACATCTCCAAGGCTTGCTAATTGTTTTGCAAATGCTATATCACACGATTCTTCTTCCTTGTGAAAGCGGAGATTTTCTAACAGAATTATTTCTCCAGGTTTCATGCAACTTATAGCTACTTCTGCTAGCGACCCAACGCAATCACCCGCAAAATGTACTTTGGTTGACGGAAGCACTTCTGACATTTTTTCAGAGATAGGTTTTAAACTGTACTTCTCGTCTTTTAATCCATTAGGCCTTCCTACATGTGCTAACAAGATAACCTTCGCTTTATTTTGTAACAAATACGTTATCGTTTCAAGCGACTGAGTTATTCTCGAGAGATCTGTAATTGTACCGTTTTCCATAGGTACATTATAATCGACTCTAACCAGTACGGTCTTCTCATATACGTTGAGATCTTTGATTTCTTTTAACATAACCACACTGTCCATACAACACCGTGAACAGTATAACAAACATATATTTAAAAAGAGTTAAAAATTAGAAAAGTTAAAAAAATAAGAATGAGGGCTTAGCCCTCAAAATCTTACCTCTTAGAGAACTGGAATCGACGACGAGCTTTCATTCGCCCATACTTTTTACGTTCTACACTTCTGCTGTCTCTTGTTAATAGACCTGCCTGTTTTAACGCCGTGTGTAAATCTGGTTCAATCTCATTTAAAGCCCTACTTATTCCATGTCTGACCGCTCCAGCCTGTCCAGACAAGCCTCCGCCCTTTACTGTGCACCAAACATCATACATACCCGCTCTATTAGTTTTTTCAAACGGCTGTAATACAACGACCTGCAGGACGGATCTAGAAAAGTACTCATCAAGCTTCTTACCGTTTACTGTAAAAACTCCAGCTCCAGGTTTTACCCAAACCCTTGCCGTCGCTTCTTTTCTACGACCAGTTCCGTAACTACGACCTTTAGAATCTAGTTGCATAATCATCCTCTTCTTACATTTTTATTATTCATACTCGCGACGTCTAGGCGTGTCGGGTTTTGCGCTGCATGCGGATGTTCGCATCCTGCATAAACCTTCAAATTTGACATTAGTTTCTTGCTTAAGGAATTTTTCGGCAGCATCCTTTCAACCGCGCGCTTTATAGCTCTTTCTGGAAAACGCCCGGTTAGCGTTTTACTTAACGTTTCTTCTTTTAACCCACCTGGATACCCAGAGTGCCAGTAAAACGTAGATTGCTCAAGCTTCTTGCCTGTCACTTTCACCTTTTCTGCGTTTATTACTATAACATTGTCACCACAATCCATGCTAGGCGTGAATTCAGGTTTATTCTTGCCGCGCAGAATAGTCGCTATTACAGAAGATAAACGCCCTAAAATCAAATTTTCAGCATCTATCAAAACCCAATTTTTACGGACCTGCGACGCTTTAATAGAAAAAGTATTCATACTATTATCCATAACACATAAATATAGCGGATTATAACAACAATTTACTGTTTTTTCAAGCACCAAATGTCTAAGCTACAATCTTTTCAACTTGTGAAAAACTTAAATCTACGTTGGTAGGACGTCCGAATATTGATACAGACACTTTAAGTCGCGACTTAAGCGAGTCTACTTCTTCAACAATCCCATTGAAAGTAGAGAACGGACCGTCGCACACTCTAACATTGTCGCCTACTTCGAACGTAATTGCTTCATCCAAGTGCGCTGCACTATAAGCTATACTATCTCTGATTCTTTGAACCTCTTTTGCCGAGATCGGTGATGGTTTTTCTTTGCCACCGAGGATCATGGCCACCCTTGGAATAGATCTTACCAAATACCATGTGTTGTCGGTTAAATTCATCTCCACTAGGATATAGCCAGGAAAAAATTTTCTTTCCGAAGTTGTTTTTTGTCCGCGTTTTATTTCTATTACCTCTTCTGTAGGTATCAGAATCTCTCCAAAGTCCGATGAACATCCAGCTTGTGCTGCGAGTTCTCTTATCGAATCCGCTATCTTGTGTTCAAAGCCTGAATAGACATTTACTACATACCATCTCATCTTTATGCTAAACTCCTAATACCTTCTTTATGAAATAATAAACGACGCTATCAGAAGCAAAAAAGTATATCATGAAGATGACCATGAAAACTACGACGGCTGACGACATCCAAAGCACTTCCGACATTTCTGGCCACGTTACTCGTTGGAATTCTCTCTTTACCTGGGTTACAAACTCTGCAGGATTTGTCATGTATACTCCTATAAAAAAATGGCAGGGGCGGAGGGAATCGAACCCCCAACCTACGGTTTTGGAGACCGTCACTCTAACCTAATTGAGCTACGCCCCTAACACAAACTGTGCAATATAATAACTAAATTTAATGCTATCATAATTCAAGAAAAAGTCAACACAAAATCAACGTGTTGTTCAGTTTGCAAAACGCAGTCTGAGATTAGCTTCTGCAACAAGAAGACGTTGATATGATGTTCATTCTTGGATCGTAAAATGCATACAGTATAATATTCCTCGCATTGCATAGGATTGAGCATATGTTGCCGCGCTAAAAAAAGTACACGAATTACGTGTACATGGCAGTTTCATAAATTTTCTGATCAAAACTGCAATAATCTTCTATATGTGCTACAATGCTTACAGATG
>CAZMHS010000013.1:0-22581 GCA_964566185.1 uncultured Alphaproteobacteria bacterium
TTATTCAACGCGCAGTTGAGTATGCAAGCCGTGTGTACTTAAATCAGAGGCCTCGGAGCCAGAAAACTAAAAACGACAAAGGCGGATACAACAAACTGCGACCTGTGATTTTCTTAGCAATCATGGAGGAGACGTTGTTTCCTGATAAGTCAGCATATTTGTCGCATCATCAATTTAGGGATGTCGTTACATACGAACACGATCTCAAACAAATGTCGTTTTCGTTTTTGGAGTTGTCGAAGTTTCATAAAGAATTTGATGAATTGAGCAATGATATCGAAAAGTGGGCGTATTTCTTTAAGCACGCAAGCTATATAGATCCTAACGATTTAGATAAGGTATTAAGGGAAAATTCAGCCTTAAGTAACGCATACAAAGCACTTGAAAGGGCGTCTTACACGCCTGAACAACTCCTCGAGTACGACCGCTACGCGTGGAAAGAGGAAGAAATCCAAACTCGAATTAACGATGCTAGATTGGCTGGTGAAAAAGCCGGCGAAGAAAAAGGCCGTGCTGAGGAACGTGCAAATGCTCATTCAGAGAAAATCGAGATGGCGAAGAAATTGTTAGGTATTGGGTTAACTGCATCTCAAGTGTCAGAAACAATAGGTCTTTCAGTCGAAGAAATCCAGTCTCTGTAACTATCAGAAAACGTATTGGAGGGAAATTACTATCCATATTTTTACGTGTAATCTTCAATAAATATGATCGTCCTAGCAACAATCCTTATGTAACATATTTATAAATTCCTCAAAATTGTTGGCAATGGACACGACACTATGCTTTAATCCAATGTCATGGTTCCAAATAACTACGTCTGTTGTTTTATCTTTTCGATGATCAAAACAAATCATGTATCCTCCTCCATTATCTCCAAATGGAATTAATCCATCTTTAAACCTATACTCTGTCGGCCAATGTGGTTTTTCGCCTGACGGTACTTTATTTTTCTACATTAACAAAAGCTAGTGAATCAGCATTTGCTTTTGATGTGCTATTCGGATAATCATATCGCAATACAGTTACAGAAATGTGAATGAATGTTAAAAGTATATAATCATAATTGATGATCAGATTGTATAGAACAGATAGTTATAAATATTAACGATATATTCATACTATTCTGCTACTTTGTTTTCTATAAATAATATAGCTCGGAGGTTGGTAATGCATATTTGCAAAAATATTATCGCTTTATGCGCAATGGCTGTTATCGCCGTTTCAAATTGTTCGAATTCTACGCCAGAAAAGAAATTCCGTATAGGATTTGAGTTTCAAACTGCAGGCTCGATAGTTGGAAATAACGTTCCATGGGAATTTCAAAAAGTCCCGTTATTCGAAGTATTTTATAAAGGAAAGAAACTATGGCATATCGAAATAGACGGAGGCGATATAGAATTTGTGACAGCAGCATTTGCAAATGATGAGGAAGGTTCTAGCCTATTAGAAATGTGTGGTAGCACTATAACTGAAGCATCGAAAATGCTTAGAGATATATCAAAAACTCCGAATAAATCTCTATTTTGTTATTTCGATGCGGTAACATGTAATTTTATGCGCAGAAAGGGCTTCAAGGACTTCGAAGTACGGTCGGGCGACGTACGCATAAATAATCCTGTTTATTTTTGCGACAAAGAAAAATCGATATTGGTGTCAGGGATAGGTGATAACATCATCACGATTCATGTGCGCCCTGAAGATGCCGAAGAAGATTTCAGACAAATAGCGATTATTAAATCGGACGAAATTACGTGCCATGGTAAAATAGGTTTAGAAAAATTTATAAATGAAAAACTGTCGACATGCGTCGTCTGTAATTTAAATGAAGTTATAACATATCTACAGAAGGAGGGCTGGGAAGTAAAAATAAAACGCAACAACAAACCAGATATTTCACAGGATGAGATTAATAAAATAGAAATACGCAGGACTGTAGCAGGGTGGAACGGGATATTTCAACCGCATGTAACTATACAAATGCCTCTCGAGAAAATAGTAGATGTATATGATTCATTGTTTGACTATCGAAACTACGATGCACTTCCAGATAATATCAAGAATGACATTAAAAATATAAAGTGTATCAAGGAGAAACTGAACAGTGTATCTGACCTTAAAATGCGAGGGTTAATCTTTTTACACGCCTATACTATGAAGGCAATGAGCAGCTTCACATTTGAAAATCTGTACGATAACATCGTTAAAGAACTCGTTCTTAATGCAGAGATCAAGGCTCAATTCGACGCAAAGTCGAGCTTATTACTTATGTCTCGCAGGCCATTTTCTGAGATGTTTAAGGATATATCTATTGGTAACACAACACAGAAAAGTATAGATGACTATCAATCAATGTATTTAAATAAATTCAATGAAGTTACTAAAGATTTAAAATTGGAAAAAATTGATGAGTCAGGTTACGGAATCCAATTGCTGGATACACAGCAAAGGCCTGTTAATATTAGAACATACATACAAGACTGCAACGAACATGACGACACGTTCAAAAAAGGGAAAATTGATATTTTGGCAGAACATGGTGTATTATGTCCATCAACTATTAAATATCTAAAAAATAAAAATGTAAAAGACGTGCTTATGTATAGACTTCAGAAAGATTGTATAACTCAATCTATTCTGACTCCTGAAAAGTCGGTGTATTTCGATGTGACGAGTGATCTGCTCAACTTTTCAAACAATGAGAAATATGATCTATTATCACCTCCAGCGCTATTGACAACACAAAAACATGAACGTCGCGATGTAGACTCTATGGGATCATACAAGGAAAGCCGCGAGTATTATAAAATACGTGAATACGGAGAGGCTATTGTCGAATTTAGGGGGATTCATTATGCACTACCGCAACAGAGACAAGATAACGTAGGAAAACACCTTTCGACGATAGAAAACATTTCAAACGATATGCTTAAGACGTTCAATTGCGTAAACACGGCAATAACAAAAACACAGTAATAAAACTGTTATTACGCGACTTGCATCAACACAGGCACAGCCAACAAGGCTATGCTTTTTGCTTTAGCCGTAACAACACCTCTGTCAGCAGTACAAAAATGGAAATCCTTCTTACTCTGGATTGCTGTTCATGAAATATTCTGCTGCATTCATCTATTGATGCGAGAACTAAATCATTTCCATTAAAAATACGTTTCTTACTTTCGCAAAAACGATCAAAAGAATTAACATCATCGTACTGCTTCAATTCTTCACTTGAAGAATCCACAACAAACTGTATATAACGTTCATTATCATCGCCCGGGAATTGGAGTTTTGAACATATTACTCTAGCAACACAGTTAGTCGCTATGACATCTAATGAATAATAATCGAACTCCCTGTATGTTCCATAGAAACCGACAGTATGAGGCCGCATAGCGTTGGATTGTGGTAGTATTGAGCATAATGCAAGGAAACCTGCGAAGCGAACAGCACATATCAAATTCATAATAAACTCCTTTAAATAAACCTTATACCGGCCAGTATATGGCCGAAGAAACAATAAGTCAATCATGGCGGATTTATTATTTGACCAGACGTAATAAAGTCTTAATATTCACAATACACGATTTCTTCAAGACTTTGCTTGCAAAATCTGAGTATTTTTGAAAAAATTTCTTGGCCACGTGTTTTAATCTATTATCGCAATTGGCTTTTTTATCTTCGATCCTATACCAAACATTCTTCATATAACTCAAAAAACATGATCAAGTGAATATATCGTAAAACCATGACTCTCGCCTCTCACTTTAGTCCTTAGTCCAATTTTCGATGTGCAAATTAGGAATGCGCATAAAATGCTTTTCATTATTTGTAATCAGTACTGCATTTGATGATAAAGCACACGCTGCTGTCAACATATCAATGTTACTAATAGTAGTACCGTTTTTTTCAAGCTCACAACGGATATTCGCATAAACGGCAGCAGCTTCTTCATCAAAATGCACCATATCGACTTTTTGAATAATTGCATCTATTTTCGTATTAATAGTTTTTAAATGAACGCGAGCCGCATAAAACAGCAACTCAGCATATGTGATCGAAGATATACATATCGTACAAGCCTCATGAGCTATTAAATTCTTTAATAACTGTTTGGAACAGCCTTTTATCAAATAACTGCATATGTCTGTATCGAGCATATAACGCATTAAAATAACTCTTCACATTGAGGTGTGCGATTGTCTTCTCTTGGCAAATCGAATGCTGGATCACATTCCATATTATAGATCTCACTCCAGGATAAAGGTTGTTTTTCTCTGATAATCAACTCTTTACCGCGCCTTAAAATACTCACAACCTTAGTCTTTAAACGAAGCTCTTTCGGTATTCTGACCGCCTGAGAATTTCTACTGTTAGACACTAATGTATCCATCATAATTCTCCAACATCACGTACATGTCAGTATATACAATTAATATATACGTGCCAAGTAGATGAGAATCAATATATACCTCATTTCGCATTTATCGAGCTACATGCATAGTATATTGCTAGTAGCATAAAAGAAAAACGAGCCATTACTATTGCGCGAAATTTGTGAATATTTAGACTCACATTATTGACGAATATGCGAAGTGCAACATAACACGTTAACAAGGCAAAACCGAATAACAACGACGTAATGCTGTCACGGCTTCCTATTCTAATAACGTTGAACATAGCTCCGATAATTAACGCGAGGAAATGAGATTTAAAGTATAGAAAAAATATATTCATTCGGCGTATCATAAGCGTATCAACTCACTTAAAAATGTAGCATAGTATAATAGCGACAACAGATCGTGCAAATATGCATAGATTCATCGTTCTTACGCATGATCTGCGCTGTATATATACGAATATTGCTATTGATAAAATAAGCCAAGACATTAATAACGCGGAGATTGTCGGAGTATATGTATGATCTATCGATAACGTAGATGCATAGTTACAAATAAATAATGATGAGAAGAAATTATCAATGGTACGTCTACTGACTGGACCACTAACTAGTACAGTATCCAGCATATCTTCAATCATCGTAATGTTCATAACTTATGCATCCTCTTTATAGATTACGGTTTTCTTTTGCCTGCAGCATAATCTTCTACAACTTGTGCCAGAACAAATGAAGCTACTGGTAGATCTATACCATTGTCTGGTGATATTTCAATTTTTACAGCTAATCCACGGCCTTCTGATTTCGCTTGTTTTGCTTTTTGTATTATATCTTTTTTTACCTTATTTCCTATATATTTTGACGGGAGCTGAGCTATACTAATCCAAGGAACCTTTCTTCTTAAAATAGACAACAACGACGTTTTTCCGAAATAATCGTCAAGTTCCATATCACACAACTGATCTAAATCATCACCAGAATAATATTTGGTAATAACAATATCTTCGCCATATTGAATTACATGTTCGAAATAAGCATCCTCAGAAGGATCGATGTTCATAAACGGATTATTGCCGCAATAAGCGTAGTGATTTATTCCGTCCTCTGCAGGATCAGGTGTAGTAAACCGACGCATTGTAGGATCATAATACCTGCCACGAAGATAATACATTCCAGACTCGGCATCATAATATTCATGGCGATATCTAATCGCATTTGGAATTGTTTCTTCCTCAGAAATCAGTTTGCCGAATACATCATACGAATAAGAATTCACTTCAACTCCATCTTCATCAACTAGAGCAACGACGTCACCATGAGCATTACACAAATATCGGTATACCTTACCACCATAATGATAAATATATGGTAAATCTCCATTCCATTCAATTGATGAAATCACGTCATTTGATTCGTTTCTTTCTTCAATGACGCGTCCAAAATCGTCCAGAACAAAGCCGGTATTACTTCTTCCGATTTTTCATAAACGTTGAGCAGTATATCTCTAAAATCTTACCTGAAAAAATGGAGTGATTCACAAAGTATAAAGCGAAATTTTATGATACATCTAATCTAATAAATTGCTTCAAAAATAGCTTGGATGTCTTCAAACAAATCTGCCTCCCAGACTCCGAATTCATCCACAACTTCGTATTGCAAAACTATATATACGCTAAACAAAGGCTTGGTAAACAAATCGACATGCGCTAATACGCAATGTAATAACGCATAGAAATTATAAAAACTTTCAAATTAAAATAATGTATGAATCATAGTGAGGTTAGAGTTTGATAAATATAAATAAAACCTTAGAAGAATAAAAACGATTTCTAGTAACACTTTATTAATGCATCTCATGTAAGATCTATATGTTAATTACGAGAGAATTAAATATGCGTATTTTTAAGTACATTATAACTATTGTCACGTTTGTATTCAGTATAGATATTGGTTTAGGAATGAAAAGTTTTTCGCCAAGAATTCCTGACAATTGGATTCGAACTACTGGCTTATTAAACTTTGGATCAATTAAACAACCTGAGAAAGGAGCCGTATCGCATGCCAGTACTGGGGCAGTTAGCTTTGAGGGCAATTCTGCTGAAAAAAAAATAAACTATATCTGTAATCTTAATTTCGTATCTTGCGCAATTGATGGTCCGTGGTCTGGTAATCTCCCCCATAACGCAAGATCATGCTTAGCGAGCAAGAATGATGAGCCAAAATCATCTCATCCCAGACTCGATTCAGAACCCGCTTTTTTAGAGTATCTTACTTCATCTAAAGATCCAGTAACTGACGGTATACAAACAGGTTCTCCGTTAGATATAATGATGCAAGATAACCCAGATAAAACTTTTACGCTAGTTTTTATAAAAAATTCTGATTATGGTCCTTGCGTATCTGGAACACGTCCTGGTATTCCATGTAATACATATCTGCAAAAATTTTGCAATAAGTTTAAATGCAAGATAGTAGTACAATGGCCTAATAATGGAAAATGCGAGTATACTCCGATCTAGTTTATTGATATACTAACGTTTTTAAGCTATTATATATCGTATTGATAATTATTGTAGAGAATGCCATGAGAGTCTTTGTTGCCTATTTGTTCGCATTATTATTAACTTTTGAAGGGAAAGGTATGGTACTAAATCCTAATGAGCTATATGATAATCTATATGAAGGTTTTGAAAAAAGTATGCCTATCCCATTAGTGGTATGTTCCGATTATGCTAGTAGTGGAGATTTCGTTAATGCGGCTAATGAGTTGTATAATTTTAATAAAGCTTTTAGAGATTTTTTTTCTTCAGATTTTACAAAAAATGATTCAAAAGAATCCATAGCAAAATCTTTGAAAGTTTATTGTGAATCTATAAGAAATGATTATAAGGTAGGTAAACAATATAATCCGACCTATCCAGCAAAAGATTTCGTATGGTACTCACTATGCGGAAGATTGTATTTTGCGTACGAAGGTATGATATCGCAAATAGTGTACAGCTGCGAGTCAATTTCGAAAATAAATACTACTATTGCTGCAAAGAAATATATATTACCGATAGTTAAGCTTTTATACGAAAAAGTAGACCACGGTGTATATCAAACTTTTTCAGATTTTTGTTCACAAATGTTGCCTTGCCTAATGAATTGATTATTTCTATCTATGGTTGTTTAATTTACATGGCATTTACTTTAAGGGTACACATACGTCTCAACCATTCAGCAACAAGCGTTATGAAGGCGTTTGTGTAACAATAATGAATCAACAACTTTCTCAATAAATTTGAATTATCACTTCACGGAATCTTTTAAAGTTTTCCTGACTTTGAACTTTATGTATTTAGATGCATGGACTTGGATGGTTTCGCCTGTTTTAAAGCTCTTTCCAGTTCTAGCGGCCCGTTCAGCAACTGAAAACGATCCGAATTCAGGAAGCATAACAGACTCGTTAAATACTTAACTCTCGTTCAATAGCAAGCGATATATACATGCGAAAACATCGATGAACTCATGAAAGGTCAATGCATCATCAGGAATTGCACGAAATTGGTAGCTATGGTTCAGAATGCAAAAGCATATTTGGAATTAACACAAACACAGAATTTCGACAATTTCGTCTGGAGATATGTTGGCTACAAAACTATTCGCAAACACTTCTGATGAGATAATTACTCGAAACGAAATTTCCAACAAACTCAGTGTTAACCTGAAAAATATTGGATTTAAGTTCGTCGGATTGGTGATTATCTATTCATTTATGCATGCTGTCGGAATGATCAACGGTCACGATGAGGAATGCATAAAACGATAACTATTAACTAAATATTATATAATACGTATTAGAATCTCACGTAATGCAATATATGTGAGGTCTTTATGTGTAAGCTGTTATCGTATGTTTTGATGTTTTTCTATCTAGCCGTTAGCTCGAGTAGCCAAACAAGTTTACAGGCGATGGAAATGGAATTAGAACAAACGATAGCTGAACAATTAATAAAAAAAATGAAAGAAACAAATACTGATGTGTGCGTGATTGGATTTAACGCTGGACGTGCAAATTGTTTTCTGCATATTAATAAAACACGACAAGATATGATCATTGTCGATTGTGGCGCATACTACAGTAATAAACCTGTAGACAATAAATCTACGGTAAAAGTTTCTAATTTGAACAATAAAGTAAAGAATATTCTGCAAAATTTCATATCTAAAGGTTATCAGCTAAAACATGTAATAATTTCGCACGAACATCGTGATCACAAGAACATATGGGATGATGTATTGAACACGTTTTTTCCAAGTACTGATGTCATTAGAACTAGTCCAAATGATAACGCAACAGACAAAACAATAGATGGCAAAGTAATAGATTCAATCAAGTTTATCAAAGTGTCTGGCCGTGGCAGCATCAGAGAAAACAGTAAAAGTCTCGTTTGTTATATAGATGGCATGATTTACATGGGAGATTTAGATGAGGGAGAGTTGGACTTTTCCGTACTTAAAGGTTATCAAATTTATGGTATGGTCTTTCCTCATCATGGTTCCGTTACGAATAAGTCTCGCAATGTAAGAAATCAAGTTATGGAGCATCAACTCAAATCTAACAAAACTCCGATCAAATTCATTTTTATTTCTAATAATTTAGAAAATCGTACGAAAGTTTTTGCAAGTAGAGACAGTTTAGCATGTCAACCATCGCCATCTGCATCTACAGAACATATAACTGATGCCAATAAAAACGAGATTCCAAGACATGTAATTGTAACGAACGATACAGACGTATCTCTACAACGAGCTTTAGCTAATGTTGTTTTGTATAAGTATGAAGACATAGTATATAGGGCTGTAATATATGATGATTCATATGAAGTATCGCAACAGCTTGAAGAGATCTCAAGTGTCCATGATAGTAAGCAGGAAAACGATCCTGTGTTTAATTAGGGAAAAGATGAACGACTAACTTGACATAAATAGCAATATAGTTAATAATATTAAAGTTAAATATTAATTTTAGGAAATGTTATGAAGCGTATTGCTATTATTATTACTTTTTTGATTTGCTGTAATGGGTCTTTTTGCATGAATAATTATGATGTGAATCGCTGTGGTTCCGTGTTGTATAAGAATGAAGCTAATGTAGATTTATGGATAGGTATTGTTAATAGCAAGGCTTTTAATCTGTTAATTTCACTAGAAAATCATGTGGAATGTATGGGTTTAAATAGTGTTCAGTCTACGATTTTTTGTGCTTTAGATCTTTATAATGAGAAGGAATGTCCGGCCTATTGCGCTAACGTTATTTTCCTTGCATCTTTAATGGAATTAAGATTAATAGAAGATTTTTCTCAGATATGTGAAATACCGGATTTTTTAAAAGATTGTATCAAGCAAAAGGACGTGTCTGATAAATTGGATTTAGATGCATTAGAAATGGCATTTTTTTATGGTGTAACAGATAAAAAAGTAGAATCAAATGTTTCTGAAAAGCTTAAAATGTTAGAAATGGCGTATTTTCACCACGCATTCGGTTTTTTTATGCTGGTAAAAAGCATATTTCGAGATAAATACGATGAACCTGAAGGCTTATATCAGCAAGCGCTGTCTAAAATGGAAAAATTAGCGTCTTGGATGAGTAATGTTGGTTAGTATCGTTTTATATAGGCTTATAGCGCATTTTAAATCGTTAGAGAAATACGGTCTATTTCAGTTGAGAAGTACCTTCCGTAAGTCATGGGTTCGTGGATCGCTCCATGCTCAATAGTATAGAATACATCTAAATTGTTATTACGTAGTATTTTCTGCAAATTGCGATGCGTCATCAAATAGAATGTCGCAACTAGCCGATACGATAGCTATTTTAGAAATACATCCACATTTGCATATAACGGATAAACAAGCTCATTACTCGAGAATGATTTATCATCATATTGCCGTTTCTTTCTTACATAATATTGGAGTGCCTGAGTCATTGATTTTGAAGACATGTGAACCGGCTGGAGGTTCATCAGATGCATCAGCATGTACAACATAAACGTTATGCCCATTTGAACGTCTCGAAAGATAATTAATATTAACATCCTGGTGTTTTCTCCATATAGGATCAATGGTATTCGATTGAAGGATTAAAAAGTCACTTTGCTTATCCAAGTTATGCCATCCATTGCTATGACGGACTCCATTTGCTAAATCAAAACAAATTTCGACAGCTATGCTTTTTAACAATGCATCTTGAATATCTGGTAGTACTCCAACATTTGCTCTTTCATCGCAACCTACTCCAAAGTCATATATTGAAGTACCCAAATTAAGATTTCTCGCTATACAGATATCATTGTCATTCTCCATAAAATAAGCAACATGGCAGGCTACAAATCAGTTTACAAGGATGCGTAACATTTTGATAAACATAACGTGACCTTTGTGTTAGTGAGTCAATTATTTAACACATCCAATTCCTCAGGTAAGTTGACATTGAACATCTTGCTGAGCTTCGCGCAATTTGAGCGAGAACTGTCTGGTGAGCGCATTCGAGACAAATTCGCAGCATCACTTAAGAAAGGCATGTTGATGGGAGGAACGCCTCCGCTAGGGTATATCTGCAAAGATCGAAAGCTGGTAGTTAGCCATCAAAAAGCGAAATATGAACCTCGACGGCGTCGATGATCTTTTATTACAGCTCGCAGCATAGGAGGAATTATGAGAAAAGAATCATTCATTCCGTTAAATATGAACCTGAGGAAAGGACAAAGAGCGTACTACAACAAACTGAGCGATACGATCAAAATGATGCCACTCGTGCGTTTGCTGGCCATGGCTTACGTCTACGAACAAAGACTAAAAGAAAATCCATGTATCTCACAAAAAGAATTTTGCTAATTAAACAACATCTCCCCACGCTCCCTCCGCGGAATTCTACAGTTCAACTTCCTCTCCCCAGCCCTTAAACGAAAAATAATCAACGGATGGATGCCGAAACAAACAAGCATTCAAGGAATGCTTACCCAAAAGATAAATGTGTTGTGGACGGAGCAAGAAAAGCTGTGTCGCAGAAACATTTTTACTGTGCACGAATACACATTATGCCATTAACACAACATTTGTTTAGCCCGCTACCAACACAATTATAGACAATTCAGAAAAAACGATCTATAGGCTCGAACAACATTGTGAGATCAGCCATCTATTAAGTCAACATCAATACCAACAAGCTTAAAAAGGCTTTCTTTGGTATTGTAATCTCCTCCTAATTCTCGTAACTTGTTAATACAATTTTCCGGAACATGAATTTTATGAATATTATCCAAACACAAATTCTCTAATCTGTACAAATAACTTTGAAACTCGCTATATCCAATGTCATCATCTCCGAAGCACGACGATGAACAAATATTAGAGTAGTCTATATCTATCATCTTTTTTATTTCTGTCGTAGTCTCGGCAACTACAGCTTTATATCTTTCTATCACGACAGAGCTACTCATCTTCTTATCTAAACAGTCATTAACAAAATCGCTATACAAATCAGCACTGACGAAGTCAGCCATAAAAGTAAAACTTAAAATTAATAATTTTCTCATCTCTACCTCATATCCTAGTCTAATTTTAAACTGCTTATACCAGTTTTGCAACAACATTCTTTTAGATAATAATACGCATTCGATAAATCTTTTCTTGTATAGTACTCGTCTATATGATTTTTAAATAATCCTAACTCATGCCTAGAAATATAATTTGGAATAGTATAAAAGTACATTCCATCAATTCCATCTAACCTTGTCATACCAGATGAATGAAAATCATAATCGTCTGTTTTTCTTGATTCACTTGTAGGCTCAATAATTTTCCCTAACTTTTTAAATGTGTTATAATAATAGCCGATACACTCTATAACTTTTTGTTTAACAGCTTCGCTTTCTACAAAAGTAAGAAGCTTATGTCCAAATCTGAGAGGACTGTTTTTTGAAGCCCTATACAAGTTTTCAGAAAGCTCATCTCCGATACTATATCCAATACTGTTCTGAGGAAGTCCACAAATCGTGAGCATTTCTTCAAAATTTACGCGACCAATGCCGTTCTGTTTTAGAGCGTGCCAGATAAATAAAGAAGTTTTCCAGTGATCATTGTTTATGTCGCACGATCTGTGATCACCATAGTAATATAAAAACAATGGGTGTCGTCTAATATCGCTATTTCCACCCGTATCTTTACCAGAGGCATAGTAGTTCGACCTGGTACCATTGGTAAGCTTATGAAAAAGGTGAACTAATTCGTGGAAAATGGCAAGGTCAAGATCAGGTTCGTTTTCTCTATACATTACAGTACTATCCGCTTTTGTATCAGCAAATACTGGGAAATTTAATTGCTTCGCAAGCTTTGGAGAAAGACCTAATCCATAAACATTATTTTTCTGATCCCAAGCAACATTAAAAAACGCAGGAGCGCTTGTTATATATAATGAAAATGGCTTTTTTTTAGCTTCGATCAAAATCCTATACAGCAAGAGCTTTCCAATTGTGTTATTCGCTATTTGATTAAATGCTTTTCTTATTTGCTCATTATCATTTGAAGATGTAGCCCCATATCTGGTTATTAATGTAAGGGATTGTAGTGTGTTTCTTTTTGTAGGACATAGAGCCGTAAAGCTTTCCAGGTATGCAATTACTAAACTTTCCAGCTTGGCCGCTAATGTTTCTTTTGTTTCTGAAAAACTAACTTTTTCGATAGAGTCAAGCCATAAAGTCGAAAATAAAGTTTTCTCTTTAGGTGTATTTAACGCGCATTTCACATTATTTTTAAACTTTTGTAGGCTTGTAATTGATTGCTTAAATTTTGAAGATTCAGCATTGCACTTCACATATTGAATGGCGTTTGCAATATTTTTCAAAAACTCCTGGTCTACTGTTCCGCTGATTTCAGAATTTATGTTGATTACTAACTTTTCTATTAGTTTTGGTAAATCAAACGAAATAACGCAATCTAATGCAGATATAAATTCTTCGGAGGAGATGGCATTTAATTTTTCTATTAATTCATCCGTTAATTCTGGTTGTTCGCCTCTTTCTTCTACTATCATAGCATCCAAATTTATAGCATAGGCGTCAATGTCTAGCGGAACTATACAAACAATTGCAATCAGTAGTATTCTTAGTATGAAATTCATGCCGCACCATTTTGTTATCGTATTTATATATTAGCATAGAATAGTTAAAAATTTGTTAAGCGCATTATTTTATTACTACATAAAAAGAAGAGATTATTTTTCGTAAAAACTGCAATTAGTATGTTTGTTCTATAAGATCATTGCATTTCAGTATTTCTACCACAGTTCGACTAAAGATCTCACCGCTCTTCTGGCGGGAGTTGAACTTCTGACCTCGGTGCTAAGCTACTGTATATCAAGGCTTAGAAGAGTCTTTTGATGATTTTCCGTTTTGTGTGGCCAAAAAGTTGCATTTTCTAAAAATGCTTGTGCGCCTTCTCGCCATGGCTTACGTCTACGAACAAAGACTAAAAGAAAATCCATGTATCTCACAAAAAGAATTCTGCGAACTGAACAACATCTCCACATGCTACCTCTGCGGCATCCTGCAATTCAACTTCCTCTCACCAATCATCAAACGAAAAATAATCAACGGATGACTGCCGAAACAAACAAGCATACAAGCTTACCTGGAAGATAAATGTGTTATGTGGAGAGTGGGAGGAGATGTTGATGCTACCTACAGCGCAATAATGAAATCATCAAAAATCTCAAGAATAGTGAGGTAGATATGTAGACACTGGAGCCGCATGAGAAATCAAGCAAAACGGACATGTCTTGAAGAATTATTAAAAATTATACGCATATTGCATAATGTCTGGAAATAACTTATCATTAACTTGTTGTTTCTTGTTGAGGTGTACTATGATGAAGAAATTGGTTTTAGGAATCGCTGTTTGTTGCGGTATTAACGGAGTGAATGGAATGGGACTGATAGATGAAACACTCGCGCCATCGATGGAACGCATGAGTGAAAGTAGTTCAGGTGAAGTATCAGAGATGCCAGATAATTCATCAGATGATGAAATTGATAGTAAACTTTTAAGTAAATTGGCCTGTGATGCGGTTGAAGATAAAGCTGTCGTCGATCAATTAATCAAAGCATTAGTTGATCGCGAGTTAAGCGCTGATATTATAGAAGGCGTTTATTATGATTTACAGTGTAGGAAAGAGTGTTACGTAGGTCGACATAATGATTTTATGGAAATTTTGAACTTGTTAGGTATGGTTCACTATGTTAAGCATGAAGGACGTTGTTTACAAGGAGAATCGTTGCTTGAGGCATATAACAAAGGCGAATTCAAGGAAATTGAAGCTGGCGGACCATTTGATGAATTTGAGCCGTAAGATGGACATCTTGCGACTTGCGAAAGTAATTTTAATGGATTTTTTTTGTTGTTGATACCAAATGGCTTTAATGTTTTATCCTCGAGTTTCGTAAGATCTCTAATGTATTGTTGATATAAAACTTGGCCTTTGTGCCTTTTTTGCGTTTTTATTGAGTGTTCCTTAGGTCGGTTATTTCTATATGAGATCCTTCAGTTAATGTTCCGTCGATTTGGATGATAACCGCTCGCTCAGGAAGGGTTATCTTCAATCTGTGGTATCGCCACGGTTTTACTTCTGTATTTTGCAACTGATTTATTTCTACTACTGCATTAGTATTGCCTTTGATTTCGCGTATAGCGTTTTGCATTGCATCTATTTCATTCGAAAGCCCTTTAAGCAACTCTAATTTAAACGTAGAGAAGTCGCTATCGTAACCTGTAAGCGGTACTTTTAATGCATATATTAACCAATATATAGAAGGCTCCGCGCTGCTCTTAATGCTTTCCGTCAATGAGTTAAACCATGCTGTATGATTCTGTTTGCTTGTTTCTCCAATTATAACCTCTGCAATTATGCTTTTTGCAACTCTAGTAGAAACAAAATATTGTGAGGTTGTTTCATGTACGATAGCGTCATAGTTGTGGTTACATAGCACAGCTAGTAAATTCTTTAGCGTACTGAGGTGGCAGTCTGATTCATATTTGTGAGAAGATCCATTATAATAACCTGTATTGGGAACAGGAACTATAAGATCAGATTGATATCCTGCTGGTACCGTTGGCGCATTTAAATCTGTATTGCCGACAATCGCTTTTAATTGATTCCAATCATCAATAACCTCAAGTGTAAACAGTACGCCAATTAATTTCACTAAATTCACATTGTCGGCGCGAATTGTTTGTGCTGTCTTTATCTTGTCGTGATCCAGTGCTTTTGGTAATGGTTTAGGAAGCTTATTTCCGAACAGTAGCCACTTGCAGGCGGCGACAATATAGTCTATACCGCAAACAGTGCCTAGCTGTAGTGATTCTTTTGCTAAAGACTGTCCATTGTTATGCATATAGCACGTTAACGTTCCAGTCCAACAAGGAAATGCCAAATTCATTAACATAGAAAAGTCTTGATTGAATTCAACCGTATTTGTGTACGGTAGTAAAAGATTACTAAGCAATCTATATAGAGGTGTGTCTTTGTCAACACCATCAAGAACTTTTAGTCTCCTGCCATAATTCCCTCTGTCAGGTCTTCTCGCATGCATCCAATTGGCTAGTGATTGTCTACATTCATTAGTATAAACCATGTAAATAATGTCATTAATGAATTGCTTCTTAGTGTAATCGCCGTTAACAAATGACTCGAAGTTTGTCAATGCTTTTTCAACCAATATTTTTACAGCTAACTCTCCTTGATATTTCGGTAACCTGGCTTCTACGTCGAAACATCCGATACTTGCGATGCTTAAGAATGAACAGCAAGCTAATTTTCTAAAAATCTTTTTCATATCAAATCCGATAATTCTTAGATTAATTGTATCATCCAAGAGTTAATAAAAGATTAACATTCTGCAGAATGTGCAAAAAAATGTTTGATGTTGTTTTTAGTGCTCGTATTTCAACGGTTCGACTCCATGCACCACCGCTACTCGGGCGGGAGTTGAACTTCTGACCTCGGTGCTAAGCTACTGTATATCAAGGCTTAGAAGAGTCTTTTGATGATTCTCCGTTTTGCGCTCTATAAAAGTCACGTTTCTTAAAAACGTTTTTATTTCAGTCGTTTTCTGTAGTACCGTCTGAGGTAGCAAAAAAAATGTGAAGAACGTGAAAGTTGGTGAAGTTTTTAAAAATTGTTCTAAGCGTTGGTAGACAGTGGAAATCTGCACTTTTCTCTTTAACCAGAATCTGAAGGCCAATAGAGATGGAATTAGTTCATATTTTGCCAAAAAACGAAATCATAGAAACCGACAAAATACAAACAAATTAAGATAACATTTAGAAACTCAAAAACGCTGGAAAACCTCGTACAGAAGGGGTCTGGTGATATTGTATGAATCAAATCTGCGGCTTTCACCGTATGAACGTGGTACTTAACCGCTGAGCTAAATGTCCAATCTCAACAAAGAAATGGTGGAGCCGAGGGGAGTCGAACCCCTGACCTCGACGATGCGAACGTCGCGCTCTACCAACTGAGCTACGACCCCACGTTTCCGCAATTATATAATATTTAAGATGAAATATCAAGCAATTTGTGGTTGCGAATAAATATGTGCAAAATAGAAACAAAAGCCTGGCATGAACGAACGACCAATTAATTTTAGAGTACGAAACTCGTGTAGTTCGACATGTAGCAAATAAAAGCTTTAAACAGACGCTTTCAGGCAGAAGTTCGCATTCATTCTCGTTCTGTTTTTTAGTTTGATGTGTCTCGTAAACTGATCTTGGAAGATTCAAGCGACAAAAAGACGACTAGCTGAACCTCTCATGTTTTATGATTAAGCAAAAATACAGATCAACGTGTTTTACATGCAATCAAGACATTCTTGCGCTGATTTTACACATAAAACACTTATCATTTAGCAATACTTCACGCATGTCGTTTACAGCGCAAGGTGTTTGATGTATTGTCGTATACATCGCACGACCAGCACTGTTTTTCGCGAAAAATCGTTACATTAATTCCTCTAAGTTTTTAAAGTAATCAAGTACAGACGCATCTTCCAATGAATCTTTATTTTTCACTTCTCTACCATCTATTACATATTTTACCGCGATTTCAGTTATTTTACCATTTTTAGTCTTTGGAACAGCTGGCACAGCGATAATTTTTGCTGGAACATGACGTGGAGTAGCGTTATCACGTATGACTTTTTTTATCTTAGCTATTAACTCATCGTTCAATGTTATGCCATCTCTCAACACAACGAATAAAATAACGCGTTCATCATTGTTCCATTTTTGTCCTACAGCGACGCTTTCAAGCACTTCATATACCTTCTGTACTTGAGCATATATTTCAGATGTACCTATTCTAATGCCTCCTGGATTTAATACAGCATCAGCTCTGCCGGATATAATCACACCACCTGTATCCGTTCTTTCAGCCCAATCACCGTGACTCCAAACTCCAGGAAATTCTTCAAAAT
Organism: uncultured Alphaproteobacteria bacterium; assembly: GCA_964566185.1. GTDB lineage: Bacteria > Pseudomonadota > Alphaproteobacteria > UBA3830 > CAYLKK01 > CAZMHS01. The sequence continues at coordinate 17,905 of CAZMHS010000013.1, forward strand.
ATGCTTTATGTAATCGTTTATCTCCTGGATCATTCCAAAATGATACTGGCTGAGATATAAACGGAGTGCAACAAACGAGTTTTCCTTGTTGCCCGCGTGGTACCTCTTGCCCATTATCATCGAAAACGCGAACATCCATTCCAAGTCCAGGTCCTTGCATTTCTCCAGCATATACTGGACTTATAGGATTTCCCATATTGAAGCTTGAAACAATATCACCGCCACCTGCAAAAACATTCAAATGCACATCTTTTTTTATGTTGTTATATACGAACTCGAATGTCTCTTTAGATAGCGGAGATCCTGTTACCCCGATTGTTTTTAGCGACGTCAAATTGTGCGTTTTCATAGGACAAATATCTGCTTTATGAATCGTATCTAAGTATTTAGATGAAGTGCCGAAAAACGTCATCTTATACTTTTCTGCTATATCAAACAATCTATCCATATTAGGGTACATCGGCATACCTTCATACAACAGTATAGTAACTCCTGATGAAAGCATGGAAACCTGCCAATTCCACATCATCCAGCTACATGTTGTAAAATAAAATGCTACATCGCCAGAAGATAAGTCGCATAGTAATTTTTGCTCTTTTTTATGTTGTAGTAACGTTCCGCCGGCTCCATGTACCATGCATTTTGGAACACCGGTTGTTCCTGATGTAAATAGTATATATACTGGATGATTAAATGGCATTAATTCAAACTTAAAGTTATCTACATTACCTTTCGACTTAAAGTCGTCAAATTTTTCATGTGGACATTTAACATCAACACCAATGTATGGAATAACAATAACTTTTTGAAGCGTTTCCATGTTAGATGCTACGTCGACTATCTTGCTTGAATTATCGAATATTTTTCCTTTATAATAGTACCCATCAACAGCAAATAGTACTTTCGGTTCAACTTGTTTCAATCTGTCAAGCGCTCCTCGCACTCCAAAATCTGGAGAGCACGAACACCAAATGGCCCCAATACTAATTGTTGCCAAAGCAGCTATTATAGTTTCAGGCATATTAGCAACATATCCTGCAACACGATCTCCTACCTGAACACCAGAATCTTTTAAAGCGACAGCTAACTGTGCTACGCTGTTATATAATTCAGCATAAGTAAGAGACCTTTCAGCTTTATCTTCTGCGAAAAACACAAAGGCTAAAGAATTATCTCGTTTCCATAATAAGTTTTCTGCGAAATTCAACTTCGCCTCAGGAAAAAATCGATGTTTAGAAAAGTCATCAGATCCGTTAGATATAATACTTCCCTTTGTTTCTGCTATTATTTCGCAAAAATCAAATATATCATTCCAAAAATCATTAGTATTTTCTATAGACCATTTAAACAGCTCATCATACGTCGATATATTTTTCTTATGACGTTCGTTTACAGACTTGATAAATCTGTATATGTTGCTGTTTTCTATTCTTTCTTTAGATGGTTCCCACAATTTTTTTGTTTTCATTTGCTATACCTCACAAGTAGTAATTAGTCCATTTTACAAAAAAAACGTTAATATTACGTTAATCAGAGATCCATACATTTTATTTTTTTCATATATAATACAATTTAGTAAGATGATAATAGATTTTTGTTCTACGTTCTTTTCTTTTGGTGATATAATAACTCAGAGTCATTGACGGGTGCTTTTTGTGTTTACTTTAATATTTGCATTTCTAACAGTAATTTTGCTTATTAAATTAAATGAAATTTTAGGTATGGCTATAGGATTTCGAAAAGAACACGAATGTACCGCAGCAGACTCACAACCTGAAACAACACATAAAGTATATTCAGAGAACTTACACAAAGAAATTTTTAAATATTGTCGCGACTTCGATGAGAGTGATTTTTTAGATAAAGTTCAGCGTGTATTCAAAGTCGTTTTTAAGGCTTATGCGTCAGGAGACTTGACGGTATTGAAGGACCTACTTACGCCGAAATTGTATACTGCGTTTGAAATGGCTATAAAAGATCGCACTTCAAAAGGAGAAGTTTTATCTGGAAATATAGAAAGAATTGTTTCAGCGAGTATAGATTCTACGAATATTGACAGCAACAAAATGTTTATTAACGTTATGTTCGTCAGCGAACAAGTTACTGTACTTAGAAATAAGGAAGGCGCAGTTATTGAAGGAAATGATGATTTTGTAAATTCGGTACGTGAAGTATGGACTTTTTCAAAATCGATCGATTCCACTGGAAAGCAGTGGTATTTGTCTGAAATATCCTACGTCTCTGGAGATGAAAGTGCTTGAAATCGCCGTTTATCACCCACAAATTCCTCAAAATACGGGAACTTTATTAAGAGTATCGTCGTGCTTAGGGGTACACCTTAACATAATAGGACCTATGGAGTTCGTGTTTGATAGTAAAAAACTCAAGAGAGCTGGTATGGATTACATCGACACAGCGCAATACTCGATTTATGACACATTTGATAAATTTATAGAATCTAAATGTTATGCAAGATTTATAGCGTTAGATTTCAACAATAAATCATCTCCGCACACGATGTTTGAATATTCAGAAAGGGATATACTAATCGTAGGAGCTGAACATGGTGGCTTCATGCGTTCTGACTTAGAACGGATGGATGCTTGCGTAGCGATACCAATGCAGAAGGAACGCAGGTCTTTAAACATGGCTATAGCACTAACGTTAGTTATGGGTGAAGCGATGCGGCAGTTGAATTATTTTAGCAAGTTACATGTGGAAATATAGTGCGAAAAATTTTTAAAAATTTACATATTGATGGGTTGATTAATCATAAGAATGATAATGATATTATGTTGAGTGTTAATGGAGAACTTTCGTCTTATGACGTATCTGTTTCTTATATAGAAAAATGTGACGCAATTAATGTATCTACATTAATTGATATAGATTTCTCTGGTTCTGATATTACATTATTAAAGGATATGATATTAGAAATCAATAACCGTGTCTTAGTAGGGAAATTCGAGTTCATTCTAGAAGAAAAAACGCCTAGAATTACTTTTTCTGTGTCTCAACCTTTCGTAAGAGAGATGAATATCGAAATGACGTTAATATCAAGATTGTTGGAAATAGCAATAAATGCTGTCGAGACATTTTACCCTTGCCTCGAGGCTATAAAAGATGGAGATTTACGGAATGTAGATGATATCGATTTATTTGTCTATGAACAGAGTTATATTGTGTAATTAGCTGACAAATGCCAAGCATCTGTCAGTCTGAATTCGTATTTTATTTATTGTATGCTTGTTTCATTTCTTCCATTGACTCTTTAAATCTTTTTGATAAAACGCCGGAAATATCACTTCCTGTTGATGTTAATATCTCTGAAATTTGTTTGCCGTTATCAATCGCTTGTTTCATGCTGTCTTTAGCAATGGTTGCAAATTTCTGCATAGCGTCTGTTGGCTTAGAACGACATGCATCACATGCATCTGTTATCATTTGCTGCAAAAATGTAGCCTGAAGTCTTGCAACACTTTTGTAGACATCAAATGACATTTGATTTACTAGCGACAAGATTTCCAAATTTTTTTTGTACATATTCATAATATTTTCAATATGCGCGCTATCAAATGGATTTTTTGTTTCATCTTTCTGGTGATTACCAGAATTTTTCTGATTATTTTCTACAGTCATTTATAACCTCCAAAAAAAACTATCTAACTATAATACTAGCGCAAAGGTTAATATATAGTTAACAAACAACGAAAATACAAAAATATTTAACCTTTGCAAAAGGTTTGTTCTATCATGCTTAGAAGAGAAACGCTATTATTATCAATGTGTATCATTTTATTTTTTATTGTATACATATTACGCTCTGCTTGGTATGTAATACCAGTTGTATTGTCCTGCGAAGTTACAAACTGTATATCGAAGAGGCAATCATTGATATACGCAGCTACAAGCTCTTTATCGCTTGTTGTTTCATACTCATTAATGTAGCCTAATAAGTTTTCATATTCCGTTCTAAGCTTTCGTAAACATGCCACATCTCTCGCTGAATTAGACAATTGCATCGCATGATTTAAATCTGATATAACTGTCGTTATAATATTAGAAAATGTCGATGTATCTATACGGCCATTGTTAACACTATTGTCTTTTTTTACATTACTGAATGTTTCTTTCACATACGTGGTTACGGCTTTTCCGATACGTGATGAAACATTTTGCTCAGCTAATGCTGTTTGAAAAAAACACAATGCATATAATGTATATACGAAACAAATTCTCATATAGCCCTATTCCGTTAATGACAACTTAAGTATACAAAACAAGTGTAAATATATAATTAAAATTTCGCAAAAACTTCAAAATCATCATCAGATTGCTATACTTACATAAATGCTGTGCATTGTTTGAAGGTGCCATAACTTTTTCTCATCATTTATATCAGAAACACGTGACGTCTCACATTCATTGGTGACTACACGTTCAACGCGATGAGCTAACTATTCTAAATAAAAATGTATCGCACATAAAAGCAAAAGAGCTTGGCGGATGGAGAGGGATTCGAACCCTCGATACTGGTTCGCAGTATACACACTTTCCAGGCGTGCGCCTTCAACCGCTCGGCCATCCATCCATAAAAAAATGGTGCCTAGAGACGGAATCGAACCGCCGACACGAGGCTTTTCAGGCCTCTGCTCTACCGACTGAGCTATCTAGGCA
>CAZMHS010000014.1:0-20630 GCA_964566185.1 uncultured Alphaproteobacteria bacterium
AAGCTCTACGACAGGGCGTTGAAAAAGGCCGCGCTGAAGAACGCGCTAAAGCTGACGCTGAAAGACATACTGAAAAAATCGAAACGGCGAGAAATTTTTTGAAACTTGGGTTGTCCGTTGAACAAGTCGCGAATGGTGTAGGTCTTACAATTGATGAACTGAAAAATATATAATTTTATGCGGACAGGCTGTCACATCATTGCGACTTATGGGCTAGGCTTTCCATAAAAATGGTTAGCACTCGTGCTTAACCAAGTTTCAAAATTTGTGGAGCACACGCTTTCATTATAAAATAGGCTAGCATTACGAACATACTTACTTTTTTAACCAAGCGATAAACGCGTCTACATTATTATTGAAATCTTTTTGTAATTTCGTATTGAAGCCTACCGGGTCAACAAGCGTGATGTTATTGAATATCATTTCTCGAACTGCATATTTGTTACTCTTTTTGGTAAGTACTAACTTCGCAGATACGGTCTGCCTTCCGCCGCTGATAGTAATGATGCAATTGGCAATGATATAATTTTTACGATTCGTTATTCTTTTTATGTTTATATCAACGCTTTTATAATCTGACGTTACGTTTATGTATTTCGAAAACAGATACTCCATAATCGCAGATTTTAACTCATTTAATTTTTGCGTATTTAACTTTTTAGTTTTTACAATGCGACTAACGGCCAGTTTTTCAATATAATCTACATCAAAATGTGATGCGAACAGATTTCTCAATTTTGACAACTTCTCGTTGTGAGAGTAGTCGGTGCTCATCAGTACATTTTTAAGTTTTTCAATTACTTCTTCTACAAACTTTCGGTCTTCGCCTTGCTCAACTATTGTAGCAGTCGTATTGTGTTTAACAGACGCTGTTGCCTCGTGCATGTATAGAAAACACAGCAACGATACAAGAAATGGTGAACATATTCTCATTATTGTCTTATCTCCATGATTATCAACACATGTGCATTGTAACACACTTATGTAAAAAAAACATTAACGAGTAATAATTGCGTAACGGTTTCGTCTTCTGGAATATATTTTGTTTTTTCGAAAAATTGCGTATAATAAGAGCGCGGTGTTTACGAATTGTTAACTTCGTCATGTTATACTGTCTCTAGTGTTGCATTATTTTTTTGGAGTACTTTCATGATTTTTTTAAGGAACTTTTCACTGATTTTTTGTGTAGCTGCTTTGGCTGCTTGTTCTAAACATGGTTGTCGAAATGGCGATCCTTGTGCATGTACGGATCCTGCTTCTTGTGCTGTTTCTGCTGGTGATGCGGCGTGTGACTTTGCAAAAAGAGCTGGTGATCGAGTGTTCTTCGAATTTGATAAAAACAACTTGTCTGACGCATCAAAGGAAACGTTGATTAAGCAGGCATGTTGGTTGAAGGCTAATTCGTGCATAAAGGTCGTTATTGAAGGACATTGTGATGAGCGTGGAACGCGTGAGTACAATATGGGACTTGGTTTCCGAAGGGCTCAGGCGGTCAAGAATTTCTTGGTTGAGCAAGGTATTTCAGCTGATCGTATAACGGTTATATCTTACGGAAAGGACCGTCCAGTCCAGCTTGACAATGTTTGCGATAAAGAAGAAATTCACAAGGCAAATAGGGTTGCTATATCTGTCGTAGAATAAGCTGTAATTATTTAGCAGGAGTGCTGTTCGCTTCCTGCTTTCTTTTTCTCTGCGATCGGCCTCGTTAGCTTTGACGATCTGTGTCTTCATGTGGGTTTTCAAAATATTTGTTCTTGTTTTTATTAAAATACTGTATATTATGCGTATGCTTTTCTTCTGTGAGTTATAATGAGTTGCTGTAGTGCGTTAGAAGTTATAAAAGATAATAGTATTCAGTGTTTGTTGATGAGACGTATTCTGCATGATATTTCGTCACCGCTGAATACTATAATGCTTGGAGTTGATTTTGCCGATGGTTGTGACGATACTTTGTTTTCATGCCTAAAGGAAAGCGCTTCAAAAATGGCTAATGTGATATATTTTGCACGATTGCTTATGAAAACAGAAGATTGCGTCGTGTATGCCAGCGAATTAGAGCGAGCTTTTGGCGTGTTATGTAAAATAAAAATTCAAGGCGCTGATGAAATTTCTCTTTTGCACGCTCAGTTAATCGTTTGTGCCGTGTACTCAATTGTTACAGCGTCATCCAAGATAAGACGCATAGTGTGTTCTCTTGGAAATGGTGGTGTATGTATACATGTTGATGCTGAGAATGTCTTTTGTTCGTTTGGGAATGATGAAGTAACGTCGCGAAATATTTTTGAATATATTTCTATGTTGATAGTAGAGCATATGCGTAGAAAAATCGTAATTAGCTGTTCTGGTGACGGTTATACAATATCACTGTAGTATATATGCATGGATCATTTTCATTTGTTGTTTTTGCGCGGTAACTTTTTTAGTTGGTTTAATTTCAAGAGCGCTTCGTGCGATGGCATAATTTCTTCGTAAACAGCTAGTGCTTTATTGTATTCTCCTGCTAGCCCGTATGCTAGAGCTAAGTTATTTTTTTGTGTTTGAGAATTTCCTGGTAACGTATTTGCTCTTTCAAGGTATTCTATTCCTTTGTACACGTTGTCTCCAGATAATGCTATAGATAAACCAAGATTGCCAAGGGCATCGGCATATTGATTGTTAATTTGTAATGCTTTCATATAATAGTTTTGTGCTTGACTGTGATCTGAATTTGAATCATAGATCGTTCCCAATGCATTTAACGCTTTGTAATTGTTTGGCATCTGTTTAAATATTTTACAAGCTGCATTGACATCACCTTTTAATAATAAAATCTTTCCTTTTGAGTATAAAAATGATTCACAGTTAGGAAATGAGTTAATGCCTTGTTGCGCTTCATACATTGCGATATCTAGCCTTCCAATGTTAATAAGTGCTTCGACTTTGCCGATTTTCGCATTTATATCGTTTGGGGTTTTTTTTAGAATTTTATCATAAAATCCTAAAGCTGCTTCAGGATTTCCAAGAGATAGAGAGTCATTTGCTATTTTCATTAAAATTTCATTTTGATTAGTTGTTGAGCATCCGCAAGCGATAGTTAATAGTATTGCAAATGTAAAGATTTTTTTATTCATTGTTTATTCCACATAAAATCAATAATAGTATTTATTACATAAAATAATTAAAATTATCTTAAAATATTATTGAATACTTGTTAGATATTATTTATAATAATTTTGCATGTATTATATAAGTCGTCGCGAACTTGATTTTTGTTTTCCATTCAGGAGATGATGATAGGTCCTTTGTATACGAAATTCGACGTTGTAGGTGGCTGTGCCATGTTACTAGGCGCGACTTTGTGTTTTCTTCTTGATTCCAATGTAGTTTATATGTCTATGTCTACGATATCTGCTGTATGTTTTTTGTACAGTTCGTTCGGTATTCGCAAGAAAGCATTGATGTATAAGAAGGCGGTTACGCACTATAAGTCTGTACTGTCAGCATCTATTGATCCGTGGATTTCATGGAATGAACGTGGAGAAATGGTTGGAGCTTCGAAGCAAATATATAAATTATTTAACATTACTGACACGGAAAATATCACAGAACAACACATACTGTCTGCTATAAACGAAAATGATGCAAAGGAATTATGTTTAAAGTTTGAGGATATAAAGAATAACGGAAAATGGTTTTCGTTGAATGCCTCTATAAATCATACAGGTGAAAAAGTTGAGCTAGTATGTATAAAAAATTCAGTTAACGATATTACGACGATTTCTTTATGGATTCATAATATAACAGTTATTTCGAAAACATTTTCTACGATGCAATCTCAATTGAATAAGATTCAATCTGAGAATAACATGCTACATGTTATATTAGATGAGATATCTATGCCTGTTTGGTATAGAAGCAAGGATTTAAAAATTGTTTACTGTAATAGTGCTTATGCTAAGGTTGTAGAGTTAAGTAAAGCAAACGTTGTAGATAAGAATATCCCATTAATATCAGGAACGTTGTTTGGACAAGGGCACTCTCTAGCAGAAAATGCTCAGAAAACAGGTCTGAAGCAAGCTGTTTCTCAGTTTTCGATAATTAATGGGATGAGGCGTAAGCTCGATGTAAAAGAAATTCCTGTGTCGTCGGGAATGGTAGGATATGCTGATGACATTACAGAACTTGATGACGCATTGAGAAATATGGATAAAATGTTGTCAGCGCAAAGCGAAATTTTAGAGTCATTATCGAGTCCAATCGCTATATTTGACAGAAGTATGAGACTTACGTTTTATAATTCATCATATAAACGGCTTACAAAATTTGATGAGATATGGCTAAATTCAAAGCCAAGTTATATTGATGTGTTGGATAGACAACGTATGCTTAGACAACTGCCTGAAGTTGCAGATTTTAATGAATACAAGCAAAGTCAGGTAAAGATGCTTACGTCTATTACTGCTCCTATGCAGGATTTACTGCATCTTCCTAACGGCGCTGTAATAAGGCGTTATATTGCTCCGTATAAACTTGGAGGATTGATATTCATATGTGATGATATAACAGATGTATTAACTTTAAAGCGTGAAAATAATTCAATCGTCGCTGTTCGTAATGAGATACTTAATAACCTAGTGGAAGGCATTTGCGTTTTGGGAAGTGATAATAAAATAAAAATTGTTAATCCGAAGATGCAATATCTATTCGGTGTTTCAGACGACAATGTTGGTATGCATATATCTGACTTTTTAGAGATGAGTAAGGAACAACTCAGCTATTTTGAACAGTGGGATGTTTATAAGGATAGTATTATTAGCAACTTAACAGACAGAATTATGAAAACTGGACGGTTAACAAAAAAAGATGGTCGTGTGATCTTCTTTTCGTATACACCTTTGCCAGATGGTTCTCATATGCATAGTTATACTGACGTTACAGATACGTGTCGTGTAGCTCTAGCTCTGTATGAAAAAGAGCAGGCGATTAACGCATCAAATAATGTTCGAGATGAGTTTGTTGCTAGCGTTTCATCTGAGATAAAAGAATCTATCAATTTGATAATTGGATTCGTTGATTTATTGGTACACCAATATTCAGGCGTGCTTAACGAAAAGCAAGTACAGTATTGTGATAATATTATGCGTTCAGCAAGGAACTTGCTGAGTTTTTTGAGCAAGTTATCAGAAATGAATAGTTTAGATATTGATAGCATTCCAGTTACAATAGCTCCATTTGATCTTAGGAAGGCGTTTGACGATACAATTAATTCATTACGGAATGTTTCTTCCAAGTATGGTGTAGTATTAAATTACAACTATAATAGTGATCGAAGTATAATTAATGCAGATAAAATGATATTGATTCAAGTTTTACGAGATATTTGCAGTAATTGTATTTCGGCTTCTGAGTATAATGATTCTGTTAGTGTTGACGTTTCTTTGCAAAATAATGAATTGGTGATTGTTGTAGAGAACTGTTCTCAAAGAAATTATCGCCAGCCGAATGTTCGGATTTTTAGGCGGGTTGCTTTTGAGCATATAGCTAAGCTATCTATTGTTGAACAAATAGAAGTGAAGCTACTTTTTGTTAAGGCGCTTATTGAAAAACATGGTGGAACGATGTCTTTTGAATCATGTAAAAATAAAAAGATCGTGACGTGTGTAATTCCACTAAAAGAAAATGATGAGTATATGCTAGCAAGCTAGTAATGGAAAATTGTCTGTTCGCTTAAACGAATATATTTCAAGCATTGAGAATTCTATTCATATGTGGTATCATTCGACAGTTGTTTTTTTAGTCGTATGGCAGAGATTCGTTTAGATAATGTGTGTAAATCGTTTAGGAATTCTGACGTTTTACGTAATGTGTCGTTAACGATAAATGATGGCGAATGTACTGTGTTGGTCGGGCCATCAGGATGTGGAAAATCGACGCTGTTGCGCGTTATTTGTGGCTTGGAACAATGTTCTTCTGGGCGTATTTTCATAGATAACGAGTGCGTCAATGATGTGCCAGCCTCTCATAGAGGTTTAACGATGGTTTTTCAGTCGTATGCGTTATATCCGCACATGACTGTTTTTGAGAATATGGCATTTGCTTTAAAGATTAAGAAAATTAATAACGATGAGATTAATAAGCGCGTTTTAAATGCGTCAAAGATATTAAAAATAGAAAACTTGTTAAATAGAAAGCCAGGACAGTTGTCTGGCGGGCAGCGCCAAAGGGTGGCTATAGGACGATGTATCGTTAGAAATCCTTCAGCTTTTTTGTTTGATGAGCCTCTCTCGAATTTAGATGCGAGTCTGCGGCGTGGAATGCGATATGAATTAGCTAAACTAAAAGCACAGTTGAAGACTACAATGGTTTATGTGACTCACGACCAGGAGGAAGCTATGACTCTAGCTGATACGATTGTAGTAATGAAAGATGGTGCAATTGAACAGGTTGGAGCACCTTTGGAAATATATAATAATCCGGTTAATACTTTTGTCGCTGGTTTCATAGGGTCCCCTACGATTAATTTGCTTCCAGCAACCGTTGTATCTTCTGATGACGAGGTGATTACCGTTGAAATTTCAAGCGGCGATATGTTCGTTATAAAAAATAAATATAAATCAAATATAGAAAATGATAATGTCGTTATTGGCATTCGTCCAAATGATGTTTTCGTAGAAAATGTGCATGCTTGTAGTAATGAGGTCATGGGGCGTGTTATGCTAATCGAAAATTTCGGGCATGCATCTCATGTCTATCTTGCACTTTCGAACGGGTCTGTAATTAATAGCTTTGTTAGCGGATCTATAGATTTCGGAATTGGGAGTAACGTTAAAATATCTATAGATAAAGATAAAGCTTATCTTTTTAATGTAGACGGTACAGCTATTATCTAGTTGTAATATTTTTGATACCTACTAGAAGCACGAATGTGCTATTTTTTTTTACATTACTGTCTTGACAGTAAAGCGTTTTTGCCATATTTTATTTGTGTAATTATTTATTTTATAAGGAAGAATATGTCGATAAAAACAATGTCAATTTTTGCGTGCTTTAGTTTGTACGGCGCGTGTGTTAGTTCAAGTATAGCGTCAGCGACGGAATGGAAACTGGATGATTTAATGACTAAGAGACTTAGTATTGAAAAATATCATTACGTACTTGGTAAGTATGATTATTTATTGGAAAAAGCACTAATTGATGCCAGCGCATGTGAAATACAACAGAGTGATAGTAGTGTTAATTATGCTGAGCGCGGGAAAGACGTAATAGAACGTTATTATGATTATATTAAAAGTAATGGGTTGCCTCATGCATTCGGAAAACACTTTGATTTTTTCGCATATGGTCAGGCAGATAAAAAACGTGAAGGCGCACTAGATATTTATGGGTATATGATGAACCGTGATTTTCTGTCGAATGTATATAGCAAACTTAGATCAATAAAACGTGATTTGACCGCAGAGAAGGGGGTTGCTATATCAGTAATAATGCAATATTTAGCAATTGCTAGCCTATTGCAAGAAAGTGTAGCGGTTATAAATGGAGAATATAAAAAGGGAGAAACGGCATATAGCGGGCTTGCTTTCTGTGTAAATGACATTATGTATAAGGGTGGAAATAGTCCATACGTGTTATTTGTTCCAATTCAACACGCTAATGGAAATGGTCATGCCTGTGTCAAAACGATGTATCCGATAAACAGTGAACAGAAATTGTCCTATAAATTCAATAATGGTACTGTTGATAGCGGAGACGATGAGCTTTTAAAAAGATTGGGTGAAAGTTTGAAACAAATTATTGCTATTCCTACAGTTAATAATCCTACGGAAATTGTACAACAAAATGCTATTGAAGAGGAACAACAGTATAAGACGAAATATAAGTTAATAGAAAAAAATAAGTTTAAGATATCTTACAATGGGCGTGTGTATGACGTTTTGCCGTATGCTGTGAAGAATAGTGACGAAACTATCGAAACATACCGTTGTATTGGTATAGATAAGATTTTGGAAATAAACAGCTTGATGGAAACGTTTCCTCGTTACTATACTGAAGATATGAATGTTGAACCGCAAGTTGGTGTTGCTTTCGATTGTTTGCGTAGATTGATTGGTATTGTTTTTGCTCATAATTGTGATAGTGATTTGGTGATGTCAGCGGGATTTGTGGCGACAGCTCTGAGTAAAAAAATTTTTAATCAGTATGCACAAATGTTGTCACCGGAGTTATCGAACGATAAGGTGCGTGAACTTTGTGTAGAGTTTTGCAATGATTTTGTTGATACTTTGATAACGTGTACGTCGCTGCATGATGAGGCAAAGTTATTTATTGAGCTTTTTGGCGATTGGTGCAAGAATGATGTTTTTTTTAGTGCGTTTCCTAATATCTATGACACGTTATTTAAATCATCGGACGCTCGTACTATACGATCAATCGTTTCTGGGTTGTCTGGGAGCTTTAAGTCTAAGTATCGAGAATATTTGAAAGACAAGATTACTGAATTGCGGCATGCAACAATGTCGGCTCGTTCGATGACTGTAGGTGCAAATGATGAATATGAAAAAAGTCTCGGTACACTAGCGCTGCTCAAAGTTGATTTGTTTGAAACTTATGAGAATATCTTGTCGGCGAAGTTTATATTTAACTGTGTGTATTCTCGCGCATATAGCGCTGGATGTGATCGTACAGATAAGCAGCTTATGCGAAAGTATAAGGAAAAATTCAGAAATGCAGTTCTAGGCACTAATAGTGCGTGGTTCAATTGTTTGGGTAAGCATTATAAAAAGGTAATGGATGCGATCGAGAATATAAAGCAATCTGCGGTAGAAGATCAAAATGTGAGGAAAATCATTAACAATTATCCTGTTATGTGTGATAAAATTTCACGAAATGTGGACAGCCTTATAGACAGTATCGATGCGTTCGGAAGAAGATATGAGAACTGTAAGTTCTATGATGAAGTTAATGGCTACTTTTCTAACATAATAGAGGCATTAACCGGTTCTCACTAACATTAAAAAGTGCCACAATACCTTAACCATGTCGCATAAATATGCGATATGGTTATTTTAAAATTCATTATCAACCATTTTATTAATATTTTATTAACTAAATATGTCGATACTCAACAATGTAATGTGGATTCCATTTGGGTTGAACATTGAAAATCTGTAGTTTTGCTCTTTTATTTTTTTTAGTCGGTTGCTCAAATTATAATGCAGGTCATGTAAAGGATGAAGAGACACTACAGGAATTTACATCACCTATTTTTGAAGATATAGAAATAGAGGATTCGCTAATAGATGATATAGATGATGAACGTGAAGTACTTTTACCAAATTTCTATAAAAAAGTCTCATGTTCTTTGACTCCAGAAACGAATATAAATTGTGTTTTGTTAGAGCTAGCTAGGCAAGTTGGCGTATCCATTGGTGTGAAAGCTAATGTTAACGTATCAGCGTCTATTGTTATAAATGAAAAGCCTTTTATTTCTGTAATAAAAGATATATGCGATATGTGCAACTTGAAATATACCATAAATGGTAATTTTGTTAAAGTTGAAACCGATACGCCATATTTAAAGATGTATGATGTACAATTTTTAAATTCTACGCGAGAAGTTAAAGCCGAAACATCAACGACAAACGACGCAATATCTAATTTGAATTTAGGAGGAACATCTCAAGAATCGCAAGATTCAAATAGAGAAAATGGATCTAGTAGCTCTGTTAAAGGAAATGGAAAAACAGATTTTTGGAGAGAATTAGATGAAAATATAAAAATGATCATTAACAATGATGATAAAACGCATGGAGCAGTCTCAATTCATAGACATGGCGGAATAGTAAGTGTTATTGCTACAGAAAAACAGCACAAATTTATAGATAAGTATATAAAATTGCTAAAAAAAACGACACAGTCTCAGGTTTTAATAGAAGCAAAAATATTGGAAGTATGCTTGTTTGATCAATATAAAGGCGGTATAGATTGGACATCTATTGCGAACAGCCAATTGCATGCGTCGATAACACCTGTTGAGAATTTAGGAACTAATAGTGGATTAGCTGCGTTATCCATTGGATACAATGGTAAAAATTTTCAAACTATTATGAAATGTATAGAAAAATTTGGGCGAATAAAAACGTTATCTAACCCAAGAATTACTGTTATGAATAACCAAGCTGCTGTTATGAAAATTGCAAAAAATGAGGTAATTATAAAACCATCGTTGTATAGACAGTTTTCTTCGTATAACGATACGCGCAATGGTGATTCTATGAGTTTGGATATCCAAACAATCCCTATCGGTATAATTTTCACTGTGCATCCATCTATTGATTTAAAACGTAGGGGGGTTACACTTACAGTTCGTCCAACATTGTCTAGAGTCGTAGAACAAAGAGATGTAGAAGTGTATTCTTACGCCTCTAATGGAAGTGGCGGTAATGCAATAACTCCTCAAAAAATGAGTATTCCAATCGTTGAGGTTAGGGAATTCGACTCTGTTTTGAGTTTAAAATCAGGGCAGGTTGTTGTAATGGGCGGCATTATGCAAGAATTTTCAAAATATACTAGAGCTGGAATTCCTGGAACGAAAAATAAACCAATTTTAGATTTTATGTTTAATGCTAGAGAAGATAATTCAGTCGTTAGTGAGTTAATCGTGTTTTTGCGCGCTAGAATTTTGAGTGACAAAAGACAACATGCTGTGCATAAAAAAGATAATTTAAATATGCAAAAATTTGCTGATGACCCTAGACCTTTTTTTAAGGAGCAATTAAATGAGAAAAAATAATAAGGGATTTTCTCTGATAGAAATTTCTATAGTGCTAAGCATAGTTGGGATCTTGATGGGATTTACGATGAAAGGTAGAGAATTAATGGAAACAGCGAAGATAAAATCTGTCATATCGCAAATTGAAAATTATCGATCATCTATTCAAATTTTTATAGATAAATATTCTGGGATGCCAGGAGACATTCCTGATGCAAACAGTGCTTTCGGAGGTGAGGATGGACACATGAGTGGTAAAATTGATTCAATTGCTGATGTTAAACGATTTTGGTCTCACTTGATAAAAAGCGGATTAATTTCTGCAAATTTAGCTAATGGATTACCTACGACTAAACTTGGTGGTGTGTTGCTTGTACGAATGCTGGAAGGTAATTACTGGATTGTGTTATGTGGAAATGGGAGCGATCACGAGTCTTATAAGGGATTATTAAACGAGCAAATCGCTCGGCGTATTGAAAGAACAATGGACAATGGCGATATGAATTCTGGCGATGTTCGAGGTAGCAAAGATGGAACATCTTACGTACTAATGTTTCGCGTATCTTGACTAATTTTTGTACCCAGTTATTTTGATGCATATTGCTATGTATCCGAGAGGCTTTACTTAATCGAATTTGAAAATGCTTTATGTTCACGAATTCCTACTTCTGCTTTTTTCCACAACGACTACTTTAGATACAGACAAACCGTACCAATTACAAAAGTTATATAATATTTTATTAGCAATTTGAAGAATATAAAAAAACGTGCGGGAGTCAATCCCACACGTTGGACGTTTTTTAGAAGTCGTATCCGCCCATTCCGCCGCCACCAGGCATTGCTGGAGCTTCTGCCTTCGGTTCTGGCTTATCAACGATCATACACTCTGTCGTCGATATCAATCCAGCTACAGAAGCTGCACTCTGTAGCGCAATTCTGACGACTTTTACAGGGTCGATAATACCAGCATCTACCATATCGGTAAATTCTTCCTTCTGAGCATCGTAACCGTAAGATTTTCCGTTCTGCTCAAGTAATTTACCGACAATTAATGATGCGTCTAGTCCACAGTTCGATATGATCTGGCGAATAGGAGCTTCTAACGCTTTCTTCAGCAATTTCACACCAAGCATCTGATCGTGGTTGTCTACGTTAATTGAATCTAACGCTTTCGCACTGTACAGCAACGCTACTCCGCCACCTGGGACTATGCCTTCTTCTACAGCTGCTTTTGTAGAATTTATCGCATCTTCAACGCGATCCTTTCTTTCTTTTACTTCAACTTCTGTAGCTCCGCCTACTCGAATTACAGCTACTCCTCCGGAAAGCTTTGCTAGGCGTTCTTGTAGCTTTTCTTTGTCATAATCAGAGGTACTTTCTGAAATATTATGACGAATTTGAGCACAACGGCCATCAATTTCTGTCTTACTTCCAGAACCATCGACGATTGTTGTATTATCCTTATCAATCAAAACACGCTTTGCGCCACCCAACATATTTATCGTTACAGTATCAAGCTTGACTCCGAGATCCTCGCTGATCATTTGTCCGCCTGTTAAGATCGCTATATCTTCTAACATCGCCTTTCTGCGATCACCGAAACCAGGAGCTTTAACGGCTGCAACTTTCAAGCCACCACGTAATTTGTTTACAACTAACGTCGCTAATGCTTCTCCTTCAATATCTTCTGCTATAATTAACAAAGAGCGTCCAGCTTGCACAACTTTTTCGAGAATCGGCAACATTGGCTGAAGTGTCGACAACTTCTTTTCGTGAATGAGGATCAACGGATTTTCTAATTCACAAACCATCTTCTCCGGATTTGTGACGAAATAAGGAGAGCAGTATCCGCGATCAAATTGCATTCCTTCAACGACTTCAAGCTCTGTCTCTAACGACTTCGCTTCCTCGACTGTTATTACGCCTTCCTTACCTACTTTGTCTATCGCTTTTGCGAGCATTTCTCCAACTGATTTATCGCCATTAGCAGAGATAGTTCCTACCTGAGCGACTTCATCACTCGTTGATATCTTTTGAGCCATGTTAAGCAATTCTTTTGCTACAACTTCCTTACCGAGATCAATGCCGCGCTTTACATCCATAGGATTCGCTCCTGATGCTACAACCTTAACAGCCTCTTTTGCTATCGCTTGTGTTAGGACTGTTGCTGTCGTTGTACCATCGCCAGCGAGATCATTCGCTTTGCTTGCGGCTTCTTTCACCATCTGTGCGCCCATATTCTCAAACTTATCGCTGAGTTCTATTTCCTTCGCTACAGACACACCATCCTTTGTGCTTTTCGGAGCACCAAAGCTTTTTTGTATAACTACATTACGTCCTTTTGGACCTAGGGTAACTTTTACCGCATTCGCTAAAAGATCGACCCCTTTCATCATTTTTGTTCTTGCATCTTCTGCAAATTTTACTTCTTTAGCAGCCATAATATTCCTCCTACTCAATGATACCTAAAATATCAGACTCTTTTAATATTACATATTCTTCACCATGAAGCTTAACCTCATTCCCGCCCCATTTTGCGAACAGAACCTTATCGCCAACTTTCACAGCCAATGGATGCACATTCCCGTCATCATCCAAACGCCCAGTTCCCACAGCTAAAACCTCACCAGATACCGGCTTTTCTTTTGCTGTATCAGGAATAATAATTCCGCCTGCGCTTTTTTGATCTTGTTCGATCTTCTTCAGGAGGACCTTATCGTACAATGGCTTAAATCCTATACTCATAATAAAACTCCTACAAAAATTAGCACTCACCACAAGTGAGCCTACCTGATAGGATATCACATAGTCATATAGTATGCAAATATTTTTTTGTTTATTCGCTCTGAAGCTCTTGAGTATCAGATATAATATGTTGTGTTTTCCCCGCTTTTACATAATGCGTTTTTATATCATAAAATACATTGACATGTTTACCCAATTTGTAGTACAATCGCGGATGTTAGTGGACCTGTAGCTCAGTTGGTTAGAGCCCCCCGCTCATAACGGGGCTGTCGTAGGTTCGAGTCCTACCGGGTCCACCATCGTTGAGATTCCAGTGTTTTTTTACCTTCAGCTTGCTTTTTTGTATGTGAACTTTGCGTAGTTTGTGAATTCTAGTCTTTTTTTGCGTGAGCGCACTATAGTTATGCGTCAGCTACTGTCCACTTTTGTAAATCTACAGTTACACCTACATTGCCTGCGCTTTGTCCATCTTGTGTGTATGGCATAGATGAATCTGAGAACTTTGTATAGCGAAATGAAAATTTGATAACGTCGCTTCTTTCTTTATAGCCAGTAAGAAAGCAGTTGTAGAATATCATCTGTCTCGTCGGTACCTTATCTCCACCAATAATTGACATTTTTGTTAAATGTATTTCTTTTACTAATGTAGCTGTTGCTAAGAGTTTTTTTAGTGATGCAGCATACGGGCCAGTAGGTAGGTAAACCGTTACATCAGATGTTACTAAGACTCCAGATGTGTTAAATGTTTTTGATGTAATATCTCCTTGCATATTATGTACTAGAGAAAATTCGACATCAAAGCATGTATGAGATTGCGCATACTCAGAATCACCATCTATCGTTGATGCAAATATTTGATCAGCGTATATGATCCAGTCAGGTGTGCTGAGTATTCTTTGGCTATACGTTCCGTGAGCATCAACAGCAGAACTTGTATCGTCTAAATTGTACATTCCTGATCTGATAAATGGGTTTTCTGCTGTATATGCGGGCATTTAGGCCTCCTAATAACTATATAAATACCAAAACACACTAATAGTAAAACATATAAATATTAAAAAAATGATAATTTTTAAATACACTTGCGAAGTATTATTATAAAAGTGCGAATATCGCAAGAAACAGTATTATTAATGCATCCAATACAAGGAACGTTGCAGCGGGTGCTATGAAGAATTTGTTTTCTGGTTTATCGTTAAATGGAATGCAACCGCATTCGAATGGCTGTTTGGTCTTATGATCGTGTCTCTTTGAAAATAATACAGCGCTAAAAAGCGCTGTACACGACAGAATAATAACAGTTGCTATCGACAACATTATCATTTGTCTTCTGATTCCATTTTTATGGATCCGCATGGGCACTCTCGTGCACATATACCGCATCCTTTGCAATAATCATAATCGATATATAATCCAAGCACGTCTCTTTTTACTGCGTTATCTGGGCATAAGGCTAAACAATTGTCGCAAGACATACAATTTCCGCAACTCATGCATCGTTGTGCTTCTACTACAGCCTGATACTCACGTAAACTTAAACCGCATTCATCGAATGACTTACTCGTACATAAAGTTCTTTCTATGCGTTCTGTATGCTGGTAATAATTTAGATTCAATTTTTTAATTGTAGCAACTTCGTGCATTTCTTTTTTCGTATACTTTTCGCCTCGTAAGAATGCATCTATGCATTTTGCCGCTTTTTTTCCGTGTCCTATAGCCGTTGTGACTGTTTTCTTTCCTCCTATAACGTCTCCGCCAGCAAAAATGCCTTCGACTGCTGTCATCATTTGATCGTTAACATCGATAACGCCTTTATCTGATACTGTAATGCCAGGTATTTTTGTTAGCTGTTCTGAATCAACCGATTGTCCTAAAGCTAATATTACAGAATCTGCATACAGTTCTCCAAACCTTCCGGTTGCTGTAAGTGATCCTTCGTCGATATACATGTCTTGTGTGACGACTTTGTTTCCTTGTACTGATTCAATGCATTTCAGGCATACGAGCTTAACTCCTTCTGCAATAGCTTCATCAATTTCTGTTCTATGCGCCGGCATTAAGTTAATTGAACGTCGATAAACAATCTTTACACTATCACACCCACATCTTATTGCAGTTCTAGCAACGTCGACTGCTGTATTTCCGCCACCGTATACTATTACATGTTTCCCGAAATTGACAGAATTAGGTCCTTCCAATTCTACTTTTCTCAATACATCCACGGCGTCCATGACGTTTCCTTCACACGGTGTAATATCTGTTTTTACTGCAATCTGTGAGCCTGATGCTATAAAAATAGCATCAAAGTTCTTGAACTCTGGAATAACGTCTAATAGTGAGCAGTTTGTGCGTACTGCAATACCTGTATCTATTATCCGTTGAATCTCATAATCTAGCGTTTTTCTAGAAAGGCGATATTGCGGAATTCCGTAGCGAAGCATACCACCTAATTTTGGCATTTTTTCGCAAATCGTAACACTGTATCCAAATCTCTTTAAAAAATATGCTGCAGTTAAGCCGGCAGGCCCAGAACCGATTATAAGCACAGTTTTGCATAATGGGTGACGTGCAGACGAGAATTTCCAGCCCTCTTTTATTGCCGTATCTCCTATATATTTTTCTATTAAACAAATGTTGACGCTTGAGTCATACTGACCGCGATTGCAAGTAAGTTCGCATGGGTGATAACATACTCGTCCGATAACTGAAGGTAGTGGGTTATTTTCGATCAATATATTCCATGCTGCTTTGACGTTGCCTTCTTGTACTTTTGCTAACCACGCTTGTACATTGTTGCCTGCAGGGCAGGTAACATTGCATGGAGGAATTCGGTCAACGTACACAGGTTTTTTGTTTCGCCAGCTGCCAGTTTTATTTTCTAAACTGGTTTTTGCGTCAAGTGTAATAGCAAACGGTTTTTCTGACATATTTTACTCCAATGTTAATCTGTATTTTTCTATATTGCGATTTGCAATTTCTTGATATCGACTAATTAAGTCTTTGTTTGGTACACCTTTTGGAAATAAATGAGCAAAGCGTTTTTGTGTACAAAGGTAATTTTCCACTGGTATTATTTCATCGATTGCTGTAGATCCTTTGAATTCACCGTATTCAGCTTCAAATAGTGGAAACAAACCTGAGCGAACAGCTAATCTTGCGATATTAATTGTTTCACTTGACGCATATCCCCAGCCTAGAGGACACGGGACATGAACGTGAATATACTTTGCTCCTTTCATAAGGATAGCTTTACGAACTTTCTTTTCTAAATCGTGTATATTCGCAATACTTGCTGTAGCGACGTATGGGATGTAATGAGCCATTGCTATGTCTGGAACATTTTTGCCAGAGCGCTCATCGTTTCCGAAATAATTGTTGCGTACATCCGGTGCGGTCGTCGCAGTTCTTGAGTACGCTGGCGTTGCGCTTGATCTTTGAACGCCGGTATTCATATAAGCTTGATTATCATAGCAAATACACAATACATCGTCGTTTCTATCAAATAATCCAGATAGACAGCCGAAGCCAATATCGAGCATTCCGCCATCGCCTCCTTGCATAATAACTCTTGTTTCATTATCTCCCTTGCATCTAAAGCCAGCAGCAACACCGCTTGCAACAGCTGCAGCATTTCCGAACAGCGAGTGTAACCATGGCACATTCCATGAGTTATCTGGATATGAGCAAGAAAAAACCTCTAAGCAGCCAGTAGCATTTACAACTGCAATTTTCCCTTTTGCTTCAGTGTAGGCTGCGTCTATTACGCATCTAGCGCCAAGCGCCTCTCCACACCCTTGACATGCTCTATGTCCGCTTACAAGCGTGTTCGGTCTTCTGCGATTAGCTTGAATACAGTTACGGTCAGAAAATAATCGATCCCCAGCAGTTTTTATTGACATACTTCTCTCCTATGAACGAGAAACTGATGATAGAATACCGTCATCTAAGCCTAAAAACGAGAAATTCGGTATGTCGTTATTAGACAAGATGCTTTTTAACATATTTTTTGTTATTGCTCGTCCGCCAAGACCTGCAACAACAGTTTTTACTTTATATGAATTTTCTTTTAACGCAACACGAATTTCATCGGCAAGTACTCCATCCTTTCCTACAGCAAAAGCTTTCTCTAATACTATTACTCGTTTGCACTTTGATAAAGCGTTTGCAATTGCTTCAGTAGGAAAAGGCCTAAAAGATGTAATAGTCAGACAGCCTATATTCATATTCAACTCATCAATTGTATCTTGTATCGTACCAGCTATTGAGCCCATGCAAACAATTACTGTTTCTGCATTGTTCATGTTGTACTCTTTGATGAGACCTCCAGAATTTCTTCCAAAAATATTTTGAAAATCACTTTGTGCTTTTAAAATATTTTTAATCGCGCCTATTTGCTTATCGTGAGCAATTTTTCGAACCTCTGTAAAGACGTTTGGTGGAACCATGCTTCCAATAGCACATGGCTTTTCAGCATCTAATTTGTGTATACACTGAAATTTCGGTAGATATCGATCGACTTGCTCTTGATCTGGGATGTCTATAGACTCATACGCATGTGTTAAGATAAAACCATCTACACATACCATAACGGGGATTGACGTTTCTTCTGCTATACGGAACGCCTGTATATGTAAGTCAACGGCTTCTTGGTTACTTTCTGCGAATAGCATTAACCAGCCTGCGTCTCTTGCTGCCATTGCATCTGTGTGATCATTCCAAATGTTAATAGGTGCTCCGATCGCCCTATTCCCAAGAGTCATAACCACTGGAAGCTTCAAGCCAGAAACATTATATACTACTTCTAACATATACAGTAACCCTTGGCTTGACGTCGCTGTATAGCTTCTTACTCCAGATGCGCTTGCGCCAAGCGCTACACTCAGAGCAGCAATTTCCGATTCTACATTGATATATTCGCAGTTAGTAAGTGTTCCTGAATGAACCAAGTCTCCAAGTCCTTCCACGATGTGTGTTTGTGGCGTAATTGGATATGCACATACAACGTTTGGTCTACACAAGGCGACTGCTTGTGCGACAGCTTGAGACCCTTCAATTTGTTTTAACATATATTCTCCTTCATTTTACATGCTATATCGTAAGCTTCTCTTGCTGCGTCGATATTTTTATCACAAATGTCTCCTTTAAATTTGTGCTTTATCGCATCGAAAACTGCATCAATAGAAACTATCTTTGAAATTGCTGCGAAACTTCCTAGTAAGACAGCGTTTGGTATTGGACGACCAACTCGCCTGATGGCGATCTCAGATGCCGGTATAGTTATTAACCTAATATCGTCAGGGACATTGTTAATCTCTTCGCGCCGTTTTGCAGAATTTAATATGGCGAATCCATTACCTTTTAAGCCATTAAATACTGTTACAGAATCTAGCAATGTCGCATCCTGTATAATTACGCAATCAGGTTTGTCTATAGGTTCTCTTAATCTGATTTGTTCTTCTGATATTCTGCAGAAAGAAACTACTGGTGCACCCATTCTCTCAGAGCCGAAGCTTGGGAAAGCTTGTGCGAATTTTTTCTCTGTGAAGGCGGCAATTGATAACATCTCTGCAGCTGTTACAACACCTTGCCCCCCTCTTCCATGTATTCTGACCTGAAGCATGTATAATACCCTATAAAATAAGTAACAAACAAATCCATTATACAATACACAATAATTAAATAAAAAGTAACAAAAAAGAAATATTTACGAATGTCAGCAATGGCATTAGAGAAAAGTTAATAAAAAATTAACGAATATTATCTAGTATTCTAGTCGCCAGTTGGCGTATATTGTGCTGCAATGTGTTGTTTTTGGAGTCGTAATGAATAATCTTATTTTTTTAGCGTGTTTTTCAGCGTTTATGGCTTATGATTGTTTTGGGGTTGGAGTATACATTTCATATAGTGACGATAGTCGTGGAGATATAATGGGGAAAAAGGTATGTATGGTGCGTCATGAGGGGACGAATGTACTATTTCACGAGCCTAATGATACTGCGACAATTACTCGTAATGGATGCCGTAACGCTGCTACACTCGGACATGATTTGATGCAGCGTGTTTCTGCTGAAACAGAAGTATATTGTGATAATACCAATAGGTGTAAGCAGACTGCTTGTGCGCTGAATGCATCTATGCAACTTGCGATAAATTATGGAGCCGGTGATGAAGAAATAGATTTGGGTATTACGCGCGAAGGTCTTGATTTTATTTCTCAAAACCCAGCTGTTATGCATAGGATTTTGAGAGACATAAAAAAATTAATCCCAGAAAAAAACAACGAATGGAACTTTTTGTCGAACTTGTTTAATGATATAGAATCGCAATATGGATATGGAGCTGCTAACGTTGTTGGAACACTCTTCAACATTATTCTTGGCGAAGATATTATGAAATACAATGAACGATGGGACGTTATGAAGGATATACAAAAACAGTATGTAGATGAGGTAGTTTATTTACATAACAATGTTTTTGCATCAGGTAGTTCGCGTTATATCGTAGTTCATCATAGTATTTTTATGAGCTTAACAATGTTTTACGGAGCCATTTGTAATGGACGCGAATTAGTGAGAACGATGTCTGACATACGTGATGAGCTTAAAAAAAATCCTAGAGAATTGACGCAATACTTGTCTAAGCTTGAGTATTGTTTGGTGCATTATAGGCCAAAATATCTTGGTAGCATGTGCCTTTCTTGGGGGATAGGTGATAGCGTTGATATAGAAATATTGAATGATAAGATTTGCAAGGCTAAAGATTCGTTCGGCGATATGATTGATAGTTACAGATCTTCGATTTTTTCTAATTTATGGAAGATTGTTTGTTTTGCAATTTCAAATGGCATTTCAAATACATATGATTTTTTAACTACACCTGATACTGTCGGACATAAGGAATGTATGCTGAAGTTTAGGGATAAAAATGAAATTGAAGAAAGCCCATGGCGTAAGAGAATTTTTGCTTTAGGTTCTGCCGTGCTTAATTGTGTGAGATTTTGTGTCGCTTCAGTGCGTAGATGTTTGCCGTGGAGTGCGTAACAGTTTTGATGCGATTGTGAATAGTAATATAGTATAAAAGTAAGTTATGTGGGGTGGATGGAAGAAATAGGATGTAAGAAAGGAAAAAATGAGTT
>CAZMHS010000015.1:0-20431 GCA_964566185.1 uncultured Alphaproteobacteria bacterium
CGGGGTGTAGCGCAGTCTGGCTAGCGCATCTGCTTTGGGAGCAGAGGGTCGTAGGTTCGAATCCTATCGCCCCGACCATTTTTTTATGAATATATTTGCAACAAAATCTGTATCACGCATACTTTGCGAATCATTAGACGTTGTCGAGTGTGATTCGTTTCAGTATGCAAGTGGAGAAATGTACGTCGATGTTTATCAGAAAAATGGTGATTGTTTTTTGGTAAGTTCTGTAACAAATAATGATGACTTAATAGAACTTATTTTACTTATAAATGCATTACAGCCAGCAAAAATAACTTTGATTTTGTTGTATATATATTATTCAAGGTCAGATAAAGTCGTAAAAGGAAGAACAAGTAATTCGTGTATTATACAGCAAATAATACAAAACACAGGAGTATCAAATATAATTCATTTAGATTTGCATAGTAATTTTTTTACTACGCGTAATTTAGCTATTTCTGCATTTTCTTTATTTGAAAATGATATAGTGAGCAAAAAAATGATGAATGCGGTAATAGTTGCACCTGACATTGGTATTTCGCGCAAAGCTAAAAAACTCGCTCAACATCTCAATATGCCATTTATTCAATGTTACAAAACACGTGAAAGTAATGGTGTATCTATAAAGCTAGACATGCATGCAGATGTCAGAAATAAAAATTGTATTTTAGTTGATGACATTATTGATTCATGTGATACAATGTACAGAACTGGTCTTGCTCTTGTTGAAAATGGAGCAAAGAGTTTGGCGTGTTATTGCGTACACGGCGTTTTGTCGCGCAAGTCTATTGGTTTGCTGAAGAGCTTGCCTGTAGCGGATGTTGTAATAACAGATAGTATTAACATGGTGAATGATACAGATGGTATTCGACAACTGTCGGTGGTACCTATCATTCAAGGTGTTGTAGATGGTATGTTAGAGGAATTTATTTATGAGTAAAATTGCGTTGAACGCGAACATAAGGTTGAGCGATTGCAATAAAGCAGCGAAGAAGTTGCGTAAAGCAGGAAATTTACCTGGAATTATTTACGGGGCAGGAAAAGATCCGAAGCCGATTCATATCCTGATGTATGATTTTCAGCAGGCTTATAAGCAGAAAAATTTTTTTTCTAGCGTATTTGAATTAAATGGCGTCGAGGAAGATGGTGTAAAGTTCATTGTAAAAGACGTTCAGTATCATCCGGTTTCGGACGCTCCTATTCACGTAGATTTCATGAGAATTGCTAAAGGGCGTAAAGTTTCTGTAAAAGTTGCTTTACATTTTGTTAATCATGAGAAGTCTCCTGGATTAAAGCGTGGCGGTGTTTTGAATGTTTTAGCACATGACATAGAGGTATTGACTGATCCTGATATGATACCGGAGTCAATTGATGTCGACATGACAGGTGCTGAGTTCCATCACTCAATTCACGCATATGATTTGAAATTACCTGATGGTGTTTCATTACCTGTAAATGCGAAAAATTTTACAGTTGCAACTGTTGTTGCTCCTACAATTGTTCAGGATCAACCTTCAGATGAAGGCGGTAATGAATAAATGAGGATCGTACTGATTGTCGGTTTAGGTAATCCTGGTAATCAGTACGAATTTACACGGCATAATGCTGGTTTTATTGTAATTGACCGGATTGCACAGCATTTCGGGTTTCCTGTATTCAAACAAAAAGGAAAAGCGTTAATTTCTTCACGTGATATTTCAGGAGTTCGTGTTGTTTTATTAAAACCACAAACATTTATGAATTTATCTGGTGACGCTGTGTTACCTGTAGTTTCTTTTTTTAAAATTAACGAGAATGATATAGCCGTTATTCATGACGATTTGGATTTATCTTTCGGAGATTATCGGTATAAATTTGGTGGTGGTAGCGGCGGACACAATGGGTTGAAGAGTATTGATAGCAAAATATCTAACAAATATTGGCGTATTCGTGTTGGGATAGGACGACCTGAGAATAAGTCAGATGTAGTCGACTATGTCTTAGGAAAGTTTTCAAAAGATGATATTTCTCATATTGAGAAAAATAGCGAAAATTTATGCAATATCGTCAGTAGATGGATATCTTGTGGCGAAATGCGTATTCTTTAGAAGCATTGGAAAGTTAGCGTTTTTGTGATATAATCCAGCATAGTTTTATTTTTTTATGAGGTAACTAGTAATGATGTACCGTACTTTCGCCGTTCTTGGTGGGTTTGCTTTTGTGCAGCTATGCGCTTCCAGCAATGTAGCACCAACTAATGATACGCAATCAACACAGAATTCTGTTGTAAAATTGGACGATGTCTTTAGCATCGTTGTTGATAAAGATGAACAACTCGATGTTCGTTCTTTGTTGACGCAGATTTCGAATATGATTGCGGCAAATTCTGAAAATGTAAATAATGTT
This sequence comes from uncultured Alphaproteobacteria bacterium, assembly GCA_964566185.1. Taxonomy (GTDB): domain Bacteria; phylum Pseudomonadota; class Alphaproteobacteria; order UBA3830; family CAYLKK01; genus CAZMHS01. The sequence goes on from CAZMHS010000015.1 coordinate 2,389, forward strand.
GATGCGGAAAATTTAAAATTATCTATGTTGCAGGCAAAAGTCTTTGAGCGTTTGCTTTATGTCGCTGCGAAAAAGATTGGCTTACACAATACTCCAGAGATCAAAGAACGTATCGACGCGTTGAGTCAGCAACTCATTGTTCGCGCATACGTGTCGAAAGCTATGAGTGACAGGATTAAGCCTGCTGATACACAAAAGATGTATACTGATTTAGTGAAAACATATCCGAAGCCAGGAATCGAAATAGGTCATATTTTGGTGAAAGATGAAAACACTGCAAAAGAAGTAATCGCGGCTCTTGATCGTGGTGAGAAGTTCGGTGATGTTGCAAAAAAATATAGTATAGCTGCGTCTAAAGAACAAGGTGGGAAGGAGGATCTAATACCGGTTGATGCTTTACCTCCGCAGATGGCAGAATTAAAAAATCTTGAGGTAGGACAGTACTCTAAAAAAGCATTCCCTTCAAACGCAGGGTTTCATGTGGTGTGCGTTTTAGATAGAAGAAATGTAGATGCTCCAAAATTTGAGCAAGTACAAAGATCTTTAGAAGGTGAGCTGTTTAGGATTGAACTAGAAAAGCTTACTCAGACTTTGTTAAAAACAGTAAAAATTGTAGCTAGGAATGAGGCAGGTAAAGAAATAGATATTATGCCGTTGTTAACTAAAAAGATAGTTCCAGTAGATGTAAACAATAATGCACTTACGCAGGGTGCTACTAATGCTTCAAGCGTGAACGATGAGAAGAAAGTTGTAACGAGCAATGACGTAAATGCTAAAGAAGTAGATGAAAACAAAGGTTCTAGCGTTGATGGCGACAAGAAACAGGAAGATCATTCAAATTCAGTAGTCGATGAAAAAAAAAAGACTAATGAAGTAGCTGGTATTGAACATGAAGATAGTGATGACGTTGGAGTCATTGAGAAGATCTTTAGATGGATTAAAGGATTCTTTTAGGTTTACTTGTAACAATGTGGTTAACAAACGTTAACCACATTGCGTGTTTTTTGCTTTGTTTTCTTGTTATTTTGTCATATATTATTTTTGTATGTTTTTGGAGTTTTAAATGAATAGCGAAACTAAAGAGTTCTCAGGTCTTCGCGCTGTATTGTGGCCAATTCATTCTTTTGAATTAAAGAAGTTTTTGCCTATGGCGATTATGATGATGGGGATATTGTTTAACTATAGTATTTTGCGAGGCATAAAAGATACTTTGGTCGTAAATAATCTTGGTGCAGAAATGATACCAACACTGAAGTTGTACTTTGTGTTGCCAAGTGCTGTATTGTTTATGTTGTTTTATTCTAAGTTAGTTAATGCTTTGTCTCGTGATAATGTGTTCTATACAATTGTGACGATATTTATAGCATATTTCGGAACTGTCGGTGCTATCTTCCAGTTTTCAGATCCTGAATTGTATCACACTAAATTTACAGCGTTTCATCCTGCTGTACAAAGTATCTGCGATGCGTGTGGGTCATGGATCTACTCGTCATTTTATATTATGGCAGAGCTCTGGGGCAGCACTATGATCAGCTTAATGTTTTGGAAATTTGCTAATGACGTGACATCTGTGAAGGAATCTAAGCGTTTCTACGCTATGTTCGGTTTTGTAGCCAATGGAGCTTTGATCATATCAGGTTTAGTTTTGAAATCAGCAGAATCTAGTGGTGGTGGCAATGGTTGGGAAGCGCTTCCTGGAATCGTTTCGACAGTTATTTTATCTAGCTTGGTTATTGTTGGATTATATTGGTGGTTAAATAATAGAGTATTAACAGATCCGCGATTCTTCAATAAGGATGAAGTAAAGACGAAGAAAAAGAAAGAAAAACTCGGGGTTATGGACAGCTTCAAATATATCTTTACGTCAAAGTATCTTGGTTTCATCGCATTACTTGTTATTGGGTATGGTATTAGTATCAACTTAGTTGAAGTTATGTGGAAAAAGCAGGTTTTGATAATGTGTGGTGGCAACAAGGATTTGTTCGCTCATTTTATGGGTGGCCTGCAGATATGGACAGGGATATTTACGATTCTTTGTATGTTGGTAGGTGCTAACATCTTGCGTCGCTGTTCTTGGTTTGTTGGTGCAATGATCACGCCTTTTATGATTTTGATTACAGGCTTGGTGTTCTTTGCTTTCATCATCTTTAAGGATAGCCTTGATGCTTATCTCATGCCGATCGGTGTTGCTTCTGTTGTAGTAACATCTTGGGTTGGGTTAGTACAAAATGTATTATCAAAAGGTACAAAGTATTCACTGTTTGATCCAACGAAGGAAATGACGTATATTCCTTTGGATGGTGAATTGAAGTCTAAAGGTAAGGCTGCTGTAGATGTTGTTGGTGGACGTCTTGGAAAATCCGGTGGGGCATTTATAAACTGGGCTCTTTTGTCGTCAACAGGTATGTCTCTTGTAGAGTTAGCTCCAGCTATCACGGTCATCTTTACTATTATAATGTTTGTATGGTTCTGCAGTGTGAAAGGATTGAACACTCAGTTTACAGCATTAACTAGAGCTAAAGATTCTAATTAGTAACATTTGTCCAGCTATGTTTTTTGTAGCTGGACATTTCAATTTTTTAAAGAAAATTAATCGGATCGACGTCTATTTGTATTGAAATAGCTTTGCTGTATTTTATATTTCTTAACCAGAGTAGTATTTTTTGTTGAACGTTTACGTTTTTATTTGTTTTTATTAATATTCGCCATCTTGTTCGTCCTCTAATCTTTAGTATAGGTGCTGGAATTGGGCCGAGTAAAGTTGCATTATCTATCTTATAGCTTGCTAACTTTTTTGCTGTATATTCAACAAGTTCAGCATTATTTCCAGATATTATGATTGCAACTGTCCTACAAAATGGTGGCAGATTATGTGTAGTACGATTTAACATTTCGTATTCTAGAAAAGTGGTAATAGCGTTATTTTTTATCATATCGAATATGATATTCTTTGGTTCAAATGTCTGAATGAACATTTTTCCCAAAAGATCTTCTCTACCAGCTCTTCCTGATACTTGGTGTAATAATTGAAAATTTTTTTCAGATGCCCTTATATCAGCCATATCTATTCCAAAATCACCATCTATAACGCCAACAAGTGTCAATTTCTTAAAATGGTGACCTTTTGCTAAAATTTGTGTAGCGATTACAATATCAACTTCGTGATTTGATATTTTTTCAATAACAGCTTTTGCTTCTTTTTCGTTTTTCATAGTATCTGATGATGCTATTATCGCTCTAGCTGTAGGAAACAATGTCGTTACTTCTTCGTATACTTTTTCAACACCGGCTCCGTACGTAAAGAAACTGTTTTCAGCTGAGCAATTATAGCATTTTTGTGGAATATCGTACCAGTAGCCGCAGTAATTGCACATTAAACGATGTGCAGATTTATAGTTAACCATCAGTGCAGAGCAATTTGGACACTCTATTTTGTGACCGCATTCTTTGCATATCGTAATTGGGGCGTATCCTCGTCTATTAACGTATAATAATATCTGTTCGCCTGCTGCTAACGTATTTTTTATTTGCTCTTTTAACTTTTTTGAGATGAGGATATGACGTGGTTCTTGTCTTAAATCTATAATGTCAATGTATGGCAGTTGTGAATTTCCAAATCTAGAGCAAAGCTGTACGTATTCATATTTTCCAACTTTTGCGTTTGCATACGTTTCTAATGATGGTGTTGCAGATGATAAAATAATAGGAATATTGCTCAGCTTTGCACGAACAATAGCCATATCTCGTGCGTTATATAACACACCTTCTTCTTGTTTGTATGAGCTATCATGTTCTTCGTCGACTACTATAATACCCAAATTAGTAAATGGTAAAAACAATGCAGATCGTGAACCTATGACTATGCATGATGTGCTAGAACTTACGTCTTGTACTATTTGTTTTCTTTCACTTTTTAGTCTATCAGAGTTCCAAATTAGAGGTGCGATACTAAAATACTTTTTTATTCTAGATATCATTTGTTGTGTAAGTGCTATTTCAGGGAATAGAATTAACGCTTGTTTTCCTAGAGCGATAACATCTTGAATAGCTTTTAGGTACACTTCAGTCTTGCCAGAACCTGTAACACCATGTAGTAAGATAGGTTTGTTCTTTACAGAGCTAATTTTTGTATATGCTTCTTGTTGCGAGTCTGATAATAGTATTTCATGTAATGTATATTGTATCTGTGAGTGATAGCATTCTATAGGTTTTTTCTTAAATAATGTTGGTTCTGCTAATACCATTTTTAAGATTTTCCCTCTATTTGTTATAGTATAATGTGCAACCCAGTCTATAAATAACATTGATTCCTTTGGAATTGTGATGCCATATTGTATTGAGATGCTTTTTAGATCATAGTTGTACTGTTCTTTACTATTGTAAGATTTATAAGATGTGATTACACCAGTAACATGACGTTTTCCAAACGGAACATTTACAACACTGCCAATAGAGCACTCTGTATCACAAATATACGAAAAATCAGTTTCAAACGGTCCAGCTGGTAGTACAGAAACTATCAACCTGTTTTGTTGCTCATTATACATGATATTTGGCGTCCGCAAATTCCATTTGTTTTTTTGATGGCGTGCCTGTAACTAAAAAACATATGAGTTGACTTTACTGTATCGATATCGATTATTGAGATATCATCTACTCCAGCTTGTTGGAGTTTGTTGTATACATACTTTGGTAAATTAAAATACAAAACGTTATTTTCGTGCTCAAAGCATTCACAATTTTGCTCTATGTCGTTTTTAAATTCTTTTTGTACTACATAACTTTTCACATGAACGCAAGGACCGATCGCAGCAACAAATTCGTGTTCGTCGCCGTATGTTCTAAGTTCGTCTACTACTTTTTTTATTATATCTTTTCTAGCGCTTTTCCAGCCACAATGGATAGCTGCTACAAAATTTGTTTTTTTATCGTATAATAGTACCGGTGCGCAGTCTGCAGTTAATACTCCAAGACATACGTTCGGTAAATTTGTGATTAACGCGTCTGCTTCTATATTTTGATCGTACATATGAACATTAGAATTCGTGACACGAAAAATATCGTTGCCGTGTACTTGCTTTAAAATAAACAAACAATCCGCATGCATCGTATTCTTGACTTTTGCTAGATTTTTTGCTACACTGGCAGTACAATCTCCTGTATTTTTACTGCAATTAAGCGAGTAGAATGGTGCGTCGCTGTATCCACCGAGCTTTGTGAAAAAGCCGTGAGGGATTTTTATATCATCAAGATTTTTTGCTTTGAGTACAGTATGCATCTTGTTCTCTTTTGATTAGGATATATAGCACAAGTATTCCAGGAATAAACAAGAAAGGTATTGTTGAAAAGAAAATTTTCCAACCAACAACGTCTGAGTATATTCCTGCAAACGAACGGATAAATGTTCCAATTATTTCATGGACGGCCCATAATAATGCGTATTGTGTCGTTGGAGATCCTGTTTTACAAAGACTATATAGAAAGGCCAAAAAACATGTTGACATAGCGCTTCCAGTTAGAACTTCTAGTGATACGACGATATACAGTATTGTAATATCATGACCATAGTGAACCAAAAAAAGCATTGAAAAACCAGCAATAAAGTGTATTATTGCAGATACTAGCATGCATTTTTTTAATTCATATTTTTTCAGTATTACTCCGATTAGTAGTCCGCCAATGAATGACATAATTGTTCCAAAAACTTGGACGATATTTGCAATTTCGAGGACGGAAAATCCTATTTCTAGATAGAATACTTTTGCCATTTTTTTGAGTATAATATCTCCTGCTTTATAGAACATAATAATTGATATGTACATTAGCCAATTTCGCGACTTAATGAAGATTTTTGTCGGGCATAACAAGCATTCAAAAAAGATAAGTTTCAAACGCGATACTAGGTTTGGTGTGTTTGATATGCACGATTTTTTTATAAAAATATTTGTTAATCTTCTTACAGTTTTTTCTTCTTTTGTCTGCTCAATAACTGGCTCATGAGCTGATAGGACAAAAATCACGTTTAATACGATAGAAAACGCCATTACTAAATATGCGGCCGTCCACCCAAAATAATATTGTATGTATAAAGCTGAACTTTTTGAAAGTAGCATACCAACTTTATATCCAATATTAACTATACTAGCGATTGCACCAAAATCCTCTCTTTTTACATTATCAAATTGATATGAATATAGCGTGATGTCCTGCAATCCATTTGCAAATGTAGACAAAAGAATGAACATGATTAGACGATGTAGTTCTTCTGCTGGATCACTGAATGCGATTCCAATTAATCCGATAAATAAAGCTATTTGGCTGATTAAGGCCCAACCACGTCTTTGTCCAAATTTTTTGCAAAAGAACGGTAGCTGTATTTTATCTGCAAATGGGCCTAACAGAAATTTAAAAGTATATGGACAGTGCAAAATTGCAAATATTCCAATAACAGTATTGGACATTCCGGCCATTTTCAGCCTCATGTCCAATATTTCTGTTGTTAATAAAAAAGGAATACCACACGATAACCCAATCCAAAATATACTAAACATCTTACGTGACATATACATTGAACTGAGCGCATTAAGTTGCATTATAAACTCGTTAAAGTTTTATGCTGCAGAAAGATATCGATCCGCTTCAAGAGCAGCCATGCATCCTTGACCGGCAGATGTAATCGCTTGTCTAAATATATGATCCCTAACATCACCAGCAGCAAAAATACCATCAACAGATGTTAATGTGCTCCATGGTGCTGTTACAATATATCCCCATTCATCAGTCTTAAACTTATGACCAAAAACAGATGTATTTGGAGCATAACCTATAGCAATAAAAACACCATCTACCGCTACGTCAAAAATAGATCCATCGGTTGATCGTTTTAGTTTTATCCCTGTTACCTTTCTGTCATCGCCAAGAATCTCCTGTGTCGTGCAGTTCCACAAAACCTCAACATTTTCGTTTTTTAATAATCTGTCCTGCATGACCTTCTCTGCTCTAAAAGATGAACCTCTATGGACAACATAGACTTTTTTCGCTATGTGAGATAAGTAAACTCCCTCTTCTATTGCTGTGTTTCCGCCACCGACGATAGCGATTGTCTTATTTTTAAAGAAGAATCCATCGCATGTTGCACAAGCTGATACACCACGTCCCCTGTATTTAGTTTCACTTTCTAAACCAAGCCACTTTGCTGATGCTCCTGTAGCTATAATTACAGAACGGGCAGTATATTCTACACCAGATTCGCACCTGATCACGAATGGACGAGAGTCGACATCTAAATCTGATACAACATCCATTACCATCTCTACGCCAGAAGATTCTGCATGTTGACGCATTTTTTCCATCAATTCAGGACCTGAGATTCTTGGAAAACCTGGATAGTTCTCTACTTCTGAAGTAATCATCAATTGACCGCCCTGTTGTATGCCTGTTATCAACAAAGGATTATGCCCAGCTCGTGCTGCATATATCCCAGCTGAATAACCAGCTGGTCCGCTACCGATAATAACAATATCCCTGACCACGTGTAACCCTCCAAACACCTATTAAGATTTTATTAGCGTAGACGAACGTGGTCAAGTACTTTTTGTACTATTCAGATCTTTTGTTCATTCTATTACTTTAGGTACAGCAAACATATTGCAAATTTTTTCAGGCGCATTGTTCATAACGCTTGGATCACATTGAAAGCATACGTCAGCACGTTCTGGCATCTTTGCTTCAGGATGAATATTATCATCTAGCGTTGATGTATCAATTTCATTGATTTTTTCGCAAAATTTAACAATTGAATTTAAATCATTCGTATACGCTTCTATTTCTTCATCAGAAAACTTTAGCTTTGCTAATTTTGCTACTTTTTTCGTTTCGCTTACTTTTATTGACATTTTTTCTCCTCAATTACTCTCTCTATATCTCATTATTACTCTTTTTATCTTCCTCGGATCAGCTTCTGCGATTTCTATATCTATGTTTGAAGGATGATGAATTGTTTCTCCTTTTGATGGTAGTCTACCAAGCATGTAAGCAACTAAACCACCAACGGTATCGACATCCGGAGTTTTTTCTCCATCTTCAATAAATGGTTTAATTAAATCTATTCCAAGTTTTTGTGAGCATTCTGACAATAACACTTTAGCGTCAACCAAAAATGAACCGTCATATCTGTGTACAAAAGACGGAATTATTTGATTTTGTTGTATTTCTCCAACAATTTCACTAATAACGTCCTCTAACGTTACAAGTCCGTCGACACCTCCAAACTCATCGACAACCAAAGCCATATGCTTACCAGAAGCTTTCATTTCGAATAACAGCTCAAGTAGTTGCATGCTAGATACGATAAATGCAACATCTTTTAAGATCGACGTTAAAGAAAATGATGACGGATCAAGAGCATACGGCAGAAAATCCCTTATTCTTACAACACCGACGACGTTATCTAATGTTTTTGAATATACAGGAATTTGAGAAAACCCAGATTTAGAAAATATCTCAATAAATTCTTTAAGTGTTGTCGACGTTTCAGCGGACACAATTTCCGCTCTCGGAATCATGATATCGCCAACAGTTAAGTCTCTTAGGTGTAACACGTTTGAGACAAGAGAAATTTCGCTATGCCCTAATTTTAAATTCTCACTTTCTTCATCTGGTACAGCATCTTCGATCAATCCCTCGATTTTTTTTCGCAATTCCTCCTGATTGTTTTTTTCAACTTTTTTTGAAAACTTCAAAAAATTAAACATAAAACTCCATCACAAATACGGATTCCTTATAGAGAAAACATTTTTTAAGATTTCAATTTCTCGTTCTTCCATCTTTTGTGCTTGTTCATCTGATACATGATCGTAGCCAATCAAATGCAACAAGCTGTGAACTACAAGGTGCGTTAGATGATCTTTGAAACTCTTCCCTTGAATATCAGCCTCATCTTTTATCACATCGTAGCACAAAACAACGTCTCCAAGTATATCATGTTGATTTGGAAAAGACAAAACATTTGTTGCTCGATCTACATTTCTGTACTGCAAGTTTATCTGTTTTATGATTTCTGGCGTAGTAAACAGAACGCTTACTTGCATTTTCCGATCATGGTATTTTAAATAATCTAGCGTTTTTGTTATAGTGCTTCTAATACATGCAACGTCTGAATCATTGATATCTGGCGAATCAGAGGAGAACAATATGTCATACGACACTTTCAACTTCTCCGTATAAGCTATGTGAAAGATTATTTGTAACTTTTACCCTTACGATATCTCCGACTTTGCATGAGCAGTGGCCTTGGGTTACAGTTACAGCCTGTGCATGCTCTGTCTTGCCTATAATTTGATCTTGATACTTTCCTAGCTTTTCTAGTAGTACATTAACAGTTTTTCCAACTGTTTGCTGATTAAAGTCTTTTTGTTGCGCATCTAAAATGCTTTGTAGTATTGCTAGACGTTCTTCTTTTATACTATCTGGGACCTGGTCGTCCATCGTAGCAGCTTTAGTGTACGGTCTAGGACTATACTTAAAAGAATACGCCTGAGCAAATTTTACGTGGTTTACAAGTTTGATAGTGTCGGAAAAATCTTTATCAGTTTCTCCAGGAAAGCCTACAATAAAGTCTGAAGAGAAAGCTATATCAGGCCTCACTTTGCGAATTCTTTCTATGCATTCGATATAGTACTCTGCAGAATATTTCCTATTCATCGCTTGTAGTATTCTTGTAGATCCAGATTGCACAGGAAGGTGCAAAAAAGGCATTAACACATCAATATCACGGAAGGCAGAGATCAACTCATCAGTCATATCATTCGGATATGATGTGACATATCGTATTCTTCGTATATGCGGAACTTCTTTTGATATTTTTCGTATTAACGATGCTAATGTCGTCTGTTCATTGTATCGATTTAGGCCATGGTATGAATTAACATTCTGTCCTAAAAGAACGATTTCTTTTACTCCAGCATCTGCTAAAAAACAAATCTCTTGCAATACGCTATCAACTCTTCGTGATATTTCGCGTCCTCGTGTATGCGGTACAATGCAATATGTACAAAAATTATCACACCCTTCTTGTATTGTTACAAATTCTGATACTCGAAAATTCGTACTTTTAGTTTTATCGAACGAGGAAAATTTTTCTTGTCCGTTAAAACGGCATAGTACGTTTTTATTCGCTTCATTTTGTAAGTGCAGCGATATTAGTTCTGAAATATGCTGTATCATTTGCGGGCCAATTACAATATCTACACAATTTGCTTTTTTGATTATAGAATCCTTACGTAATTGTGATATGCACCCAGCTACAACAATAATGTATACAGACCCTGATTCCTTCGCTAATTCTTTGTATGGTCTAATACGTCCTAGGTCAGAAAACAGCTTATCTTCAGCTTTTTCTCTTATGCTGCACGTATTTAAAATAACGATATTAGCTGAACTATAATCGTCGACAAATTTACAACCATGTGCGCAAAGGATATCTCGCATCTTATTTGAGTCATAGATGTTCATCTGACATCCATAACTTTTTATGAAAACTTTCAAGTCACGCATCATTCTATACTATTAACTATTGCTGCGCGCTCGAAAAAAATCTTTTTTGCAACAATTGGCGATCTATTAGTTCATACAAAACAGCTAACTCAGGTCCTGTTTCTACACCTGTCATAATTAATCGAATTTCATGAAACAGTTCATTTTTAGAATAATTCGACTCATCGCATAGAATACTTGAAAATGCGTTCCAGTCTGTCGTTTGTTCAAAAGTGTGCCACAATAAAGAAGAAAGTTCCTTATTTGCTGATTTATAGTTCACACAATCTGTAAAGCATATATCAGACCACTTTTTTATATCATTAAAACAAGATATATTACCTTTTGCAGCATCCCATAATTCGCGCAATTTGTCATGTTCAATATTAACACAAAGCTTCGTAATTCTATCTTCAACATCCTCAAATTTGTAATTTGATAGTACTTTTTTTGATAACTGATAGATATTTTTCAAATCAAATCGTGGAGATGATGTGCTAAATCTGTGAAACGCTAAGTTGTACATTATATTTTTTATGCGATCTCCGTTTTTATAATTATACGTGCTGCCTAAAGTAGCAAGTGCTGCTATTATAGAAAATGGCTCGACTCCATTTTCACGAAGAACTTTTATACTATATTCAGAACCGGCTCGTTTCGAAATATCTCTACCGATAGCTGTTGTTATTAAAGGCAAATGTCCAAACCTAGGTTCTTTCGCTTTTAAGGCTTTGAATATTGCTATTTGGACACCTGTGTTGGTAACGTGATCTGCTCCTCTTATGATATGCGTAATTCCCATGTCTATGTCATCGACAACAGATGCAAATGTATATACGTAAGAACCATCTCGTTTAACTATGACAGGGTCGCTTACGCTGCTTAATGGTATCATACTTTCTCGAGAGACAATATCATCCCACTCAGAAAAACCGTCAGGAAGTTTAAATCTCCAATAAGGTTTTAAACCGCGTTCTATATTTTGATGAATTTTTTCTTCTGTTAGTTCTAACGCTGCTCTACCATAAGTCGGAGAATTATGATTTTGTAGCTGAAAATTTCGTGCCATTGTTAGTTCTTCTTTCGTTTCAAAACATGGATATACACATCCTAACGATTTTAATTTTTCAAACGCGGCATCATATTTTTTTGTATTTTCTGACTGTTTTGAAACGCTTGAATATTCTAAGCCTAGCCATTGCAAATCTTCATATATTTGATTTTCAAATTCTATCGATGACCTTAATTTATCTGTATCATCGATACGAAGCAAAAATTTGCCTTTGTTTTGCAAGGCGTATATGTAATTAGCAACAGCTATTCTAATATTTCCGACGTGAAGATGACCAGTCGGAGATGGGGCGAAACGAACACGAACAGACATTTTTAACCTCTTACTCTAATATGCATAATTCTAACACAGATATCTACTCAGAACAAAAAAACACAATACACTTTTTCATACGGCAACAACCACCATTAAAATAATCTTTTATATAAGTTTATGAAAATCTCCAATTTTATAAAAATATTTTAATAATTCGTTGATCAAAGCTAGACGATTTTCTCTGATCGATTCATCATCTACGTTTACCAACACATTATCAAAAAAATCTATCGATTTTTTATACAATTCACAGAACTCACATTCTGAGCTTGTTAATGCATGAAACAATTCATATTCGTATTGAGTTTTAAATAAATCTTCTTTTATATATGCTGCGTTAGAATCTGGAGAATATATAGAGTACGCTCGTTTAAATACCTCTAGCATCTGCTCAACATCATTTGTACTTTCAAATTTTTTAGATTCTTCAAATGCTGTTAAAAAATTTCCTTTGTCGATAAATAATTCGAAATATTTCAAATTATTATTCTTTGCAATTACTGCAAATCTATTTTTTAAAAACAGCATTACATTTTCTGGCGTCGCCTCGTCTAGCTGCACAGAAGCAAATTGCTTCTTTAGACGCTCAAATGCGTTCTTGATTATTTCATATAAATTATTGATATTAAATTTATTTTCAATGATGATTCTTAATATACCTATTGCAGCTCGTCTTAATCCGAACGGATCTTTTGAGCCATTTGGTGATTTCTTTACAGCAAAAAAGCTTACTAAAAGATCAAGTTTATCTGCAATAGCAAGTAGCGATCCACCATTGCTTTGCGGGATGCTGTTTCCTACAGGTAAATACTGTTCGGATATAGCTCGACAGACATATTCAGGTTCACCTTGTAATAATGCCACATGGCCACCATAAACCCCCTGCACTTCTGGAAATTCACTTACAATGCTTGTTCTTAAATCGCATTTACAAAGTTTTGCGGCTCTTTGCAGTTGATTCGGTTCTGTCGCATATTGCGCTAGATCCTGCGTTATATACTCAATTCGCTGTGTTCTATCAAAAACAGAACCTAATCCTTCGTAAAATGTTATCTTTTTCAGCTCAGTATTGTAATGTAATAGCGGGAATTTTAAGTCGTTTTCAAAAAAGAATTTAGCATCGCATAAACGCGCTGCAAGCACTTTTTGATTACCATGAATTACAGTTTCGCCTGCATCAGTTGGCTCGATGTTTGATACAAATACAAAGTATTTACTAATCTTGTTATCATGCGTTCGAGTAATAAAATAACGCTGATGTATACGCATAGTAACGGTTAAAACATCCTCCGGTAACGTCATATAGTCGTCAGATATTTTCCCTACAAAAGCTTTAGGATGCTCTACCAATCCGATTACTTCATCTAGTAGTGCTTCATCTTTGTTAATTTCTATATCGTATAATTTTTCTATTTTTTCGAAATTAAGTAGTATCTCTTTTTTCCGTTCACTGCGGTTTAAGATTATACCATTGTCTTTCATTAACTGTTTGTACGACTGTACCGATGGAACTGTTATGCGTTTTTGACCAATAACTCGATGTCCGATTGTAGTGTTCGTCGAGCGCAGTCCGATTTTATCGATTTCTACATCAATAACATCTCGATCATATATGCACATAATTCCACGCAACGGTCTTGCCCAATAAAAATTATTGTGTTTCCAGTGCATAGACTTGTTCCATTTTATTTTACAGACGACATCGTTGATGATTCCTGGGAGTACTTGATGTAACTTTTTCGATTTCGTGGTTAATTTTGCGAATAAATATTGCTTTCCATTTACAGTTCGTTCTTCACATTTATCTCGCGATATAGAGTTTGCGTTCAAAAAGCAAAGTATAGAATTCTCTGGAGCAGAGACCAGAGGACCGCGCTTTTCGATTGTGAGTTCATGTGATAATTCTGAAACTTTTGCCAGAAAATACATTCTTCGCGGTGTAATATCTGCTTCTACATCAGATACATCAAATCCATCTGATTTTAAACTACTCTCTAACAACAATCTAAATTGCTGTACTGCATCTAACTGAAACTTAGATGGAATTTCTTCAGACAGTAACTCTATAAGAAGATCTTTCACATTAACCTCCAATGTATAGTTCGCAGCACATTTTTGTCAACGCGCGAACTCGCGCTATTCTTTCTGCTCGTTCTACAACGCTCAGTGCCCCTCTGGCATCTAACATATTAAATGCATGACTAGCTTTCATGCATTGCTCATAGGCTGGCAGAGGCAAATTCTTTTCGACAAGTGCGGCACATTCTTTTTCTGCATTCAAGAATGTTGTTTCTAATATCTCGATGTTTGCTGCATCAAAACAATAGCCTGAAAACTCTTTTTCTTGTCTTAGAGCTACGTCTCCGTATGTAATTTTTTCACTACCTGTGCCTCCGTTCCAGTTTATGTCGTACACACTGTCAACATTTTGTAGGAACATTGTTAAGCGTTCTAGGCCGTAAGTAAGTTCTACGGTAGTAGATTTGCAATTTATTCCACCTACCTGCTGGAAATACGTGAATTGCGTTATTTCCATTCCATCACACCAAACTTCCCAGCCTAATCCAGCTGCACCTAAAGTCGGGCTTTCCCAATCATCCTCAACGAAGCGTACATCATGGATTGATTGATCTATACCTAGCTCAGTTAAGCTGTTTAAGTATAAATCCTGAACATCTTCAGGTGGAGGATTCATGACGACTTGCAACTGATGATGCTTATGAAGTCGATTAGGATTTTCTCCATATCTTCCATCGCATGGTCTTCTTGACGGTTGTACATACACTGCTCGCCAATAGTGATCGTCTAGCGCTCGTAACAGTGTAGCAGGATTAAACGTTCCTGCTCCAACTTCAGAGTCATATGGTTGCAAAACAGCACATCCTTGCCGTCCCCAATAATTTTGCAATGTAAATATTACATCCTGAAAACTTAACACGCTAACCTTCTAATATTTAAAAAAATAATAACTTAACGATAGTGAAAGCAGAGAGCCTCTTTTTGAGGCTCAATTGGCACATGTTTATGCGATAGTAATGCACATATTAGGTGTGTCACCGTCTGCATAAACGACAATGCTATCATTTTCTTCTGCATATCCAAGATCAAGAGAAAGTTTTTTCGCTTTTTCTACCATATCTTTCATGCATTTAGTTTCTTCAACTAGTACCGTTCTTACGCCCCACAATAATCCAGCTTGAGAGCTTAGCTTGGAGCAAGTCGTCGCAACTATTACAGGTGCATCAGGGCGAGCTCTTGACAAGCGTATAACGTTTTCTATATTATCCGAGAACATAACGATACAGGCTGCTGTCGATATACTAGCCATACTTTCTACGCCGTACGCGCAAGCGTCTACGATTGTCCAGTCAGGATCCTGCGCATTATACTCTAATGCATCGATCCATTGAGGGTCGTTTTCTACAGCTTCAATAACAGAGTTCATCATTGTTACGGCCTCTAGCGGATATTTACCTACCGCTGCTTCTGCGGACAACATTGTCGCGTCTGCGCTCATATATACAGCTGTTGCTACATCAGAAGTTTCAGCTCTAGTCGGTGTAGGTGATTCAATCATCGATTCTAACATCTGCGTTGCAACGATTATAGGTCGCCCATACCTGTGACAAGCATCTACCAATGTACGTTGCAGAATTGGAGCCATTTCGTGCGCTGTTTCAACGGCTAAATCTCCCCTTGCAACCATGATTGCGTCGGAGGTTTCTACGACCTCTTCGATGTTTTGAATAGCACTTGGCTTTTCAATTTTTGAGCATACACGCGCCCTTCCTGCAATAAACTTTTTTGCATCTAAAATATCTTGTGCTGTTTGTACAAACGAAATCGCAACCCAATCTACTCCTAAAGTTAGGCCGAATTCTAAATCTTCTTTGTCTTTTCTTGTTAACACAGGAATAGGTAAAACTACGTCAGGTACATTTACGCCTTTCGCATTCGAAATCACTCCTCCAACAAGTACTTCAACGACAATTCTATCATGAGAGCATTCTACCGCTTTTACTTTCACTTTTCCGTCATCTACGGAAAATGTGGCTCCAACTTGCATCGCTTGAAATATTTCAGGATGAGGCAAATTTACTCTTGTTCTGTCTCCAAGTTCTGTGTCCAAATCGAAGCAGAATTTATCTCCTGTGTTGACATATTCTTTTCCGTTTGCGAACTTACCTACACGCAATTTTGGACCTTGTAAATCCCATATTATCGTAGGTGTATATCCATGTTTTTTCCCGAGATCTCTAATAAGTTTGTGAGTATGGTCCAGGCCTATAGTTCCGTGTGAACAGTTGAGTCTGAATACATCCACTCCACTTAGAAACAATTTTTCCAGCATTTCTGGAGCGTTGCTCGAGGGGCCTATTGTCGCAACGATCTTTCCGAATCTATTTCTTTTCATAAAACCACCATAAATAAACCTACATAAATGTTATTATTTATTGAAACGTAAATCTAGTTTTTTATTTGATTAAATTAACATAGAATAAAAAATGCAACGCTTCAACAGATGAATGAAGCGCTGCTAGTAATTAGCTCTCTTCTGCGCTAAATGTGCTTAATCCGCTACATACGGCAGTAGTGCCAAGAATCTTGCTCGCTTAATAGCTAGGGCAAGTTCTCTTTGATACTTCGCAGATACGCCAGAGACTCTGCTTGGCATCATCTTTCCGTGCTCTGATACATATTTTTGTAGACTTCTAGGGTCTTTGTAATCTATACGCTCTTTTCCGTTAGTAAACGGACACATCTTTTTTTTGCTCAAATTGCTCGAGTTTTTTCTAACAATCTTAGTACTATCAACGCCAGGTTTATTCTTATTGTAAGCCATCTTACTATTCCTCAATTTCCGCTACTATTTCAACATTTTCCGCAGATTCGTCAGAAAGTTCTTTTACGTTATTCTTATTCGCTGCTCGATATCCGACGTCCTTTGTCACTGAGCGATTGCCGTTAAAAAATTTCGCTTGTGTAATTAAGTTCTCGCGTGTTTCGAAATGATTCACTTTTACAACGAGGAAGCGTATAATGTCCTCGTTTATGCTCATAATTCTCTCCAATTCTTTAATGCTCTTTGCATCGATTTTTATTTGGAGTACGTAATAGTGTCCTTTCGAATTCTTCTTTATGGCGTATTCAAGTTCTCTATGGCCGCAATATTCACTGCGAACGACCTCACCGCCATTCTGTGTAACAAAAAATGTCAATCCAACGACCAAAGCCTCAATTTGTTGCTGAGTCAAACTCTGTCGTCCAATGAAAACAACTTCATACAAATTCATAATAGTTCCTACAAAAACACAAAGATGCTACCAGGCATCTTCAACATATCTTTCGAATGATATCATGTTGATACATGTTATGTCAAGTTTTCATTGATCGTTTGTGCGGTGGTTTCATAAATTGATTTGTTTATTTTAGAATAACGAGCGATTCATCTGATCATAAAATTCACAAAACGGTCGAGAGATAAAATCTGAACAAAAACCAAGAACACCTAGGCATACGCCAAAGATTGAAAAAACTGATGTGGAATGCTCTCCAATTCATCTTTCGATATTTACAGCGACTGAATTTCTTCTACAGAGAGTCCTGTAAAGTCGGAAATATCAGAGATATTCAAACCTTTTGATAACATCTTTTCCGCTGTCTTTATTTTTTCTGAGTGAGCCTTAGCACGTTCTTCGGTACGACCTTTTGCTTCACCAGCCAATCTAGCATCGTTAATTCGAGTTTGGATTTCTTCCTCTTTCCACGCGTAGCGATCGTACTCGAGGAGTTGTTCAGGCGTATAAGATGCCCTTTCAAGTGCTTTATACGCGTTACTTAAAGCAGAGTTCTCCCTCAATACCTTATGTAAATCGTCAGGATCTATATGGCTTGCGTGTTTAAAGAAATACGCCCACTTTTCGATATCGTTGCTCAATTCATCGAACCCTTTATGGAACTTCGACAATTCCAGAAATGAGAACGACATTTGTTTGAGATCGTGTTCGTATGTAACGACATCCCTAAATTGATGATGCGACAAATATGCTGACTTATCAGGAAACAACGTCTCCTCCATGATCGCCAAAAAAATCACAGGTCGCAGTTTGTTGTATCCGCCTT
>CAZMHS010000016.1:0-17639 GCA_964566185.1 uncultured Alphaproteobacteria bacterium
AGCGTGTATATACAACGCTTTCGATACTAGGTCTATGCCAGATTCTTATTTATCGGAATACCTGCAAATGTCTATAGCGCTTCCATACGTTCGAGAATCGCAAACAGGCCTTGCGGTTGAGACGTTGATCAAGCGGTTGGAAAACATACGTATATTAGAAATTTTCGGAAAATCAATATATACAAAAAAGACGTCAGTATTACAAATTTTTACTCAAGAAGCATTAGATGCAGTTCGACTTATGAATAACGAGTGGAGCGATCATCACGACGATCCTGAGTACGACCATGGTGCAGCAAAGTATTGGTTTGCTGATTTAGACAGTGATCTTGAAACAGAAATTCAACGAGTGGAACCAATATTGCAGAAAATTGCTAGTCAATGGCTTCCAACTGCTAATCGACAACGTGCTCGCAATATCTTATACGATTGGAGAGAGTACTTCTCTGAAAATTATGAGGAATACGCGTATTGATGGAAAGCAAATTTCTTGAGATATAGACTAGCATTTGAATATTATGATCGTAGAAATAGCTTGACATTGCTGTTGTTCATGCATATAATAGCGACCGTGTTATGTCCCTATCGTCTAGAGGCCTAGGACACCGCCCTCTCACGGCGGCAACACGAGTTCGAATCTCGTTAGGGACGCCATGTTTACTTTCTTATCAATTGGAAGAAAGTTGTTTTAATCTGTATGCTTCTCGAATTTTCTGTGCGTTATGGTGACAGAGTAGTCGCTTTTGTGTGTTCAGTAATGCTAATTATTGAAAATTTAAAGTAAGGAACGCCAAATTTAAAAACGCTAAAGAAGAGTGTTAGTGTTTGGTAAACTTACACGTATAGAAAAGTTATTTGTTGCATATTTTCATTTTAGAGTGTTATCATGACCGGGTAATGAGTATTAAGGATAATAGTATATTATTAGGAAATGTATGTATGATAACGGCATTGTTGTTATATGTCGTGTCAGATACATTATGCAAGTCGTTTCTAGTTAATTATTCAGCGTCTCAGGTTACATTTTTTAGAGGATTGGCTAGACTCTTGCCGATAATGGTTGCATGCGCAGTTATTCGTCATAATCCGATAAAAACAACAAGGCTTAATGAGCATTTGGTTAGAAGTACAATTGCTTCGACTAACACATTCTTGTTTATGTGTGCCTATAAGTATTCTTCGATGACCGCTGTTTATGCTATCGGATATACTAGTTCATTATTCGTATTATTGTTTGGGTACTTAATGTTAAAGGAGAAGGTACGGACAAATAGTATAATTGCAGTGTTTATAGGTTTAATTGGAGCAATGATAATATTGCAACCAAGTATTAGTAATCATTACGTAAATATAGGGGCAGCTTTTGCTTTGACCGCGTCTATCGTTGCAGCATTGAACAGCGTCCTAATAAGGAGACTATCAACTACAGAACATATACTAACGATAGTTTTCTATCATGATATTATATCTTTAATGTTTTCGTTACCATTGGCGGTTTTCGCGTGGACTCGAGTTACAAACTTTCAGCATTTATTAATTGGGTTTTGTATCATAGGAACTATTAGTGCCGTTTCTCAGTATATGATTTCTTATGCATTGAAAACAACTAAAATTTCGGACTTAGCTTCTACGAACTATGTAACGATAATTCCTGTAATCTTAGTTGATTCGTTCTATTGGCATGTTATTCCGAGCGCTGAAGTAATGTTTGGGATGTTCTTGATAGTTATATGTAATTATGTCGTAATTAGAAAGGAAAAAAAATGTTAAAGGAAGTTTGGTTAGCTCCAATGGCTGGTATTACAGATCTGCCATTTAGGGAAATCGTATGTGAATTTGGAGCATCTGCTGTTATTTCAGAGATGATATCGGCAGAAGCCGTAACGCGAAAGAATCATAAGACATATAATACGCTTATGAGATCGCTTAACAGTCAAAGGAAGATCATACAGATAGTAGGTAATGACCCAGTAACGATGTCAGAGTCAGCAAAAATCAATGAAGATTATGGGGCAGATGAAATTAATATTAATATGGGTTGTCCTGCAAAAAAGATAATAAATAATAATTCAGGTGCAGCTCTTATGAAAGGTGAAAACTTGGCTGTAAATATTGTTAAGTCGGTTAGATCTGCAGTTAAGATTCCTGTATCAGTAAAAATGAGGCTTGGATGGGATGATTCGTCGAAAAATGCACTATCATTAGCCAAAAAGCTAGAGGATGTTGGCATCGTTCATTTGACTGTACACGGAAGGACTCGAGCTCAAGAATATTCTGGATCTGCGGATTGGGTAGCTATACGTGAGATAAAAAATAGTTTGCAAATTCCTGTAATATGCAATGGCGATATTGATTCATTCGAATCAGCAAAGGAAGCGACTGAAGTTTCTGGGTGTAATAAGATTATGGTAGGTAGAGGCGCGCTTGGACGACCGTGGTTCATTGCGCAGTTAATCAAATATTTGAATTATTCTGAATTTGTTGACGATCCAAGCATTTCTGAACAGTTAGATGTAGTAATAAAACATTTTAAACGTACCTTGGAATTTTACGGTAGTGATGCTGGCGTAAAGATATTTAGAAAACACTTTTGTTGGTATAGTAAGGGAATGAAAAATTCATCAGAATTTAGAATTAAAATAAATTCTCTTGAAAAACCATCAGAAATAATACAAACTGTAGAAACATTTTATGATTCTCAGTAAGTTATTAGTGGCGTTGGTATATTATGAAACCTGTGAATGATGGTATTGGAGCAAGTGTTGAAGCGTTGATTACAGAGTACCTTGCTGCGCATGTTGGAATTTCTATTCCTCCTGGATTATATCATCGTGTTATAAATGAAGTAGAGGGTGCGTTGTTTCGCTCCGTACTGCGTTACACGGAAAATAATCAGTCGCAGGCTGCGCAGATTTTGGGGATAAATAGAAATACTCTAAGAAAAAAGACTACCGGTGAAGCAAAAAGCAGCTGACAAATTTACACAACGTTCGTTGGCTTATGCTGTTACGTTGTGTATATTGTTTCTCTCGATTTGTACCACGCTCGCGTTGTTTGCACAAACGGATACATTTCTAACGAAGCAATCGAGTGTGTTATATGCATTGTATACAAATGCAGTGTTAATGGCTGTGTTGCTATTTTTAGTCGTCCAAGATTTCAGGAAAACGTGGTCTACGAAAAAAAGTAATGGATCAATTTTTCACGTGAAAGTGATTATAATTTTTTCGTCGTTTGCGGTAATTCCATCATTGCTTATGATATTTTTTTCTGCAATATTTTTTCACAAAGGTATTGAATCTTGGTTTACAGCTCGAAATAATGCGGTTCTTGAACAATCACTAAAGGTGGCTGAATCTTATCTTAATGAACACAAAAAAGTTATACGAGATGATGGATTTGGAATAGCTAGAGCTATTGAAGTAACTATGGCTAGTTTAACACCATCACAATTGCAAGATAGTGAAGTATTTTTTAGTATCGCTAGTGAGCTAATAGACGAATTATGTGACGTTAGGAATATACGCAGAGCTATTTTATACGATGAACAAAGAAACATATTAGCTAGATCTAGATATAGTTTTTCTCTTAATTTTGCTGATATATCCAATGAGAATATACAAGCTGCGTATGAGAACGGTACTGAAATTATTGATTTATATGCAGAGAATAAAATTTTTGCTTTAGTACGACTTAATATTCTGGATATGCAAACACTATTTCTATTAATAGAAAAAGATATTGATGAGCATATTTCTGGTTTCGTTAAAGGAACACAGTCAGCATATAACGATTACAAAGAGTTATCTGAATATCGTGTAAGCTTAGAAGTTGCATTTATACTAATTTTCATTTTGTTAGGGCTATTGCTTCTCATCTCTGCGATTTTTGCTGCACTACATTTTGCAAGTCAATTTATAACGCCAATAACAGCTTTAGTAGATACTGCAGAACAAATAAAGGATGGGAATTTAAATATTAGAGCAAAACGTGTAAATGCAATAAAAGAATTGAGCGTTTTCATTAACACTTTTAATGACATGGTATCGAAGATTCAAGCGCAACAAATTGCATTAGAGGAGACTAATGAAAAATTGGATCGTCAAATTCAGTTTGTTTCAAGAGTACTAAAGGGAATTTCATCTGGTGTTGTAGGCTTGAATGAAAGGCTTAGAATAAATATATTTAATGAGCATGCTGAGCAGCAAATAGGGCAACAGCTAAAGTATGGTACATTGATTTTCGATATTTTTCCTGATATTAATGTTTTATTTGAAAAACTCGTTTCATGCGATATCGTTGATGGGCAGATAGAGTATATTCGAGGGGTTGAACATAGAGATTTAGTAATAAAAATTAGTTTATTAAAAAAAGGCGATACTGCGTCAGGATATATCGTTACATTTGACGATGTAACAGATTTGATTTCTGCACAGCGTAAAGCTGCATGGGCTGATGTAGCGAGGCGTGTGGCTCACGAAATAAAAAATCCACTTACACCGATTCAGTTGGCTGCAGAGAGGATATCTAGAAAATATTCAAAGCAAATTATTGATGATCATAGTACTTTCGATAAGCTAATTAATACGATTACGAAGCAAGTTGGAGATATAAGGCGACTTGCTGATGAATTTAGCTTTTTCGCTCGTTTACCAGAGCCAGTGTTGAGAAAATGTGATTTATTTGAAATCGCAAAGCAGGCTGTTTTCTTCATGCAGAATGCATATCAAGATATAAGTGTATTATTAGTAGAATCTACAGTTGACACTAAAATGATCGGAGATGAACGTCTTATACATCAAGCTACTATTAATATCATTCAAAATGCGGTTAATGCGATTAAGTCGGAAAATCAACCAGATAAAAAAGGACAAATAACAGTTTCTTGCGAAAGTAACGATGATTTTTTGGTATTGAAGATTAATGATAACGGCCCAGGATTACCAAAGGTTGATCGTAATGTATTAACTGAACCGTACTTTACATTACTTCCAAAAGGAACTGGGCTAGGTCTTGCAATTGTCAAAAAAATTGTGCAAGATCACAATGGGGATATTTTACTTGAAGATAGTAGTAATGGTGGCGCTTGTATAAAATTATTATTTCCGATTAGTAGGAGCTGAAATGCAAGAAGATAGGAAGAAAATACTTATTATCGATGATGACAGTGAAGTACGAACGATGATAGCTGACGTACTATGTGATGAAGGATATCACGTAGAACAAGCTGATGATTTAGAAGCGGCAAAAAAAATTCTTCAAATTTGTAATATAGATTTAATATTTTTGGATCTTTGGATCGGAGAAAACGAAAATCGTGGAATTGAAATATTAGAATTTATGAAAAAGAAATATCCACCAATTCCTGTCGTAATGATTTCTGGGCATGGTAACATAGATATCGCTGTTAAGGCGATAAAACAAGGTGCGTATGATTTTATTGAAAAACCGTTTGTATTAGAACGTATGCTGATTACTACTTCTAGGGCAATAGAGTCAGCTACTTTATCAAGTGAAAATACGTCATTACGACGCAAAAAGCCAGGTAGTGACGTAGTGTTAGTCGGATCAACATCGTATATGACTAAATTACGTAATCAGGCTGTGAAACTTGCCGCATCTAGTAGTTCAATATACATAATATCAAAACCTGGAGGATATGCAGATGAGTTAGCATGGTTGATACACTGTAATTCGTCGAGGAAAGAACGGCGATTCGTAGTATTCGACTGTAAACGTAACGATGATAGCGTTGTTAAACAAGAGTTGTTCGGTAGCTACGTTGGAGGAGGTTTAATTCGTAATTTGAATGGAGGGTCGTTATTTCTGGACAATATAACGCATTTGTCGCAAGAAGTACAACATCTTCTGCTAAATTATCTAAGAAGTAATAGGGTTAATAATACAGAAGTAGACACAAGAATTATTGCTAATTCATATGAAAACGAGTCTACAGCGATTATTCCTGAATTGCTGAATCGATTATCGATTGCATCTATCGAAATAAAACCTATAAAAGAGCGTGTACAAGATCTGGAGTGTATAATAGATTACTTTTACAAAAATTCATTCGCGTTATTTGGAATATCTACACCGCCAAAATTAACAGATAGTGCTAAAAACGAATTATTGTTACATGAGTGGCCAGGAAATATCAGGCAGCTTCGTAATGTTATGGAAAATTTATTTTTATCCGTGAAATGTGACGAGATAAAGTGCGAAGATTTTCGCTCGCAGATTGACGTAACAGGCATTTGTGATAGCCAAATTAGTGACATGTTCTCTGTAACACTGAAGGAAGCAAGGGATAAATTTGAGAAAGAGTACTTAATGTATCATTTAAAGCGGTTTTGTGGAAATGTTGCAAATGTCGCGTCATTTATTAATATGGATCGTAGTGCTCTGTATAAAAAGCTAAAAACATTGGGTATAGAGGTAGAATAGCTGATGAATATCGTTATTGCTGGTGTGAACTCTCAAGGCGTTAAGTTGGCGACAGCATTAAAGTCCTTTCATAATAGTATTACTATGATAGGGCATTGGAATGATATAACGTCGAATACAACTGACGATATAAATATGATCATCGGCGACATTTGCGATCCGGATGTATTAAAACAAGTTGATGTTCGCGCATCTTCCGTGTTCATCGCAACAACAGAATCTGATCTGTCGAATGTTGTGGCGTGTAAATTAGCTAAAGATGTCTTGAAAGCCAAAACGACCGTAGCTTATATAAATGATGATTGTTTATACAAAACGAAATATTCAGAACTTATTATTAAGGAAACGTTTGGTATAGATTATTTAGTTAACAAGCCATATGAAATAGCAAACAGAACGTATGATTTGACTTGCTATGGCGACATATCAGATTACGTGTCAGTAAATGGATTTACTATAATTGAGTTATACTGCAAAAATGACACAGAGGTAGCAAATACGCAAATCAAACATCTAAAAACTGTAACTGCTGTTAGTATCACTGTATTGTCCATTACTAGAGACAATGAGCAAATTTTTTTTCCAGATGATGACGAACGAATACTTGTAAACGATAAATTATATATCGCTTTTCAGAGTGAAAATATTCGCGAAATAATGCATCTGTTTCATACGGTTAGAAAATTTAGTAGTGTGCTGATAATTGGTAGCAATCATGTAACAAATTTTTTGTTGAAGAAAATGAACAAAAATATAGATATTAAAATTGCAGCACATTCATCAGAAAACACTGACCAATTGTCTTTTGTTACAGCAAACAGTAAAGTATATAATTTCACACGTATACAAGACTTAAGTGTAATAGATTTTTCCGATATAGATACCGTAATTGCTATTACGTATAATGATGAAATAAATATTATGTCTTCACTAGCAGCAAATTCATTCGGAGCGAATAGGTCTATTGTGAGCTTTAATAACGACAGTTTTACAAAATTTGCTTTACAACCTACGAACGTTGTCGGAGTAATGAGTGACGTGGTTATTTCTGAGAAGGTCGTACAGTTATTATACAATAACGCGTACGTTAGTTTATCTAATGCTGATATAGTAATTACAGAAATATGTATATCTGAATATTATATTTGTAGTGTAGGAAGTGTAGTAAATTTTGATATTGGTATAAAATTTATGTTAGTCGGAATTATACGAGATGGCTGTGTAATGCAAATAAGTAGTGATTTTAAACTACAAATAAATGATAAGATCGTGTTAGCTATAAAAAAACGAGATTTATCTCAATTCTTTAGGTATGTAAAGAAAATAAACTCTATATAGTAGAGAACTTTTATTATTTTCTGGCTTTCTTGTAATATAAACCTTTTTTTTACTAGTTCGTGTTTTAATATTAATAGTATTGTAGAAAGTAAAGGAATATGTTATGGACACAGAACAAAAAAAACAAGGAAATCACAAGAAAAAAATAGCAATTGCGATGCAGGGTGGTGGAGCACACGGAGCATTCGCTTGGGGCGTTATGGATCGTTTGTTAGAGGAAGATGATCTGTATATTGAAGGGGCCTCAGGAACGAGCGCTGGTGGTATGAATGCCGCGTCGCTCATCGATGGTGTAATACATGGAGGAAATGCAGGAGCTAGAGCAAAGTTGAATGATTATTGGCGAGGTATGTCAGAGTTATCGAAAAAAATATCGCCATTCCAGTTAAATCCTGTAGATAAGTTAAATAAATATTATAACTTGGATCATTCTGTAGGACCTATGATAATGAATTTTTTGGAATCATTTTTATCACCATATCAGATGAATCCTGCGAATTATAATCCATTTGAAGATTATCTTAGGGAATTTTTTGATTTCAAATCTGTTCGAGATAACAAAGAACATAAAATATTTTTGGGAGCGACTCACGTTAAGACAGGAAAGATCAAAATTTTCTCCAATGATCAATTCTGTCCAGATGCGTTAATGGCATCTGCATGTCTACCATTTTTATATCAAGCAGTACAAGTCGACAGTGAGTATTATTGGGATGGAGGTTATATTGCTAATCCTGCTATATATCCATTGATATATAACTGCGAAGCAAAAGATATTTTCTTGATTCAGTTGACAAGATCTCATTGTTCTGAGTTACCAAAAACTAAGGCAGCCATAACAGAAAGATATAAAGAAATTACGTATAACAACTGCCTTGTTCGAGAAATGAGATCAATCCATATGGTTACGAAAATGATCGATGATGGTATTATTAAGGATCCTTCTGTAAAGAGAATCAGTATGCATTTGATAAAGAATGAAGACGCCTTCCGTGGGTTAAATTTAACAAGCGCGTTGAATACAGATTGGGATTTCTTACAAATGCTTAAAGAGGCCGGTAGATCAACTGCTGATCGTTGGTTAAAAGAACATAAAAATCATATTGGAACTACAACAGTTACTCTAGATGAAGCGCCTTTTAGCGATTTCCTATAATAGTAACTAGACGCGGAACTTTTCTTGTTTCGCGTCAGCATATAGTATGTAGTTATAAGCTATTTCAAAATACATGTGTATTTAAATAGTAACGCGTCATATAAATGACCGTTCTCGTAATAATAGTTTTTTCTTTTTGAATACTTTTGAAATCCTACAGATTTATATAATTCTATCGCTGCCCTATTTTGAATTGATGTTTCTAAAAAGATTGTATCAAAATTCTCCTCTTCTATGATGTGAATCAACAGGCTTTTCGCTATTTTCATGCGACGAAACTGCTCTAATACACAGAGTGTTAATATCTCAATTTCTGGTTCTATAAACGCATATAAACAAAATCCTACGACAGAATCATCAATCACACTCTTTAGTCCTTTGTGATTACTACTTGCGAGAATCTGATGAAAATATTCTTCAGACCAACAAGAGGCAAAACAACTTGCATGAATATGCGATAAAAAATGTGCGTCAGATTGTTCTGCTCTACAGATCACTGTTTAAAATTAATCAAGCAAACGTATTCCAAAACTCTCGTACTTTAGCGAAAAAGCCTTCAGCTTGAGGATGCGGTTTATGATCTTTTGCGAATTCTTCTAACAACTCTTTCTGTCGTGACGTTAAATTTACTGGAGTTAATACTTTAACCTGAACAATCATATCTCCAACAATTCCGCTTTTAAGATTTGGCATGCCTTTTCCTCTAACTTTCAACATATGTCCACTCTGAGTTCCTGCCGGTACTGTTATGGATATGCGCTTTCCGTCTATTGTCGGAACTTCTATCGCACCACCAAGCGCAGCTGTGGTTATCGAAACTGGGAATGTGCATTTTACTGTTGAGCCATCTCTGTCGAAAATAGCATGAGGCTTTACATTAATGAATACATATAAATCTCCGCTTACTCCGCCGCGAATTCCAGCTTCACCTTCGCCAGGAACTCGTACACGAGATCCGCTTTCTACTCCAGCTGGAATATTTACTTCTATAGTTCTACTTTTTAATATTCGCCCAGAACCGCTACATGCTTTACATGAATTTTCGATTATACGCCCCATTCCATTACATGCCGTACATGTCTTTTCTACAGCGAAAAAACCTTGTGAAAAGCGCATTCTTCCTGTTCCGTGGCACGACGGACATTGTTTTGTCTTTGCTCCTCCTTCTGAACCATAACCACCGCAGCTGCTGCATCTCACATGAGATTTGAGCGAAATTTTAATTTTTTTGCCCCTAAAAGCTTCTTCAAGTGTAAGAGATGTATCATATTGTAAATCTTCTCCTCGAATTTCAGAACGCCCATTATTTCTTTGACGTCCACCCATATCCCCGAAAAAGTCTTCAAAGATGTCATGAAATGACGTCCCGCCAAAATCGAAATCAAAACCGTTTGCACTAAATCCTCCTGCTCCTCCAGGATTAAATCCGCTGCCATTAGTAAACGCATCACTGCCATATCTGTCGTATGCTGCTTTTTTCTGTGGATCTTTTAGTACTTCATAGGCCTCATTAATCTCTTTAAATTTTTGTTCGGATTTCTTATCCCCCATATTTTGGTCTGGGTGATACTTCATCGCAAGTTTGCGATATGCTTTCTTTATTTCATCCGCGGACGCATCTTTATTTACGCCCAAGGTTTGATAAAAATCTTTAGACATTGCTCCCCCTATAAAAAGATTTTACAGATACCGTAATTAATTTAACGATGTGGGGAGAAAACCATCTCCCCTATACTCTGAAGTTTTAAACTTCTTTGAAGTCAGCATCTACAACATCATCCTTCTTCTCAGACGATGCTCCTGCGTTTTGCTGTTCGGATGCTGCCTGCTGCTGTTGAGCTTGATACATAGCTTCTCCTAATTTCATAGAAGCTGTCGTCAAAGCTTCCATTTTCGACTTTATATCATCGATATCATCCTTAGCTAAGGCGTCTTTTGTTGCTGCAATAGCATCTTCGATAGTCTTCTTATCATCCGCCGAGATCTTTTCGCCGTATTCTTTCAGCGAATTTTCTGTATTAGCTATTAACTGTTCCGCATGATTTCTAGACTCAACGAGTTCTCGTCTCTTTTTGTCTTCTTCTGCATGCATTTCGGCATCTTTTACCATCTTTTCTATGTCTGCGTCTGAAAGTCCGCCTGACGGCTGTACTCTGATCGCGTGTTCCTTATTTGTAGCTTTATCTTTGGCTAACACATGAACGATACCGTCGGCGTTAATATCGAACGTCACTTCGATTTGTGGAACGCCTCTACGTGCAGGAGGAATGCCAACGAGATCAAATTGCCCTAACAGCTTATTATCAGCCGCCATTTCTCGTTCACCCTGATACACCTTAATCGTTACGGCTGTTTGATTATCTTCTGCCGTAGAGAAAATCTGACTCTTCTTTGTCGGAATTGTCGTGTTTCGATCGATAAGACGTGTGAAAACGCCACCTAACGTTTCGATACCAAGTGACAACGGCGTTACATCGAGCAATAACACATCTTTAACATCACCTTTTAAGACGCCACCCTGAATTGCCGCGCCGACAGCGACAACCTCATCTGGGTTAACGCCTCTATGTGGATCCTTGTTAAAGAATGATTTCACTGTTTCTATAACTTTAGGCATACGAGTCATTCCGCCGACTAAAATAACCTCGCTTACATCACTACTTCCGACCCCTGCATCTTTCAATGCTTGCTCACATGGCTTTATCGTACGCTGGATCAAGTCTGCAACCAAATTTTCAAGCTTTGCTCTACTCAATTTTACCACCAAGTGCTTTGGACCAGACGCATCTGCCGTTATGTACGGAAGATTAACCTCAGTTTCAAGAGCACTAGAAAGCTCTATCTTAGCTTTTTCTGCGGCTTCTTTTAGACGTTGCAACGCCAACGGATCTTTTCTTAGATCAACGGAGTTATCTCTCATGAATTCTTCAGCTAAAAAGTCGATAATACGCTTATCGAAATCCTCTCCACCAAGGAATGTATCACCATTAGTAGCCTTCACTTCAAATACGCCATCGCCGATTTCCAAAATCGACACATCAAACGTACCGCCGCCCAGATCATACACAACTATCACGCCTGATTTCTTTTTATCTAATCCATACGCTAGCGCAGCAGCTGTAGGCTCGTTAATAATACGAAGCACCTCAAGACCAGCAATCTTTCCTGCATCCTTAGTCGCTTGTCTTTGCGCGTCATTAAAGTATGCAGGAACAGTGATAACTGCTTGAGTGACTTTTTCTCCGCAAAATGCTTCGGCTGTTTCTTTCATCTTCTGTAATATAAATGCGCTTATTTGGCTAGGACTATATTCTTTTCCTCTTGATTTAACCCAAGCATCGCCATTACTAGATTTACAAATTTCATACGGTACATCATACTTACGAAGATACGAATCATCAGACCTACGTCCGATTAAACGCTTTATTGCGTAAAAAGTATTCGCTGGATTCGCTACAGCCTGTCTTTTCGCTGGCTGGCCAACTAGTTTTTCATTTTTATCTGTAAACGCAACTATAGAAGGCGTAGTACGTAAACCTTCAGAGTTTTCTATAACGTGTGGCTGACTGCCATCCATAACAGCAACGCAAGAATTCGTTGTACCAAGATCAATACCTATAACTTTACTCATAACATTCTCCCTCATAAATAGGCAAAAATCACACATGTTGAGCTTCAAATCATCTGCCCACACAAGTGCAGCAATTGTAAACGTCACCATGACCGCCTACAACATGTAATATTGTATTGCAGTAGTGTGCGAATGTCAAGTATGTAATGCTTTAATAATGCATTCGAGTCGTCGTATTCAGGTGTATGCGAAAAATCTAGCGACAAACGGTGCACGTCAATTTTATAGTTCATCAGCCTAGTAAAATTAGTGTGGTTATTTTTACAGACTTAGATTTTATGTGTTGCTTTTTGTTTTTTTTTATGGTACCCTACCGAACAGTTCAGCGGGCGTAGCTTAATGGTAAAGCTTCGGCCTTCCAAGCCGATGACGTGGGTCCGATTCCCATCGCCCGCTCCAGTTCTTTTATGAGGTTCTTCAAGTGGAATTCTTGAATTCTAGCAATTTCCAAGATGTCGTAAGCGCTAATGATGTTGTCGTCGTTGATTTTTGTGCAACGTGGTGTGGGCCGTGTCGGATGATTTCTCCGTTTTTAGAGGAAATCGATGCCGAGATGCCTGATATTAAGGTGTATAAAGTGGATATAGATGCATCACCTGATATCGCTGCGTCTTACGATGTTATGAGCGTTCCTACGTTGATCATGTTTAGGAATGGGGCTCAGGTTTCAACTTGTGTCGGCGCGTCTTCAAAAGCTAGATTGTCCGACTGGATAAGATCTCACATGTAATTGTTTATAATAATTGTTGGAGTTTTGTTTTAGTATGAATAGTCGTGTTTTTTTTCGCGTTGTTGTTTCTTGTTCTCTATTGTGTTTCTGGAATGTAAATGCCGAGGATGTTACGTGCGATGTAGGGCCTGGAACACAAGAAATTTTACCTGAACCGAATTGGAATAGGTGTTTGTGCGATACTGCTGATACCATGACAAAGTGGAAGCGTTGGTGGAAGTATCTGAACATGAAATCTCCTGTCACGATGAAGTGGTTAGATGGATTGTTGTTTAAAGTATATCCAACTAACGAAATATGTCGTGCCATATATGTTAACGGTTATTACGATCCGAATATGGTTGCTGTCCTTAGGTCTTTCATATCAGATGGTTCTACGTTCATCGATGTTGGCGCTAACTGTGGGTATATTTCGCTGCCTTTGCATAAGTTTATCGGAACAGGTAAAATTGTTGCTATAGAGCCTAGCTCAAGGGATTATAAACG
This sequence comes from uncultured Alphaproteobacteria bacterium, assembly GCA_964566185.1. Classification (GTDB taxonomy): domain Bacteria; phylum Pseudomonadota; class Alphaproteobacteria; order UBA3830; family CAYLKK01; genus CAZMHS01. The sequence continues at coordinate 13,786 of CAZMHS010000016.1, forward strand.
ATTGGTTGAAAATATAGAGCTTAGTAAGTTGCAGCACATTGTTCAGTCGATAAATATAGCTGTTGGTGATCGTATCGGTCGTAAGTCAATGATAATTGCTTCTGAAGAACGTAGTGGGTCAAATACGTTAGGACAGATGTTCGCATTTAAAGGTATAGAAAAGGACAAAACAGAGGATGTTAATGTAACGACGTTGGATAATATCGTCGACTCAGAAAATTTGCAACGTGTAGATGTTGTTAAATTAGACGTCGAAGGTAGTGAGGCTCGTTGCGTAGCTGGAGCTATAGAGACTGTGAAAAAGTTTCAGCCTGTGTTTGTTATAGCGATTAATAAAGACGCGTTGAAGCATAGCAAGAGAAGTGTAAACGATATTGAACGCTTTTTTAAAGAACATAATTATAAAATGTATGATATAGCGAGAAACGTATTTGCGTTGAAGGAAGTTGAAAGCCTTGAGCGTTTAGATTCGCCTATTATTGTTTGTATGCCAGCACAAAAAACTGTTCCGGCATTGCTTTCTCCAAGGAAAATCAGTATTTGCGAAAAAGTTAGAAAGTTTTTTGATTAACCTATCCAATTTCTATGAATTGGAAACGTATACAGCGCAGTAAGTTCTTTGAGAGTCTTATCTCCAGGATTGCTGCGTTTTTCATGCGTTTTGCATTTTTTACGACAAAATGGACTTTTATAAACTATGGAATTCCATTGAAGTATATAAATAGCGACAGGCCATTATTAGTTGCAATGTGGCATGATAGATTAATGACAGCTCCATGTGCATGGACATTTAGCAAACCTTTACATGTCTTGGCTTCAGCGCACAGAGATGGCGCTCTAATTGCGAACATTGTTCGATATTTTGGTATGATACCTGTATTTGGTTCTACAGGTAAATGTAGCACTAAAACAGCAGAACGTATAGTAAATATCTGTAAGGGGGGCGGGTGTATGGCTATTATTCCTGATGGACCTAGAGGACCTAGGCATGAAATTAGCCCCGGAATTATAACAATAGCGAAACGTTCTCAGTCTGATATATTGATTTTTTCTTCTTGCGTAAAGAGATTTAGAAAATGTGATTCTTGGGATAAGTTTATTCTAGCGTATCCATTCAATCGTGGGGCAATCGTTTTGGACGTATTAACGTACGATGAAATTAAGTCAATAGATGCGGCAGAAACGGCAAAAATATTGAAGAGTAGGCTGGATGCGGCATCAAAAAAAGCAGAGTCAGTGATCTCAAAATGATAATAAAATTGTACAATATATTGTTATGGATAATGTACCCTATAGTGCATATGTATGTCGCTCATCGATCAAAAATAGGGAAAGAGGATCGAACTAGACTTCATGAGCGTTTCGGTAAATATAAGATAGCTCGACCTGAAGGAGTCGTGTATTGGATACATGCTGCTAGCGTTGGTGAATCATTATCTGCGATTACGTTTATCAATAGAATGAAATCCATTACATCGAAAAAATGTACATTTTTATTAACAACTGGTACCGTAACCTCAGCAAAAAACATAGAAAAGTATATTTCGGACGGCATAATTCATCAATTTATTCCAATAGATTATAGTATCTATGTCGATCGTTTTTTCAAGCACTGGAAACCTGATTACGGGTTTATTATAGAATCAGAATTATGGCCTAATTTAATTACACGAAATACGACAAAATCTCTCTTTTTATTAAATGCTCGTTTATCTCAACGTTCATTTCGACGTTGGATGTATTGTATGTATTTTATAAAAACATTACTTTCTCGATTCAGATTAATTATGACTCAGACTGAGCAAGATACTAAGCGCTTTCAGACATTTGTGGATAAGAATAATGTCGTATTATATACGGGAAATTTGAAATATTCTTCTCCTCCTTTGGCTGTAGATTCTGTATTGTTAGATTTGTTGAAATGCGTTGTAAAAAAGTATGTTTTTGTCGCAGCTAGCACACATAGTGGCGAAGAAGAGGTTATCATTGATGCGTATTCACAGATAATACGATCGATTGGAAACGAGGTAACACTAATAATTGTTCCTCGCCATCCAATTCGTACTCAGTCTATAGTTGATTTAATTCATTCTAAAGGGTATACGTCAGCGTTGCGAACACAGCTAACTGGTAAATGTGTCGGCATCGACACGGTGTGTGTTGATACATTCGGAGAGCTCGGTACTGTTTTCTACATGGCTGATTTTGTTTTTATAGGTGGATCATTAGTTAAAAATGGTGGACACAATATTTTCGAACCAATTCAATTATGTAAACCAGTGATGTTTGGACCTTATATGTTTAATTTTGAAGAAATGAAACACATGTCAGTGAACTGTGGAATTGGATTTCAAGTAAATAGTGCTAGAGATATTTCTGATGTATTTTGCAGATTTGTTAAAAATAGCGAAATACAAACAAGCGTGTTTCGCTCTATAACTGACTTTCAGAAATTTGATCCTGTAGAAGATATTATCCTAAAAATACAAGAAATTATAGATATATAAGACACTTTATAATGTATACGCGTATTCCTCATAATTTTCAGAGAAGTACTCTCTCCAATCGTACAAAATATTGCGAGCACGTTGTCGGTTAGCAGTTGGAAACCATTGACTAGCAATTTTCTGCAATATTGGTTCCACTCGTTGAATTTCTGTTTCAAGATCACTGTCTAAATCAGCGAACCAGTATTTTGCAGCGCCGTGATCGTACTCAGGATCTTCGTGATGATCACGCCATTCTCTGTTCATCAAAGCGACATTACCAAGATCGTCAGGTTGAAACGCATCTAAAATAGAAAAATCAAAAGGCTTTGTTGCAGATATATTCTTATGCGACCATTTTTTTATTTTTGGCTTTTCCTGATCATGTAATGCGTTTTCCAACCGCTTGATCAACGCCTCGACAGCAAGGCCTGTTTGCGATTCTCGAACGTATGGAATCGACATGCATTTTGCGACGTACTCTTCAAATTCATCAGGTCGATCACTGCCAAGATATCCGCATAAGTTAAAGAACCAATTCCGAGCATGCCAAACAGAGATGAAATCACTGTATTTTTCTATCATACTGTCCACAATTGGCCTGCATTGGATCTCAACACTAGCACCAATATTTTCAAAAAAGTCATACACAATAGCATTTTTAGATATGTTCACATTTTTCCATTCTACTGCTCTCACTTCTCGATATTTATCAAAAACTATCTGTCTATCCTCTGGCAGAATACACCCGACACGTTCAGCACATGCGTAAGATTCTTTTGGCTCATGTTGTATTTTTCTCAAACAAAGCGAATTTAATACAAATATTGCGCACAATAATACTGTAAATGCTCTCATTGCTACCTCTTCAAAAAACAATAAGAGCATATTACTGTATAAGCGTTAAAATATCATTTATATGTCTTATAATTTACCTTACATGTTTTAATAACGCGCCTTATCACACGTACGTCAGCTTTATATGCGTACGCTTGCATTTGTGGTCCGTCATAAGCTACATGCCCGAACCGCAACGGAGCTCCAATATCATATCTATATAAATTTTCACATAATTCATCTCCTTCTTCGTAATACTTATCCGACGGCGCTCCTAAAATAGTACGTATTTCTTCCACTGGAACGACTAATTTGTTTCCCCATAATATATTTTCCGCTGTAGAAATATTGTCGAATTCTTTCATTTTATCCATAATGCTCGGTCTTGCGTCGTGGAAGTAATAGTAACTTAAATGATGATCTAAAACTGTCCCATGGTATTTACGTTCATCCTGCATTCGTTTGGAATTACTCAAAAAATGAAACCAGTGGCAGAGTTCGTGAAACAGATGAATATGCCGGTTATCTTCT
>CAZMHS010000017.1:0-17231 GCA_964566185.1 uncultured Alphaproteobacteria bacterium
CCTCACGCTCTCTAATATTCAATTTCCTATGATAAATCTAAAGACATTTTCTCACTGAAAAAGCATATTGTAAAGGAAATTTTACGAAAATAGTGCCAAAAATCGACATAATGCCTGAAAATGCGATAAAAAATTAGTTAAAATTGTATACAATCAGCCCCGTTTACCCTACTAAACAAGCCTGAATATATAAAATTTTAGATATTTCTCGACATTTTTTTGTAACTACTTGGAATAACAACTTGCAAACATTGGATTATTATATTACAATCACGTTGGTATGGCCGGGTGGCAGAGTGGTTATGCAGAGGACTGCAAATCCTTGTACGTCGGTTCAATTCCGGTCCCGGCCTCCATCCAGCACATTTCGTGTTGCATTATTATTGTTTTCATTTCATTACTCATGTGATACAATGCGAGACGTTGTTTTACTAGGTATCGAAATGGAAAACAAAAATCCGTGGAATGATGATTCTCAATCGACGTCCGAAAGACGCAGCAATAATAGCAAGAAATATAATTTGCATATGAACGTAGGACGACTCCTGTTTTTTTGTGTTTGTGCACTCGTTGTTGGTTTTTTACTGACAGGTCTGTTTCAGGTAGAACACGACCAAAAAGGGGTAGTGCTGCGTTTCGGACGATGGGTAAGGACAGTAGGACCAGGATTGCAGTACAAGTTACCGTACCCTTTTGAGCAAGTGATACTATGCAGAGTGACCACGGTGAACCAAATAGACTTAGGTCCAAATTTAGCACGATCAGAAAACCTTGTATTAACTGGTGACTCAAATCTAGCTAATTTTAGTTACAACGTGCTTTGGAAGATAAAGGAAGACGATGTTGAGTCGTTTTTATTCAATGCGAAAAACCCAGAAGCTACTGTAATAGCCGTCTCAGAGAGTGTAATGAGAGAAATTATAGGGCAGTCTGATTTTGCGTTTGTTCAAACAGAAGGTAGAGAAGAAATACAGAAAAAAGCGTTATCTGGTATTCAGACCATCTTGGATGAATATAACATTGGAGTAGAAATAGTAAAAGTTAGTCTCCAAAAAGTTGAACCTCCAGTGTCTGTAATAGATTCGTTCAGAGATGTAGAACGAGCTCAGGCAGACCAGCAAAGTGAGAGGAATAGAGCGGAAGCATACGCGCGTGATACTATAGCAAGAACGCGAGGAATAGTCGTCGAAAAGATAAACAAAGCAGAAGCTGTAAAAGCTCAGTTAATAGCAAAAGCAGAAGGAGAAGTTGAGAGATTTAATCTGATATATAATGCATATAAAAACAATCCAGCGATAATATCGAAAATAATGGAGTACGACGCAGTTAATTCGATATACGCAAAAGCAAACAAACTTGTTATATACAAAGACATACGCTCATTGCAACATATGTCCATACCGCAATCGTTTTTAAATAACATAGGAGATAAAAAATGAAAAAAGTTGTGATGTTTGTAGGTGGGCTGGTATTTTTTACACTTATAAGCTCGTTACTTGTTGTTAATCAGATAGAACAAGTTGTTGTGACTCGACTCGGAGAACCTGTTCGAGTTATAAAAGAACCAGGATTGTACGTTAAACTTCCGATAATAGAGGAAGCAAACGTGTTTGATAAAAGAATGATGAATATTGAATTATCAGCGTTAGAGGTAACTCTCGGAGACAAAAGGAGGGTTGTCGTAGATGCTTTTGGACGTTATAAAATAAATGATCCGCTTAAGTTTTTTCAAACTGTTAGGAATGAGCATGGAGTGATAAGCCGTCTGACGCCTGTTGTATTAGGCGGCTTGAGTAGCGTTTTAGGAAATTTGAGCTTACCAGTACTGTTGTCTCGCCAAAGAAGCGAAGTAATGCGCCAGATAAAAAATGAGGTAAACAAGGCGGCCGTTAGATTTGGTATAGATATGGTAGATGTAAGGATCACGAAAACGGACCTTCCAATACAGAATAGCGATGCGATCTCAAATAGAATGATTAGTGAGCGGCAACGAGAAGCGAAGGAGTTAAGAGCAAAGGGTGCAGAGAAAGCAAAACAAATAATGTCAAAAGCTGATAGAGATAACGCAATTGCTCTAGCTGAAGCAGATAAGCGCTCACAAATTTTACTAGGTGAGGGCCAAGCAATCGCAAATGATATCTATTCGAAGAATTATGCAAATGATCCAAAGTTTTTTGAATTTTATAAAAAGCTTGACGTATATCAGCAGGCATTTAGTAGTTCGAATACGACACATATAGTATCAAAAGATGGTGAATTTTTAAGGATGCCACAGTGAGAACATCACGTGTAATTTTCTGTTTCTCGTTTATGTTTTTTGCCGTCCATGTACATGCAGCGAAACAGGAATCTGTAGAGGTACAGATTGAAGATATAGCACAAGACTTGTGTGACGCAGTTGTAAACATCGTTGACCAAGCAGGTAATTCTATTGGTTCAGGCTTCATCATAAGTGATGACGGTTATATAGTAACAAACAATCACGTTGTTGATAATGAAAATGATAAAAAACCTCAAGTTGTTTGCAACGATGGCAGTAGACTAACGGCAAAAATTGTAGGAAGCGATGCCAGATTCGATATAGCACTTCTTAAAGTATCGGCAGGTCAAAAATTACCGTTTCTCAAATTGGCGAACTCGGATGAAATTAAATTATGCCAACGTGTTATCGCGATAGGAAGCCCATTTGGTTTTGAAAACACGGTAACCTCAGGGATCATTTCACGTAAATCACGAAATATTTCTAATAGCATTCGTCAAATAGGTGGAGGCGATTTAGTCGATTACATACAAACAGATACTTCCATAAATAACGGTAATTCTGGTGGCCCGTTAATTGCAGCATCAGGAAAAAATACAGGAAAGGTAGTCGGTATGATCACATCGATGTTCTCAGATTCAGACAGTAGTTCAGGAATCTCTTTCGCAATTCCATCAAATAACATAAAGTTTGCCGTTAGCCAACTACAAGAATTTGGTAAAATAAAACGAGCTTGGCTTGGCGTATCTTTTATCAATCTTGAATCAACAGTTTTGTCTGCACTAAAGATCAGTAAGTATTCTAATGCAGTGATGGTTACAAAAGTTGAAGAAGATTCACCAGCTAGTGTAGCTGGACTACTTCCAAATGACGTTATCTTAGCGATAAACAAGTTAGAGTTAGCAAACATCAATAGAGCCAATATTATTGTAGCGTCACTAGTTGTAGGAACTACGACTGAACTGTCAGTATTAAGAGAAGGTAAGGTTATAGAACTTAAATTACGAGTTGGTTATAAAGAGCAGAATGAGCCATCTGAACAAAACTTATTCGATGCGCTCAAAAAGCAGTCAGGCCTTTTTGTAAAAGAACTCGGAATGACTGTAGCAAATATTTCTCCGGAGTTAATTGGTAAATTAAACCTTCCATATGATCAAGCTGGAGTGATCATTTCAGATGTAAATGGTATAGTTTGTGGACATCATGATGTCAATGTCGGAGATGTAATAATTAGTGTCAATTTAAAGAATATAAGTAATATCGACGAGTTTCAAAAAACAGTTTCTGATGTTAACACATTAAATGCCACAATTGCATTGTACATTAAACGTGGAAATGATTCATTTTTCAGAGTTCTGCCACTTAGGAGATAACGTATGATCAGAAAGCTTGTCATAATATGTGGTCCGACAGGTGTTGGTAAAAGTAATGTAGCTGTGAAGCTAGCAGAGTTGTTAAGATCGTCTCAATGGTATAATTCAGAAATTATAAACGCAGATAGCATGCAATTATACAATGAATTGCCAATTCTTACAGCTCAACCAAATAAGCAAGATCTAGCCTCTGTATCACATCACTTATATTCAGTAATTTCCCCGACTGAACAAACGAATGTTGTTGAGTGGAATAAAAATGCGTGTAACTTAATTGATAAACTTCAAGAAGCAAATGTATTACCTATAGTAGTAGGAGGAACAGGTTTTTATATTAGCAGTCTTACAGTAGGCATACCACAAGCACCAAAAGTCACGCAAGAAATTAGAGATTATACCAAAAGAACATTAGAAATACTTGGAAGAGATAGATTTTATAACCAACTACTCAGTGTTGATAGAGAGATTGAATATAAAATTCAAAAAAATGATACCCAAAGGATACTAAGAGCGTATGAAGTATTTGTAGCCACAGGAAGGTCTATATTGACCTTTAACAACAAAACGAACTTTAGAGACTTCGCTGAAATATACCCATTTGTTATCACAATGGATAACGCAATAAATACGAAGATGATTAATACAAGACTGTTAACTATGGTGAAGAACGGAGTGTTAGAAGAAATAGAATCTTACAACAAGCGTTTTGGAAATTTGCAATCTCCTCTAAACAATGCATTAGGTTACAAAGAATTCTCGCAACATATTGCAGGTAATATTTCATTGGGTGATGCAGTATCAGCAGTTAGTCTTAGTACCAAAAAGTATGCTAAAAGACAACGCACATGGTTTAGACACAAACTAGATCACAGTAAATATATCGATATTGATGGTACAGCTGACGCAGTCATCAACGCAGCGAAAAAAATACAAAACATATTGCTAAATGATTAAAGACTAGATCAACTACTAGTGAATACCTCACTAAGTGTAATCGATTCGGCCAAAAAAAAATGTAATTCATGATTAATTGTTGTGGTGACAAAGGTGGAGGAATGTTATCCTTGTGACAAGATATGAAAGGAGTGTTTTATGAGAAAAATATCTCATTTAGTATTATGCAGTGTTTTGTTAGGCAGCACGTTAGGAAATGCCGAAGCACTGCAGAAAAGACGTAACGTAAGTACTTTTAATAGTGAGATGAGTAATGATGCTACAGTAGCAGTGTTGTTTGAAACCGAAACTCCAAAAAATGACCTACGAGGTTTTATTGAAAAAGCAGACGCAGCTTATCGAACACAAATTGAGATGGCAGAAGTATACTATCGAGCAGAGCTTGATTGTGCATTACGAAAAATATTGAGTGGTATTTTAAACAACCAAGAGTTGGTAAAGAAAGTAATTAAACACACTTTGTGGAGTACAACTTTTTATCGGATGGATGGAATTGATGAAAAAAGAGATGCTTTGTTTATGGAGTTCAAAAATATTCCCGACGAAGACGCTCGTCTCGCTTTTGTGGTATCGAATTCAGAGTTTTTGAATTACGTACGTCGTACCGACTTCTACGAAGCGCTTTGTCTAGCAATAAAGTGCGAGGCTAAGAAAACATATCATATAAGTGATCTTTTACCTTGGAATAGTGTGAATGACTGGATCGCCGGTGTAGATATCGAGTTATTCGTAGAAGATGGAAGGCTGGTTTTAAAAACTAATGCGCACAGCTGTGATTTTATGATAGACTCATGATGCACGTGTTCAAGCTATTAGTAGTTGATGCATGCTCGTATTGAAGATAAACACACTATCATCATAAGCCTAAAGGTTAATTGCAGGCTGTACGTTAGTGAGATTAGTTTGCAACAAGAGGCAGGTATTGACGACTGAGGCAACATGCAGCATTTAAATCAATAAGTCTTATCTCGGACTTGTACATATTTTCCGAGACGAAATTACGCAACGAACAAAGGTCAACGATTAACTCCGTTCTGTTAATTATTTTAGTCTCGACATTTCTGCTATTTTCTAATAACATATAGTTGCGTTTACGTAGGGTAACATATATGCGTGGCTTTGTTGGAATTGGGCTGTTAATGGCCATTTGTTATGTGTTAACAGCTGATAAAAAAAACATAAACTATAAAGAGGTGCTGGCTTGCCTTTGTATACAATTCATTATTGCGTTTATGTGTCTTAAATTTTCTATAGTTAGCGACGCGTTTTTATTTGTAGCGCATCTAATAGATGGTGTTAGAACTGCAACAGAAGAAGGCACAAAGTTTGTTTTTGGGTATCTTGGTAGTCAATCTGATATACCATTTGTTACGAAACAAGCTGGAAGCATGTTCATCTTTGCATTTCATGCTTTACCAATGATTCTTGTATTTAGCGCGTTATCTATGTTAGGCTTCTACTTTAATGTCATACAACGTTTTATTAGTTTGATATCTAACGTAGCGAAAAGATTTTCTAACATCGGCGGCACTTTGTGCCTCGTATCTGCATCAAAAATTGTACTAGGAATTGTTGAAGCTCCACTTTTAATCCGTCCATATTTAGAAAAGCTGTCAAAAAGTGAACTGTTTACGGTAATGACGCTTGGATTTGCTACAACATCAGGCGCAGCAATTTTATTGTACGGAAGTATTCTCGGAAGTAAAATTCCAAACGCAATGATATACATATTAACTGTAACGCTAATAAATATACCATCAGCTATAATGGTTGCAAGACTCCTAATTCCTCATGTAGGACAACCAACTGATGGACAAATAAGTGTACCATATAAATTTGATAGCGCAGTAGATGCGGTGTCAAAAGGAACGTCTGACGGACTTAATGTTATTTCAGCGATGGCGTCAATTTTGATCGTGACAATAGCATTAATTAGCATGTTTAATCAATGTCTATCCATATTACCAAACGTTAATGAAGCGCCTATTACACTACAGCGTATTATTGGAATTTTCTTTATTCCAATCGCGTATATTATAGGCATACCTACAGCAGACGTATTCAAGGTAGGAGAGCTACTTGCTCAAAAAGTCGTTATCAACGAAGTTGTCGCCTTCTTTGATCTTATAAATTCGCAGAGTTTATCAGAACGTAGCATAATTATGTCTACGTGTGCACTGTGCAATTTTGCAAATTTTTCTAGCATGGGTATTGTTGTGAGCGCTTACACATCTCTCGCTAAAGCGATAAAAACAGACGTTGTGAACTTGTGTTTTAAGTCGTTATTAGCAGGAATATGTGCAAATTGTATAAGCACAGCGATTGTTGGAATAATACTGTAAATCTTTAATTGCCAAAACCTTTCATAGCTTCGATTACAACCGGTCCAAGCATTACGATAAACAGACACGGTAGGATGAATACCATAAGAGGCAAAGTTAATAACGTAGGAATTCTGGCCGCCCGCTCTTCAGCAATTAGCATTTGTTTCTGACGAACTTCACTAGCCAGCTCTTTTAACAACTCGGCAAGCGGTGCACCATATTCGATTGATTGACTCAAAGTCTTAGCTAAAGACTTAATCTGCGCTGAATCTGTCCTCTCTTCCATATTTAAAAAAACCTGTTTAAAATCAGAAATCATTTCTAATTCTATAGCAGTAATAGTCAATTCATTCGATAGTTCGATATTTGTATTTCTTATTTCCCTAGCTATTCGAACAAGTCCTCGATTTAAATCTAACCCTGAGTTAGTACAAATCACTAATAAGTCAATTAAGTCTGGAACACCTCTATCTATTTTTTTTTGCCGTTCTACAGCATAAGATTTTAAATTTGACAAAGAAATATAGTAGCCAGCATATAACCCACACGGAAGAGCTGCAAATATGCTACACCATACCGGTAATGATTGTTTTATTAAGTATTGATCTAATAAATAAAAACATATCAAACAGCCAGCAATTCCATATACAAGAAACGTATTAGCTACGAAATTCGAAAAGTCTTCATTTTCGCGCTTTCCTGCTTTTACTAACAAAGATTTTATAAGTTGCACCCTTTCTTCATTTTGTGCAACAATATTTTTTACTATATCATTATCTAATAACGTTTTTTTGCGTTTCGTCAAACCTATATCTTCTTTTACAGAATCGCTTGTAGATGTATTCAATGAAGAAGATGCAAAAGAAGAACTACCTAATCGCCTAGATGCAATAAACGAAAAGAATTTATTATTAAATTCTTTTTCAATTTTCTTGTATATATATACAAGCACTAATAAAGCGACAAAAAATATTATAAGATCGGTATAATGCAATGACATGCTCTGCTCCTCTCATACTTCCATCTTTGTAACTTTCAACATACATACGACTCCAATAAAATATAGTATAGATCCGACCTTTACCATCGTAACGCCAGTATCTTGTTCTATTAAGCCCTGTAAATGCGATGGATTTGTAAATAACATAATTCCAGCAAAAACGAACGGTAAAGCACATAGTATAATTGCAGACATCCTAGATTCAGAAGACATTGCTCTAACTTTTAACTGCAATTCCAATCTTTTTCTAACTATGTTACTTAAATTTGAAAGAATTTCTGCAAGCATACCACCGTTTTCTATTTGTAAAATAAGCGCAACGCTCATGAATCTAAATTCTTGAATATCAATTTCGTTTGCGGCATCTACGAACACTTTATCATATGGTACACCTAGCTCTATCTTCTGCAACATCGTATTAAATTCACTTGCAATTGGATCCTTAGATTCAATACTAACAAGCCGTATAATTCTTGAAACGTTAAGTCCTGCTTTAACACCTCTAACCATCATGTCTATTGTATCAGGGAACATATTTAAAAATTCATGCTTACGCTTTTCAGCCTGAAATGCTAACAACTGCCATATTAAAAATGCTCCTATTCCCATACCTAAAGGTATCGCAATAAAATCATCAAATACATTTAAATCTATAAAAACAGAAGTTAATACCAGGCCACCAGCAATGCAAGCTGAAAATAACTGAGTAACGCTCATTTTTATCCCTGATTTGCGAATAACCATTTTTATATAATCCAATACGCCTTCATGTGACGCGAGAAGTTCATCCAACTTCTCTTTATTTTTCACATCGAATGCAGATATCCTAGTCGTTGTTTTCGTCGTGTTATATAACATTTCTTGCTTTGATATCATTTCTCGTATTTTAGCATTAACATCTTGTTTGAAACTTTGTTGCGCAAATTTATTCAACAAAATTTTATAAGTCTTTAAAAAAGCAAAGAATGACACAACGTAACAGACTAAGTAAATAATATCATGCATCTTTCGCTGACCTCATTGCTTCTAATAACTTCTTATCAAGTCCATACACTATAGTTTTTGGTAAAAATGCCGGACTATCAGTACATGCGACGAACTTTCCAATTACTTTCGCATTTTCATCGGTACCAATTGGCTCAAATTTAAAAAGCGTTTGATACTGAATTTCATAATTTGAAGATATTCCTGTTACCTCGACCAATTCTACTACCTTTCTTGACCCATCATGCAACCTACTAGTTTGAATAACAATATTTACAGCACCTGCAATTTGCGCTCTGACGACGTCGGTTGGCAAGCCAAAACCAGACATTGCAACCATATTTTCAAGACGGATAAAACACTCGCGAGCGCTATTTGCGTGAACCGTTGACATTGAGCCATCATGCCCTGTATTCATAGCTTGCAACATATCTACACACTCTACGCCTCTAACCTCACCTATAACAATTCGATCAGGTCTCATACGTAACGAGTTTACAACAAGATCTCGGATAGTGATCTCACCTTTTCCTTCAATATTTGGTGGTCTGCTTTCTAGTCTAACGACATGAGGCTGTAACATCTTTAACTCTGCAGCATCTTCGCATGTTACAATACGCTCATCAGGACTAATCAACTGAGATAACGCATTAAGGAGTGTCGTTTTACCAGAACCAGTTCCTCCGGAAACTATAATGTTTAATCCGCACGTAGATGCTATCTGTAACACAGTTACCATATCTTTACTCAAAGCCCCGAATTTAGATAAATCATTTAAGTCATAAGTTTTTTTTGAAAACTTACGAATAGAAATAGAAACACCATCTATAGCAATCGGCGGAACGACAATATTAACACGGCTACCATCAGACAATCTAGCGTCACAAAGAGGGCTAGAAGTATCAACTCTTCTACCTACACGATGCGCTATACGTTGCGCAATTTGTAGCACATGTTGATCATCTCTAAATTTTATGGGCATCAACTTCATAAGACCACCACGTTCAACATATATTTGATTCGGTCCGTTAACGACAATATCACTAATCGATTCGTCACTAAGTAGTGGTTCTAATGGTCCAAGACCAATCATATCATCAACTAGTTCCGTCGCTATTATTTTTTGCTCTCGTTTCGTAACCTGAGCTCTCCGTTCTTTCGCAAATTCAAATACGAAAGATTCTATCTCGTTATATAGCTCTTCTGGTGAAAGTTTAAAGGCTGATGCCATATTAATTCTATTTAACATGGCCTCATGAGCCTCTTTTTTAAATAAAACTAAGACAGGAGATACTTCTAAAACATCTTGCTCTGCCGTAGCTGGTTTTTCAGCAAGATTTATTGTCTTTTTCGCATGTGTATCAGAGGCCATAATACATTATTCCCCAAAAATATACTTTCCTAATCCGACTTTATCCAGCATATCTTTTATGCCTTCCTTTGATAATAGGCTCTCTTCATAAACTTCTTTCATTTTATTTTGAGGTTCTACATTGTTTCCAAGTATATTGTTGGATAAATTGCGTAGCGCTTGATTTAACGAACAATCCAGTGACGCGATCGGCTGACCGACGTTAGCTGCCCCGTATGGCAGATAATTATCAAAATGCAGCACATGATTTACTTGCATACCAATTGATTTTTCAAACGCGTCTCTCGATATAGCTCCTGTAGAGTATTCGCCAATTTTATTTATAACAACGACAATACTCTTTTCTTTCGAATCTTGTTTCAGAAATTCTATAAATCGAGCAGCATTGTACGCGTCAGCTGTAGATAGTCCAGAGATTATTACTATCGTTTTGCTGTTACTTAGTAAAACACGATTAAGTGATGTTATGTTAAGCTTTAAATCTACTATCAAGTAATTAAACTGCGTCTTAACCATAGATATCATCTTTTCAAAAGAAGCTTCATCTATATCAAATGGTCGTGATATATCTGTTAAGCCTCCCAAATAAAACAATCTTTGGCTATGTTTTTTTAATGCAGTATCTATAAAATAATCATCTATTTTTTCAGGTGAATCTAATGTTTCTAAATAAGACGACTCGTTTGGTAAACCTAACAATAAATTCACATTTCCAAATTGATAATCGCTATCTATCAATAACGTTTTCTTGTATAACTCATTTGCAAGCTGCCACGAACAATTCGCGGCTAATGTAGATGTACCAATTCCCCCTGTCGTACCTACGAACGTAATCATTTGTCCTTGCCTTGCTTCTTCAGATGCATATGCACTTACACCTGATATAATCGTTGTTAATGACTTAACTAATAGATGTATATTAAGCGGTTTTACGATATAGTCAAGAATGCCAGATTGCGTAAATGAGCGAAACAAGCTTACATCGTTTTTTTCTCCAATTGCAATGATGTCCATATCAGGAGATGTCACATCTTTTATTCGTTCAAGATCTGTTAATGGAAGTTCTGAGTTTGAAAAATCAACTAATAATATTTTTGGAGTCCTATTCTTCTTTAAAAAATCAACAGCTACGTTAATTTCTGCCTGCTCACAAGTTGTGTAAGCTAAGTTCATTTCTTTTATCGCAGCATCTATTACTGCTTTACTTTCTGCATCGCATACGAATGCAGATAAATTGTTCGGTAAATCATTATTATTTCCCATTTTTAAACTCCGTCATATACTAACTAGAAGCTGATGAACTAGATGATGATGCAGAACTGCCGCCAGATGATGCACCTGAACTATTATTTCTTACAGCCGATATGGCATGTTGCGCATCAACTTTTCCTAAAACATCTGGTTCTAACAAATCTTTCGGATTTGCAATCATACTCCCTAAATTGTGCTCATAAGAAACACCAATGTTAGGTAAAGATTTCGTCTCATCTATACCTCCTACAGAATAGGCCCACTCATGCGCTGTTGGTAGAACAACATTATACGTAGCAGATTCAATACGAATACCATTTACGTCGCCGTATTGTTTCTGATCAATATGGATTGTATGAGCACGTATTCCGTGTTTTAATAAAACTTCTTTCACTTTTAATATAGCCTCATCGAAACATTGATCCTTCACCTTGCCAGCAATAATTGGAGTTAATCTTATAAATCTCACATCAGTATTTCGAAATTGCTTAGCTAATTGCTCAACATCTTGTATATTTCTCGATGAGATCGCTCCAGCTAATGACATGAAATGAACACGTTTTTCTTTGTCAATTGACGTAGTGTATGTAACATTATCAATGTTATCGGGCTGCTTATTAGCTGAACATCCTGTCAATAATGCTAAAACTATAACTATGTTTAACTGTTTCATGTTTACCTCCGCTTATTAAGATATTGTATAACCAGAATGTTCAGCAGCTTTCATACAAGCACTTTTTCTGTCTTCTTGAAGCTTGCTTTTTCTATTACAAATCGCATTCTGCTGTTTATTTTTCTTATTCTTTTGAAAGTTCTCATTGTCTTCACATAAAGATTTAAACAAAGTTGTACCACATGGAGAAAATACTGCAGGTACATGATCAAGCGGAGTCATTAACTGTTTTGATGATGGCTTAACTATATATGGAGTTACTAAAATGACTAATTCTGTCTCTTTTAACGTATTCGCAGATGACTTAAATAAACCACCTAACACAGGAATTTTAGCCAGCCCAGGTAATTCGGACGCTGTTAAGCTTTTTTCTTTTTTAATTAATCCGGCAATCGCCAAACTTTGGCCACTTCCCAATTCAACAGTTGTCTCAACAGACTGTTTACTCAAAGGCCTTGCCTCGCCAACAACAGACGCATTCTCCAACGAGCTAACTTCTGGTTTTACTTTAATCCTAATTCTATTCTCAGACAGTACTGTAGGCGTAAAATCTAACATAATTCCCCATTCTTTAAACTGAGTTGTTGTCGTCGTTGAATTTCCTGTTGAATTGTTTTTATATGGCTCCTCTCCTCCAGATGAAAACTTAGCACTTTCGCCAGATAAAGCAACTAATGTCGGTTCAGCTAGAATAGTAGCTAAACTCTCTTCTGCTAACGCATCTATAATACTTCCTATGCTATTTCCTCTTGAATCTTTATAATCTATAATCCAACGAGCTCCTGCTGTTGATGTCGGCAGATTTAACGACTCTGTTCCAGATAAACCGACATTCGCATCAAATGTATTAGTTAATTGTGATGTTACCTTTTCTTGTCCTGATACGTTTCCAGCTACCTTTGATACACCAGCCAGAACTAACGGTAGTGCCCCACTTCTTGTACCTCCAATAACTGCTGTGCTTAACCCACTACCGATACTAAGATTCCGCCAGTTAATTCCAAGACTTTTAGTTATTTCACGATACACTTTTGCTATTTTTACTTTAAGCAATACCTGAGTAGGCATGCTAATAGTCATATTGTTTACTATGTTAGCCTCACCACCTGTTAATTTCGATACAGTATCCATAATATCAGCCGCGATCTTTGGCGATTCTACCTCCCCTTTTAAAACGATTGATTTTTCAAGATTTATGATAGAAATAGAATTGCTTGGAAACATCTCGCATAGTACAGATGATATTTTATCCAAATCAAACGCTACAGACACATCCTTTTTAAGAAGTACACGACCATTTTTTCCATCAACACGCAACCTAGCTTTTCCTTGTTTCAAACCAAGCAGTTCAAAAGAATTTTTCGACAATAAATTAATATCAGCAATTGTTGGAGCAGATATGAAAACATGGCCTATATCTTCTGGAAATTCAACTAATCTTCCAGATCCTGTTTCTATAACGATATCACTATCTTCACCTATTCGTTCACCGTCAATAAGAGTTTCACGGACTGTAGGCTTTATATTTTTACCTTTATTAATATCTGGAGCCGCATTGGATTCTTGAATATTTAAGTAACTTACGACCGCTGTCATTGACAATAACATTACCGACCTTAGAATATTTCTCATAGTTATTTCTCCTTCAATTCAATATTATAGCTACTCACCGTTACTCGCGTTTCTTGCACTACCATTAGCAGAATTTGTATCTTTTTCTTGTGATATAATATTCCCTAGAACATCATAACTCACTGAATCAGGTTTATTACTTCGAGATATAGTAATAACTCCAACAGGTACGCCAGCTTGCTCTTCACGATTAAGTAAGTCTACTCCGTCAACACTTTGTTCTGAGAACTTAGATGATATGATATTAGATATACTCTTATTTGCTGAAGTGTTAACAAGTGCTGCATTTTTAAAGTTGTTATTTACGTAATTTTGTACGCGATTATCTAATAAATTTTGCACTTTAGCACTATTTGTAAATTCATTCTCCATGTATGACCTTAACGGATTAACGTTATTATTCTGTGTTTTACTGCTAAAACTATTTGTAATATAAGATTGTAATTGTTTTTCAACTTTTTCCCTTTCCTTCTGTTCAATCTTATCTTTCGATTCAAATTTCAACTCATTTGTGTTCGTAAGCGCGTTTTTAGCAATATTAGCAATATGAGAAATAACGTTAGATTTAGCTATCGCTTTTTCGTCAATATTTGCCGATTTAACATTAGATGAATTAATAGCATTTTGCTTGAACGCATCTATTGCAAATTTAAACAATTTATTAGCCTGATTTTTCTCATTTTTTTCAAATTTGTTATCATTTTCGATAGAATCACGAACCAACTTTTGCCTAATTCTCTCATCCTCTCTACGCTGAAGTAAATTTTTAGCCATGCTTTGCGCAAGTTGCTCGCGGCGAATATCTTTTTGATTTTTTACTAACAGCACAGCTAACTGTCCTGTGCTTATGTGCTTTATCAAGTTTTCTATATGTTGTTTTTCTATCTCAACAGTAATATTCCTCGGTATTGAATTACCTATTCTACCTAAAGCTGATTCAGAATTACTCCCATCAATTTCAAGAATTTTCACATTAACAAACCGAGAAAACTCTCCATGATTATTGCGATTAGGATACAGTAAATCTATTCTATCGCCTATTCGAAGAAAATCTTTAGACGCAATTGATCGTTGATCTATTGGAACAGTTATTACACTCATTCCGCTTTTTACTTTTTCTGCAGATAATTCGATGTTCTTTCGCTTCATAACTTCCTTTTCGACTTCAAGTTTTTCGTTAAATTCTTTTGTAAATTTTTCTGTCAATTCTTTCTCTAATTGTTTACGTAATGCTCGTTCTGATGCTGCCAATTGTCGTTTAGCACCGTCTTGATCAACTTTTTTACGTGAAAGCATTTCCATCGTTATCGGTGTACCTTTAGCTATTGGATATTTAGCGAATAGATTGATAACATTTGAATATGAATAAGAGCTATTCAACATATTACCATCAGAATCCTTTGCTATAAACGACGAAGAAATTGCTTCTTTTGGCCATTTTTTCCACGTAACACTTCTTGATAACACCTTTTCGTGCTGTTTAATATCATTTAAGGCGATAAGTATAAACAAATCCTTTTCCTGCTTTGTTCTCTTGTCTATAAATGGAATTTCAGGCATTGGAAGACTTTTTTCATTAACATTTCCACCTCCTGAAGTAGGTATAATGAATCTAACCCCTAATGTAATGAAGAATGCAACCACACAAGCTAACGAAATAGGTATTAATTTACTAAACTTATTCATTTATATTTCTCCTATATTCATTAAATCAATTAATATTGTAGAAACAGTACTTAGGCTCAAAATAACGCCATAAGGAATTTCTTGTTTTAAAATACAATTATTCACTTTAAAATTAGTTATTTCTTGTTCGTCGACATTATAAGCAGATGGAAATAAGATCCGATAAAAAAAGCGGCAAGCATTTCCGTATATTTTCATTCTTATCTCTATAACTTTTATAGCCAAACGTTTTCTTAATAACTCTATTTTTTGATTTAACAGTAAATATAAAAATGTAACGACAAAGCTATAAATCGATAACGCACTAAAAAACACAATTGGTATATTCGAAATGAACAACCCTACACCAAATAATAATTTTACGTCTCCACCACCCATTAGATCGTAGTGATTTAGAATAACGGCCGCAATAAAGCACAAACTAGCAATAGAAAGAGCCTGCAAAATATCATACTGATATCCGCCATATACATAGCTTATGAGAAAAAGTATTATTACAGCGATATTTACAGAATCTTCTATTCTGAAAAATAAAAAATCATTGATTGCTATTATTGTAAATAGAATTAACGCTAATGCCACAATCATTTTTTACACAATCCTATAACGGTTAGTTACATGTTACAATGATTGTGTAAATTTTAGATTAATGTCGCGAAAAATATACCAAATAAGTAGAGAGATACAGAAAAACTAAATGAAGCTTGGTGTACTCGGCGGGATTCGAACCCGCAACCTCTACCTCCGGAGGGTAGCGCTCTATCCGGTTGAGCTACGAATACAGATTTATTTTTGGCAAACCGAGATTCTGTCCGCCGAGAATATGTGTATGAAAATGAGGAACTTCCTGGCATGCATCCTTGCCAGAGTTGGTAATTAATCTAAAACCCGACTCAGCTATACCGAGACTATCTATAGTTCTTTGAATACCAGCAAAATATCCGAGTTGTTCGTGGAATTCAGCATTCATTACAAAATCCGAATAATCGACATAACACCCTTTTACAATAGCCAAAACATGGACATCAGCCAATGGGTGTATATCATTTATCGATATAACAAAATTATCTTCATAAACGACAGTGCTTGGAAGCTCCTTACGAATAATCCTCATAAAAACGTTATCACGATCGAACATAAACGCACTTTCAGAATACTTTGAGTGAAGTTTATCATACATTCTTCATAAAATCAACAAAGACTGAAGATTCCGCCACGGCAATTTCACAAATTGATTTATTTATTTTAGAATAACGAGCAATTCATATGACCAGAAAATTCACAAAACGACCGAGAGATAAGATCGAAAACACATAGGCACACGCGCAAAGATTGAAAAAAACTGATGTGGAATGCTCTCCAATTCATTTTTCGATATTTACAGCGACAGAATTTCTTCTACAGAAAGTCCGGTAAAGTCGGAAATATCAGCGATATTCAAACCTTTTGATAACATCTTTTTTGCTGTCTCTATTTTCTCAGCCTGCTTTTCTGCTTCAACTTTTGCACGTTCTTCAGCACGACCTTTTTCTTCGCCGGCTTTTTCACCAGCCAATCTAGCATCGTTAATTCGAGTTTGGATTTCTTCCTCTTTCCACGCGTAGCGATCGTATTCCAACAACTGTTCTGGCGTATAAGACGCCCTTTCAAGTGCTTTGTATGCGTTACTTAAAGCGGAGTCTTCTTTCAATACCTTATGTAAATCATCAGGATCTATATGGC
>CAZMHS010000018.1:0-13809 GCA_964566185.1 uncultured Alphaproteobacteria bacterium
AGCGTGTATATACAACGCTTTCGATACTAGGTCTATGCCAGATTCTTATTTATCGAAATACCTGCAAATGTCTATAGCGCTTCCATACGTTCGTGAATCGCAGACAGGTCTTGCAGTCGAGGCGTTGATCAAGCGGTTGGAAAACGCATTACACGATCAGGAAAAGCCAAAAATAAAAAAATGGTCGCATAAGAATATATCTGCAACTAAGCCTTTTGATTTTTCTATTTTAGATGCGTTTCAACCTGACGATCTTGGTAATGTCGCTTTGATGAACAGAGAATGGCGTGATCATCACGAAGATCCTGAGTACGATCACGGCGCTGCAAAATACTGGTTCGCTGATTTAGACGGCGATCTTGAACGTGCTTTAAAAAATGCAAAATCGAAATTAGTATACATCGGACAAATGTATAATCATTCGATGCAGCAACATCGTGCTTGGCAGATTTTATACGATTGGAGAGAGTACTTTTCTGAGAAATAGACGCATAATGCTACGTTGTAGAAAACTGAAACAAATAATACATCAAATGAACATGTAGCTAATGCTAAATAGACTCATGAAAAATAATAGACATCGCTGTTAGTTGAATTTCTTAATTAATCATTGTAAAATGAGGTATCGTATTGGCTGTAAATAAGGATATTATGATTATAGTATGTCCAACGTGTTCTAGTAAGTATTCTATTCCTGATTCGTCAACCGTTGACGGGAAAATGGTCCGTTGTTCTGTTTGTGGAACTACATGGCAGGCAACGTTTGACGATAGTAGACAACAAAGTCAACAAGAAAAAAAATCAGAATCACTGGTTCAGCAACAAAACGTAAAAAAAAAGATGATACGATCGTCTTCTATACAGCCTATGTTTTTCACTGTTGTGTTAGTGTCGACGTTTTCATATTTGTTTTTTGCTTCCGACTTCTTACACAGAATGCCATCGTACTATAAATTTCTATCGAACTCTATCACGAATAGAAAAATGTCGAATAAGATTTCGTTATCAAATATCTCTCATTTTTTCACAAAAAGAAAAGATGGAATTTACTTAACAATTACCGGATGCGTCGAAAACATATCCAACTCTCAGCAAAAAACTCCGTATTTATCATTTAATTTACGTACACACGGCGAAGATTTCGCTAATTACGAAAACCCAGAGAATTTTGTTAATGAAACGTGGGCTGAAAAATTGAATATTGAAGGAATGAAACCTTCGCAAAAAGTGCTGTTCGAAACGGCTCCTAGAAAAATACCAATCAGTGATTTACTTTGTACAATCAAAGTTGGTACTAATATGTAGAACATTAATCAACGTTTGGTTTATTAGCATTCAAAGTTTATCTAACCTATTTTCGAATGATATCTGCAATAAAAAACGAAGCTCACGAATTAAAATCATCAAGTGATGAAACGAAATGTGATATAAGTGAAAATTAAATAAATGATTAATGTTGTAAACGATAATTATAAGTACTACTAAAATAGTTGTTCTAAAAAATAAATAAAAAATGTAGGAGCTCTACTATACATGTTAAGTCTCATGTAATACTAGAACATGCTAAGCTGATGTTTATACCTAAAAAAACACTAGACTACTCCTTTGTTATGTTGTATGAATATAGCTTGAGTTTTTGTATTGGAGTGGTCAGTGCGTATATTGGTTGTAGAGTCACCGGCGAAGTCGAAAACAATTAGTAAATATTTAGGAACAAATTTTACTGTACTTCCAAGTTACGGACATATAAGAGACCTGCCATCAAAGCAGAATAGTGTAGATCCAGCAAATAGTTTTGCGATGCACTGGGAGTTAAGCAAAACGGGCAGTGAATTTTTAAAGAAGTTAAAAAGTGCACTGAAGAAAGCTGACGAATTGTTAATCGCAACTGACCCTGATCGAGAAGGTGAAGCAATATGCTGGCACATAATAGAATGTATAAAAGATGACCTAAATAAGAAACATATACCTGTAAGAAGAGTAGTATTTCACGAGATCACAAAAAATGCAGTACTCAACGCGATAGCAAATACTAGAGATGTAGATCAAAATTTAGTAAATGCATATTTAACAAGAAGAGCGCTAGATTATCTGTACGGTTTTACGTTATCGCCATTACTATGGCGGCGTTTACCAGGATGTAAATCGGCTGGACGCGTGCAATCTGTTGCATTACGCATGATTACTGACAGAGAAAATGAGATTATCTCTTTCAAATCTGATGAATATTGGTCTATCGATTGCCAATGCAGCTTCGAATCAGCAGAATTTCAAGCTCGTTTAAATGTATTTAATGGAAAGAAGTTAAGTAAGTTATCGATAAAAAACGGCGATTCCGCCTTGCAAATAAAAGAAACTATACAGCAAGCAAAATTTTCTGTACATACCGTAACACCGAAGCTAGTAAAACGTTCTCCAGCGCCACCATTTATAACATCGACGCTGCAACAAGAGGCATCTAGAAAACTAGGATTTTCGACAAAAAAAACAATGCAATTAGCGCAGCAATTATACGAGGGCGTAGATGTTAACGGAGAAACCGTAGCGCTTATTACATATATGAGAACAGATAGCGTAAACTTATCAAATGAATTCGTATCAACAGCAAGAAACTTAATAAAAAGTACGTACGGTGATAAATATTTACCAAAAACACCAAACGTATTTAAGAACAAGGTAAAGAATGCTCAAGAAGCGCACGAGGCTATACGACCGATTAATGCAACAATTACACCAGATAAGATTAATGGATGCATTGACTCCTCTCTTGTAAAATTGTATACGCTGATCTGGAAAAGAACTATAGCGTGCCAGATGGAAAAATCAGAAACAAATAGAGTTCAAGTATCGTTAATAGATGAGAGCAATATGCATGTACTCAATGCTACTGGCAGCTCTTTGGTATTTGATGGTTATTTAAAAGTATACGAGGAAGGCACAGATATAAAAAACACAGAGGATGACGATCAAAAAATTCCACCACTTAGTGTTGGCGATAACGTTGACGTAAAACAAGTAAATACGAATCAACACTTCACACAACCTCCACCAAGATATACAGAGGCTAGTTTAGTAAAAAGGATGGAAGAACTTGGTATTGGACGTCCATCAACATACGCAAATGTCATCCAAGTTTTGCAATTGAGAAAATATGCAAAAATAACGAAAAAGATCTTTTCACCAGAACTAAACGGACAGTTTGTTGTCGCCTTTTTAAAGAATTATTTTTCAAAATACGTAGAATACGACTTTACAGCTACTATGGAAGAAGATTTAGATGATATATCAAATAATGAGAAGCAATGGGATCAAGTTTTGTCTACATTTTGGGCTAATCTATCGCAAAATGCACAAGATGTGAAGAAAACGACGTTATTAGACGTCGTTAATTTACTTACACATGATTTATCTCATATCTTGTTCAATGAACAAGAAAAAGGTGGTAAATGCCCAATGTGCAATAATCCTCTCGTTTTAAAACTGTGGAGCACAAGTGCATATATTGGATGCTCTAAATATCCTGACTGCGACTATAGACGTAGAGTCTTGTCACAAGATGAAGAAGAAACAACAGAAGAAAAACATTTTAGTGATTTTCCAAAGAGTCTTGGTATTGATAAAGATACGTCAGCCGAAATTGTAGCAAAAGTTGGCCCTTTCGGTCCATACGTAGAACTACAAACAGAAAAGAAAAAACGAGCATCAATACCAAAGGCAATAAACGCTACAACAGTAGATTTAGATTTTGCAAAATTTTTGCTGTCTTTACCAAAAGTGCTCGGAACCTACGAGAACAAGAGTATTTCCGTTGGCAACGGGCGGTTTGGCCCATACGTACTGTACAATGGAAAGTTTATTTCTATAAAGGATTTTTCTGTGTTGCGAACAATAACTCTAGAATCCGCAATTGAAAAAATCGTAGCGTCAAAAAAATGACCACTTGCACTTTTGAATGTATTTTTTTCCATAAGGTAACTCAACTGCGCCATATGCCGATCCATCGTTGTAGAAATCTTTTACAGTCTTTGGTCGACATGTTGCTGTTTGTGAAACTGAAGTACGCGCTTTACGCGCAATGGTAGATTGCTGCTTGACAGCACGACTCCTGCGTTTAGATACATAAGCCTCATTTTCGTGCTGACTATTGCCAAATGAAGATTTGCCGCCGCCAACGCCTGTACCACCAGGAGAAGAGTTTCCTCTGCGGTGAGCGTTGTTTGTATTCTCACCATAATCATTATCATAACTATCGTCTTCTGTTGTAGACAGCCTATTTGATGATGCATGATTACGTCTATTCGAAGCAGATGAATTTGTATCATTGTAATCATCATCACCGTTACGTTGACTAAAACGGCGACTACGTCCTCTGCTAGAGTTACTAGAATAATCGTCGTCATCATCATAGCCATCATCAACAGAAGCCCTGCCACTACTACGCCCCACCATTTGATTATTTGCTACAATTCCTGCACCGCTTACTACACCGTTTTGCATACCAACTCCCTGTGACATACCTGCCGCATTTGTTCCAATACCTCCCCCGCCGAGTAAGCCACCAAGAGCGCTTGTAACAGTTCCTATTGTAGTTCCAATGCTATTCATGCTAGATAAAGCTGAATTATTTGCATACTGCGCAGCCAGAGTTGGATTTTGCCGAATCTGCTGTGCTATATTTGGATTGGTCTTTATTTGTTTTAACAACTCAGGATACTGATTAAATTGAGTTTGTAAATCTTGATAACTATTGTACATATTAATGAGAGACGTATCTGAAGCAATAGCATCTGCAAGCTGAGAATTCATTGCTAATCCTTGCATTAAATTGTTAGAAGCAGCAATCTGTGACAATAATTGAGGATTTGATGAAATCGCTGTCTTTAGGGCAGCGTTATTCATTAATACAGAAATAAATGTACTATTCGACAGCAATGTTGGATTATTAGAAAATACTGAAGCTAGATTAGGGTTATCTCGTATAAAATCTGCAAACGCTGTATTCGTCATTATCAATGTTCTCATTTGTTGAGAATTAGACAACACACTAATTAACCCTGTATTGCTTTTCATAACATTGTAAAAATGATCATTTTGTGCTAACCATTGCTTAAAACCTGAATCCTTATCTAATAACCCCTTTAAAGCTGGATTTGTCAAAGCATCTTTTTCCATTTGAACGTAACTCTTATCTCCGGAAATTAATGATGTTATTCCGCCACTAGCTAATCCCATGCCAGCAGTTACAGCACTTCCAGCTAATGCAGCACCAACCGTACCCAATGAGTTAGCGATTGACCCAGCAATAGTAGAACCAACACCAGATCCTGACCGCCTACTACTACTATTATACGTTCCACCTCCTGCGCTATTGTTATACGCAGAATTGTTGTTTGTATATCTATCACTATTATTATACGCACTATTAGTCGTTGTCATTTGTTGTTGCGCCGCAGCCTGTTGTTGAGCCTTAGCTTGTTTCCTTGCTGCACGTTTGTCTTTTATTCGCTGCAGTAATCCAGCATCTGAATAATTGACCATTGCGAAGCTCATAACACATACTAAGCATTTTATGATATTTTTCACCAGCAGCTCTCTAATGTCAAACGAACTCAATTATACAAAAACAATCTTTAAAAAACGTAAAGATGCCATATTTTTTAGCACTATGCCTTAATTCCATTATAAAATAACGAACTCACAAACCTTGATTTTCTAGCTACTAATTAGTATACTTATTGCAGTTAGTTTTTTATATTTTCACAATTTTTGTTTAAATAGTAAGGAGTTTTATATGGGAGACTGCTGTGGTGATGTTTGTTCAAAAATTGACTGTTCTTTTTCTCCGACAGAACCAAAACGTGTAAAGAAAAGAGACTCATCTGAAGTTTCGTTTGATCTTGAGCGAATAGTACGTGCTATTACAAATGCTGGCGTAGAAACAGGAGAATTTGGAGCTGATGTCGCGAGATCATTAGCTGAAGATGTAGCAAAAGTTCTTAGCTTTAGATTTAGCGATGGCATGCCTGACATAGAAAGTATTCAGGATGTTGTTGAATATACACTTGCAAGATCTGGATACTTTAAAACAGCAAAAGCATACATTATGTATCGTCAGAATCGTTCTATTGTTAGAAATACAGGTTTTGGCACAATTGATGCAGTTGAGTCTGTTGGAGAGTACCTAAGTAGGGCAGATTGGAGAGTACGAGCAAACGCCAACCAAGGATTTTCGTTGGGTGGTTTGATTTTGAATAGCTCTGGAAAACTAGTCGCAAACTATTGGTTAAATAAGGTTTATCCAAAGCATGTCGCTGACGCACATCGCAATGCTGACTTCCACATACATGATTTAGATATGTTGTCAGGATATTGCGCAGGCTGGTCTTTGAGAGCACTTCTAAGAGAAGGTTTTAACGGAGTACTCAACAAAATAGAATCTGCACCGCCAAAACATTTGTCAAGCGCGCTTGGGCAAATGGTAAATTTTCTAGGCACACTACAGAATGAGTGGGCTGGAGCACAAGCATTTAGTTCATTTGATACGTACTTAGCACCGTATGTTAGAATCGACAACCTAAGTTATGATCAAGTGAAACAAGATATTCAAGAATTTATTTATAATTTAAATGTTCCTTCTAGGTGGGGAATGCAAACCCCATTCACAAATCTAACATTCGATTGGGTATGTCCTGACGATCTTAAGGAACAGAAACCAATAATCGGCGGTGTTGAGATGGATTTCTGTTATGGAGAATTGCAGAAAGAAATGGATATCATCAACAAGGCATTTATTGAAGTAATGTGCGAAGGCGATGCAAAAGGAAGAATTTTCACATTCCCAATTCCGACATACAATATTACAAACGATTTTCCTTGGGATAGTGAAAATGCACAACATTTGTTTGCAATGACAGCCAAATATGGAACGCCATATTTTCAGAATTTTGTAAACTCTGAGCTTAAACCTGAAATGGTAAGATCAATGTGCTGTAGATTACAACTAGATCTTCGAGAATTGTTAAAAAGAGGTAATAGTTTGTTTGGTTCAGCAGAACAGACTGGATCAATTGGCGTTGTTACAATCAATTGCGCACGTTTAGGATTTGTGCATCGCGGAGACAAACAGGCGCTATTCAACAAATTACTTCAGTTAATAGACTTCGCAAAAATATCGCTGGAAATAAAGAGAAAAGAAATCCAGAAAAATATGGATCTGGGGCTGTATCCATATACCAAACGATATTTAGGCACATTTAGAAACCACTTCTCTACAATTGGAGTAAACGGAATAAATGAAATGATCAGAAATTTCTCATCCGATAAAGATGATATTACGACGCAAAATGGTAGAAATTTAGCACTAGAAGTGTTAGACTTTATCAGGTCACACTTGATACGTATACAGAAAGAAACTGGTCACATGTATAACCTAGAAGCAACACCAGCAGAAGGGACTACGTACAGATTTGCTAGAGAAGATGCGGCAATGTTCCCAGGTATCATTCAAGCAGGAACAAAGGAAGCACCTTATTACACAAACTCGAGCCAACTTCCTGCTAGTCATACGAGTGATGCATTCGAAGCTCTTGTGATGCAAGATGAACTACAACGAAAATACACAGGTGGAACAGTTCTTCATTTGTATATGAATGAAAGAATTTCATCTGCAACAACGTGCGGACGAATAGTAAGAAAGGTTGTCGAGAATTTCCGTTTACCGTACTTTACGATAACGCCAACGTTTTCTATTTGCCCAAAACATGGATACATACCAGGTGAACACGAATTTTGCCCAAAATGTGATGAGATACTTTTGGCACAAAAGGCAGCACAGATGGTAGCAAACGGATAATTTTTTGGAGGTTTTTATGATAAATAAATTAAACATAGAATTGTCAAATGAAGAAAGGCAGCGGTGCGAGGTATGGACTCGCGTCATGGGCTATTTCCGTCCTGTATCAGAATTCAATGACGGCAAACAAAGTGAGCATAGGGAACGCGTCCACTTTTGTGAAAGTTCGTGCTGTAAAGATTGATGAAAAAACTTATTGTCGGTGGCGTTGTATCGCTAACAACGATTGATTATCCAGGATACCTGTCAGCAGTTGTTTTCTGCCAAGGGTGTCCATGGCGATGCCGTTATTGTCACAATCAATACCTGCAGAATCTTAAACCATCGGATGGGTTACCGTGGGCAGATATCGTCGAATTGATACGACTTCGTAAAGATTTTGTCGACGCAGTAGTTTTCAGTGGCGGAGAACCATTAATGCAGGAAGGCCTAAAGAACGCTATATTAGATGTGAAACCAATAGGACTAAAAATAGGTTTACATACTTCTGGTTCTATTCCACATAAATTTGCACAAATCGTTAATATGCTCGATTGGGTCGGTTTCGACGTAAAAGCTCCATTCTATAAGTACTACGATATAACTAGAATCGCCGATAGTGGAAAATTAGTGTCTGAATCGCTAGATATACTATTAAAAGCTAACATAGACTACGAAGTTAGAACAACGCTAGACCAAACGCTTACAATCGATGATATTCTCGACATATTGAAAGAATTGTACGATAGAGGCGTGCAAAATGTCGTGCTCCAGAATGTTCGTTCTGAAAAAAATGTTATTATTCCGCACCCATTCCTCTCTGATGTGGATGCAATGTCGCAAGCGCGCTCCATGTTCAAAAATTTAAAAACAAGAAATTTATAATCAGCAATGGACAGTTATTCATCTGGCATTTTATGGGAAGATAATGCCGTGCAGTATTTGTTGAAACTTGGATACAAAATTCTACACAGACGATATAAAACAAAATACGGTGAAATTGATATTATTGCAGAAGATGGAGATGTAATAGTATTTGTTGAAACAAAGTTCAGAAAAAATATGATAGATGGCTTACATTCAATCAGCGAACGACAAAAACAACGCATTTATAACGCAGCAAAAATATTTATAGCAGAGCACGATAATAACGTAACGCGAGATTACAGATTTGATGCCATCATATTCGATAGTAAATTAAAATGCACATACATAAAAGGCGCATTCGACTAATTGTACATCAGTGTTACAAATGCTATCAAAAAATCACGTATTATTATACACAACTGTTGTGAAAATAATACTAATGACCTAAAAAGTCAGTAATAAGTTGTTGCAAAACATCAACCTCTTCACATGACAATGTCATAAATATGTCTTTGTTTAATGCAACTTTTTCCATGTTGTTGTAAATATTATACCTTATTATTTTCATCAAGTATGTTGCCTGCAGCAATTTTATAAGATCTGGATCATTTTGTAAAATATCATTATTATGAGATGCGAATACTGTACTAGGTATATTTTGGCATATGTTAGCTACATCAATTTCGACATGATCATGACTCAGAAATGAAAGTAAGTTATCAGCCAAAAAAGTTAATCTATTGCGATATTTGCCATCAACACTTGATTTGCCACACTTTTCAAAAAAGATGTCAATCTTCGATGCATCTTTACTTGAAATCACACTCATATACTTACTATAACTGAACGGTTTACTATCAACACCGGCAAGAAGTGCAACACATTTTCGTAACATTACAAGATTAGCAATACTTTCCAAGAGCGAAAACTCTGTTTTCTTCGGATGATTAACGATATATTCGTTTAAGTCGTCAACAACCACATCAACACGATCCGATATCTTTCCTACAAATTTTGTTGACTTTAAATCATTTTCTATTAAATCACTTATCAAATGATTAATAAAAGTATATTGAATGTTTCGCTGCCATTCATAAAACGCATATATCCAGTCACGACAAAAATCATCGTCTACATTGTTTGTAGCACTTAACGCTTGACCAGAAGAAAGCGGCGACGTCCCACACAAAGAAGCGTCACAAAACGATTTCATTAACGAACGAACATACTCAAATCGAACAAACTGTTCATCGCTCAATTTATTACTTCTGCTAGTGAATATATCAAACTCTAAATTTGTAAAACAAGAATTGCATCGCGCATACAATTCATACAAATTTATTCCCAAATATTTAGCCACGTTACAGTACAAAAACGTCCGTAGCACAATAGTAGGATCAATATCTTGCGTAACGGCAGAATCACAATTTTGCATAACTGTAGCACAATACATCGCAAAATCATTAGATTTCATCATATTTTTAATTGATTGTACTTGTTCTACATATTTTTTACACTTGTTAACGTGATCACTTGCTCTGAAAGAACGGCAATCGTGAAAGAATGACGCAAGAAGACGTATTCTTCTAGAAAGATATTTCACGTTTTGCCATTTTTCAGTACCATACTGTTCGGCAAGTGCTGCAAAATCTTCAATAGTAGAACATGATTCAAACGAAACATCTTCAAGCGATAACTGCGCCACTATTTCTAACAAGATCATATCAATTTCACAACCGATATCAAAACTATTCTTGTTTTGATTTCCAATGTTGACGGTAAGGATATCCGTCCTTCCTAAATAGCTCTTTTTGTATATAAACGTATGATCCTTTTCACGAAACTCAACTTCATAGGTAGGCACATCACGCGCTATCATACCGTATATGGTTTCGCAAACAACACACATTTGCAATATGATATAAACAACTTTTCTTCCAAACTTCATCACTAACCTCCAATTACTATTTCTTTGGGTGGCTAAAAATTCTACATACAATATTCTTCTCAGCCAAGATATGTCGATACATATCTATAACATCTTCATACGTTATTGTACTTAACGTATGACGAAAAGACCGTATATCATCCGCAGAAAAGCCATACGACAACAAATACGCCAAAGATGTAAATTTGTCCTGCAATAAATCGAACTGAAGATCGTATTGCGCCAACATCTTGTGTTTATGTTTTTCAACTATATCGTTAGAAATTGTAAATCCTGTTATGGATTTTTCTAATTCTTGTTCGACTCGATCTCTAGATATACTATTGTTAAACGATAAACTTACTATCATGAATGCGTTAGAACTATATTTTAAATAATCGAACGAAATATTAATGTTATAAACTGTATTAGTTTCCTCGATCATATTCTTTTTCAATGTCGAATAGCTACTTAAAATACTAACAAGTAACTTGGCAGTAATGAATCGTTTAAACGAATGTAATAATTCAGCATCAAAAGAATAAACAATATCTAACTCAGATGTTTTTATTTCATCTATTGCCCTATCAATATAGTGCGTTATACCTGATTGTATAGGATCCAAAACCCTATTATGTATAGCTTTTTCAACATTATTATTTTTTAATCTTCCAAAATATTTCTTAATTTTATCAACTAAAAATGCATTTGTTTTAGAATTATCATCAAAAATACTACCAACTATAACAATAGTAGCATTGTTAGGATTGTAATATTTTCTATAATGTTTTTGCAGTGAATTAATTGAATAATTAGATATCTGCCAAGGATATCCGATAACAGGATATCCATATGTTGAATATAGAAATAACGACTTTGGAACCGCATCTGATATATAACGAACGGCAGGGTTACCCTCGAAAACGAGTTTTCTTTCCTCTAATACGACATTTCGCTCGCGCTCTAAAATCTGCTTATCAAATTTCAAATTTTTCATGCGATCTGCTTCAATCTGCAAATCTAAATCTATAAAATCTGACCGTACAACGTGGTAATAAAACGTCAAATCATGTCCTGTAAATGCATTAGAATTAGCGTCATATTTATTAAGTAAGTACTTCAACTTAGTACCAGGCAATTTACGTGTACCATTAAACATCATATGTTCAAGAAAGTGTGATAAACCAATTTTACACAACGAGTCATCTCCTGAACCGACATCATATAAAATACCAAATAGCAATGTTCCGTACGAATGTGCAGGACAATACACAACTGTAAGTCCATTAGATAGCTTTGTTTCGAAAATTTCAGTGTCACTTTCATCAGCTCTAATACCACCAAAGATTAATATGCTGACTATGCAAAGAACACTAGAAAAAAATTTAGTAACATATCTCATTTCTTACCACCGACATCACCAACGACGGAAAATAGTAAATTATCCTTACTAATATATTTTTCCATAACACTCTTTAACTGATCTAATGTCACGTAATAATAGTTTTGCATATATTCATTCACGTTTTCAGATGCGATATTTCTCGTCCTGCATTTATGCAAAAAATATACAATATCCTTAGCTGACATCAGTACATCAGAAGAAAATAACGAAATCTTAAAATCGTCTAGCTCCGTTTGTGTTATATTTACCAACTCAAAAAATTGTTCTTTAATCGCGTCAATCAATTGCTCAACGTTTTCTGGTCTTGTGCTCGCTTTTCCACTTACTTTTACAAGCAAATCAGTTTCTTCTATCGAACAAGAAATGCCATACGATAAACCACGCTTTTCCCGAATTTCATTGAACAATCTACTACCAAAACCTCGTTTACCTAAAATGCCAATTCCAATATCAAATGCAAAAAAATCTTTTGAAATAGAATCAACTCCTGGATGAGAAAATCGTACTACTACTTGTGGATCATTCGTATTATGATAATTGCTATGGCCATGTTTAGCAAAAACAGAAGTCTGTACCATACAATTGAAATCATTATTTTTGTACTTCAAAGTAGACGACAACTTTTCAATACCAAGAACAACATCTTCTTTTTCTAAATTTCCAGCAATAGTTATTACTGCATCTTTACTAGCAAAAGATTTTTTATAAGCATTGATTATGTCATCCATACTACACGTTTCGCAACTACGCAATAAATCGTCAAAACTTACATTGTAAGGATGTTTAGACGTAAGCTCTAGTTGCTGCAACCCTTCTTGAGCTATGCTATCAGGCATACACTTAGTTTGCGCAAGTTCCTGCATAACTTCCTGCTTTACTGTTTTGAACTTATCATCACGTAAATGAGCTTCACTTAATATAACACGCAATATATCTATCATTTTATGAAAATTGCTTGCTGTAGAGTAACATGTTACTATTATATTATCAAAATCAGGTTGTATGTTGAGATTTATATTATTTAATTCTAGCTCCTCCATTAAATTTGTTGAATCGTACTTACCTGCTCCCATCAAAATTAATTTATTTAAAATCAATAATGCTGCAGGCTGCGTAAATTTATAGTTCCGATATCCCTCGTTCGAGAATTTAATCAACAAACAACATGTATTATTTTTCGTTTTGGTAAACCAAATAGGAGCATGAATGTTAGAAATACTAACTTCTTCAACTTTGATCTCATGTTTTCCATGTAGCAGTACAGAAGGTTCTTTTATTCGATCACAATAATAGTAGAAACCGAAAAAGCCAAAACAACACAACGATATTACTAGATATATAGCCTTCATTACAACCACAATAAACAATGCAAGGTTTACCACACCACTTGTTATTTGTCAACGATAACGCCATTTTATTATTAACAATTATAAAAGAAATCTTGTTGATAATTTCTTAAAAATCAGTTAATAAACCTGTGTATACAATATTCGCTATTTTTTATTCTAATGTTTTCAACAGTTTTTCAACAATAAAATCATAAAATATGTTTTTGTTTTCCACAGACACGCACGTAATCAGTGAAAAACAAGAGAATATACCTGTTCAAAACATTGTTGAAAAAATATAAACAACGTGTTTAATGAAAAAAAAGAACATATCAAGTTCCACATCAACTATTGTTTTCTATATTAATATAATGTATTATGTTGCATGTTTAAAACCGGGGTGTAGCGCAGTCTGGCTAGCGCATCTGCTTTGGGAGCAGAGGGTCGTAGG
>CAZMHS010000019.1:0-12725 GCA_964566185.1 uncultured Alphaproteobacteria bacterium
TAATTTCGATCTGGATTTGCGTTGATCCAGAGACGAATCGCAAAGGTTGCTGCCATGAGATTGTTGATATGTATAAGGACAATGGAATCGATCCGGTCGAAATCGCCTCCGAAAAAATGAGGCACTTTATAATCGAACTAACGAAGCTTGAGGCGACACCGAAGACATTCCTGAACGACATGTTCACGATCTGGATGCAATTTATTAGAGATCCAGAGACAATACCTACTGAGTTTTTGGAAATTCCGGAAGTTAAGGAAGCGATGGATGAGCTTACGTATATGAGCTCAGATCCGGAAACTCGAGCAGTATACGACGCCAGGGTAAAAGAGCTGAACGACATCTACGCCGGCCAAACGACTAGGTACAAGGAAGGACTGGAAAAAGGCGAAAAAATAGGTATAGAAAAAGGCCGTGCAGAAGAACGCGCGAAGGCATATGCTGAAAAAATCAATATGGCAAAGAGCTTCTTAGCTATGGGATTATCTGTAGAAATGGTAGCGCAAGGGACAGGTCTTACGATAGAAGAAATCCAGTCTCTCACGATGCAGATTTAATCGATTCTGAGGCTTGAGATGAAACGATCAAATACAAAAACAATTGATTTCGGCCTTTTAGAAAAATATAGAAATAATGAAATTGGGACAATATTGATGAATGTTACTGAAAAATCGCATCGGAATATCCTGGTATTGTGTATCTTGCTGTCGGTCTTCACTGCGGTTTCGAAAATGCTCAGCGTATGTCCGTAAAACGTCGTTCTGTTCCTAATGGATCCGGTTTTTGGTATAAAAACAAAGTTCGCCATACGTATTCAGATTGTAAAAATGAAGATGACTTAGTTTTATATTTTTCAAAGAGGCTTAAAGTGACTAATTTTCACAAATTTTCGATGATAAACACACTTGAACGTCCATA
Source organism: uncultured Alphaproteobacteria bacterium (assembly GCA_964566185.1). GTDB lineage: Bacteria > Pseudomonadota > Alphaproteobacteria > UBA3830 > CAYLKK01 > CAZMHS01. The sequence continues at coordinate 919 of CAZMHS010000019.1, forward strand.
TTTAAGATGGTTGAAAAACGGAATAAAAACAGCCGAGGGCAGAATTAACGGCGAAAAATATCGAAAAATAAAAGTTGGAGATAAAGCTTCTTTCACCGATACTAAAAGCGACGATTTCATTAGCGGTGTTGTTACATTTAAACACGAATACAGCGCATTTGAAGAAATGCTTAAATCGGAAGGTGTGAAAAATATGCTTCCGTTTTTAGATGATAATGATTTAGAGAAAGGTGTTCAAATTTACCAAAATTTTCCCGGGTCGGAGCGAGTTAAAAAATTCGGATGCGTCGCGATTGGGGTTAAAGTCACCGAATCAAAATTGTGTCGATGTTAAAAAATCTACATTTTTTTATTTCAAACGGAGGCGCACGAGCGCGTTTGTTTTGAAAAATTTCATGTTTATTTTTCTTCTACAAGTTTTTTCAATTTTTCTAAATCTTTTCCGATCAGCACATCGACATTTTCTGCGATTTTTTTGATATCCCAGTTCCACCATTGAACTTTTTCGAGATACTTGATAACTTCATCAGGAAACCTTTTGCGTATAAGCCTAGCTGGATTTCCTCCCCAAATTTCGTATGGACCGACATTTTTTGTAACCAAAGAATTTGTTCCGATAATCGCTCCGTCAGCAACTTTTACTCCCGGCATAAATGTCGCATTATACCCAATCCAAACGTCGTTTCCGATTACTGTATCTCCCTTGAACGGAAATTTTGCATCTTTCGGATATTTTTCACCGCACTCATTCGAAAAAATCATAAACGGATAAGTTGTGAACGCATCTAACATATGGAACATGCCGTTCATCAAAAATTTTACATTGCTTGCGATTTGACAGAACTTTCCGATAATCAATTTATCGCCCAAAAACTCGTAATGATACAAAACATTCTTTTCAAAATTTCGGACGTCGTTTTCATCGTCGTAATAAGTATAATCACCTACGATGACGTTTGGTTTTGTGATAATATTTTTCAAAAAACACGTGCGATCCATACCATAAATCAGTGGATGCAAAGTATCTGGCGTTGGAAACATTCTAACCTCGTACTACGAGCATTATATAAAAAAACTATAGCTATTCAACTGCTTTTATCGAACCGTTTTCCAATAGCGTTTTGAAAGTATTAGCCGCGCAAATTTTTTCGATACTAACTCAACGGAATGGTAGCCTTTTGTGCGTTAGCGTCACTCCAAACCATTCACCTTCGTGCGAAATTACTTACCAATGATAATACATATTTTATTACGAAATTTTATGATACATCTAACAAGTTGCTTCAAAAATAGCTTTGATGTATTTAAACAAGTCTGAATTCATATCCGAATTATAGATTAAGAGCAGACGAAATCAATCTTGTTAACTAAAAATCAATAAATACTTGATAACATTATTACATCTTATCTAATAAAGGTGGCGAGATGAAAAAGATTTTTAAAAGATTAGTTTGTTGTTCGTTTTTAAGTATTGCGAGTATTTGGAGTTTTAACGCAGAAGCTCGTGTAACAAAAGAAGTTGCTGAAGCTGTGTTACCGTTTTTAATGGAAGCTGCTGGGATACCTGGGGATACAGAAGATAAAGAAGGTAAATCAACAGAAAAAGCGAAAGAAATTCACTATAAAAAAGATAAAATCCAAGCTATTCTCAATATGATCTACACAGATGAAGGTCAACAGCAGATGGTGAAGTGGGCTGTCAATAATGAAAGGCCTACTAAACTGGCTGTTTTTGGTGAACTGTTTAGCAATGAAGCACGTTGGTTAACAGATTCATTGAATAAAAAAGCTACAGATAAAAACAGTTTAGGTGAAAGGTGTTTTCAAAAATTATTCCCGTGTAATACCGGGACATTTACATCGTTTGCTAATTGTTCATTAAGGTTTGGTTGTACTGTTCTAACGAAATACGAATCAGTAAAAAGCGAATTATTAGAATGGATAAAAAATGGGACTAAGCCTAGTGAGGCGGGGAAAGAAGTTACCGAAATAGGCAATACGGTAGATTGCAAAATAGCAAAAATTATTTTCATTTTAGATATATTCGATGATCTTCAGCAAATTTATGAAGTTTGCGTTGAAGGTTTTAAGAAAAAAAGAATTTCTAAAGCACTTGCTAAAGCCAGCGAGTACACTTCTCTGAATAAGGATACTGTATTTAGCATCGTAATGCTAACAATAAATCCAAGTTTGGATGATGAGTCTAACAAAAAGCTCCTAGATGACAAGTTTTTGGATGAGTTCAAGAAAAAAAATAATAACACCGCTCAATATGATGATTTTAGACATAAAGTGATACCCGATGATCAAATCAAACAAATTGTTGATGACATAAAAGCATATTCTCAACAACTAATGACAGCAACTTCTGAACTAAAGGCAGATCATGAATATACGTGCAGACCAGTATCTGCGACTATTGCCAATAAAGAAGGTGATTGCGTTGAAACGTTATATAGACATTTAATTAATATAGCGATACAGGATCCGACGAAACCACAACTGCTCCACACAGAACGACTTCCAACGTATACCAGTAAATATTTTGGAGACAAAACACCTAAAGAAATTAAAGAAAAGTCTTTCTCTGGGGCGACTTCTATAAAAGATCACAATAAATGGAGAAACGCACTCCAATCAGTAGCTGATTTAAAAACATACTTTAACATATCGTCTGGAGCTGTATATAATATCGCCAGAACATTAGAGCAGATCGCGTTTTTTTACGAAACAAAGCAGGCTGAATCTTTTTTCGGATCAGAGGATTTTGCTGGAAAAATAGCTAAAGCGATGAACAAGCTTGCTAGCCATTCACAAAGATTCTCAGTGATTATAAATGATAGTGACAGCGATGAAGGATGGATAACGAAAAAAATTACAATACTCGATGAACTGTTAAAACGAACAATTGTAATCGGAATATGTGAAGACATATCTAACGACTATTTCGGACACGCTGAGATAATTAGCATCAAAAAACACGAATAAAGCCACCTAGAATATAACTATTGCAAAAAACCGATCCCAATGCTAAGCTTACTAGCGACTAAAACGGTGTGAGAACATCTCTAACGGCAAGGTGCAAACCACCAGGTCATCGTTAAAGTAGTTTACAATTAAGTGCATAGTATAAACTAGACAAACGGGCTTAATCGAAATATGGTTCAAAATTACCGTTATATACACCATATACATAATAATTTAACGAGTTAACTTCATCAGAACGAATATCTCTGGACAGCTGATATAGCATCGAGCATATTCTATAGAGGTTTAACTCGTTAGAAGTTAATTCTTCTGTTTCTAATCCATCAATCTTTGAATGTATATAACTTCTAGCTTGTAACGTTTTCTGATTATCATTTATTACTTCACTTACAATTTTTGTCAACACACTACGATCAGATGGATTAGAAATGATACTATCAATCAACGTTGTATCCATCCCATTCACTCCACTAATTCCGCAACAAACGGCAATTCCTAAAACCATTCTCCTCATCGTACACCTCCACAATGCAAATAAACCTAACAACGCCATTATATTAAAAAACAGCCAAAAGGTAAAGTATTTCTTAACATCCTATATCAAATACACAATTTCTCTTGCTTCAGCAATAATACACGCATATTTTTACTAATGATATCTCATGATGTATAATGATTTACGCTTTTGTCTAGTGTTACAACACTAGCATAACTAAAGTTTAAAATTCAGTAAATAATGGCGTTTAAAGCTAATATTAAAAATATAATATTTAAAAAAATTTATATTTATATTATAATGGGCGCGTTGTTTAAATTTTGCGCAGTGTACTGCATATACTTTGAGAAGTTATAATGATTTACTTAGATGAAGAGTGCATCACACTGTTATGCCGATTGCTAAGGGCGATAAAATTTATCATTCCGATACGAGATTTGTGTTATAAAGTGAGCATCTTCGATGAATTATAGATTAATAAATATGCAAGTGCATGGTGACGAAAGAGGAAAGCTTGTTTCGATGGAAGGAAATAAGAATATCCCGTTTGAAATAAAACGTGTTTATTGGATTTATGACACGTTGCCAGACGTGGAACGAGGTAAACATGCTCACAAAAAGCTCGAGCAGGTAATTATCGCAGTGGACGGCGCGTGTCAATTCCTTTTGGATGATGGTAGCACAAGAGAAAAAGTATGGCTAAATAGGCCTGATGTCGGTTTATATATTGGTAAAAATATGTGGAGAGAAATGCGACATTTTTCTTACGGATGCAAACTAATGGTTTTAGCAAGCGGATATTATGATGCTGAAGAGTACATAAGAGATTACGACGAATTTTTGAAAGGTTTGAAAAAATGATACATCCTCTTTCAGATGTTCAAAGTAATAATATTGGAGAAGATACAAATATTTGGCAGTATTGTGTAATTCTTCCAAAAGCGAAGATTGGCTCTAATTGTAACATTTGTTCTCATTGTTTTATTGAGAACGATGTAGTCATAGGTAGTAATGTGACTATAAAAAATGGCGTGTATTTGTATGACGGAATAACAATAGAGGATGATGTTTTTATAGGGCCAAATGCTAGTTTTTGCAATGACAAGTACCCGAAATCAAAGAATCCAAATAGAAAATTGGAAAATATTACAATTAAAAAAGGAGCAAGCGTTGGTGCCAATGTAACAATTTTACCAGGAATTATAATCGGCGAAAATGCGCTTGTAGGGGCAGGAGCAATTGTGACAAAGGATGTTACACCGAACTCGATTGTTAAAGGAATGTATTGATACAGGAAATGAAGTATAGGAACATGAAATTTGTAACTTTTTTACATAATCTTAAATGGCTTTTTAGAGTCGATCTAAAACAAATGAATAAAAAAATCGGCCACTTGGATGAGGACGCTTATCGTGATATCAACCTGATGTTGGATAATTTGCGATGGGAATTGCCGAATAACCCATGGCAAATTCAAAAACCCAAAATGCTTGATTATGAACAGACTTTGGATGCATTATGTAAAAGTAATCATTCGTTAGTTCGATTTGGTGATGGCGAAATACTGTTGATGGAAGGAAGAGAGATTCCGTTTCAAACTCCTAATCAAAAATTGGCTCAACGATTGATAGAGGTTTTAAAAAACAATCATGAAAATGTTTTAACATGTATAAATTATCACTATTTTTACGCTGACTTAGTAGATTTTTACGATTATGTTAAATTTGTTTATAGAACTTTTGTGTCCAATGTTCGTGAAAAATATTTAACATTGGTTTCGTTTGACAAAACGTACGGTAGTAGTGGCATCACCAGTGTGTATTGCGGTTTTAAACGTTATAATTTTGGGGCGTGGTATGCTAAGTGGCGTAGTATTTGGGAAAATAAGAATGTTCACCTCATTTGTGGCGACCGTGTTATGAAGCCTTTAAAATATAATATATTTGACAACGCAAAAAGCATTGAATATACATATATTCCGACACGTAATGCTTTCGATGAGTACGACAGTATTGTAGAAAAAGCTAAACAAATTGATAAGGAGAGATTAATTCTCGTAATTGCTGGACCGACCGCAAAATTGTTAGCTTTTGATTTAGTAAACGATGGTTATAGATGCTTGGATGTTGGACATCTAGCTCAAGACTATAATGCCTATAAAACAAGTATGCCAACAGATGCTAAATCTATCGGGAAATTCTTTGACGCAGATTAGTATGATAAAAAAATTAAGAAGAGTCGTAAATGATTCATTTTTTAGATTTAGAAAAGATAAATAACAGATTTCGAAGCGAAATCGATAAAAGTATAAAAGCAATTTTGGACAAAGGCTGGTATTTGCAGGGCGAAGAAAACGAAAGATTTACACAAAATTTTGCAAATTATTGCGGAACAAAATATTCGATAGGTGTTGCAAATGGTCTTGATGCTATAAATTTAATCATTCGAGCTTTTGGTTTTGGTAAAGGCAATGAAATTATCGTTCCTTCGAACACGTATATTGCAACAATTCTTGCAATTTCAGAAAATTACTGCACGCCTGTATTGGTAGAACCAGATATTGATACTTATAATATTAATCCTGATTTGATCGAAGAAAAGATTACGGATAAAACAAAAGCGATTATTGTGGTTCACTTGTATGGCCAAGCTGTTCAAATGGAAAAAGTTTGGACATTAGCCAAAAAATATAATTTAAAAGTAATAGAAGATTCAGCGCAAGCTCATGGCGCAATATATCAAAATAAAAGAGTTGGTAATTTAAGCGATGCGTCGGCGTTTTCTTTCTATCCTGGAAAGAATCTTGGCGCATTAGGAGATGCTGGAGCCGTCACAACTAATGATAAAGAATTATATAAGAAGATAAAAGCTATCGCAAACTATGGCTCTGATTATAAATATCATCATATCTATAAAGGTGTAAATTCTCGTCTCGATGAAATTCAGGCAGCCGTTTTAGATATAAAACTTAAATATCTTGATGCTGATAATACAAAAAGACGCGAGATCGCAGAATATTATCAGGAAAATATTAAAAATCCTAAAATTATTTTACCGAAAACGTACGACAAAGAAGCTCATGTCTGGCACGTGTTTGTTATCAGGTGTAACGATAGAGAAAATTTGCAAAAACATCTGGAAGAGCATGATATCCAAACATTAATCCACTATCCAACGCCGCCACATAAACAAGGCGCATATAACGAATGGAATAATCTATCTTTTCCGATTAGTGAGGAAATTCATAGAACAATATTAAGTTTGCCAGTTTCGCCTGTAATGACAGAAGAAGAGGTAAAAAAAGTTGTAGGAGTTGTGAATGATTGGAAATAAAAAAGGTCTCTTATCTGTATGCTGTGTAAGCTATAACCACGCGAAATTTATCTCTTCGTGTATCAAATCCATTTGGAATTCTGAATATAAAAATGTTGAAATTATTGCTGTAGATGACGGTTCTTCCGACGATAGCGCTACTGTTTTAAAACAGCTTGCAAAAGAAAGTCCTTGTCCAATGCAACTGATTCTTCAGGAGAATACAGGTAATGTCGGATACAATTCCAATCAAGCTTTGAAAAAGGCTAGTGGAGAATTTGTTACATTCATTTCTTTAGATGATGTTTTGTATCCAAATGCTATAGAAAAAGCATTAAATTTGTTACAAAAAGACGATAAAATGGCATTTGTCGCTCCATCAGTCATTACCGGTATTTATGATGATGATTTGACGTCAAAAGAAACGCTTCCTCCGTTAACAATAGACTCAATGACTGATGTGACGGTAAACGATTTATTAGAATTGGAGTATAATGAATTTGGTTCGTTTTATATCCAAGGTTGTTTCTGGCGTAAGGAAATTATTGATGCAGTAAATGGATTTGATGAAGATATGACAGGCGATGATATCGTTATCAGAACGAAGGTGTTTTTATATTTATTAAAGCATCCAGAGTATCATTTTCACATTTTAAAAGAGGCGCTATGTTATTATCGAAGACACGCCAATAACGTATCAAAGAATGGAATGAGGCAAATAAAAATTGTTACAGAATATTTGGATAAGTATTGGCCAGACAGGCCGAATCCAGATATTTTAATTGCCTGGGGTAAACACGTTCTCAACGGAATTCCGGTTGAAAAATTTTACGATTTCTTTTCAATGAATAAACGAGCCTTATCTTTAATCAGCGATAAGAGAATTATTGAAGCATTGAGAAAACACGGTCAACATTGTACGACCTTGTTGAAAATACCTTTTTTATTGGAAATCTGGAAGTGTAAAGATTACTTTACAAAAAGTAAGACACTGTATTTGGAAATATTTTGCTTCAAAATTAGGCTGTATAAAAAAGTACAAGCGTTGAAGAAATAAGCAGCAGATTTTAATATAAATTTGTGTGTTTTCTGCGCAATAAACGAGGAATAAAGAAATTCGGTAAGTGTGCTTAACAAGTAGTTTCTTTCGGTGAAAACACACCTGCAAGCGACTCCTAGATGTTGGTTCATTTCTGTCGAAAATAAGCTTTTAGAGATTTAGAAAATTGAAACCAACTGCAACGATATTTAAAAATAAAACACTGCTTAACTGCTTTCTGTACAAGATATCATACAGTTAAACTTCCTTCACCCGCCATCAAATAGAAAAAATAAACGGATGGATGCTAAAACAAACCAGCATCCAAGAAGTGCTTACTGGGTGGATAAATGTGTTATGTGGAGAGTGGGAGAATATGATCATATGGAATACAAATTATCATCTTGGCAGTTGTCGATGTATTATGTTACAATGCGTGTGGTATGTGTTAAGGTTTTTGACGATGATAAGGACGTGTGTTTTTGCTGTTTCCGTTTTAAGTTTTTCTGTGATATGTGAAGCTCTTCCCGAAGGCTGTGTGTTGCAGGTTGATTCATGCGACGATAGGAAGGTGTTTGTTATATCTGAAACGACAAAACTGCCGTTATCTCTTCATGATGTTTTGCGATCTCACCATTTGGATATCGAAGATGTTCCATCAAATGATTCAGATTGTGAAAAATATTTTCAACAGTACCAGTTGAGCAATCCTGATTCTTTGGTATATACCTCTAGTTTTTGGAGTCCTGTAGCAAGGACAGGAATAGAAATAGAGTTTTGTTGTTTGGATGACAGCCTGATTCGAGATTTTGAAAGAAAAGTAAGGCCGTTTTTGCAATTTGTTCAAAACACAAATAATGTTTTCTTTAAGATTGATATTGTTGATAAATATTTTAATCAATGGAGAAGTTCTCTCATCACATTTGAGGAGATGGCTAGAAAATGCAATTGGAACGCGTTCTATTTTAAGGAAGTTAGACATATGCTTAATTCTCTGCTATCGCTAGTTGACGCAGAAAAGCAGGTTATTGAATGGAGCTTTTGATTTCTCCGATACACGTTATTGGTTTATTGCAAGGTATGTTTCGCAAATTCATTTAGAATAAGTGGTATCGTTAATTTTATTTTAATAATTTCGTTGTATTCTTAGTAGGAGTTTTATGTTTGTGGAGCTGTCTAATGCGCGAGGTTTTTTCCTTATTGTGTTTCATGCTTGGCATGTCGTTTATATCTTTTTCGGACGCGTCAGATACTAAGAAACCTATTCTGATATATAACCAGTTTCCATTAAGTTGGGGGATGAAATTTGATAAAATGGCGGAGTATCTACCCTTTATTGCAAAGATGGGATTTAACGTTGTATGGGTCAATCCATTTTTCAAATCTACCAATAGAGAATTTTTTGAAGTAGATGAAGGTAACGGTGTTTGTAAGAAGGCAAAAAGTTCTCTTTATGAGATGTATGATCCTTCCTTGACTTGGTTGATATCTAATGACGTGTCGACCTGCAATCCAAGCGGAGATAAATCAACAAAAGAAACAATAAATAAAAATATTAGAAATTACACTGATCAAGCAAGAGCAAATGGACTTACACCAATATTTGATTTGGTATTGAATCATGTGGCCACAGATTCTCCATTGGTCTCAGGTGAATTCTCTCATTTTAACGAATTAGATATTAATACCAAAGATTGGTTTGATGATAAAGGTAAATGGGGAAAAGAGTTTGATTATACAACAGAAGAAAAATGTGATGCAATTTTTAAGAATTTATGGGAACCTCTTATTACAAGGGCCATTAATGATTTTGGTTTTGATGGAGTTCGTATAGATTATGGTACAGCAGTTAATCAAAATGTGCTACAGCGATGTATTCAATTAATACAAAATTTAAAAGGTGATGCGATTGTTACGATAGCTTTTGGAGAAGCTTTAATACCGAGCCATGTTAACATAATTGAGCAATTAGGCAACTGCCGCAAGACGGACTTTACACATCTAACTAACAATGCATTTGCATTGAGCAAAAAAAGCATTATGGAGGGAAAGTTTGACGAAAATGGAAATATAGGTTATTGGTGGTTTCTTCATGATTTGGGCCTAAAAAAGGCAATTACCAAACAATCATCCAAGTTTTGGAGTGGAACTATTGGATTTTCAGGATCTCATGATGATGGTACCACCTTGCAGCGGGGAGCTTATTTACTCATTAATGGAGAAGAAGTTAAAAAAGAAGCAGAGCAACTAATGTCACCGAACGTTAATCCTGACTTTTTAGTCAATACCAATTTTTCTCAAAAGAAAAATATTTGTGAAAAAATAGCAAAAGGAAAACTGATAAGCAAAAAATTAAATGAAGAGTTTTCTACAGAAGAAGCCAAAATTTCTTTAGCAAAAGAAAGGATTGCTATTGCAGCATTTTCGTCTGATGCAGGATGGTATCTTTTGGCAGGTGATGAAAAACTATCTACCACAACAAAACGTCCATTTGTTGATGGGGAAGGTGTTCCTTTTGGAGGGAAAGAAAATATGGAGGCTTCTATTAATGATGCGATGCCTAGATTTGTAAAATCAGTCAATGAAACATTTATAAATCTTCGAGAATCTACAGATAAATTTTGGGTCGAAATATTTTATTTATTTGAAGAAAAAGGCATGTGTTTTGTTCGCCATATCTCTGATAGCCAAGTAGATGTAGTAGTAGTAAATTTGCGCTCGATGACAGGATATTCTAAGAATGATATAAAAAATATTATAGATACCATTGACAAATATGCGCATTTGCCTGAACATATTGATGTCAATGACACGGATAAAATAAGGTTTTATTTTATAAATTGAACAAAATTTAAAATGCATAAACAATTTCTGTGAGGCATAGTATTTGGTTCCAATAGAAATGATAGCTCAGAGATTGTCCATTCAAGAATAATAACAGTTGCGATTACTTTCACCAATTGGATGACTATAGTGTCTTATCATTAACTGTTGTAAATGTAGCTATGATTAGAAATTACTGATGTTAATGAAGATGATGGAAGTGAGTCGAACTTGTGACCTTTACGCTAAATTTATGTTCGCTAATGAATTAAAGTACAGGTATTTCGGTCGTTATACTAGTTCGGCACAACTTAGCATCGCTCTTCTGATAGGATTTGAACTTATAGCCTGCGCAACAATCTGTTGTATATCAAGGTTTTATATGCGATTTTTAATGATTCTCTGTTTCGTATGACAAAAAAGTCGTGTTTCTTAAAAACGCTTGTGTATCAGTGGTTTTCCGTAGTACGGTCTGGTGTAGCGAAGAAAATGTGAAGAACACGAAAGTTAAGAAATGGTAAAAATTTGAAAAATATGCGAATTTTTCTTGAAAAACAATCATCGTTTTCATAACCAATTAACCAGAAAGGAAGCGAACTTAAACTCAATTCGTTTTTGTCGAAAAGCAAGCCTATAAAGATTTAGTGTGTGAAGCGTTACGCTTCTGGTAGAGCGGATGGTCCCTTAGTGGTAACTCTTTTCGGAGACGTTTTTTCGACCATATTTTTAAAATTCTCTGTATATTAGCGCTTCAAATGAGACCCGATGGCATCTGCTTGACCGGATGGATGCAATTCATCCAAATTTTGGACAAAAATATCAATACGTGCTACAATGTCTGCAGATGCTGACGAAGGAGAGTGTGCATGGATAGACTTTTGGATCCTAAAAATGATTGGGCGTTTAAGCAGGTATTTGGCGAAGAAAAGCACAAGGACATCTTGTTAAAGTTTCTGAACGATGTTCTAAATGAACACGTATTGCACGGAAATTCGATCACGGACGTCAGATTTTTAAAGGTTAATTTAGATACTGAAATCGTCGCATTGCGCCAAAGTATTGTAGACGTTCTATGCAAAACTAATGATGGTACGCATTTCATCGTTGAAATGCAGCGAGCATCGGATTCAGGATTTATTCAACGCGCAG
>CAZMHS010000020.1:0-9185 GCA_964566185.1 uncultured Alphaproteobacteria bacterium
AAATCTCAACGCGAAACAGCCGATAGAACAACGCCTCACGCTCTCTAATATTCAACTTTTCGTGATAAATCTAAGAGCATTCTCTCACTGAAAAAGCATATTGTAAAGAAATTTTTACGAAAATAGTGCCAAAAATCGACGTAACGCCTGAAAATGCGATAAAAAATTAGTTAAAATTGTATGCAACCAGCCCAGTTTACCCTACTAAACAAGCCTGAATATATAAAATTTTAGATATTTCTCGACATTTTTTTGTGAAAAACGCTGCAATATTTTATGAATTATTCAACAAATCTTTTAAGTAATTAATATCTGACGCTAGTTTTTGATCTGATTGTAACATTTCTGTTATTTTATTTACAGAATGTATAACTGTTGTATGGTTACGTCCGCCAAAACCTCGACCAATATCAGGAAATGACAAAGACGTCATTTGTTTACATAAATACATTGCAATTTGACGCGGCACTGTTACTTGCTTCAATCGCCGAGATGAAGACATGTCAGATGCTTTTATATCGTAATACATTGCAACTTTTTTTTGTATATCGTCCAGCGTTACTTTTCTGTCACTATTTCGCAACAGATCTATAAGCACATCCTTGGCATTTTCTAATGTGATTTCTCGCCCTACAAACATTGCATTCGCTACAATGCGGTTTAGTGCACCCTCGAGCTCGCGTACGTTGGAAACAATTTTCATTGCTAAGAATTCTAGCACTTTATCCGGAACCTTGCAGCTAAGGGCTGATGCTTTACTTTGAAGTATGCCAAGCCTAAGTTCATACGTCGTAGGATGAATATCCGCTACCAACCCCCAGCCAAGGCGAGACTTTAGTCTGTTTTCCATTCCTTCTAAGTCTGATGGCGACTTATCTGCGGATATGATTACTTGACGTCGGCTATCAACTAGCGCGTTGAATGTGTGAAAAAATTCTTCCTGGGTCGACTCTTTTCCGCAAATAAACTGAATGTCATCTATCATTAAAACGTCAACAGACCGAAAAGACTCTTTAAATTCCATCGTGTCTTTAAATCTGACTGCTCTGATAAAATGATACATAAACTTTTCGGCAGACATATATATAACATTTTTCGATGGAGTTTTTGTCTTTATATGCCAAGCTATCGCATGCATCAAGTGCGTCTTGCCGAGTCCTACGCCTCCATATAAAAATAACGGATTATACACTGCGTTTGCTGATTCTGCAACGCGTAGAGCTGCGGCATATGCAAATTCATTCGTTTTTCCAACTACAAAATTATCAAAAGTTAACTTTGGGTCGAGTAAAGCTCCAAGCGTCGATGCATCAGGTTTTTGTTTCTGCTGATCTGTCTCATCGTTTTCATCTGCTACATCTGAAACGTGTTGCTTGACCGAAGCTTCAACTATTACATCTACGTTGGTAATTGACGCGTCGATAAGCTTAGCTGCTCGCAATATGCTTGCTGAATATTTTTGATCGACCCAATCTCTTATAAAATTATTTTGTACACGAACAACAATGACACCTGAATCAAACAACACGCTAGCTGGTTCAAGCCAATTTTTTACACTTCTCTCGCCGATTTCTGAGGATAGGACACGACAAATATCGTTCCAGATAGAAATTTCGTGCCCAGTTTCCATAATTTAGTTCTGCACAACAGTTTTCAGAATTCTGTTCAACCTGGATACCTTCCTTGAGGCTGTATTTTTATGTAATACCCCTTTAGTAACACCACGTTGAATTTCCGATTGCGCTGCAATGAACGCTGCCTGTACAGCTGAAGAATCTTCTGCTGACTTTACTGCAATCAAAAACTTTTTTATAAAGGTCCTTATCCTACTTTTTCTCTCGACATTCCTGGCGGTCCTGGTTTTTGTCTGTCGAATCCTTTTTTTTGCAGACTTACAATTAGCCATTTTCTATTCCTTATTATCGTTAAAACTTACACAAGCAAATTAAGCTTCAACAACGGAGACAACCTGCCTTCCGCAACTATCTTTTTTGAAGCTTACATTTCCATTAGCTAGGGCAAAAAGTGTATGATCACGCCCAAGACCAACGTTGGTTCCTGGTTTCATTTTTGTCCCTCGCTGACGAACTATAATGTGCCCTGGCTTAACCGCTTCGCCACCAAAACACTTAACACCTAATCGTTTACTTTCGGAATCTCGACCGTTCTTTGTCGAACCACCGGCTTTCTTTGTTGCCATACTATACTCTCCTACGATTTACGAATTTCTTTTACTTCCAACACAGTAACCTGCTGCCTGTGCCCGGTCTTGCGACGAGAATTCTTTCTACGTCTTTTTTTGAAAATTATTACCTTCTTTGCTCGTTTTTGCTCTTTCATCGAACATACGACAGAGACGCCATCAACAAATGGTGTTCCAATAGTAGAACGCCCATTGTCGTCAAATAACAAAACAACATTAGAAAAGACAACCTCACTTCCGGGCGAGCCGTTGAGCTTTTCTACGGTGAATTCAGTGCCTGGCTGCACTTTGTACTGCTTTTCGCCAGTCTCTATAACCGCAAACATAAAAAAATCCTTAACAAAAAATCTGCTTGATTGTAGCATAAATGTTGTAAAGGTGCAATGCTTGAGAACGTGAGTTAGCTCTTTCGAGAAATACTTGACAACTCCGTTCTTCTTCGTCTATAATAAGCCTGTCCTTTCTAAAGACTATGGCGATAAATGCTGCGATAAATAGGTTTTATGGACTCGGGGGCAGAGCCCGACACCTCCACCATTGTTTACGCATGGGGGTGAATAGATTCGACATGAGCTGAAAAACGCGGTTTTTCGCTCGGTATTGTACCACCGTTAGCGGGCTATTATTATAAATGCGAACGATAATTTCGCTCTTGTTGCTTGTAATGATAACTTTGTAGCGCCTGCTGCAAAGGCTGCTTAGTTGCCGCATTTTTGTGATAACTAATTTTATGAGTTAACGCGGTTGGAGGATAACCGGGCAACAGAAATCCTCCGTTCTTTTTTGTGAATTAGGAGATAGCTATGAAGCGTAAAGTTATGGTATCTGGTAATTCCGGAAATATGGGGCGACGCGTTATTGAGCGCATGGCGGCAGATTGTGGGTTCATATATTCTGGTGGTATTAACTCGAGCACTTCTTTAAATGAGTACGACGAATTAATTGAAGCGTCTGATGTAGTTATAGATTTTTCTCATGATGCTGTTTTGCACTCTATTATTCCAGCATGTCGTAAGTTCCATAAGCCAATAGTTAGTGGAACTACTGCGTTATCTAGTGTCACACTCAAGAGTTTTAATGATGCTGCTAGTGATATTGCTGTTTTTCATGCTAGTAATTTTTGTATCAGTATTCATCTTATGGCGAATTATGTTTCAAATGCAGTTAGCGCATTAAAAGATTTCGATGTCGATATAACTGAAATACATCACAAGCGTAAAAAAGATTCTCCATCTGGAACGGCGTTGTACTTGCGAGATAGGATGTTGGAAAAAACGCCAGGTAGGAGTATAAACATTACGTCTAAACGATATGGAGAGTGTGTGGGTGAGCATACTGTGTCGTTTTATGGCGACGGTGAGGTTCTTTCGATAAAACATGAAGCTTCAAATCGCGATATTTTCGCATGCGGTGCGTTAAATGTCGCTCGGTGGATTATAAATAAGTCACATGGCGTTTATTCCATGCAGGATTATATATGCGATCAGCTGAAGATATAGAGTTGATATGTAATATTCTTGAATCTAATATTCATGATACGCGATCTGAGTTAAATTATTTAAATGAGTATACGTTTCTTGTTGCCGTGTTGCTGTCTGCGCAAACGACTGATAAACGTGTTAATATAGTGACGAAACGCTTGTTCGAAGAGGCTAAAACGCCATTCGAGATGGTTTCTTTGAGTTATGAGCACATTTGTGATTTAATTAAGTCTGTTGGTTTGTATAAAACTAAAGCAAAAAATATTTTGTTACTGAGCCAGAAGTTGATAGATGAGTTTGATTGCGTGATTCCTAATACTTTGCATGGACTCATATCTTTACCTGGGGTAGGGGTAAAAACTGCAAGCGTCGTATTAAATCAAATATTCGGTCAGCCTACTATCGCCGTTGATACACACGTATTTCGGGTTAGTCGGCGACTTATGCTTTCCTCTGGAAAAACGCCAAAAGATGTACTGTCTGATCTTGAATCTTCGATTCCGTGCAGATATAAAATGCACATAGGTGACAGACTACTTTTGCATGGGAGATACACATGCACAGCTAAAAATCCGCGGTGCGACACCTGCTGTTTGGCGAAACTGTGCCATTTTAAGCGTCAGTGATAATTTCTTCTTCTAGATCATCGTTTTCATTTTGAGCTTTTTCTCTTTGTATATGCAATGCTGCAGCCCTCAAAACATCATATGTTGATGTTTTGTTAAATGCAGATATTGTAAACACATTCTGATGCGATGAAAACTGCTCTAATACGTCGTGCGAGCATTCTAATAGGTCGCATTTATTCAACGCGATGATTTCAGGTTTTTCGCATAATGATCGGTTGTATTGTTCAAGTTCGTTTCTTATTGTTGCGTATGCTTCTATTGGATCATTTTGAGATGCATCTATGAGGTGTATCAGTACTTTACAGCGTTCTAAGTGCGCTAAAAACCTGTCTCCTAATCCGTGGCCGTCATGAGCTCCTTCTATTAAGCCTGGAATATCTGCTATCACAAATTCTTGTTCGTCGACATATGTTACACCAAGTTGCGGCTTAAGAGTTGTAAATGGGTAATCGGCGATTTTCGGCTTTGCTCTAGTAACGGCCGATAAAAATGTCGATTTCCCGGCGTTTGGAAGTCCTAACAAGCCGATATCGGCTATTAATTTGAGCTGTAGCCATACCCATAACTCTTCTCCAAGTTCACCTTTTTCGTAACGTCGTGGTGCTTGATTGACAGATGATTTGAATCTATTATTCCCACGTCCTCCTTTTCCTCCTTTTGCGATTAAAAATTTTTGTCCAGGTTCTATCAGGTCGACGATAGAATTTTCGCCAAACTCGTCTAATACCTCTGTCCCTACCGGGACATTTAATATTAAATCTTCACCATATGCGCCAAATTTATTGGCTCCTGCGCCGTTTGTTCCTCGCTTTGCTTTGAAATGTTGTTGATATCTATAATCGATGAGCGTATTGACGTTCTGTATCGCTTGTATATATACATTTCCTCCGTTGCCGCCATCGCCTCCATCAGGACCTCCGAATTCGATGAATTTTTCATGTCTAAAGCTTAGCGCGCCATCGCCTCCGTCTCCCGCTTTTATGAAGATTTTTGCTCTGTCTAAAAACTGCATATATATTCTCTACAAAACTACCTGCTACAGTCTACAATATTTTTTATAAAACTGCGAAATATTTATGAAACAGATTTCTGCGTTAATATGTGAGTATTTAGTTCAAGATCAACGTTTTGCGTATTGCGTTTTATGGGAAATTTTAAGAAAATTTTAGTAATTTGAATATCGGCCAGATATAAAAAACTTTGTCTGGTTATAGATCATAGTACTTTTGCTATGGTGGCGACAGTTACTCGTTTGGCTCCATTCTGTTTTAATATTTTAGAGCATTCATTTGCAGTTGCTCCAGTTGTCATCACGTCATCAATTAATATAACACTTACATCATCAATTCTTTTATGTATGTTAAATGATCCAACTACGTTGCGTAGTCTTGCGTCTCTATTAAGTCCTTCTTGCGGTAGTGTGTTAGTAATTTTTTCTAACAAAAGTGGACGATATTTCATATTAAGTAATTTTGCTATTTCCTTAGCTAACAGTGCGCTTTGATTATATCTTCGTTTTATTAATTTTTTTCGATGTAGTGGGATTGGTATGATAATTTCATTCCCAGTAACTATGCTTTTTAAAGATCTTGTAATTAAACGTGCGAATATATCTACTAAATATGTAGCATCATTATTTTTTAATCTTAAGATTGGAAATTTTGAGAATTCGGTATATTTAAATATTGAAATTGCCTTATCAAATATTGGGCGTTTTATTTTGCAGTTTTTGCATACGCAGTCTAACTTGTGTTGCATAGGCGCGCCACATATATCGCAGCAATGTTCGTTGCTGAACCAATATACTTTACTCCAGCATTGCGTGCATATTTCTTCTCCGTAATTTCCGCAAAATATGCACCTTGCAGGGCATAATAGTTGTAATATTTTTTGTAGGTCTATCATTTTTTAATAAATTTATAATAAAATAGTTCGCATGTTATTAAGGATAGAATAAAATGTTTAAAATTATCTTTAGCTTACTTATATGTTTATGTATTTCGTCTTGCGCACTATCTGTCGATTGGCACAACGTATGTACTGGTGGTACAGCACCTAAAGTGTGTATTATTCTTCTTTGTATTGCGATGTTTACTCATTGGTTTACGATTAGAGTTGCGAATAGTATATCAGTAAAAATATCTGGTGGAGCACTTCTTCAAAATATCGTTTCGTTGATTGAAGTTTTCTTGAAGTGTGCTTTAATTCCCGTATTTTTTTATTTGATATCTAATGCGATATTAGAAGTTAACCATTCGTTCGCCTTATATGGTTACTGCAAAGATTGTATATTTATTATAAGCTTGTCGCTTTTGGTTATACTTGTGAGCTACATTGCCTTGCAACCAAAAAATAATAAAATACGATTATTAAAGTTAACAGATGATAATGCTAAAAAATTTTATCACTCTGTTTGTTTGATTGCTTATGATATCGCCTGTGCTCTATGTTTTTTGAAGTTAGTCAAAAACACGACATGTGTCGATCTATTCTTAGCTGATTTATTATGTCGAACTATCGTATTCTTACATCTATTGATGGAAGTGTATCATTTAACAGGCGTGTGCAATTCTATTTTTCAGAACAGCAAAATTGCGTTTATAGGAAGGTTTGGGCATTTAGCGCGATACGTTAATAAAAAGTTACATTTTATTCTATGCGTAGTAACTATTTTTGTATATGGGCACAACGTTGCGAATAATATGCCTTGTTTTTATCAATTCTTGTTGCAACTTGCCGTTTCGTTTTGTGTTGCGATTTTTGTACAAGTTTCCGCTGTTTTAATATTAGCGTTTGCTACGAAAAAATCTTTGCAAGTCAATGCTATGAATATAGGACGTTTTGGAACTACGTTGCGCCTACATCTTTATAATACAGCAAATATCGCTGTATCTGTGCTGTATGCTATTGCTTTATACTCGCTTGTTGTTTTTTTGTTATGCGACAACGAAAGTTTCGTATCTGAGTTTGGTTTTTTATACGTAACATTAAAGGCTGTAGCTCAGGTATATATGGTGTTTTTCTTGTATAAATGCATAGAGTTATACATGTCTTATAAAGTAGAGAAACTGTATGTCATGAAAGGAGGACGCTCGAAAACATTACGATCAGTTTTGCCGATGGTTGTCGTTGGCATAAAATTTGTTGTCGTAATAATAGGTATATTGCTGATTTTAGCAAATTATGGCGTAGATTTAACGCCTGTCTATACAACAATAGTTGGACTCGCTGTTCCGATTTCGTTAGCAGCGAAAAGTACGGTGACGTCTTTCATTAAAGGTTTCATGATGCTTCTAGAAGACGAGGTAGAAATAGGTGATTGTATCGAAACATCAGGTGTTAAAGGTATAGTTGAAGATCTTGGAATTCGTACATTGAAGATACGAGCGTTTGATGGAACGTTGCATATTATTCCGTATGAAATAATTAATGTTGTGTCAAATAGCTCGAAAGACTATACACTTCACTTAATGGAAGCGTATTGCCCAGTAGACGTGAACATAAACGACTTTGTTGCAGCTCTTGACGATGTAAGGTGTGAATTGTCAAATAACGATAATATTCGTAACATACTCATAAAAAATCAAAATTTTAACTTTATACGTGTAAAAACATTTGATAATTGTGGAACGAATATTTCTTGGGCATATCAAACGAAACCTGATGCCGTCGGCGCTTTCGAATGTGAATTCTATGCTGCTTTACGTAAAAAGCTTGATTCGCGAGGAATTCCGTATCCGAAATTCATCGGTAAGCATTTGAATGTTGCTTATCGAGCTACTGTGTAAAAAAAAGTGTTTTTTTGTTGAGTTTTTTCTGATTTTATGATACAATCCGAATGTAATTTTTGTTAAAAGGAATTTTTATGAAGAAGATATCTTATTTAGTGCTGTGTGGTGCCTTACTTGGCGGTGCGATGGAAAGCTGGGGGGCAAATGTTACGACTATGATTGATGGTAAATATGGTGGAAAATTGGAACTTACCGTAAATAACGCTGATAGCAAGAATAACGTTAGAGGATTGAATGGGCGTGCGGTTGCTGTTGCTATTGTTAGACATAGCGGGCATATTGGTATTACCAACCTGAGGGGGCAGGATATAGCAGATGATATAGGGCTGCGTGATCAGGCTTTTGCTGGTGTTGCTGATGGATATGGTGCTGCTGCAGCTGCAAGAGATGTTGCTTTGCCGTTTACTGATACGCAGGTTGATTACGGCGCCGGCCCAGTTGTTATCGATAGTCATTTGGCTGAGGGTACTCTTATTGAAATGTTTGGGGGGGCTTTTGGAAATGCGAAGTTTATGGGCGATTTTCATCTTGAGGTTCTGAATGATGCCTTCTATAGTTATTGTAAAAAGAAGATTGCTGATGGGGAAAGTATAGAGGCTTATATTAATGCTAATGCTGGGGCCGGTCGTAATGCTTTGGTTGCGGATATGCCTGCGATTTGTGCTTGCGTTGATCAAAAATATGTTCGCGATTTGATAAAACGTGGTATGGTTGCGTATGCTGCCGTGAAGTTTCAGGGGGTTGAGGTTGATGAGAATAAGCTGACTGTCGGACTTGAGCGTTTAAAGTATGGTCCTGTTGCTGGTGGGGCCATTGCTGCTAATGATGCTGAAATTGCTGGGTGGTTGAGGACTTTGTATGATGCTGGTGGAAATGTACGTGCTGGCAGTTTGTTGGAAAATTGTCATGGAATGGTTGAAGATGGATTGGCAAAAGAGAATGACGGTAGATGTAATGGGATGGTCTTCGGCACGGAGAATGGTAAAAGTGTAAACGGTAAGGGCAAGATAATAAATAATGGTGGTAGTGGCGGTCGGTCGGATATTCCTGCGGGTTATACGAAAATGAATATAAAGGGCAG
>CAZMHS010000021.1:0-5265 GCA_964566185.1 uncultured Alphaproteobacteria bacterium
AACTCATTTTTTCCTTTCTTACATCCTATTTCTTCCATCCACCCCACATAACTTAGAATATTTATCTATTTTCTTTCAGATAAAACGCTTATAGCGATACTATAAAGCTCTTTTTTTGAAAAATCCGTATTTTTTTTCACTGTAGCCACAGCGTCTTTTACAGACATTACACGCATTTTCTCGCTCAGCATCGACTTAATTTCTTCAAAATCAAAACATTCAGTATCACATCTCTTTCCAATAATAACCACAAATTCACCAACAGGTGTTCTATCTGAAAAATGCTTAATAATGTCTGAAACATTTCCGCGAATATGTTCTTCAAACAACTTTGTCAACTCACGTCCAACGTACGCAGGTCTATTACCAAGTTCATTGTAAATATCTCCTAACGTATCTACTAATCGATTAGGCGATTCAAGAAATACGACGCTACAATTTAATGATTTTAACTCTTGCAACTTTTTTATCCTGGCTGCCTGTTTCGCAGGAAGAAAACCAGCAAAGAAAAACTCATTCGTAGGCATACCTGATACACATAATCCACAAATTGGAGAACTGGCTCCCGGAACAGGAAATACATCTACACCATTTTGCATACACCAATTAATCAATCTATAGCCAGGATCTGATATTAACGGAGTACCAGCGTCTGAAATGAGTGATACGATACCACTAGTACAATACTTAGTTACACTATTTTCTAATTCATTATACTCATTACACAAAACAATTCGTGTCTTTATTCCATAGAAATTCGCAAGCTTTCGCGCGACACGCGTATCTTCAGCTAAAATATACCTCGATTGCCGCAAAATTGCAATCGCTCGTATCGTAATATCAAAAATATTACCTATAGGCGTTGCAATAACATATAAACCATCACGAATCGTTTGTTCGTAAACTTTACTAATGTCTAATATCTGCTGACCTAGCACAAAAAAAACACCTCTAGAACGCAAAAAAAATGCCTAAAAAAAGAATTTAAATTACAGGGCACACTATATACGTAACAAAACTCACAGATCACAATGTGAATATCTCGACACCATTTTCTGTTATTCCGACAGTATGCTCAAACTGTGCTGATAAAGATCCATCAACCGTAACAGCTGTCCAACCGTCACCTAAAACCTTAGAGTGATAACTGCCTATGTTAATCATAGGCTCAACCGTGAAGATATTTCCAGCCCTAAGAATTGGACCAGTACCGGGCTTCGCGTCATGAATGACTGTTGGCTCTTCATGAAATTTTCTGCCAATTCCATGCCCGCAATAATCTCTAACGATAGAAAAGCCATGCTTAGAAGCAATTTTTCTAACGACACCACCAATATCGCCCAAATGTATGCCAGGTCTCAAAATCTCTATAGCTGACATCATTGATTCATATGTCACAGATATTAACTCAACAGCCTTTTTTGAAACAGCACCAATTGTAAACATACGGCTTGTATCGCCATACCAACCATCTAAAATTACAGTAACATCAATATTTAATATATCGCCATTTTTCAACCTTTGATTACACGGAATACCGTGGCAAATAACATCATTTATAGAAGTGCATATTGATTTCGGAAACCCCATATAATTTAACGGCGCAGGAATAGCTCCATTTCGAATAATTTCATCGTGACATATCGCATCCAATTCATTTGTCGTAATACCTTCTACAACATATTGATTAATATAATCTAAAACATGAGCAGCAAGACGCCCAGCAGCTCTCATGTGTTCAAAATCGTTCTTAGAATATATCCTCATAATTATCATTTATAACAAAAATACACCAACGAAAAGACGATACCACGCAAAGATAGCAAATGAATGCTTTGCTAAGAACTTATTTATCACATAGACCGAAAAAAGCCCACAAACAAATGCTACAAAAACACAAAAAATCAAATTTGCTCCCCCGATAGCAGGTAATGAAAAACAATATATTTTCTTAATATTTAGCGTCAAAGCCCCACACACAGGAACAATAGAAAATAACATCGAATACTTATAGCTATCTACCCTATTAAAACGCAACATTCTAAATGCAATGTAATTTGTACCTAACCTACTCACGCCTGGAACAATCGACAACATTTGTGTCAGACCGACGATCAACCACTCACGTGAGCTAGGATACCCGCAACGCTCTATTCTGCTATACTTATCGCTCAACAATATCACAAAAGAAAAGGCAATAAGCGCAATTAACATCAAAGAGTACGAAAAATTCTGTCCACCAAACAAACACTCGACGCAGCCAAACAAGATGATTGTAGGTATACTAGCAACTGCTATATTCACAAACAAACACCGGCGCTCAGAACTTTTACATAAAATAAAATCAAAAAATCCGGAAACAATATATATTACATCTTTCCAATAGAAAGACACTAATGCGCACATAGTACCGACATTAAGCAAAATAAAAAATGGTTGTAATTCGTGATTATCTAACCCATGGAGCAACAACTTTGCAACAAAGTTTAAATGCAGGGAAGAACTAATAGGCAAAAACTCAGCGACCCCCTGCACAGCCGCCAGTATCAACAGCGATATCATCAGTCTCTGCGAACACCTAAGAAACGCAATATATGTAAAAACAAATTAATGAAATTTAAATATAAAGACAAAGCTCCTACTATAGCTTTTTTATTTGCGATCTCGACAGAATCACTTTCTAAATACATATTCTTTATATTTTGCGTATCGTAAGCGGTTAAACCGGTAAAAATGACAACTCCAATTACAGATAAGACGAGCTCAAACATAGAATTACGCATGAATAAATTAATGAGAGACGCAATAATTACGCCAATCAACCCCATAATCATTATGCTCCCCATCTTCGATAAATCAGTGTCTGTAACATATCCGTAAATGCTCATTGATAGAAACATAGACGAGGTAACAAAAAATGTTGTGACAATACTAGCGCCAGTATAAATCAAAAACACAGAAGACAAAGACAATCCCATCAGTGAAGCAAATATCCAAAACAATACATTAGCTGTCGATGACTCAATTTTGTTAATCCGCCAAGAAAGAGCAAAAACCATTATCAACGGAGATAACATCAACAATAACGATACTATTGGATTTCCAAACAACACGCTCATTATCTGAGCAGACGTCGAAGCAAAATACGCGACAACACCTGTTACGGCCAGACCACACCCCATGTAGTTATAAACTCTTAACATATGAGCTCGCAAACCAGCATCGGCATAAGTAGATGAAATGTCTACATCTTTATAAAATGGACCACTCATCAGCACCTCCAAAAAAGCACAAATTAATACTATGCTAGTATAACACACAACCGATGAAAAAGAAACTTTTTCAAACAGCAGAGAGTTTCACATTAGCAATAAGATTAATTCATCGAAATCCAGCGAAGAACAACATAGTGTTCTCAAAATTTCCAAAAAGACTCAGTTACGCCGATTGTGTATCTTTAATGCAGATTTTGTAAACATTATAAAACGACTAATCAAGAAAGTGAATCTCACAAACAAAAAAGCAACACTATTACGCTTCAACAATCGACGAAAAAAATATTATCGAAAAATGTAACAAAAACACCATAAAAAGTTACGATTAAACTACCCACTTCACATACACAAGAATCCATACCGAAAAAAATAACATTTATTTTCGGCACAGATATAGAAATGAAAACTACATTTATTTCAAGTGCTCCAAACCTTCAGGAATAACGACTGGATTTACTTCATCAGCAGAACGCCTCACGCTCTCGCCACCATCACGTGTCGTCGCGTTTCTAATCGCCTTTGTTCTTTTCGCCAAAGCCTCCTCATCTACATCAGCTTTCTGTAAATCACCATACTCGTCAAAAGCACTCTCCTCCTGACCGCTAAACTCGCTTATTATACCATCCCCCTCCTGATGCAACAAATACTTCCCATCAGGAAATTTTGGAAGCCCACAATCAGCCGAAGCGACGATCGAAGCGACAACAGCAATAGAAATCAATCGTAAATTTATAAACATTTGTGTCCTCATAAAAAAACGAACACATTTTATCATGCTACAATAAAAAAGTCAAGAAAACAAGCAGAAAAGCGCCGTCAGACACGGCCGTTTCATAAAATTTTTGATCAAAGCTGCAATAATCTTTTATATGTGCTACAATGTCGGTAGATGCTGACGATGGAGAGTGCATATGGACAGACTTTTGGATCCTAAAAATGATTGGGCGTTTAAGCAGGTACTTGGCGAAGAAAAGCACAAGGATATTCTGTTAAAGTTTCTGAACGATGTCCTTGACGAACATGTGCTGCACGGGAATTTGATTACTGATGTCAGATTTTTAAAAGTCAATTTAGATACTGAAATTATCGCATTGCGCCAAAGTATCGTCGATGTGTTGTGCAAAACTAGTGATGGCACTCATTTCATCGTTGAGATGCAGCGAGCGTCAGATTCAGGATTTATTCAGCGTGCAGTTGAGTACGCAAGTCGCGTGTACTTAAATCAGAGACCTAGAAGCCAGAAAACTAGAAACGACAAAGGCGGATACAACAAACTGCGACCTGTGATTTTCTTAGCAATCATGGAGGAGACTTTGTTTCCGAATAAAAAGGACTATCTGTCGCATCATCAATTCAGGGATGTCGTTACATACGAACACGATCTCAAACAAATGTCGTTCTCGTTTTTGGAATTGTCGAAGTTTCATAAAGAATTTGATGAATTGAGCAATGATATCGAAAAATGGGCGTATTTCTTTAAACACGCAAGCCATATAGATCCTGACGATTTGGATAGGTATTGAAGGAGAACTCTGCTTTAAGTAACGCGTATAAAGCACTTGAAAGGGCATCTTATACGCCTGAACAACTCCTCGAGTACGATCGCTACGCGTGGAAAGAGGAAGAAATCCAAACTCGAATTAACGATGCTAGATTGGCTGGAGAAAAAGCCGGAGAAGAAAAAGGTGTACAAAAAGGCCGTGCTGAAGGTATAGAAAAAGGCCGTGCTGAAGAACGTGCTAAGGCTCATTCAGAGAAAATCGAGATGGCGAAGGGAATGCTTGCTGATGGTTTATCTGTTGATGTTGTTAGCAAGTATTCAGGCTTGTCTGCTTCTGAAATTGAGGCTCTAAAAAATTATTAAGAATAAGCTCTATTTCAGAAAATATGGCGGTCTATGAGGCTATAATTGAAAGAGTTAGAGATATTTTGTTAGATTGTAAATATAAAAAATGTCTAAAGGAATGCAGTGTGCAAAAACGTACTATGG
>CAZMHS010000022.1:0-4104 GCA_964566185.1 uncultured Alphaproteobacteria bacterium
TATGTTGCCGCTGTTTAGCGTTTCGTGACAATTATCATACCTTTCGCGCCAAAATTAGCACTGAACTCTTAAAATATGTTATATATGTATCAGAAAAAACAAGCGAAATATCAGTGAAAGCAGAAAGAGGCATCTTGTGATTTTCAAGCCTTCAAAATTTAATTACTGTTTTAAATGCAATGGCGAATTGATGATGATAAATTTTAAAAAAGGCCTCTCGACATTTTCTGTCGTTACTGGCGATGATGTTGAATTTGTTGAAGGATTATTATCTTTGAAAAAAGTCTGTATAGATTATCCTATCGATAAAGAACGCAGTTTGATAGATAATGGCTTTTTAATACCCAACGATTATGATGAAAATTCCGAAATTGAGATGCTTCAGATGGATTATATTTATGACAATAGGTTGCAATTGATATTACATGTTACCAAGGATTGCAATTTTCGTTGTAAATATTGCTTTATTGATTTTGAACATCAAAAAATGGATGATTTAGTGCAAGGACAAGTAATTACATATATAAGGAAGAATATAAATAGATATTCCGGTGTTTATGTGAGTTGGTTTGGCGGTGAACCGTTAATGGCAATGGACATTATAACAGAAATGTCCGAAAAAATAATAGACATATGTAAAAAAGCAAAAAAACCTTATGTTGCAGGAATAACAACAAACGGATATCTTCTCACTCCAAAAAACATCGACAAACTTATTGCAAACAAAGTATACAGTTATTGCATCACATTAGATGGTCTTGAAAATTCGCATGACAATCAGCGTGTATTGTCCGATGGTAATCCAACTTTTGTAAAAATACTAGATAATCTGAAATACATACGTGATGAAACAAAATTTAGGTATCTAAATGTTTGTATAAGGACAAATTTCACTCAAACAATTTTAAGTGAAATTGATGAATTCTTGGAGTACTATAATACGGAATTTGCATGCGATCCTAGATTTTCTGCACTATTTAAACTTGCAAGCGACTGGGGCGGCGAACGAATTGAATCAATTCGAAACGAATTGTTGCAACCGCACGATTATGAAAAGATTTATGACAGTGTTTTATTGAGCAATGCTAAACTCAATTTGAACAACATTACCAGTTTGTATTTTGGCGGGCTAACTTGTAACGCCGTACGTAGAAATAAATACACAGTCAGCGCGGATGGTAAGATCGCGAAATGTGATACAGTATGTGAGGAAACTCAAATCGGATATATAGATTCTACAGGATGGCATTTTAACCGATCTAAAGAAGCACAATGGCTAAATGCATATAAAATACATGACAGCGAATGCAATACATGCCCTTTCAGTTGTATGTGCTTTCAAGGCGCGTGTCCTAAGAAAAAGTTAATCAATCAAAACAGCCAGTCTTGTCCGAAACCTATATTTGTAGGGCAGTTGCTGCTCATATACAGAAAAATGATAGAGAAGGACGCAAACGTTTATGAACACAGAGGTTAGGAAAGCCATAATAGAAGAATTGGAAAATTTAGGAATCATAATTGACGATAGTGAATGCGACGTGGATCTCCTTTCAATGGAACTCGATTCAATTACCTTTATTTCATTTATAGTTGCTTTAGAAGACAGATTTGATATTATTTTCCCCGACGAATATTTAACGATGGATGTTATGAACTCATTGAATGGCTTTTCAGATTTAATATGCGCATTATTGCTCGGAAAATAATTTTGCGAAAAAGTATACCGTTATCTGCTGAAAGGAGTATTGTGTGAAATTATCAAAACCTTATAAAAAAGTCGAGCGCTTTTCAAAGATTAATATGTTAATGATGGATTTGCTTTCATCGACATATGGCGAATGTTCGGGAAATTATACAAAGTGCCCCGGAACCTATAAAGAATGCTCGGGAACTTATTTTAGTTGCTGAGATGCTTATGAAGTTAAAAAAGCCGTTTAAAAATCAAACTTACATTTCTTTTGTGCAATTGTTTTCCATTAGTTTACTTTCAACCTTTGGCGAATGTGGTGGAAACTTTGAAATTTGTCAGCATGACTATGACATCTGTAATGATGACAAAAAGAAATGTTGAATAAAATAAGCTAATCGAGTTGCAAATAACGGTATACTTTTATTTTGGAGACACGATGAAAACAAAATACGATGTTGTGATAATCGATTCCGGCGTGGATGAATGCACGGAAGAACAAGGAATCCATATTTTAGGCAACAATTTTGAAGAATTTCAAAGCATTAAAGAATTTAAAGATGATGTCGGTCACGGCACAGCGGTTTATAACATAATTAAATTACACAACGCCGATGCTCGGTGCTTTCATGTGAAAATTTTTGATAAGTACAATAATTGTATTAACGAAAGTGTTCTTTTGTACGCTCTGAGATACATTTATGAAAATATTGAATGCAAACTTATCAATATGAGCTTAGGAATCGCTGTTTCTTCGAAACGCACAGAATTATACGAAATTTGTCAACGCTTAACAGAAAAAGACGTGATACTCGTTTCTGCGTTTGACAATCTTGAGGTCATATCCTATCCTGCTGCTTTCGACAATGTTATCGGAGTTGCTTCGAGTTCGGACTGTACAAGAATAACCGATGTCATATTCATAAATCATCATATTGTAAATGTGTGCGGAAAAGGCGGACTTCAAAGAGTTAAATGGATTGATCCAAAATACATTTTTACGCAAGGGAATAGTTATGCGTGTGCGCATATAACAGGAATTCTATCTAAGTCTTTATGTAATAATACAGGTGAAGCGCTTTTGTATTTGAAAAATATCGCTAAAAAGAAATACGCTCGTAAAAATGATGTGAAACAAGCATATGTACCATACATCCCGGAAGGAAGTAAAGCGGTCTTATTCCCGTTTAATAAGGAGATGCATAGTTTGGTGCGTTTTAGCCATTTGTTGCGTGTTAATATTGTAGATATATATGATGTGCGACAATCGGCCAGAGTTAACGCATCATCAAACAGCTTGCTTGGCATAACAGATTCTTCAGCTTATACTATAAAGAATATAGAAAACATAAATTGGGATTCTTTTGATATACTTATTTTAGGCCATACAGACGAATTGACAAGAATGCTAGGAAACGCCGAATTGGTTGAAAAAATAATACTACGGGCATATTCTAACGGGAAATACATATACAGTTTTGATGATATTTCCGATATTGTTGAAAGGCGTTCTCTTTCGTTAAAGCAAGTTTATTATCCTAAAACGGTAGAAGAAAACATAGATCGCATGCCTTTGGGAATGCTATACAGGCCTTGGGTTCCTATGTTAGGAGTATTTGGAACAACTTCTAAGCAAGGAAAATTCACTCTCCAATTAATATTGCGAGAAAAATTTTTAAAAGGCGGTTATTATGTAGGACAAATCGGAACGGAACCGTCAGCATATTTATTTGATATGGATTTATGCTTCCATTTTGGATATCATTCTACAGCAAATATTTATCGTCAAAACATGGTATGTTATTTAAATTCGGAAATAAATAATATATCTCAAAAAGGGGTGGACATTATCATTTCAGGTTGCCAATCTGGGAGTGTTACCTATGATTTTGGCAATGTTAATTATTATACATTTTCTCAAAGCGAATTTTTATTAGGAACATTACCTGATGCAATTGTATTGTGTGTGAATTCTTATGACAAAACAGATTATATTAAAAGAACGATTCAATTCCTTGAATCTTGCGTTGATTGCAAGGTAATTGCTCTTGTTGTATACCCTATGGGGTATAACGATCGATTAGGACGAAGCACTCTTGTGCGTTTGCTTGATGATGAATTAAATAAAATTGCAAAAATACTTTCGTGCAAGTTTAACATTCCGGCATATATATTAGGTTCAGAGCCTGACATGGAAAACTTGTACACAAATGTAATAGCCTTTTTTACTTCTGATTCTAATACGGAGGTTTTGAAAGATGAAAACGAAGAAGTCTAAATACGGCATGTTTTCCAACATATCATACGCATTACGCAATATTTGGAGATGGGATAAAGGTTTTTACCTGTTCTTTATACCCAGCATTTTTCTTGCCGTATTGCTGCCGTTGGCAGAAAATTATTTCCCCAAAATATTG
>CAZMHS010000023.1:0-3916 GCA_964566185.1 uncultured Alphaproteobacteria bacterium
ATGGCTACAAATAATGCAAGTTTTGACAAATTTACTCACATTCTTATGCCAACACTCGATATTCCGGTATATCTGCGAGGAACCGATTTCCCTTTCCGATGTTTCCTTGATTGAAATCCGACAGTCTGATAGGAACTTTGCTCCGATGGAATGATATATTACCGCCCACTGATCATCACGACCGGTGGGCATATGTTTATAGAATGATTAACAATTATTAGCCATCGTTCTGGCGTTCCATAAGATATTTTGCAGTAGTCAGCACGTAAAACTCGCAATACTTCTCCTCATTTCAGCAAACTTTCTAAAACGATAATTCCTTGTATTTCTTCCAACAATTCAGGGTTCGTTTCTCTGTAATATTTAATAAACTCTGTATACGATTCTGCTGAGTATACTATAACCTCAACATCTTTATACTCAAAATGCACGGAGCCTTTCACGCGCCATTCTCTTTCATGTGTCCAATCGATGATTTCGGTGGAGTTTGAATAGTCCAAATTTACTATTCGCCAATATTCGTCTTCTTTTATAAGCTGCTTTAGTTCTTCGCTAGGGCCGTAAATGACAGGTCTTCCCAAATATTTTTGAAATAGTGTGCCTTTATTGAAACGTAATCCGAATCCCTCATATTTTATTTGGGCATTCTGTAATACTTTATTTTCATATTGCACAGTCTCGGCTAATGATTGCAACGGAATATCCATAAAACAAACTGCGGTATTATTCCCAATAATATAGCCTTCTTTTCCGCTCCCACGAATTTCTTTGGTGTTAAGAATGCTAAATAGATTCTCTAATGCTCGCTTTTCTCCGCTTCTTTTTGTAAGGTGTGAGATTCTTGACGAAAGATCGCTACGGTACATTATACGTTTTCTCCAGTAATCCTGATCCATATTCTATATCACCCTAACCAATGCTACAACAGCGAAACCTGTATCATTCTCAGTTTTCCCGAACATTACCATTCGCTGTCCATTTCATAATTCATTGCTCTAATTTGGAAGTCGGACATTGCCATTGTTGCTCCCACTCGCCAATAATTCTTTGAGCTATGTGACGATAATTCTCTCCAAGCAAATCATAGGTTGTTGACACCAGTAGCCGCTTATCTGCTTCTGTATTTCTAGGACAGTACTTAAACATCATGGTTTTTGCTTCAATATAAATTCGCTTTTCATTAGTCAAATCCCACGAATGAATAAACGGATTTCTCTTAAAAACACACTCAATGTTTTCTATCTCAGGAAAGCTGTAAGAGGCTTTTAAGCCTGCTGTTTGCTTGACATCCGAACGTTTCCATTTATCTATAATTTCGTAAAGGGGAGAATTCTTTGGTATCCAGAATATCGTTCCGTCAAATTGGAAACTTCCGCTTGTGCCCAAGGATTGATAAAAGCTCGAAAAAGAATCAAGTGGGTTTCCTATGGCGAACATATCGTTACACACTTCGCCTTTATCTTGAGGAATAATACTTCCGTTTTCTACGCACCACGCTTCAAAATAGTGTATATCGTCATAATCAGGAATGCCCAGACAATTTGAAGGAATCTGAACCCTTTGAAAAGACTGGACAATAAAACCATTCGCTTTATTACTGCCGGAGATCAACGGAATGTTCCAGTCAATCTGCTGTTCACAGGCACAAGAGTTAGAATGCCATTCATTTTTTACTGATAAAAAGTCTTGCACACTTTCATCTCCTTAGTGCAGTAAATAATAATTTTGAAATTACTAATTCCATCGATGGCAAAGGCATCTCCAGCAATTATGCTACTGCATACCCATTTTCGCAAGTTGTTGTAGCTCGTTTTATTTTAAAGCAATCATGAATCCAAGAGAATTTGTAAGCTCTGCATTTATCTTCGCATATTTTGCGGTGACAGCACTATAATGAGCAGTTATGGCGGTATTCTGAGAGATTATATCAGTATTGTGAGCAATCCTGACAGTATCTTCTTGAATCAGATTCGTGTTATGCAGAATTTTTTGAGTATCTATAGATATTTCCGCTGTATTTTGAGCGGTGTCCTTTGTGTAAACAGATATCTGATTTAGGTATTTTGTCATCTCATCGGCACTTAGCTGTAATTTGTCGATTTGATTTATTACTTTATCAGCACTACGATTTAACGAACGAAGATTAGCGTTGATTTCTGTGAGTTCCTTGTAGATTAGATATTGATTTTTCTTTATTTCGTCTAATTTCTCGATAACCGTATTAAGCTGAGCAATTATCAGGTTGCTTCTGCATTCGTTTTCATATATATTATACGCACCATCCGTTCCCACCAAAGAAGTACATCTGCCAACATCTAGATATTCATAAAATGTGGCGATAGCAACTTGATTCCGATACTTTGGGTGGACTATATTGTAAGAATACAGTTTATTCAGTACCTTTGCTGCATTTTTTAATCCATTTTTTGCATCCACCAGCTCCTTAGAAAGGAATATACCTGCTGCATTTTGATTTTCTGTAACACAAACCGTATCCGCTTCATTCTCTATAACGCCAGAACTCTCATTTAGCTCCGCAATCTTATCTTCAAGGCGCTTGATTTTAGAATCAAGGCTTTTTCTAGCCTTGTCCTTAAGCTTCTTCGTTTCGGCGATTACTCTGTCGTTCTCTGCCTTGCAACTTTCTTCATATTTGACAAGAGCGCTTTTATACTCTTTTTCTCTACGCTCATTTTCTTGTTTATTTATCTCGATAGTTTTACAGGCTATATGATATTTTTCAAGTGCTTGTTGATACTTCTTGGTAAGTTCTTCGTTTTCAGCTAGAATTTTCTTCTTATTAAAAATTCCGGGAGTCTTAAGCGTAGGAGGAATTGGTGCCGCAGGAACATCTACTATGGTTCGGTATGTCACTTCTTGTGGGGCAAGGATAGTTATTTTCTCTACATCATTTGCAAAATCATGCGTGTTAAACTCGTATTCAAGGGCTTTTATTTTATTTTCTATTTCTATAATCAGGGCTTTTTTGGCTTTATCTTCTTTTTTTGCTGCTCTTTCATTAGCCTTGTCCCTGTTTTCCTTATCCTTAACGCTTTTAGCAACATCGTGGATGAGCGTATTTTCGTTTTCAATAATCGCCTTTTTGATATTTAAATATCTCTCAGAAAAAAAGTATACCGCAGATTCTGCTGACAAAACGTACAATAGATATTGCTTTAGATTCTGTACAGAATTATTTGCTGCCACAGCCGTATTGTTATCTGCCGCCATATCCTTTGTTGAAAATGCCTTGTTGATGACTGCATTCGTGTGTTTTTTATGACAACTTCTTCTTTTTGGCTAAGTTTTTCTTTTAGCAAATTAGAAGCAATATTGGCATTTGTTCTTGTAGTAACAACAAAATTATCATCATTTAATCTTATAGCATTGTTGCAAACAGGGCATGTACAAAGTTTCTTCTTAACACGAGACGGTACATCCATATTTTTATCATCTGTGTTCCAACTTACCGATAAAATATTCTTGCATTTTGAACAAAATGATGCAGCTATAAAAGAATATAATTTAGACGCATCGCGTTTATTTCCAGAACCGAGATAGCCTGCGTTATAATAATTTGTTTTCATTATAACCCTCCGTCATTTGTATTACTATAATAGCATGCTTTAGCTGAACATAACTTTCATGTTAATTAATAACAACATTATATACGACACAGCACCTTAAATCAAGATATTTTCACCAAATGCTACTACCAATCGCGTCTGTGCCATATAGAGGTTTAAACGCCTTGGTCGCTTCTTATTTTCCTCGCCGCAGCGGATGGCGATGGAGCGGAATATTTTGATATCCTCATTCTGCTTCATCGGTGCAAAAGGAAGAATTTGTGCTCCCGTGTTCTGAGTGCAAGTTCTTCCTTTTGTATTTTCTTCACATGGGCAAAAATTGGATTTTT
>CAZMHS010000024.1:0-2993 GCA_964566185.1 uncultured Alphaproteobacteria bacterium
GCAGAAGAACGCGCGAAGGCGGAAGCAGAAAAACATGCTGAGAAAATCGAGATGGCGAAAAAGTTGCTAAGCATCGGATTGAGCGTTGAGCAAATAACTGAAATTGCAGGTATTCAACTTTCAGATATCGAAGAAATCATACACGAAAAATGTTCTAAAAAATAACATATGCTTATAATCGACACTTTAAAGTAACAAACCGAATAGTGTGTGTTAAAAAGTTCAGCGATACCGCATCTGTTCTACCTTGTCGCTGATGTAAGTTGAAATTTTTTCACTTATAATATCCTGCTGCTTCGTTTTTCAATGCGGCAAGCAACGTGCATGAATTAGTAGGATTGATGGCATTTAAAGTTATATCTCCTAATACATAGACACCTCTAAAAAGCCTCTATGCACATATTCGTTTTTCCATTTTAAATTGAAACGTTAATCTTATTTTAATAATTTTGCCATAGAATGTTTAGTATATGAATTTTTATGGAGGTGCTATGAAAAATATATTAAAGAAATTTTTGCTGATATTCGTCATTGGAGTCCTAAGCCAACCGTGTATTGAAAATACGTGCTGGGGAGCGGAATGCAAGGACAATACAGCGTTAAACGAAATTTTATACACGATCTCAAAGATTGACGCGCAAAAAAATTTTAATGATAATATTGATATATATAAAAAAATTGACAAGGCCTTCGAACTTTCAAAACAACAAAGGTTTATTGAGTTTATTTCATCTCTCGAAGGAGATAAATTATTCAATCTTGTTACTACAAAAAGGAAAAATGAAAGCGCGTCGGCTATCTTCGAAATCCCCAACGACAAAGATGAAAAAATTAAAAATGCGTTAAAATTTATATGTAACCAAACAACGGGAAAACTATTAATTGTTCGTCTTTTGGTTGCTGTTAATAAAACTAAAAAATTAACTGGCAATTACACATTAACTATAAAAAACGGAAAAGAATGTAGAGCAGATAACGAGCGTAGTATTACTCTTGATCTTGAAACATTACAAGAACTCAGATATACCTTATTCTCAGATTGCAAGCAGGATAATTCGATCTTGATGACTAGCAACTTAGATGAAAAATTGGAAAATGTCGATGTAGCATTATTTCACGAAATGGTTCACGTTTTTCATGGAATAAATAGTCTGAAAAATGTTGGTAGTGAGATATCTAAAAAACTAGTTTATTATAAAAATGGGTGTACAAATTCTGGAATAAGCAATGTCGTAAAACATCCGTTATTTAAATACTACTTTGAAAATTTCATAGGAACTCGGCAGAAAATCGATGACCACGTAAATTTGGGAGCCCAAATGATGCCTTGGCATGTTTTAACGACAGAAAAAGTTTATAGAGTAAATTTTGAGGAAATGCTTACGATTGCTGGGTTGCCTATTGACGCTGAAGGATACGAACCTGGCGACGAATTGTCGGAAAATTTATATAGGGCTGAAAAAGGATTGCCGTTACGATTTGGGCATAGAATGTTTACTTATTATGAATCTAGTAAAGTACATGAAAAAGTTAAAAAATGTGTGGTAATAAATTTAAAAAAGATTGGTGTTATCCAATCAAGCGGACAATACAAAGAAAATCCTTCAAAAGCAGAAACTGAAAAATACGGACAAAAAAATGAATTAACCAAACAAGAAGGCTTGGATGGTATGTATTATTACACTATAAATCCATCATTTAATAACTCGCAAGTTAAAGAAAAATTCAAATACCATCTAAATGTGTTGGTAAGCGCAAACGAAGAGTCGATTGACTATTATTTAAGATCGGAATACAATGAGTGGGTATTCAATAGATTTAGATTTGATTGATGGAGAGTTGAAAATGAAGAAAGCAATGAATTTTTTGGTTGTAGTTTCTTTCTTTTGTTTGAGTAGTGTGTCTTATGCTGATAAATATGGGGATT
Source organism: uncultured Alphaproteobacteria bacterium (assembly GCA_964566185.1). GTDB lineage: Bacteria > Pseudomonadota > Alphaproteobacteria > UBA3830 > CAYLKK01 > CAZMHS01. The sequence continues at coordinate 1,928 of CAZMHS010000024.1, forward strand.
TCATAGAACGAAAAGACATACTTGATGGGCAACAATTTATAAAAATGTGCAAAGAAGCACTAAAAGAAACTAATGAAATGTTGTGTATTACATGGGAAAGCAAGTCAACAAACATTTGTGGCAATTGCTTCGGAGGAAACGAAATAGTAGATGCATTTCCAATGTATGTTCTTAGATATTTTGAATTAAAAAAAATATATGGTGAATATATAAAGACGCATAATGAACAAGAGACAATAGATTTTTCAGCAATTGAAGAATTTGAGATAAATGTGAAGAGCTCAAATGACAATAGCAACAGCGTATCTGAATCAGAGGAAGATTTTAATTGGTTCTAAGAAGTTTATAGCAGCACATTCGGCGCTGGCTTTATAACCGCTGGCATCGGTTGTGTGCTTTGCGTGAGTTATAATCCGGTTTATAGTGATTTTTTGGGTAGAGCCTGCCGGTGCGACATGGTGTTCTGCCATTAAAATTGTGGTTCTCGTTGTTTTTCCATTTTGCAAAGACAGTTTCGATATTTCATATTGTCTCACCGCCATTGTTTTCAGATATCCTCTTTTAAGGTAGCCTTTCACAATATGCTTCTTATAGATACCACTTCAAGTCAGAAGTATGATATAATTTAATTAGCTTAGTAGAAAGGTCATGGTATGACAAGAGAGATACGTAATACAGATCTACTGCCACCGTCGAATGACTACGTATTCGCGAATCTTTTTGGGAAAAAGAGTCACGAGAGGGTTTTAGTTTGCTTATTGAACTCGATATTAAATGGCAAGCCTACTATTAAGAGCGTGAAACTAGAGCCGACGGAGTATAAGAAAACATCGATAGACGGAAAATCTATCCGCTTGGATATAGCGGCGACATCAGATGACGGAACGATATTAAACGTCGAAATTCAGTGCAAATGCAACGGAAATATCGGAGACAGAGCTTCGTTTTACAAGGCTAGGCTAAGGAGCGATAAGCTAAAAGAAGGCGAAAATTATAGTTCGATACCTGACATAATTTCGATCTGGATTTGCGTTGATCCAGAGACGAATCGCAAAGGTTGCTGCCA
>CAZMHS010000025.1:0-2208 GCA_964566185.1 uncultured Alphaproteobacteria bacterium
CCGCAATATTCAGCAAGTGCTGAAAGCCGGTTTTTTCGTTGACTTTCAGAACGGGTTCGACTTGAAGCGGCCTCCTTGTATTTTTTAAGCTCATCGTTATAATCTTCTTTTTTTGAGAAATATGTGTTATAAAAATGATTGATTGTTACACCTACTTTAGAATCGAGCTTTCCTTCTTCATTTAGTCTCCATACCAAGGAAAAAAGGCTATATAGGTGAGTTGTCCAACACAAACGTTTATTAGCATTAAAATCAATATTTAAGGCTTCGATTGCTGAAATAATAGTCTCAAATTTAGATTTAATATGCGCTATACTTGTTTCATCGCTTCGATATTTCTCGTATAATTGATCTAATATATCCTGTGAGGAATCAAGAACACGGCCTTCTGCAACAAGAAAGAATAATTCAGAAATAAATTCGATATCTTCCATGCGAACGCTTTTTAGACGCGCAAGTTTATCGCTCCAAAATTCATTTTCCGTCAAATCCTTTATTGTGGCTAGTAATATACTGTCGGAATATTTGGCGTTTCGAAGTTCTTGCCTTGTCAATGGCTCACCATTACGATTTAACCGATCAAAAACTGTCGCAACAAGGTCTTCTTTTTGCTCGTATAAATATTCAATATTCAGCGCATAAGTCCAAAATTGCTTTATATAGTCTGGGAAATCATTGTTTTTTTTCTTGATTTCATCGAAAGTTAAACCAGCAATGGCACTTGCAGTATCAATATTGGCATCATCAATAAAATCGTCTTCAGCAAAGTAGGATGTCAACGAAATTTTGTTTTCAATAAAATCTATAATTGCTTCTAAACGCTGTTTCCCGTCAACCACATCATATACAGTTTTACCGGTGTTATTGTCGACACAAGGGCGTAAAAAAATTGCAGGAACTGGGTAATTTTTCAGAATCGAGTCAATCAAAAATGATTTTTTATCTTCAGACCACACACCGCTTTTTCTCTGATAGCTAACATCAAAGCGATACTTATTCGACAGATAATTATCGTAAAACTCAGAAATAGTTAATGAAGTTGACTTTCGTTCAAATAGTTTTGCCATTTAATATTCCTCCAATACGAGAAGACGAACTCTGATGAACATAGTTTTTGAAGATACTCGTTAATACCGCATTCAAGTCTCTTGGCGGTAAGGGATTTATAAATGTGAAATTTACATCTTGATTAAGATTAATAAGCAATTCGTCGATTTCTCTGCGATCAACATGCCAGTATGATATGCCGCAAAGTACCACATCATCATTGCTCTCAATTTGCTTTGCAACTTCAACAGCTCGTTGCCTAAGCGTGTGTGACCACGGAGCTGTTGTCTCGAGACGAGAAGAATCTCCTGCTGGTGGTATGATGGCTCCCTTAGTATATGTTTTCAATTCATCATATGTCAGTTTTAATCGCTCGATAGATGGGCCTTCAAAATCTAAGCTGTAGTTAATGCTATATGTTGATCCACCTACATCTTTGGGTACAAAACTTATCGAGCCATGAGGTTTTATTATTTCGACAGCGCCTTCTATAGCTGGTTCAAAACCGCTAATAAAAAACGGGATTTCAAGAGCGTTGAGAATTCGTTCAAGCCATATATCATAATTATATGTTATTACTGTAATATTACTATATGACTTATTTACAATTCCTTTAAGAAATTGAAGCCAGCCCCATTCATCTGCGTTCGCAACAAAGTTCTCCAGATCTTTACTGGTAATAAGGCTGTCGTAACAAGAAAATAAGTGACGCAGATAAACAATTAACTCAGAATAAGCTCTTAGGTATGGCTGGTCGCTTCCTTGACTTTCCATCTCAAGACGTTTCTCTTTTTGCTCTGGCTCATTAATAAAATCAAAAAACATATTAGCACAAGTAATTATTTCTTCGATTAATGCTGTACTCTCACCCATAGTATTCCATGGCCTTGCTCCAAGCATCCATAGTGCTGGACATGTCTTGAATGATAAAAAACCAGGCTTTTCGCTCCACGGGGAACCAATTTTATCGCCTAAACGAAATAGATTTTGTACATCAATTTTCTCGAAAATACCAGACTCGATCGATGAGTTATAATGATGCAAAAAATCAATTGAAAAGCCATTTCCAAGTATAAGATACGCATTTTTCATATTGCAATATTCATCCTATGTTTGAGGTTAAGATACAACAACTTTTAGTAATTACACAGACAAATCCAG